>DASXPD010000083.1:0-27535 GCA_036493835.1 Candidatus Acidiferrum sp. | reverse complement strand
CCGTGGTGGTGGACCAGGGCGTGAAGGAAAACAAGTTCAAAGGATAACGAAATGGCTGATATCAACGCGATTGCGGAACAGATTCAAGGGCTGACGCTGCTCGAAGCATCGCAGCTTGTCAAATTATTGGAAGAGAAGCTGGGAGTCTCGGCGGCGGCAGCTGCTGTGGCGGCGGCTCCGGCGGGTGGTGCGGCGGCGGCGGCGCCGGCGGCTGAAGAGAAGACCGAATTCAACGTGATCCTGACCGCGGCTGGTGCGAACAAGATCAACGTCATCAAGGCGGTTCGCGAAGTCACGAGCCTCGGTTTGAAAGAAGCCAAGGATCTCGTCGACGGCGCGCCCAAGACCGTTAAAGAAGGCGTCAGCAAGGACGAGGCTGCCACCATCAAGAAGAAGTTCGAAGAGGCCGGCGCGAAGGTCGAAGTCAAGTAACGGCTTTCGGGCTACTTTTCTAGCAGCGGGTCTAACAACGGGCTTCGAGAGTGGGCGCGGCTCTAGCAGCGAACCGCGCCAGAGGACTTCATCACGCAAGTCGAGGCTGGGTACTACCACAACTCCAACCGCCTTCGAGAGGCGTTCTGCGTTCGTGTGCGCGTTGACTTTTGGGCGAAAGTCGCGGCACACGATTCGCTGTCTTTACACAACTGTTCGTGCATTGCCCACAAGGGATGAGGTAATTCATGTCGAACACCAATCAGCATGTCCGGGAACGTCAGCGTCTGGATTTCGCGAAAATCCAGGGCTCGATTCAGATCCCCAACCTGATTGAAGTCCAGATGAAGTCGTATCAGCGCTTCCTGCAGATGGATTTGCTGCCGAGCGAGCGCGATGACGGCGGACTCCAGTCGGTGTTCACGTCGGTGTTTCCGATCAAGGATTTTCGCGAGATGTCGCAGCTGGAATTTGTCGACTATGCGATCGGAAACTGGGAGTGCAAGTGCGGCAACCTGAAGGGCCTGCACCATCTGCGTGCAACGTGCCGGAATTGCGGCGCGTCGGTGGTCACCAACCCGTACCAGACGGGTGACGTGATCTGCCACAAGTGCGGAACTTTCAATAAGAACACTCCGACGTTTTGCAACAAGTGCGGCGATCCAGTCGCGATGCAGTTGAAGTATGACGTGAACGAGTGCCAAGAGCGCGGCATGACGTATTCCGCGCCTCTCAAGGTCACGATTCGTCTCACGATTTACGACAAGGATCCTGACTCGGGCGCGAAGACCATTCGCGACATCAAGGAACAGGAAGTTTTTTACGGCGACATTCCGCTGATGACCGAGAACGGCACCTTTATCATTAATGGTACCGAGCGCGTCATCGTCAGCCAGTTGCATCGTTCGCCGGGCGTGTTCTTTGAGAGCGCGAACAATCGCTCGTACTTCCTCGGCAAGATCATTCCGTACCGCGGCTCGTGGGTTGAGTTCGAGTACGACACCAAGAACATTCTTTACGTTCGCATCGACCGCAAGCGTAAGTTCCTCGGCTCGATCTTCCTGCGCGCGTTGGGTATGAAGTCGAACGAAGACATCCTGCGCACCTTCTATCAGGTGGAGCGCATTTCACTGCGCGACAAGGATCTCTTCTGGAACATTTCGCCGGGCATCGTCGATCGCAAGCTGACGCACGAAATCCGCAATCCGAAATCCGAAGAAGTGATCGTCGGCGCGCACAAGCGCATCACCGAGAATCTCTTCAAGGAACTGATCAAGGCGAAGATCTCGCAGGTTCGCTCGGCTCTGGCCGACCTCGAAGGCGCGTACAGCGTCGCCGATGTCGTCAATCGCCAGACGGGCGAAGTCTTGCTGGAAGCCAACAAGCCGCTCACGCCGGAACTGTGGCAGGCGTTCGCGGAATCGGGCATCACCGAAGTCGACGTCTTCTTCCCAGAGCGCGACGACATCGGCCTGGTGCTTTCGCGCACGCTCGACAAGGACGGCATCCGTTCGTCCAAGGAAGCGTTGATCGAAATCTACCGCAAGCTGCGTCCCGGCGATCCTCCGACGCTGGAGACCGCGACCAACTTGTTCCGCGGCATGTTCTTCGATCCGCGTAAATACGACTTTAGCCGCGTCGGCCGCCTGAAATTTAACATCAAGATGGGGCTCGACACGCCGCTCGACAACCGCACGCTTGAGACGCCGGATTTCGTTTCGGCGATCAAGTATTTGTTCAAGCTGCGCAAGAACATCGGCGTGGTCGATGACATCGATCACCTCGGCAACCGCCGCGTTCGAGCAGTCGGCGAATTGCTCGAAAACCAGTTCCGCATCGGCCTCGTCCGCATGGAACGCGCCATCAAGGAAAAGATGAGCGTGTACCAGGAAATGTCGACGGCGATGCCGCATGACCTCGTGAACGCCAAGCCGGTTATGGCCGCGATCCGCGAGTTCTTCGGTTCATCGCAGCTCAGCCAGTTCATGGACCAGACCAACCCCTTGAGCGAAATTACGCACAAGCGGCGTCTTTCAGCTCTTGGACCTGGCGGTCTGTCGCGCGAACGTGCTGGATTCGAAGTCCGCGACGTTCACCCGACACACTATGGCCGAATTTGCCCGATCGAAACGCCGGAAGGTCCGAACATCGGTTTGATCAGCTCGCTGTCTTGCTTTGCGCGCATCAACGACTACGGATTCATCGAGTCGCCGTACCGCAAGGTCAAGGGCGGGCGCATCATCGACTACGTTCAGATCGTGAACGCCGGCGATAGCGAATTCAAAGCGGGCGAAATCGTCGAGAAAGATCGCGTCGAAGAGCTCAACGAAGAGCTCAAGCGTCGCAAGGTTACCGTCGAGCCGTACTGCTTCTACCTGTCCGCTTGGGAAGAAGATAAGTACGTCGTCGCGCAGGCTAACGTGTCGCTCGATGAACGCCTAAAAATCACGACGGAACTCGTCAACTGCCGTCAGGCCGGTAACTTCGTACTGAAGAGCCGCGACGAAGTCGATTACGTCGACGTGTCGCCGAAGCAGCTCGTATCGGTTGCCGCCAGCTTGATTCCGTTCCTCGAGAACGACGACGCCAACCGTGCGTTGATGGGCTCGAACATGCAGCGCCAGGCTGTGCCGTTGATTCGCGGAGACGCTCCGCTCGTCGGCACCGGCATGGAGCGCGTCACCGCTCGCGATTCCGGCGCGGTCGTGCTCTGCAAACGCGATGGAATCGTCGACCAGGTCGACTCGGAACGCATCATCGTTCGCGTCGAGTCCGATCACTCCGGTGTACTCAGCCGCGAAGTCGGCGCTGACATCTATCAGCTCATCAAGTTCAAGCGTTCGAACCAGAACACTTGCATCAACCAGAAGCCGCTGACTCGCGTGGGCGACCGCGTGAAGAAGGGACAAGTCCTCGCGGACGGTCCTTGCACCGAACGCGGCGAACTCGCTCTCGGACGTAACGTGCTGGTCGCGTTCGTTCCCTGGCGCGGGTACAACTTCGAAGACGCCATCCTCGTCAGCGACAAGCTGGTCAAGGACGATTACTACACCTCGATTCACATCGAGGAGTATGAAATCGAAGCGCGCGACACGAAGCTCGGACCCGAAGAAGTTACGCGCGACATCCCCAACATCAGCGAGTCGTTCCTGCGCAATCTCGACGAAAGCGGCGTCATCCGTATCGGCGCCGTGATCAAACCGGGAGACATCCTCGTCGGCAAAGTTACGCCGAAGGGCGAAACCACGTTGACGCCGGAAGAAAAGTTGCTCCGCGCCATCTTCGGCGAAAAAGCCGGAGACGTTCGCGACGCTTCGCTCTATTGCCCGCCGGGCATCGAAGGCACCATCGTCGATGTCAAAATCTTCACCCGCAAGGGCGGCGAAAAAGACGAGCGCCACAAGGCGATCGAAGCCACTCAGGTCTTCAAGCTCGAGAAGAACCTTGCCGACGAAATCCGCATCCTCACGGATGAGCGCCTCAAGCGCTTGTCGGATTTGCTCGGTGGCAAGATTCTCCAAGCCGACCTGCACGACGAAAAGACCAACAAGCGCCTCTTGACCAAGGGCGTCGACCTGACCCGCGACATCATCGAAAAGATTTCGACGCGCAATCTCAAGCGTCTGAAACTCAACGAGAGGGACCCTCTACTCATCGAGAAGATCGAAGAGATCGAGGAAATGACTTCGCGCCAGATCGACGTGCTCCGCAAGATCACGGAAGAGCGCAAGGAAAAACTGAAGAAGGGCGACGAACTGCCGCCGGGCGTCATCAAGCTGGTCAAGATCTATATCGCGATGAAGCGCAAGCTTTCCGTCGGCGATAAAATGGCCGGACGTCACGGGAACAAAGGCGTCATCGCTCGCATCGTTCCTCAGGAAGATATGCCGTACATGCCGGATGGCACTCCGGTCGAGATCGTTCTCAACCCGCTCGGCGTTCCATCGCGTATGAACGTCGGACAGGTTCTGGAAACGCACCTCGGCTGGGCTGGCAAGGAACTCGGCAACAGTTTGAAGCGCTTGCTCAGCAAGGAAGTTCGCGGAGAAGCCGTTCGCCGGTGGTTCAAGGAAGTCTTCTCTGACACCACCATCTGGAAGACGCTCGGCAAACTGTCCGACGAAGAGTTGCTCGAATACGCCGAAGGGTTCCGCGAAGGAATTCCATTCGCCACGCCGGTTTTCGATGGCGCGCGCGAAACGGAGATCCGTCACTTGCTCGAAGTCGCGGGCTTGCCGCATGCCGGCAAGATCAACCTCTTCGACGGCATGACCGGCGACCAGTTCGATCAGCCAGTCACCGTCGGCTACATCTATATGCTCAAGCTTTCGCACCTCGTCGACGACAAGATTCACGCGCGCTCGATCGGTCCCTACTCGCTCATCACCCAGCAGCCGTTGGGTGGTAAGGCGCAGTTCGGCGGTCAGCGCTTCGGCGAAATGGAAGTCTGGGCGTTGGAAGCATACGGAGCCGCGCACATCCTGCAGGAATTGCTCACGGCAAAGTCCGACGACGTTTACGGCCGCGCGAAGATCTACGAGGCCATCGTCAAGGGCGAGCCGGGTATCGAGCCTGGTGTGCCGGAATCGTTCAACGTGCTCGTTCGCGAGTTGCAGTCACTCTGCCTCGACGTCGAACTCATGAAGCGACAGCAACCGCCAGAAGGTAAGGCCGCCGACTAAGTCGGCATTTAACGAAACCGGGGCGCAGCCCTTTCATTAGACGCCGCGCCCCATTTCAGCAAGACCGCAGCATTTGTAGTTCTTGGCAGTTTGGGTTCTCAGCCGGTCCGGTGCAAAACATCGGATCGCGTCCCCGGTGGAAGCCGGGGAGGGAGGAAACAACCTTGTATCGCAGCAGCCCTTATGATCGCGCCAGCTTGATTGCCGATTTCGATTCTATTCGTATCAGTCTGGCCAGCCCAGAGAAAATCCGCTCGTGGTCTCACGGTGAAGTCACCAAGCCCGAGACCATCAACTACCGCACGTTCAAGCCTGAGCGTGACGGTTTGTTCTGCGCCAAGATTTTTGGCCCGGTCACCGATTGGGAATGCTTGTGCGGCAAGTACAAGCGCATGAAGCACCGCGGTGTGATTTGCGATAAGTGCGGCGTGGAAGTCACGCTGAGCAAGGTTCGCCGTGAACGCCTGGGACACATTGAGCTGGCATCGCCCTGCTCGCATGTGTGGTTCTTCAAGGGCCTGCCCAGCCGCATCGGCTACCTGCTCGACATCTCGATGCGCGACCTCGAGCGCATTCTCTACTTCGAAGCTTTCGTAGTCGTCGATGCCGGTGAAGTCGCCGTGCTTCGCGAACGCGAAGTGTTGCTCGAAGACAAATATCGCGAGTTGCAAAAGGAATATCCGGGCCAGTTCACCGCCAAGATGGGCGCGGAAGCCATCAAGGAATTGCTCCGCCGCGTCGAAGTGGAAAAGCTGTCCGAAGAGCTTCGCGAAAAAATGAAGGTCGATCCGTCGCTGCAGAAGCGGATCAAGTTCGCCAAGCGCCTCAAGGTGCTCGAGGCGTTCCGCAAGAGCGGCAACAAGCCCGAGTGGATGATTCTCGACGTGATCCCGGTGCTTCCGCCGGAACTGCGTCCGCTCGTACCACTCGACGGCGGCCGCTTCGCCACGTCCGATTTGAACGACCTCTATCGCCGCGTCATCAACCGTAATAACCGGTTGAAGAAGCTCATGGAGCTTCGCGCTCCCGACGTGATCGTCCGCAACGAAAAGCGCATGCTGCAGGAAGCCGTCGACGCCTTGTTCGACAACGGCCGCCGCGGTCGTGTTCTTCGCGGCACCAACAATCGCCCACTCAAGTCGCTGTCCGACACGCTCAAGGGCAAGCAGGGCCGTTTCCGTCAGAACCTGCTCGGTAAGCGCGTTGACTACTCGGGCCGTTCCGTCATCGTCGTTGGCCCGGAACTCAAGCTCCACCAGTGCGGTCTGCCGAAGAAGATGGCGCTCGAGCTCTTCAAGCCGTTCATCTATCACAAGCTCGAAGCGCACGGGCACTGCACCACCATCAAGCAAGCCAAGGAAATGGTCGAGCAGCAGGATCCAGTCGTGTGGGACATTCTCGAAGACGTCATTCGCGAACATCCCGTTATGCTCAACCGCGCTCCGACGCTGCACCGCCTCGGCATCCAGGCCTTCGAACCGATACTCGTAGAAGGTAAGGCGATTCGAATTCACCCGCTGGTCTGCACCGCGTTCAACGCGGACTTCGACGGCGACCAGATGGCCGTTCACATTCCGCTGTCGCCAGAATCGCAGGTCGAAGCGTCGGTGCTGATGCTCAGCTCGCGCAACATCCTGTCGCCGGCACACGGTTTGCCGCTCGCGGTTCCGTCGCAAGACATGGTCCTCGGCATCTACTATCTGACCAAGGCGCGCACCGGAGCCAAGGGCGAAGGCCGCGTGTTCGGCTCGACCGACGAAGTCGTGCTTGCGCTCGAAGCCGGCGAAGTCGAACTGCTCACTCCGATTCGCCTGCGCTACACCGGTGAAGTTATCGACCTCACCACCGCGTATGACAACCAGGACGTGCCGCATACCGTTCCGGTCAAGATGGAGCGCCAGTTCATTCAGACCACCGTTGGGCGCGTCATTCTCAACGACCACTTGCCGAGCAATTTCCCGTACATCAACGGGTTGCTCAAAAAGAAGGGCGTTCAGCAGCTTGTTTACTACGCCTACTTGCGCTTCGGTCTGGAAAGCACCGTCGTGCTGCTCGATCATTTGAAGGAACTTGGTTTCCAGTACGCCACCAAGTCCGGCATCTCGATCGGCATCGACGACATGCTCATCCCGGGCGATAAGCCCAAGCTCGTAGAGAACGCCGAAAAGGAAGTCGTCAAGGTGCAGCAGCAATACCTCGATGGCGCGATCACCAACGGCGAACGCTACAACAAGGTCATCGCTATCTGGGGCGACGTCACCGAAAAAGTCGCCGACGAATTGTTTAAGACCCTCGAGAACCAGGACAAGGAAGGCGGCATCAACCCCGTCTACGTCATGGCCGACTCCGGCGCGCGCGGATCGAAACAGCAGATTCGGCAGCTCTCCGGTATGCGCGGACTAATGGCGAAGCCGTCGGGCGAAGTTATCGAGTCGCCGATTACTTCCAACTTCCGCGAAGGCCTCAACGTGCTGCAGTACTTCATCTCGACGCACGGTGCGCGTAAGGGCTTGGCCGATACGGCGCTTAAGACCGCTGACTCGGGCTACCTCACTCGCCGCCTCGTCGACGTCGCGCAAGACGTGATCATCAACGAGCGCGATTGCGGCACCAGCGACGGTATCTACGTCGAACCCATCATCGAAGCCGGCGTCGAAGTCGAACCGCTGCGCGACCGCATCGTTGGCCGCGTCTCGCTCGACAAGATCAAGGACTTCGAAGGCCACATCATCGTCGACGTGAACCAGGAAATCACCGAAGAGCTCGCCAACTCCGTGCAGGCTGCGGGTATCGAGCGCGTTCGCATTCGCTCGGTGCTGACCTGCGAATCCCGCCGCGGTGTTTGCGCGCTGTGCTACGGCCGCAACCTCGCTTCGGGCCGCATGGTTGAACTCGGCGAAGCGGTCGGCGTCATCGCCGCGCAGTCCATCGGCGAACCCGGCACACAGCTCACGATGCGTACGTTCCACATCGGCGGAACCGCCACCCGCGTTTCCGAGCGTTCCACGCTCGAAGCGCGCAACCACGGCGTCGTCAAGTTCGTGGATCTCAAGCACGTCGAAGGTCGCGGCGGCACTGCCATCGCGATGAATCGCGCGGGTTTGATCGCCATCGTCGACGAAAAGGGCCGCGAAAAAGAGCGCTACCACGTCGTGTACGGCGCCCGTCTCCGCGTTGCCGAAGGCGAGAGCGTCACGCACGGCCAGATTTTGGCCGAATGGGATCCCTTCACCTTCTCGATCCTTACCGAAACCGCCGGCTCCGTGAAGTTCGACGACCTGCGTCCCGGTCTGACGATCGAAGAGCAAGTCGACGAAGTCACCGGTCTCTCGCAGGACGTTGTCACCCTGCCGCCGGGCGACGAAAAGCATCAGCCTGCGATTCTTGTTCGCGATTCTTCGGGCAAGGTTCGCCGCAAGTACCTCATGCCTTCACGCGCTCACTTGATGGTCAAGGATGGCGATGAAGTGTCGGCCGGAGACGTACTCGCGAAGATCCCGCGTGAAACCACCAAGACGAAAGACATCACCGGTGGTCTCCCGCGCGTCGTCGAACTCTTTGAAACCCGTAAGCCCAAGGATCCTGCCGTCATCAGCGAAATCGACGGCGTGGTTCGTTACGGCGATATCGCCAAGGGCATGCGCAAGATCTACGTCGAAAGCGAAGACCGCAAGACCACGAAGGAATATTCGATTCCTCGCGGTATTCACATCAACGTTCAGGAAGGCGATCACGTCAAGGCCGGTGAGGCTTTGATCGACGGTCCGCTCAACCTGCACGACTTGCTGGCGGTCCTCGGCGAAAAGTTCACCCAGGCTTACCTCGTGAACGCGATTCAAGAGGTCTACCGCCTGCAGGGTGTGAACATCAACGACAAGCACATCGAAACGATCTCGCGCCAGATGATGCGCTGGGTCAAGGTCGAAGACGTTGGCGACACGTCGTTCCTCCTCGAAGAGCAAGTGGACAAGTTCCGCTTCCGCGAAGAGAACGATCAGGTGATCAAGGATGGAGGCCGCCCGGCAACGGGTCGTCCGCTGCTCCTCGGTATCACCAAGGCGTCGCTCTCGACCGACTCGTTCATCTCGGCTGCGAGCTTCCAGGAAACCACGCGCGTACTCACCGAAGCCGCTGTTGCCGGCAAGGTCGACTACCTGCGCGGCCTGAAGGAAAACGTCATCATGGGCCGCCTCATCCCGGCCGGTACGGGTCTCGAGCACTACCGCAGCATTCAGTTGCTGACGGAAATGCCCGCGCCTGCTCCGGTTGAGGACATTCCCGAAGCCGCCGAACTCACCGCGGAGGAAGCCGCCGCGATCGAGTTCCTCGAAAAGGGAAGCGAAGCCGACGCAGCCACGGAAGTCTAACCTTATCAATGGGTTGGGTGAATCCTCCCGTTCAAATCGAAAAAACGACCGGCGCTCGGCTCAACCCCGAGCGCCGGTTCTTTTTTTCACCCAAATCTGTATGGAATCAGTACAGGTATGTTTCAGGCACTCGCGGGCATCCATGTTGTTGCCGCTCGTCGCCCCATCTTCCTACAATAAAGGGGGTCCAGTACCAGTCGTGCGGCTCAAGAGTTAAGTTCGCCCAAATTCATGCCCGAAAATAAGCTATCCCCGGCGAACGACCGAGTGCCCTCCCAAAAAGGCCCAGCTGTCTCCGAGCGTCTCGCGCAGTTCGAACGGCGCCAGGGCGAGCTTTGGCGTCTGACGTTCTTCTTGCTCCTCGTCATCTCGGTTGTCTTTGCCGTCGTCTCCTGGGACACGATCCGTTCCTTAGCTATTCGTTTTGAAGCGCTTCCCGTCGGCCTGGTCATTCTCGTCGCTCTGTTCGGCATGTACACGTGGAAGCGCACGCAAGAAATGTCTGAGTTGCGTGGTTTGGTCAAGGGCCTCGAAACGCGCGACACCGAACCTCCCAGTGATCGCCAGATGGATCAGCTTTTCGCGGTCATCGAGCGCTCGCAGCAGGGTTATCGCGACCTCATCGATTCATTCGACGACGTGCTTCTCGCTCTTACTCTCGAGGGCGAAGTCCGCGCTGTCAATCGCAGTTTTGCCGATCTCGTCGGCCTGCGCTTTCAACAAATTGTTGGCCGCCACGTCAGCGAATTCCTCGAAGAGGCCAACGGCGAAGCCCGCTCTCTGATCGACCGCGCCATGCCTCGCTTCATCGAGCGCCGCCATTGGACCGGCGTCGTCCACCTCAAAATCAAAGGCCACAAGTCCACCTTCTATTACGATTGCGTCGCCCACGCCATGATGCGCGGCGACGAGGTTCACGGCGTCACCATTCTCGCGCGAGACATCACCGCCTCTCGCAAAAACGAAGCGCGCTTCACCGAATTGTTCGAAACATTGCAGGAAGGCATCTACATCGTCACGCCAGACGATCGCATCCTCGACGCCAACCCCGCGCTCGTTCGAATGCTCGGCTACGACTCGAAAGAAGAACTTCTCGCTCGCAGCCTTGCCGACGTTCTTCCCGATGCGCAGCAACGCCGCCTCCTTCGCCAGGAAGTCGATTCCGAGCCCATGCTTCAGGGCCGCGAGCTCACGCTTATTCGCAAGGACGGCCAGCCCATTATCTGCCTCAACACCGCCGCCGTCGTGCGCGACACGTTCGGCCGCGTTCTCCGCTATCACGGCGCGCTCATGGACATCACCGAGCGCCGCGAGATGGAGCGCCGCCTCTATCAGCAGCAGGAATTCGCGCGCCGCCTCATCGACAGCTTCCCCGACCTGATTTTCGTTTTGAATCCCGACGGTCAGTACACTTTCACCAGCCCGCGCGTGAAAGAAATTCTCGGCTACGACCCCGAGGAATACGACTGGAGCGCGCTCGGTGAGCGCACCCACGCCGAAGATCGTCCGGCGCTGCAAACTCTTTTCGCGGAAATGTTTACCGGCCAGCGCTCGTTCGGTTCTCTCGAAATGCGCGTGCGCCACAAGAGTGGCGACTGGCGCCGGGTCCGCTGCCATCTCAGCCCGCTTTTCGACGAAACCGGAAAAATCGATGGCGTCATCATCTCTGGCCGCGATGTCACCGACGTCAAGCGCCTCGAGGAACAGCTCATCCAGGCCGAAAAACTGGCCGCCATGGGCCAGATGCTCGCCGGCGTCGCGCACGAGCTTAACAACCCGCTCACCGCGATTCTCGGCGTCACCGAATTATTGCGCGAACGCGCCGGCATCGACGAACCCACCAAGCGCCAGCTCGACCTTACGCATCGCCAAGCCCGCCGCGCTGCTCGCATCGTCCAGAACTTGTTGGAATTTTCGCGCCCCGCCGCGCCTCAGAAAAAAACGCTCGACGTCAGCAACCTAATCGAGCGCACGCTTCAACTCCACGAACATTCTTTGCGCCGCAACAACGTTGCGGTCGAGTTTCAGTCGCAGACCGGCCTTTATGCCGTCGTCGGCGACGCCAACCAACTCATTCAGGTCTTTCTCAATCTCATCAGCAACGCCGAGCACGCTATTCGCGAAGTCCGCGAGTCCGGCCGCATTCAGATTCGCATCGGCCGTATCGGCAACAACGTCACCGTCACCGTTCAGGACGACGGCGTTGGTATTCTTCCCGAGGCGCTTTCGAAACTCTTCGATCCCTTCTACACCACCAAGCGTCCCGGCGGTGGCACCGGTCTCGGCCTCAGCATTTGCACCGCGATCATTCGTGAACACGGCGGCTCCATCGATGTCGAAACGCTCCCTGTCGGCGGCTCCGCGTTTACCATTTTCTTGCCGCTCGCCGGCGAAAAGGAATCGCACGCGCTGTCTGCGCCCGCCGTTCTCGACGGTGTTACGCCCGCGCTTCCGACCACCATCCGCGCGCTCGACGCCGGCATTTTCAGCGGTCGTTCCATCCTCGTTCTCGACGACGAAGAGAGCATCCGCATGCTTCTCGAGGAAGGCTTGTCCACCCACGGCCTACATGTCGACTGCGCTTCCACTCCAGTAGGCGCCGTCCAGTTCGTGCGAGAGCGGAGCTACGACATTCTGTTGTGCGACGTCAATCTCATGTCCAACGGCCACTCGCTCGCCGGCCACGAGGCCGCGCAGCAGATTCTCTCCGCCGCGGGCGTTAACAAGCCCGTCATCGTTTACATGACCGGCGATCTCGTTGAACCGTCGCCCGCCGGATCGAACGAGCCGCGCCGCCTCCAGAAACCGTTCCGCATTTCCGAAGTCCTCGCTGTCTTTCGCGAAATCTTCGCGTCGACCCCCGTCGCCAAGCACTGATATCAAGCGCCTTTACTCGAATCAACCTTCCCATCAGCGCCGCTACAAATACCGGCTCCTCTTCCGTTACGTGAGTAAGCGTACGCCCCCTTTACCATTTGCCCACACCCTCTCTTTTCGTTATCGGACTCTCCACCGCGCCGTAAGACACTGATTCCATACACAGATTCTCGCGCAAGAGAGTGTGTTCGACACTATGACTAGACCCCGCATTCGGGGCGGGCGCCTTGCCCTGCTCCTTATACCCTTTGGTGTTTTGCCTCTGATCTTTTCGGGCCAGATGCTTCGCCGCAGTGCGTCACCACTGCCTCCGGCTCGCCATCTCAATTCGCCTCAAGTCCACGATTGGACGAATCGACACGCGATTTACTCGCGCACCGGAACGGCTGGTGCGCTCGAAGCAGCTCGCCGCGACCCTCGTGCGCTCACGAGTTGGGCCGAGTTCGACAGGGGCGTGGCTCAACGGCGACTGAACGCTTTTGCCGCTCGTTTTCGACTTGGTCCGCGACGCCCGACTCTTCGTGCTCAACCGATCCTGCGTGACTGGAGCATCTATCTGGGTACCGCCGGAACTGCCGAAACTATGTTCCCCGCAAAATTCTCGTTCGACGTCAACGCGGCGCCGAGTTGCACGAGCGACTTCGTCGTGTTTCCGATAAATGCTGCTTCGAGTGGAAGCCAGCCAAACATAGTCGCTTTCAACCAGCTTTACAGCGGCGTCTCCAGTGGGCTGTGCAACCGAACCGCCACCGGCAGCGACACCGGTGTTGACGCCGAGGTGTTCTGGTCCTATCGAGTCAGTTCGATCGGCGGCGCGGTCACGACCTCGCCAGTGATCTCCAGCGATGGTACTGGGGCAAAAATCGCATTTGTCGAGTCGACGAACAAAGCCTCTCATTTCCATGTTTTGGCATGGAAAGCGAACGACGGAAGGAAAACTTCAGATCTCCAGGACGTCACAAGCCCGATCACGCCCACTGTCGTTACTGTGTCTCCTGTGGCAGGTTCTGGGACGATGACGGATCTCTCTTTTGGGTCCACAACGGCCGGAAGCGACACGCTCTCCTCGCCATTCATCGACTATTTCAGTGACCTCGCCTACGTCGGTAACGACGCCGGCGTGCTCTTTCGCATAAAGAATGTTTTCTGCACGTTGCCGTCCTGCGCAGGCGCTCAGCCCATGATCGATACCTCGTTCGGGACGGGTGGCTCAGTGACCGTTTGCTCGGGCAAGAAGCTTACGGGACCGGTTTTAAATGTCGTTAATTCCAAGGTCTACGTTGGCTGCGCCGACGGAAAACTCTACGCAGTTCCTTCG
Source organism: Candidatus Acidiferrum sp. (assembly GCA_036493835.1). Lineage (GTDB taxonomy): Bacteria > Acidobacteriota > Terriglobia > Acidiferrales > UBA7541 > Acidiferrum. The sequence continues at coordinate 13,859 of DASXPD010000083.1, read as the reverse complement.
ACCGGCACCGGCACGATTACTTCGATCACCATCGGCGACGGAACAACTAAAACATACGGCGGCATCGTCGACCCTCCGATCGTGGACAGCGTCAATGGCTTCGTTTACGCGGAGAGTGGCTCCGCAAGCACCGGCACAAAGGCCGTTCTCGTTCAGGCTCCGGTGAGCCTCGCCTCGCCTGTCGTGGTCCAAATCGGGCAAGGCAATCAATGCGATCTGCATTCTCCGACGCCGAACAACGCCTACTTCAATAGCATCACGTCCTCTGGAGCAATGATGTACATCGGAGGAGTGAGTAGTGGTACGGTGACATCTTGCACAGGCGGCACAAACAGTGGCGCCACTGTTGCGTTATACGGACTCACTTTCAATACGACTACTGGCGTCATCAAGTCGCCAGCCTCGAATACGCTTGCCCTCGGCGGCGGTCCCGGCTACGAGTTTGCGCCGATGACGGAATTCTTCAACTCCAACACCGGCAATGATTGGCTATTTTATTCCGCCATTCAGAGTGCTCAGACCAACGTCGCATCCTCCGAAATCACGACCGGGTTCCCGACCGCATTCACCGCCGTAACCGAAGGAATCGGAACCAGCGGTATCATCGTGGACAATAACGCAAGCTCAACGACTTTCCCGCAAGCCGCCAGCATCTATTTCAACGCCTTGCACCAAAATGCGGCGTGTTCGAACAACACGAACAATGCTCTAACCGGCGGCTGCGCCGTAAAACTGACTCAGGCAGGGCTTAATTAAGCGGACTGGAGTAACGATGGATCGCGTTCGCAACAATCACGACGCAAGCGCAACGGGGAAGGGCACTGGCGCCAAGCCCAAGCGCCCGTATGTAAAACCCGCCTTCCAGCACGAAAAAGTTTTCGAGACCATGGCGCTCGCGTGCGGAAAGCTTGGCCCCACCCAAGCGCAGTGCCGCTTCAACCGGAGGAACTCCTGACTCCTCGCAACGCCACCGCAACCGCAGCTGCTCCCGCTCCCGCTGCCACGCCGAATCGTAATCCTCAAACCCAAAAGCCCGCATACGCGGCGCCCAACGCTCGCTCCGCGCCTGCCGCATCCGTCGCCCCCACATCTCACGACGCGTGCCTCGATCTCGCCGCCGAAGTCCTTCATCGTTTCGGCGAAGTTCGTTTCGTCGCTCTCGGCAGCAGCATGATTCCGTCGATCTATCCCGGCGATCTCCTCACCGTCCGTGCTGACTCCGCATCTGACGCGCGCCGTGGCGAAATTGTTTTCTTTCTTCTCGGTGGTCGCCCGTTCGTTCATCGCGTCACGCGCAAATGGCCCGAGCGCAATCGCGTCGTATTCGCCACGCGCGGCGACGCCTTGCAGAAAGAAGATCCATCCGTCGACGCCAGCCAGCTTCTTGGCCGCATCACGCGAGTTCAACGCCGCGGCAAATTGGTCGAGATCGTGGTCAAGCCCGGCCCGTTCACCCGCGCCTATCGCTGGGCTGCCCGCAACTCCCCCATGTTCACGCGCCTCTTGCTCGCCACGCATACTCTCCGCATGCGTCTCTCTGGACGCTCGACCGATTTCGTTGATCGCGCTGCATCCGATCATCTCCAAGGGTTCGCCTGATGATTCGCGCCGCTCTCGCCGAAACTGAAGCGCGTGAACAATCGTACGACCGCGGGCGCGAGTGCAGCCAGTCGTCACCGCTTGCCAGCGTCACCGTAGAAATCGGCGGCATCCCAATCCTTCTTCAGCCCAGCGATCCGAAATTCTGCGACGTCCTCGAATCTCGTTACGAAACCTTCGCCACGCGCAACGCAACACACGCCGTGAGCAACGCAAAAACACCCGCCTGCCGCTTCGAAATCCATCTCGACGCCACCGGCCGCGCCTCCGAAGAAGACGCCCGCGTCACCCGCACAGGCTCACTCTGGCATTTTCGCCGCGGCGACTTCGACGCCACCTGGGATCCGCGCGCCGGCCACGGCCGCATCACCCAGTGCCCGAATCCCTATTCGATCGACACCGTTCTCCGCATCACGCATTCGCTCGTTCTCGCAGAGCAAGGCGGATTCCTCCTTCATGCCGCCAGCGCGATTCGAAACAACCGCGCGTTTCTCTTCGCTGGAGTTTCCGGTGCAGGGAAGACCACGATGTCGCGCCTCGCCCCGCCCGACGCAACCGTCCTCACCGACGAAATTTCCTACGTCCGACGCTCCGATTTAAAAAACAACCACACGTACACAGCCTTCGGCACGCCATTTGCCGGCGAACTCGCCCGCGTCGGCGCCAACACCTCCGCCCCGCTCGAAGCCCTCTATCTCCTCGTCCAGGGCCCCGAAAATCGCATCGAGCCCATCTCCAAAATCGCCGCCGCGCGCGCCATCATGCGCCACGTTCTTTTCTTCGCCGAAGAAAAAGAACTCGTCGCCAAAGTGTTTGATTCCGTTCTCGAATTTGTCTCGCGCGTACACGTCGCCCAACTCATCTTCACCCCCGACGCGCGTGCTTGGGAGCTCATCCAGTGACTACGACCGCGACCACACAACCGACGCCGCTCAATGCCGCTACCTACCTCACCCGCAGCAACGCCGTCGCCGCACGCGAACTCGCCGGCGAAATGATGATCATGTCCGCCACCGACTCCACGCTCTTCAGCCTTAACGAAACTGCCACGCTCATCTGGAACGCCGCCGACGGAAAAACTTCCCTCCGCGACATCGTCGAAAATAAAATCTGCGCCGAGTTCGACATCGAACCTGAGACCGCCTATCGCGACGCCGAATCCCTGGTAACAAATCTCGCCGAGCTTGGCATTCTCCAACTCTCCGCCGAACCGCGACCGCAATCGCAGCCGCGCGCGACACAAGCCCAAAGCTAAACACCATGAGCCTCATCACCGATCTCAACCGCAAAGCTCTCGACCGTGGCGTCCCTCTCACCGTCCATCTCGACGTCACCTATCGCTGCAATGAGCGCTGCGAACACTGCTATCTCGATCACGATGGCGACGGCGAAATGTCCACCGCTGAAATCAAATCCGCGCTCGACCAGCTCGCAGCCGCCGGCGTCTTCTTCCTCACCATCAGCGGCGGCGAGCCGCTCATCCGCCCAGACATTTTCGAAATCATCGAGTACGCCCGCTCGCTCCGTTTCAACGTAAAGCTGAAAACGAATGCCATCCTCATTCGCGAAAAACAAGCCCGCCGCCTCCGCGAACTCAACGTCGAGCAGGTACAGATCAGCGTCTATTCCCACCGCGCCCAAGTCCACGACGGCATCTCCAAAGTTCCTGGCTCGCTCGATCGCACCATCCGCGGCATTCGCCTTCTGAAAGCACACGGCCTCAAGGTCACCATCGCCAACGTTTTGATGAAAGGGAATCTCGACGACGCCGAAGGCGTCCGCCTGCTCGCACAAGAAGTCGGCGCGCACTACACGCTCGATCCCACCATCACGCCGATGATGAACGGAGACACATCGCTCCTCCGCCTGCGCATCACGTCCGAAAAACTGCGCAACGTCTTCACCGATTCAACTTTGGTTGGCAACGTCGAAGAATTTTGCGCCCCGCCGACGGCCATCGACGAAGACACGCTCGAAGGCTATCCCTGCAGCGCCGGTCACACCGCCGCCTATGTCTCTCCGCGAGGAGAAGTTTTCCCCTGCGTCCAGTTCCCGCTGAGCTGCGGCAACGTCCGCGAACAAAATTTTCTCGACATCTGGAAAAATTCGCCGCAGTTTACTGAAGTCCGCGGCATCCGCGGCAAGCATCTCAGCACGTGCAAATCCTGCTCGCATCTCGGCAGCTGCACCCGCTGCCCCGGCCTTGCCTGGATGGAAGGCAACATGCGCGGTCCCTCCACCGCCGACTGCGAAAAATCTTACATCCGCACCGGCATCCCCACCGCCAACATGTTGAGCCGCGGCTTTACAGACGCCTCAGCATTCGCCGCTCCCGAATCCGTCGTCTCCGCAGCAGCCCTAATCCAGATCCAACCCGTCCGCTAAAAAAAGTAAGAGCACGGCATAGCCGTGCTCGTTCTATCTTTATCGTTACTTCATTACTTCGTCACTTCGTTACTTCGTTGCTTCCTTACTTCTTTATCTCGCCCCTCTCATCCACCCCAAAATCCCAAACAAACAAATTCAATCCTCCCGGCAACAATTCCGCCAACGCATATTCCCCCGGCGGCAGCGGCTCGCTCAGCGTGTAACGGTAAACTCTCCTCGCCACCGTCCATTGCTGAATCGCAATCGTCTTATTCTCCCGCCCAACCTCTTCGCCCATGAAGCTGCGCACCGACTCGATAATTCTTTTATTCCCCTTGATCGTCGCGCGCAGCAACTCCACATCCGGACCCGTGGTGCTCTGCCGGCTCGTGCGTTCCAGCCCTGATTCCTGCTCATCGTCCGTCGTCAATTCGCGCAAATAAAATTCCGGGTTCACCGAATTGATCCGCAGCGTCGCGCGCTTTCCGTCCAGCTCGATGTTCTTTTTACCCGGGATTATCGGTAGCGGCGAGAGCACTCGCTTGAGCTGATTCTTCCGATCGTTCCTCACCGCCGTCCCAACCTGCGGAATCGGAATCACCGATTTTCCTTCCACTGCAAACATTCCTTCGCCCGGCGGCAAAAAAGCTCCGCCTCCCACTTGCAGGCTCGCATCGACGTCCAGCGTCGTATCGATCCTCTGCGCTTCTTCTTGTTTGTGGACCTTTGCTGCCAGCGCGTCATCCGCCGCCGCCGCAGATTTCTCCGCCTTCGCCGTCGCGTCCCAATCCACCATCGCCGCCGGAATCTCTTCCCAATCCCCGCGCTCTTCGCTAAAAAATCTCACGCGATCGCCGTTCTTCTCGTAACTCCGCACCAGCTGAAACGATCCGTCCTTCAACATCAACTTCTTCCCGCGCGTAATCCGCGAATCCGCCGCCGCGCCACTCTGCGCACTCTGCGATCCCTGCCTGCCAAAGCCAACCAGCGCGCGCCCCGACGCCGACAAAGTCGCACACACACCAGCACCAAGCCCCGCCGCCGCAGCAGTGCAGCTAATCCACAACAACCCTTTATGCATTGAAATCCGGAACCCCATCCGTGAGCCCTGCGCGCGCAACGCCGCGACATTCCCACCCTATGCGATGCAGTTCACACCGCCGCAGGTTGACCGCACCGCTCGACGCTCAATCGAGGATAGCCCCGCCCCTAAACCCACGCAACCACACGCCTGCAGCGAAGCCTTTTGCTACAACTTCGCGTGCGAAGGCATCGACTCTCGATAGTCCTTGAGATTCGTCTTATCAATGACCACCGTCCCCGTATCCACCGACGTAGGCATCGGCGTTCCTGGCGCTTTCTGCCAATCCTTAAATTGGTGCACCGCATTGTGGTGCAAGTCATCGAGAAACTTCAGCCCGTAGTAGCTCATCACGTACGGCTTCTGCGTAATGGTCACCGCAATCGCTCCCCGATCGATCCAATCCAGCGTTGATGGATCACCATCAAACGCGACGATCGGCAGCTTGCCTTCCATGTTGAAGCGATGAACCGCTTCCGCCGCGCCAGAGCCCCCGGTCGCCTCCAGGCAAATGATTCCAGCTATGTTTTCTTTCTTCTCTATCAGATCCGAAACCTGGTCAAATGCGCTCTTCGAGTCACCCTTGCCGTCCAAAACCTTCGTCAGCTTCAGCGCCGGAAAATTCGACAACGCATCGGCCACTCCCGCCACTCGATCGTCCAAATTGCGCTGACCTTCAATCGTGATCACCGCAATGTTTCCCTTGCTCTGAACCAGCGGCGCCATCCGCCGTAAGCTCTCTCTACCCGCTTTGAAATTATCCGTTCCTATATACGACAGGCGCTTCGAACTCGGCACATCCGAGTCCACGCAGATCACGGGGATGCCGTCCGCTACCGCTTTATCGATGTCCGCTTGAAATATCTCCGGTCGAGCCGCCGAGAGACAAATCCCCGCCGGGTGTTGTTCGACGACTTGTCGGAATGCCTGAAGTTCTGCGTTCGGAGAATAACTGGTGGGTCCCACAAGTTCGGCGCTCACGCCCAGCGTTTTGGCGCCGTCCAAAAATCCTGCTTCCGCTTCCTTCCAGTACGGCAAGTTGATATTTGTTGCCACGAACACGTAGTGCTCGTCCCTATCGTGCATCGGCGCGGAACACGCTCCCATGAGCGCCGTCCCGGCGAGAGCAGCAATACATGCCGCAATGACTCCATGTTTCGTCATCGGAATTTCTCCTTAGCACTCAGCGTGGCTAGGACATGCTTGTGCGACTCCTTGAGCGGATTGTGCGGAGGGGCCTGGGTGGCTTGAGTGTACTCCTCATGAACCAGCCCCTGTCATCTCAAGTTTTTGCCGAGCCGATCCGACCGCCTCGCTCTCCTTGACAACTTAGGAGAGCTAGCCTTACTCTCCTAATAGAGTTAGGAGTGCACGTGACCAACGAAGCCCAACTCCTCCCCGGCACCCTCGATCTCCTCATCCTGAAAGCCGTGTCCCTCGGCCCTCTGCACGGCTACGGAGTTCTCCTCCGCATCCAGCAAGTTTCAGGTCGCGCGCTCCTCATCGAACAAGGCGCGTTATATCCCGCATTATTTCGCCTCGTGCGCCAGGGCCTTCTCAAAGCAACGTGGGGTACATCCGACAACAACCGCCGCGCCAAGTTTTACGAACTCACCACCGCCGGCCGCAAGCGACTACGCGAAGAGGCTGCCAGTTGGAATCGTCTGGTTGCCGCGATTGGTTCCGTCCTCGGCGCGCGCATAGAGGAAATATGAAACTCCTATCCTCGCTTCGCTCCCTCATCTCAACTCTCTTCCATCACGATCACATCGAAAGCGAAATGGAAGAAGAGCTTCGGCTACACATTGAAAACCGCGCCGACGATCTCGAGCGCTCCGGTTTGTCCCGTACCGAAGCCGTGCGTCAAGCACGCATCGAATTCGGCGGTCAGGAACGCTTCAAAGAAGAAATCCGCGATGAACGCGCAAGCCGTTGGCTCGAAACGCTGTGGACCGATCTTCGTTACGCCGCGCGCATGCTCCGCAAATCGCCCGGCTTTACCGCCGTCGCCCTCCTCACCCTTGCTCTCGGCATCGGCGCCAACACCGCCATCTTCACCATGATGAACGGCCTCATGTTGCACACGCTCCCCGTGCGCGATCCAGCTCGCCTCGTCGAAATCCTCCACCACTATCCCGACGAACCTGAACCAGGATTCAACGGTTTCCTTTGGGATGACTACCAGGCCATGCGCGGCAATAGAGTCCTCTCCGACCTGATCATCGGCTCTCTCAACTTTTGCGTCCTCAGCGGCCACGGGTTCGCCTCACAAACCGCTTTCGTCGGCAACGTCGGCGGCACATTCTTCGAATCTCTCGGAGTAAAACCCGCCATTGGTCGCCTGATCATTCCGCAAGACATCACGGATTCCGCGCCCGTCGCCGTAGTTAGCTGGTCCTTCTGGAAATCACGCTTCAATCTGAATCCCGCCATCGTCGGCCAAAAAATAATCGCCGACGATAAACCTCTCACCATCGTTGGCGTAGCGCAGCGCGAATTTTACGGACTCAGCAATCAAGCAAAGCAAGACCTCTGGATGCCGTTTTCACTTGGCGGCCCTATTTCTTCCGAAACCGGAGTCGGCTTATACGGGTACCTCAATCCAGGCGTCACGATCCAACAGGCTCGCGCGGACTTGTCGACATTATTCCAGGCATCCAACAATCGCCCCGGCGCCGATCCTTTTATGCGTCGGAGCGATCTCCGCGTTGTGCCCGCAGGACACGGTATTTCGACGCCCGTCACACAAATGCTCTCGACTCCGCTGATCGTGTTGATGGCCACAGTCAGCCTGCTACTTCTCCTCGCGTGCGCAAACCTCGCCGGCCTCCTCATGGCTCGCGGAGCATCGCGCCAGCACGAAATGGCTGTGCGCGTCTCACTGGGTGCGGCCCGCAGCCGTTTGTTGCGCCAAAACCTCACCGAATCGCTGCTGCTCTCGATAATCGGAAGCGCGATCGGCATTTTCTTCGCCTACGCGGCAACCGGTGCGCTGGTTCGCGTCTTCGCGTCCGGCCGCTTCATCACGGATTTACCCGTTCGATTTGATATGTTGCGGAATCCCGACGCGCGCGTACTCGTGTTCACCGCCGCCATCGCGCTGCTCACAGGACTTCTCTGTGGCCTGGCTCCTGCAATCAGCGCTTCGAACGTGTCGCCCGCCTCCGCGTTATTGCCAAGTGCAAAAATCGGACAGACCAAGCGTCAACGTTTTTTCGGCAGAGGCCTCGTCGCCGCACAAGTAGCGCTCTCACTCGTGCTCGTAAGTTTGGCGTGCCTGTTTGTGAGCTATCTCTCAACCCTTCGCAATGATCTGGGCTTCGAGCGCAACAATCTGCTCTTGGTCACGCTCGATTTCGCGCAGAGCGGCTACAACCCCGCGCAATATTCGCATCTGTCGCAAGTACTGCTCGCCCGGCTCAACGCCGTCCCCGGCGTAAGCTCCGCCACGTTCAGTGAGATGAGTCCAATGGAGGGCCCCGCCGCTTCAGCCGTCGCGGTCCCCGAAGGCCATCCGGAAAAGCAGCCCCAGATCGTCATCAACAACATCGCTCCCGGCTATTTCAAAACGTACGCCACGCCATTTCTTGCCGGTCGTGACTTTTCATCGCGCGACGAGGTCGGCTCTCGCGTCGCCATCATCAACCAGACCGCCGCTCGCGATTTCTTCGGCACCGAAAATCCCATCGGAAAACACTTCACCCTCGACCACATCACCCAGACGAAAGAACCAAAAACTTTCGAAGTCATCGGTGTCGTCGCCGACGCCAAATACAAAGATCTCGAACAACCCGCGCCGCCCACCATCTACGGCAACCTCATTCGTGAAGGCGAACTCGGCTCTCAATTGGCGATCCGAACGAAACTCGATCCCGCATCCGTCGACGCCGTCGTTCGTCAGACCGAATCCGACGTCTTCAAAAATGTTCCGATTGTTCGAATGATGGAAATGAACCAGCAGATCGACTCAACCATCGTCCCGCAGCGCTTATTCGCAGCACTCTCCGCAAGTTTTGGCGCGCTTGGCGTCCTACTCGCAGTGGTCGGCCTCTACGGCTTGCTCGCCTACGCTGTCGCCCGCCGTACCCACGAAATCGGCGTCCGCATCGCACTCGGTGCAGAACGGACCGACGTCGTGCGTATCGTCCTCCGCGACGCCGTGTGGATGATCTGCGCCGGTCTCGCCATCGGTGCCCCCCTCGCCTTCTGGGGCAAACGCATCGCCGCCAGCCTGATCCCCGGCCTGCCCATCGCCGGCGCCCTTCCGATCATCGTAGCCGCCGCAGTCATGATCGCCGTCGGCCTGATCGCCGCCTACCTACCCGCCCGCCGCGCCATGCACGTCGACCCACTCATCGCCCTCCGCTACGAATAACCAACCGGGAACGCCCTCGTCGAAGATTTTCGAAACCAATCTCACGCAGCGCGCGAAACATCCCGCTGAACTCAGCGCTCCCACCAGAACCTGCGCTGTTCAAAATCAAACTCGATTTTTCGAAACTGTGGTCCCCGCATTCCTAAAACACCGTCAAAATCGTCGCCCTCGTCCTTCCGGTCATCCACCACGAACGATATCTGGTCACCGACCGGTTCTTCGCCAAAGTACACATCCGGAATCCGTACTTTCCTGCGCTGAAAAGTTCCGCTTACGTCCGCCACATTTTCTGTTCCCAGCACCTTCAAGCCGATGGCATCGGCCACCCGGCTTTGAAACAGCATCAGGTCTGGAGTTCCGGTGTCTATCACCATACGCAGTTGGCGATCCTGAAACCGCGTTCGAATCGCTACGACCGGCACATCGGTGTCGAATGCCGCGGAGAATTTCAGCTTCTCTGTCGGACCGAATGCCATTTCTCTCTTCTTGTAGTTGATCGCAAAACTACTCTTTCTCAGAACATCCAGACCCACGATCCCATCCACTCGATGTCCAAGAATCTTCTGAAAAAAAGAAAGATCCTGCGTCACGACAGGAAGCGATTCAACGCGAATTGGTCCGAGATCCAGAGAAGGTAAAATCACGCGCATCACTTCTACGCTCTTGTTCGACAGGTTCACTCTCGCGGGCAAATCGGGTAGGCCAAGATCGCGCGCGATTCTCTGGTCGATGATTGTGGGGTACGCGCCTGTGTCGACTTCGAATCTCAGCTTATGGATATTGCCGATCGACCCTTCCACCACTACGAGATAGTCCCAGTACAAATGAATAGGAATTGTCACCATGGGGCCGCGGCGCAACGCCGTTGTTTGCACCGGTAGGTCAATCGGGGTGGCCAGCGTTTGGGCCGGAACAGGCTCAACCTGCGACAGCGAAAGAATCACGAGCAGCAGTCCTGAACAATTCTGACGGTTCACGGCGTGACCTCCGAATTCGGGGTGACGCCGACCGTGAATTACACCGTCAGGTACCTCAATGGACGCGCGATAGATTGCTCATGGAGTCTTGCTGGATTCGTCCAACTCATTGCCAATGAGAGATTTAGGTGAGCTAGCGGAACATCTTGAAGTTGGTGCTGTTAACCAATGGTGCTAGAGTTCGAGCCAACATGGCGGTGTACCGATGGACCAGGTCAGCGGTTCCGCGCGCGTTGTTCGTTTTGGAGAATTCGGGGCGGATTTACAAACGGGAGAGCTGCGCAAGAACGGCGTGAAGGTGCCTTTGCAGGGGCAGCCATTCCAAGTCTGCGCCATCTTGTTGTCGCATCCGGGCAAGCTCGTTAGCAGGGAAGAATTGCGCCAGAAAGTTTGGCCCGAAGATACCTTCGTCGATTTTGACCAGGCGCTGAACACCGCCATCGGCAAAATCCGCATCGCACTCGGCGACGACGCCGACAATCCCAGATTCGTCGAGACTCTTCCCCGCCGCGGCTATCGGTTCATCGGAGCGGTCGACGAGCAACGCGTGGTATCTCCGCTAGTCGCGGATCGCAGGTACGTTCGGGAGTTCGGCTCAAGGGCGCGATGGACATCGGTTGTCGGCGCTTTTTTGGTCGTTTCCTTCGGACTGGCAGTCTGGCGGCTTCACCGGAGCCGCCTCGAGACGCCGCCGCCTGCTATTGAGGTCGTGCCTTTGGTTGGCTCGCAGGGGTTTGAGAGTGAGCCAGTTTTTTCGCCCGACGGAAATCACGTCGCCTTTGCCATTCATAAATCGAAAAATTTCGAAAAGCCCGGAATTTACACTACGGTCGTCGGAGGTGAACGAGCGCTCCGCCTGACTACCGACATGTTCGACTGTTGTCCAACGTGGTCATCGGACGGGCGGCTGATCGCCTTTTCCAGACGGTTCGAAGACGGATTTGATATTTACGTGGTTCCTGCACTGGGTGGAATCGAGCACAGGCTTTCGTCATGGCCGCGCGAAGGACATCCGACTTCCGATCTTCCTTCGTGGCGGGCCGCGGCACGCTGTTTCGACTGGTCACCCGATGGCAAGCTTGTGGCTTTTTCGAGTAATCAGGCAGACCAAACTCATGGGTGGATTGGCTTGCTTTCCCTTGCCGACTCGCAGATACGTCCGCTGACTTCTCCTCCGAGTCAGAACATCGACTACACTCCTGCGTTCTCGCCGGACGGGAAAACTGTGGCGTTCGTTAGAGGAATCGCGGCGGGCGTAGTGCAAGACATCTACCTCGTCCCCGTCGCCGGTGGCACGCCGACTCGCTTAACCTTTGACAACACCTGGATTGCCGGCGCGCCCGCATGGACCGCGGACGGTCGAGATATTGTGTTCTCGAGTACCCGAGGAGGGGCGATAAGTCTTTGGCGGATTTCGGTTTCTGGGGGGCAGCCTCGGCCGATCCCGGGAATCGGAGCTAACGCGGTGCTACCTTCCATTTCTCCCAGTGGTGACCAACTCGTTTATCAATTGAATTCCCCAATTGAAATCGACCTATGGATGTTAGGTCTGAAGGATAAAAAACATCTTGGAGTGGCGCCCATCCGACGCATTGTCCAGAAAGGCGGCATTGCGCGACCTCAATTTTCGCCCGACGGGAAAAGGATTGCGTTCGAGTCGATGCGGTCCGGTTATCCCGAGATTTGGACTTGCGATAGTGACGGCTCTAATTGTGGACAAATAACTTCACTGCGTGGCACCGCGGGAGCCGTGCAATGGTCCCCCGACGGGCGCTTTATTGCCTTCGAGTTTCGACCAAAAGAGCACAGCGAAATTTATCTGCTTGAGATTGGGAACGGCATTCCGCGAATCTTAACCACACTCCCAGGGGCGGACAACGGAGGACCTAATTGGTCGCGCGATGGCCAATGGATCTATTTCTATTCCGACCGAGGTGGCGGACCGTTCCAACTGTGGAAGATCAGACAAGAGGGAGGAACGCCCGTCCAGGTAACTAGGAACGGTGGTGTCTTTGCTACAGAATCCGACGATGGCCGCTTTCTCTATTACTCCAAGTTCGAAGTGCCGGGTCTATGGAAGGCGCCCTTGGCCGGAGGCGACGAAATCCGAATTTTGGATCAGCCGCGTGGGGAATATTGGTCCAACTGGGTCCTCGTGCATGACGGAATTTACTTTCTCGACCAACCGCAAAAAAAAGCCACGGCCGCCGTGGCGTTTCTTGAGTTTGCGACAGGGAGAAAAATGCCTATCGCTCAGGTAGGCTCTGCCTGTTGCGGATTGACCCTCTCTCCCGATGGGACCTCAGTCTTCTACGCTCAAGTCGACGATGGCGACGCTAGATCTGACCTCATGCTTGTCAAGAACTTCCGCTGATCCGCTGTTCTGAGATCGTCCGGTTTCGGTCTCGCAGGCTGCCTGCCTGCTTGGTCGGACTTGCAAACGTCTAGCGGTTCAAGTGAGGCCAAGGCAGGAGCCAATCAAGTGTCCGCGATCCGATTGGGTAGAATTCTCTCCGCTCTTACTCGGCTTGCAACAGCGGCACCGGCGACGGATTCCTCTCCACAAACTGCCTCTGGTGCCAATACGGATAAACCGGCGTCCGATCGCTCGCTTTATCCAGCTTCGCAATCTGCTCTGTCGTCAGCTTCCATCCCACCGCCAACAGATTCTGTCGGAGCTGCTCTTCGTTCCGCGCGCCAATCACAACGTTGTCGATCGTTGGCCGCTGCAATAACCAGTTCAGCGCCACCACCGGCACCGGCTTCCCAACTTCCTTCGACACTTCTTCCAGCGCATCGACCACCTTATACAAATATTCGTCTTCAACTTGCGGTCCAAAATCCGCCGTCTTGTGCAGCCGGCTCTCTTTCGGCAGTGGCTTCCCGCGCCCAATTTTTCCGGTCAGCCGTCCCCATCCCAGCGGACTCCACACAATCGTCCCGACTCTCTGATCGATCCCCAGCGGCATCAATTCCCATTCAAACTCGCGCCCAATTAGCGAGTAATACGCCTGATGCGCCACATACCGCGTCCACCCATACCGGTCCGCCACCGCCTGCGACTTCATCAGGTGCCAGCCCGAAAAATTCGAACACGCGATGTAGCGCACCTTCCCGCTCTGCACCAGCCCGTCCAGCGTCCGCATCGTCTCTTCCACCGGCGCCGTCGCGTCGAATCCATGCATGTGGTAGATGTCGATATAATCCGTGCCCAGCCTTCGCAAGCTGGCCTCGCACGCCTTCAACAAATGAAATCGCGACGACCCGACGTCGTTGACATCGTTCCCCATGCGAAACGTAGCCTTGGTCGAGATCAGCACCTTGTCGCGCCGCCCCTTGATCGCCTGCCCCGTGATCTCTTCCGCCAACCCGTTCGAATAAATGTCCGCCGTATCCAGCATGTTCAGCCCGGCATCTAGGCAAATATCGACCAGCCGCGTAGCCTCCGCGACGTCGCTGG
>DASXPD010000082.1:0-8986 GCA_036493835.1 Candidatus Acidiferrum sp. | reverse complement strand
TTGGAGTTTTCCCGAGCCCAGCGTTGGCGCGCCGAGCCGCTGTAGGGTTTTCAAGCGACCAGACTTTCGTTTGCGAAACAATTTCGCGCGATCGTTACAAGCGTCTGGTTAAGACTGCGTTTTAAGCTGTCGCCGATAGGCCACGCTTTACGTTCCGTCCGCTTGCTCCTCTCAGCGTCCTCGTGTGACCAATCATTGGCGTGAATTAGTCGCGTGCGTAAGTCCTGGCGGTGTTGTAGCTTTGTGCCCCGCCGCGTAGCGAATCTGCAAGATTCGCGCCGTGGCGTAATTCGAAGCAACGGAGCAACGCTCGAGTGAACGACGATCGCTTCAAAATCTTTACGGGCACGGCGAATCGGCCGCTGGCGCAAAGTATCTGCGAGCACCTGGGCACCAAGCTCGGCCAGATGCGGCTGGAACGCTTCAGCGATGGCGAAATTTATTTGCAGATTCTCGAGAACGTGCGCGGCGCCGACGTTTTTGTCGTGCAGCCGTGCTGCCACCCGGTGGACAACCACCTTCTCGAACTGCTGTTGATGATCGATGCGTTCAAGCGGGCATCCGCATGGCGCATTACCGCGGTTCTGCCGTACTACTGCTACGCGCGGCAGGATCGCAAAGACAAGCCTCGCGTTCCGATCTCAGCGAAGCTTGTTGCCGACTTGCTCGAAACGGCGGGCGCAAGCCGAGCACTAACGCTCGATTTGCACGCGCCGCAGATTCAGGGCTATTTCGACGTGCCGGTCGATCATTTGTTCGGTTCGCCAGTGCTGGTCGAATATTTTCGCGGCCTGAAGCTGCCCAACGTGACGGTTGTTTCGCCCGATGCGGGTGGCGTGGAACGCGCGCGCTTCTTCGCGAAAAAGATGGATGCGCCGCTGGCCATCGTCGATAAGCGCCGCGTCGACATCGACGTCAGCGAAGTGATGAACCTGATCGGCGACGTTCGCGGACGCACCGCGCTGATTGTCGATGACATCATCGACACCGCGGGAACGTTGGTGAAGACCGCCGACGCGTTGATTCGCGAAGGCGCGACAAACGTTTACGCCGCGTGCACCCACGCCGTGCTTTCTGGCCCGGCGATCGAGCGCATCGCGAACTCGGAGATTAAGGAAGTCGTTGCGACCGATTCGGTGCCGTTGACCGAAGCGGCGCGCAAGATGGGCAAGATCAAGGTGTTGAGCGTCGCGGATTTGCTCGCCCGCGGCATTCGTTCGATCCACGAAGAAACGTCGATCAGCGAACTCTTCATTTAGCCGCAGCGCATTTTGCACGGCCGCGGCTTGGACAGGTTTTGTAGGGGCGGGGTTCACTCCGCCCGGCGTCAACACGATCTCGGTCGTAACGCCGAGCAAGGTTTGTACGGCACGGCGCCAACATATTTCGGCGCCACAAAAAGTTTCGAAGTAAACGAAGGGAAAGCAAGATGGCTCAAGCAAAAATCGTAGTCGAAGCATCCAACCGCGAAACCCGCGGCAAAAACGAAGCGCGCCGCCTCCGCCTCACCGGCAAAGTTCCCGCCGTGTTGTACGGCGGCAAGGGCGAAGCGATCACGCTCTCGGTTAACGCCAAGCAGGTCGGCAACATCCTCCGCTCGGAGAGCGGCAGCAACACGCTCTTCCAGGTCGACCTCGGCGGCAAGCATGAGCCCGCGATTTTGAAAGATTGGCTCGTCGATCCGGTCACTGGCCGCTTGCTCCACGTCGATCTTCTCCGCATCGCGATGGACGTTCGCATGCGCATCAAGGTTCCAGTGCACACGTTCGGCGATCCATCCGGCGTGAAGGTTCAGGGCGGCGTCTTCGAAGTCGTCGAACGCGAAGTCGAAGTCGAGTGCTTGCCCGCCGACATTCCGAGCGAATTCCGCGCGGACGTCAGCGGCCTCGCGCTCAACCAGGCTCTCCGCGCTGGCGATCTCCCGATAGACGCAGAGAAGATCAAGTTGCTCACCGACAAGGATCGCGTTATCGCGCACGTCGTCACGCTCAAGGTTGAAGAAGAGAAGCCGGCCGATGCAGTGGCCGCCGAAGGTGCAACGCCCGCCGAGCCCGAAGTCATCAAGAAGGGCAAGAAGGACGAAGAAGGCGAAGAGGGCGCGGAACCAGCCAAGGGCGGAGAAAAGGCCGCCGACAAGGGCGACAAGAAGAAGTAAGGTTTCGTTTCGTTCTCGCAATTTCGCGGGTCCGAAACGGGTTTGTAGGGGCGGGGTTCACTCCGCCCGGCGTAAACACGAGCACGGTTTCAGCGTCGCGTTACTTCGGCGCTGGCAGAAGACAAGGTTATGCGGCTCATTGTCGGTCTCGGGAATCCGGACCCGGAATATCAGTGGACGCCGCACAACCTGGGTTTCATGGCGGTGGACGAACTGGCGGATCGAGGCTCGATTCGCGTGGAGCGTCCCGAAGGCAAGGCCCTCGTTGGCCGCGGCAAGTTAGCCGGCGAGGAAGTATTGCTGGCCAAGCCGCAGACGTACATGAATCTGAGCGGCGTTTCGGTTCGCGAGTTGTTAGCGAAGTACGAGCTGGAACCCGCCGATCTGTTGGTGATGTGGGATGAAGTGCAGTTGCCGTCGGGCACGTTCAAGATTCACCCCGATGGCAGCGCCGGAAGTCATAACGGCGCGAAGTCGGTGATCGGATCGCTCGGCACGCAGCAGTTCGCGCGATTGCGGCTCGGTTGTGGTCCCGATCATCCGGTCAGCAGCTTGAAAGATTACGTGCTCCGTCCGATGAAAAAGCCGGAGCTCGAAGTCGCAAGCGAAATGCTCGGGCACGTGGGCGATGCGGTGGAGTTGATCCTGACGCAAGGATTAGACGCCGCGATGACAAAGTACAACCGCCGCAAGCAGCCAGAGCCCGAAGCCGAGCAGTAGCGTTGGCAAGATTTTGGTTCCGGCAATTTCGATCCGCCGAGACCTGTAGCCGCGATCGCTTCCCAGATCGCGGGGTTTAGATGATGCGTCACCAAGGCCAAAGCATTCGGCCGGGTTTGTAGGGGCGGGGTTCACTCCGCCCGGCGTCAGACGCGAGCAAGTTTGTAGCAGCACGGCACGCAATGCCCGTCTCGCACTCGGCGACAGAGTGCAAAAAGTTTTCCCGGACGCAAGTCCGGAGCAGAAGGAACGAGGTAAACATGGAAGACCGTTTGTACGATCTGATTTTCATCGCCCGCCCGGCCACGCCGGAAGACGAAATTAAAAAGGTCATCACGGGCATCGAGACCACCTGCGCGGAAAAAGGCGCGAAGATTGAAAAGACCGAGCAGTGGGGCACGCGCAAGCTCGCTTATCGCGTGGCCAAGCATCGCGAAGGCATCTACGTCTATCAGCAGATCCGCACGAACCATTCGGAGCTGATTGCCGAACTCGAGCGCCGTCTCCGCGTGCAAGACGTGGTCATCAAATATCTGACCGTCCGGCTCGACGAAGACCTCAAGCGCCAGAAGAAGCTCCAGGCCAAGCGCGAAGTGCGTGCAGCGCGTCGTCCTCGCCGCACAACCGCTCCGTCCGCGGCGCCTACGCCCACTCCGACTCCTTCTGCGCCGCCCGCTCCGGCGACGCCAGCGCCCGACCAAACACCGGCCAGCTGACCGATTTCGCATTTGTTGAGGCGGGTTTATCCCGCCCGTCGCAATCGCGGTAACGGCACCCTGTAGCCGCGATCGCTTTCCAGATCGCGGGGTTTAGACGCAAATGGTTCCCGGAACAAAGCGATGGGCGCCAAATGCGGTTGAAAAGTTTCAGCATTCCCGAAAGGTAGGCAGCAATGGCAGATGAACAGAGGCAAGCATCAACCCCGAGCGGTCCGCGCCCACACGGTCCTGGTGGACATGGTCCCGGCGGCGGACACGGTGGTCCGCGTCGCGAAGGCGGCCCGGGCGGTCCTGGTGGTCCCGGCGGTCCTCGCCGCGGCAAGCGCCAGTATTTCCGCAAAAAGAAGGTCTGCAAGTTCTGTGTCGAGAAGATGGACTTCATCGACTACAAGCGTGCCGACATCCTTTCGCAGTTCGTGCAAGAGCGCGGCAAGATTCTGCCCCGCCGCATGACCGGCGTCTGTGCACGCCATCAGCGCTGGCTCGGCGAAGCGATCAAGCGCGCGCGTAACATCGCGCTGCTTCCGTTCGCCGGAAGCGCCGCGGGTTCACAGGCTCCTCGTCCGGCGGGCGCTCACACGCAACCCGGCGCAGGGAGCCACGGCACACCAGGCTCGCACGCACCGGCTCCGGCCGCCGCGTCGCATCCGCCAGCAGCACCGGCGCCTGCACCAGCTCCGGCCGCGGCAACACCGGCTCCAGCCGCAACGCCGGCTCCAGCCGCAACCGAAACGCCCAAGTCGTAACGTCATCACATGGAGTGCGGCGCTTCAGCGCCGCCTTCACGGTGTGAGCCCTCAAGGACGAACGCAGCCACGTTCGCCGGTCGGTCGGTGACGAAACGCGACAAGCTACTCAGGACAAAGCGGGGTTCATCCCCTAGGTCCAACGAAATTCGACTCAAGAACGGAAAAAGGAAACGCCAATGCAAAAAGTGATCCTCCAGGAAGATATCGAAAAGCTCGGCCACCGCGGCGACGTCGTCGATGTGAAGTCGGGCTACGCGCGCAATTTCCTGTTGCCCAAGAAGCTGGCCATCGAAGCCACCACCGGCAACATGAAAGCGCTCGAGCGCATCCGCGGCGCGCTGGCGAAGAAGACGGCCACCGAACAGAGCGCGGCAGAGAAGCAGTCCGCGGCGCTCAACGGCGTCGAGCTCAAGTTCACGCGCAAGACCGGCGAAAACGATCAGCTTTTCGGCTCGGTCACCAACGGTGACGTCGCCGAAGCGCTCGAAGCCCAGGGCTTCAAGATCGACAAGCGCCAGGTCCAGCTCCACGACCCGATCAAGGCTCTCGGCGAATTCCCCGTGAAGATCAAAGTCTTCCGCGACATCTCCGCCGAAGTGAAAGTCACCGTCGCCAAAGAAGAATAGTCTCGCCCCATATTTCACAGATGCCGCTGCTCAAAACGAGCAGCGGCATTTTTATTTTTATCGGGCGAGATTATCCTCGGCAATTGGATGACGACCGATTTTGTTTGCGCGTCAAGAAAATTTCTTTCGTGCTAGCAGATTTTTTTCCGCGATTTCCGCAAACGATGCACAAAAAACTTTTCACTCCAATTGACGCGATGAAATCGCGCGTGCACAATCCACTCACCAGTCGGACATGAAACAGGGAACGGTCGAGGCCGCGCCAGGAATTCCAGCCGTCTGAAATTAATTTTCTGAGAGGTACTTGAACCGCTTTCGCCCGCGTGCTACCGTGGGCGAAGATAAAGCGAATTCCGCCACGTCCCATGGCTGCCGATTCCCATCTCGAACGCGCACTCCCCAATAATCTCGATGCCGAGCGCTCCGTCCTTGGCGCGATCCTTCTCGACAACAATGCGCTGAACCCCGCGATCGAAAATCTTCGCGCAGAAGATTTTTTTCTCGATCAGCATCGCCGCGTCTTCATGAAGATGATTGCGCTCGGCGAAGCGCAACAGGCCATCGATCTCATCACGCTGACCGAAGAGCTGCACCGCTTCGGCGAACTCGAAGCCGCGGGCGGCGCGCCATACCTTGCGTCGCTGGCCGACGGCATGCCGCGCGTCTCGAACGTTGAGCACTACGCCCGCATCGTTAAAGAAAAAGCGATTCTGCGGAACCTTATCCACGCGACGCATAACATCCAGATGCGTGCGTTCGAGGGCGAAGAAGGCGCCGACGCGGTTCTCGATAACGCGGAGTCTTCGATCTTTGCGCTCGCCGAAGATCGCGTGCGCGCCGGACTCATTCCGATCAAGGACATCGTTCGCGATAACTTCGAGCGCCTTGAAAAGATTTTTCGCGAAGGCAAGAGCATCACCGGAATTCCGACCGGCTACACGGAACTCGATAAGCTGACTTCGGGATTTCAAGGGTCGGAGCTTTTGATTTTGGCAGCACGCCCTTCGCAAGGAAAAACCGCGCTCGCGCTAAACCTCGCCGAAAACATCGCGATTCGCGGCGGGCATCCGATGGCGTTTTTCAGCCTCGAAATGTCGAAAGAGTCGTTGCTGCAGCGTCTTGTCGCTTCGGTCGCGCAAATCGACGCGCACAAATTTCGCACCGGCCACCTGAGCCGCGAAGATTGGCGCCGCATGACGGAAGCGCTCGGAACAATTGCAGGAGCGCCTGTCTGGATCGACGACGCCGGCTCAACCAGCGTTTTGGAAATCGGCGCGAAAGCGCGCCGCCTGAAACGCGACAAAGGTCTGTCGATGCTGGTTGTGGATTACCTCCAACTCATCACTGGGCGCGGAAAATTTGGCAATCGCCAGGAAGAAGTGTCGAGCATTTCGCGCGGCCTGAAAGGGCTCGCAAAAGAATTGCAGATTCCGGTGCTGGTGCTGAGCCAGCTGACGCGCGCACCCGAACGCGACGAGCGCGGTCCGCAGCTTTCAGACTTGCGCGAATCGGGCGCGATCGAACAGGACGCCGACGTCGTGATGTTTATTTATCGGCCCAATTTTTTTAAAGCTGGCGCGACTCCCGAAGAGCGCGAAGAAACCGAACTGCGTATCGCCAAGCAGCGCAACGGCCCGACCGAAAACGTAAAATTCCGATTCCTCAGCAAATTCACGCGCTTCGAGGAAGCCGCCCCCGACGCCTTCAGCAACCTCGGCCCCGACGATCTCTAGCTTTCATCGCGGCACAGCGTTTAGACGCCCTAGCGCGAAAATATTTGTCGTCGAGCGCCTTCCCGAAATTTTCTCGGTCAAAAAAATAATTTGCTTTTAGCTCTTGTCGATCGCAAAGACGTGCGATGCACATTTGTTACTTCAGTTTCTTTTTCTTTTTGAGTTGCTGGACGAGACAGGCGTTGTAGGCGCCGGGGCCGTGGATCAGTTTTTCGTTGGAGCAGGTGAGCACGATGTCTTCGCGTTGGGCGGAGCTGAGGCCGGCGAGGCTCGGCGCATTGGGATTTGCTTTCAGCGCGTCGAGTTGTTTGTGCAGGCATTCGTTGTACTTAGCGGGACCTTGCGACAGGCGCTCGGATGCGCAGGTCAGTTCGACGGCTTCCTTGTCAGACTTTTTCAATCCAGAGAGATCAGGTTCCGTAGTGTCTTGAGGTTGCGCCGCCGGAGTTCCGGGCGAAGCCGCTGCTGTGCCCGTTGGATTTGCTCCAATCGCGGCAGACGTGCTCGCGGCTGGCGCGCCATTCGCTGGCGCTGGTGTTACGTTGGGCGAAGCGAGTCCGCTTGGATCCGAACCAAGAGCTGGAGACGCACCTGGAATTGTTGCGCTCGCGTTTGGCGTGACATTGGTGGTCATCTGAACGGTGTCGACAGGCGTCATCACGAAAACTGGAATGTCGCCGGTGCTGCCTTCGATGCGATCTTCTGAGACGCGATTCAGCGTCGCGGGCAGCTTGCGCAAGGCTTCGCCACTGCCGCCGATTTCGGTGCAGACGCCCACCCAGTCGGACGGGCCCGCGCCGGTGTGATGAAATTCGCATCCCGCGAACTGGCCGCCGATTTTTCCACCGATTGCGATGGCGTCGAGATAGAGGATGCTGCCGTCGACGCGCGAACGGTAGGTTTGGCCGTCTTTTAAGTTGGACCAGATGCGCGTCGGCATTGCTGCTTCCGGCATGCTCTCGTCGACAATCTGGTTGGGGGCGCTGTCCGCGAGAACCTTTGGCGACGAAGGCTGTCCGGTGAGCCGGCGGGCGCGCGTCGCGACTCCGTGAGCAATGCGCGAGGTCGTGGCCATTTCAAAATACGAAGGCGACACGAGCCACAACGCCAAGAGGATGCAGGTGACAGTGATCGCACTGCCGATCAGCATCGGCCGGCCGCTGGTGAAGCCGCGCACGGGGCGCATTCCGTTTACGAAAAGCAAAATGCCGATTGCGGCAGTAACGACAGCGAGCCAGAGCGGCGGCATGCGTCCGCTGGCGACCAAAACAGCGAGAAAGAAAATCGTGGCCATGCCGAGAACCATGAACAGGAAACTGTTCAAGTTTCGGATTTCTGGAAACGGAGAAGAGCCGGTGCGCGCACGCGACGGAATGGATTGCGTTCTGCGCGATGAGCCAGTGCGCGAACCGCTACGCGAACGATGCGGCGATGATTGGTCTGCGCTGTCGGTGGACGAAGAAGACGAACTCGAGCTGTTGGATTCGCGATTGCGTTCGCGCTCGCCTGCGAGGGCCCCATCGAATTTTTGGCGCGCCGTTGGATCGAGCAGAGTGGCTTTGGCTTCGGACAAATCCTTGAAGGCTTCGGACGCGACTTGGCGGAGATATGGGTTGTCCACCGACACGGTGTCGGGGTGGACTTCGCGCGCTTTCGTCTTGAACGCGGCTTCGATGTCGGCGTCGGACGCGTTTTCCGGAACGCCGAGAATCTCGTAGTAGTTCTTACCCATTTAAATGTGCAACCGAATTACCTGGTCCCTGTGGCGCGAGAGACGGGAACTCTCGGTGTTCTGATTGTATACGGAGGAGAGGAGTTACGGCAGGGGGCGACAAAGTAAGCAACAGGAGGGCGACCCTGTACGAGGGGAGCGTCAAGGTTATTTTGGTCGTTCCGAAAGGGGACGGAGGGGGTGTACCCCACCATGTTTTGTGAAGAGTGAATATCTCGTTTGTTTTGAGAATGTTGGGGGAGGGGTGTTTTGAAGAGTGCGCAAGCTGTTTAGTATGTTGGGGTTGCGGCGAGGGGAAGAAGGGTGTCCGTAAATTCAACATTGGGCATGGTAGCACGAATATGGTGTTTAGTCAAGAGTAAACATGGGGTCTGGATGAATTATTTGCGAGCGGCTGGGCTTACTAGTGCGGTTTAGACCTCAAAGGCGGCGCAGGGGCGCCGCACTCCATATAAGTTGGGTGGCGCTGGCGGTTGTGGACTGGGGTTGTTCTTGCGGTGGGCGCGTGGGGTGGGCTGATCGGTAGGATGGTGGTTGGGCGTGCACCTCAAA
>DASXPD010000081.1:0-59871 GCA_036493835.1 Candidatus Acidiferrum sp. | reverse complement strand
GAGAGCGCAAACGAGCTATTGCAGTCGCTGAACGACGCCGGACTCGAACTCGAGTCGCGGCCGACCGACGACGAAGTGATTCGTCGCGTTCGTCGCGCTGTGCACACTTTGAAAGGCGACTCCGCCGCCTGCGGCTACTATCAGCTCAGCGAACTCTCTCACGAGTTGGAAGACGTGTTGTCGCCGCAGATCGGTGAGAAAAACGGCGGCAAACTCGCGGAAGTTGTCCTGGAAGCTGCCGACAGCTTTTCCGCGATGCTTGCTGCGTACCAGCGCAACATCGAGCCGCCTCCGGCCGAACCGCTGCGTGCTTTAATTCGGTCGCTCCTGACGGGACCTGCGCAGCCGGAGAAAAAAGGTCCGCAGCCCAAAGTCACCGCGCAATTCGCCTGGACCGAATACGAGCAGTTGATGGTTTCCGAAGCGATTCACCGCGGCGAAACGGTTTACAACATCGCGCTTCGCATCGATCCAAACAGCCTGATGCACGCCGCCGCGTTCCAGCTCATTCGCAACGTGCTCCACGGCTGCGGCACCGTCATTGCGTTGCGGCCCGAAGACAACTCCGCCGCCGCGACTGTCGAAATTGTCGAAGCCGCACTTGCCACCACGCAATCGGAAGAGCGGATCGCGCAGCGCTGCAAAATTCCCGCGATCGTCTCCGAACTCCGCGTCGAGCGCATGAGCCACATCGAGACCAGCGAGCACGAACTTCTCGGCGACATTCTCGAAGCGCAGGCTGCTGACGCCACTTCACACGCGAAAGATCACGGCGCAACCACCGAAGGCGCAAAAGCCGGACCGGGCTCCGCTGCGGCGACTGTCATCGAAAGCACTCTCCGTGTCGATTCCGCACGCATCGATGCCGTCATGAACCTCGTCGGCGAATTGATCATCGGCAAATCGATGCTCAATCGAACGCTCACCGAGTTCGACAAGAACCATTCGCGCGATCCGCTGCGCGCCAAACTATCCGACGCGCTCGCGTTTCAATCGCGCGTCCTCGACGAACTTCATAAGTGCGTGCTCAAAATCCGCATGGTTCCCGTCGAGCAGCTCTTCCGCCGCTTCCCGCGCCTCGTGCGCGATGTTGCGAAGCAGTGCGGCAAAGACGTCGCTCTCGACCTCTCCGGCCAGAACACCGATCTCGACAAGGGCATTCTCGATTCGCTCGCCGAGCCGTTGATGCACATCGTGCGCAACGCCGTCGACCACGGCATCGAGAGCGCCGAAGACCGCATCGCCGCAGGCAAAGCCGCGCGCGGCACGCTTTATCTCAACGCCTACCATCAGGGCACGCAAGTCGTCATCGAAGTTCGTGACGACGGCCGCGGCATCGATCTCGCGCAGATTCGCGAGCACGCCGTGAAGCGCGGTCTCCTCAAAGCCGACGACGCGCAGCGCCTGCCCGATAACGACGTACTCAATTTGATTTTTGAGCCGGGCTTCAGCACCGCCGCTGAAGTCACTGAAGTTTCCGGCCGCGGTGTCGGTATGGACGTCGTCCGCACCGTGATGGATCGCCTCAAGGGCACCGTCCACATCAGCTCGACCAAGAATCGCGGCACCACGATTCAACTCCGCGCGCCGCTCACCCTCGCGAGCATTCAAACTCTGCTTTTCCGCGTCGGCGGCCGCCTGTTCGCCGTCCCACTCTCTTCAGTCGTCGAAATCACGCGCGTCACCGACGAAGAAATTCACCGCGTCGACCGACGCGAAGTTCTGCGTCTCCGCGAGCAAGTCCTCACGCTCGTCCGCCTGAACCAATTGAGCCAGATTCACGCCGTCGATTCGCCGCGCGACGAAACCACGAAAAAGAAGCGCACCTTCGTCATCGTCATCGGTGCCGCCGAAAAGCGTTTCGGTTTGCTCGTCGATAGCCTCGTCGGCGAGGAAGAGCTCGTCATCAAAGCTTTGCCGTCCGACATCATCGCCAGCGACCTGGTCAGCGGCGCATCGATTTTGGGCGACGGCACCGTCGTTCTCATCCTCAACGTTCCGGCCGTCTTGCAGCGTCTCTCGCGTTCCGTACCCCTGGGAGCCATCGCATGAGCGATAAGATCCGCGTTCTTGTTGTCGATGATTCCGCGCTCATGAGGAAACTCATTCCGTCGATCCTCGCCCGCGACCCCGAAATCGAAGTCGTCGGCACCGCGATGGACGGCGAATTCGCCCTCAAGAAAATCGAAGAGCTGCGTCCCGACGTCGTCACACTCGATCTCGAAATGCCGCGCATGGACGGAATGGAGACTTTGCGCCTGATCATGCGCCGCGCCCCGCTTCCGGTGATTCTGTTCAGCACGCATTCCAAAGAGGGCGCGTACTCCACATTGAAAGCGCTCGCCCTCGGTGCTGTCGACTTCATTGCGAAGCCAACCGACGCCGCCGCGGGACATCTCGAAAAAATCGCCGACGTCCTGATCGAAAAAATTAAAGTCGCCAAGCGCGCCGGCGGCCGCAAGCTTCCGCCCGCGACCGTTCCCATCGATCCACCAGTCGCCATGAAGAAAGGCGCCCGCTCGACCGCGGCGCCAACCCGCATCATCGCCATCGGCGTCTCCACCGGCGGACCCAACGCGCTGCAATACGTGTTCTCGCAGATCCCGTCCGATTTTCCGTGTGCCATCCTCGTCGTGCAGCACATGCCCGAAGGCTTCACCGAAATGTTCGCCAAGCGCCTCGACGAGTGCTGCGCGCTCGACGTCAGCGAAGCTAAATCCGGCGACCTGCTTCTCGCCGGCCGCGTGCTCATCTGCCCCGGCAATCGCCACATGATGGTGCGTCGCATGCCCCGCGGCGACATGGCGGTACTTTCCGACGGCGCGCCGGTCAACGGCCATCGCCCATCGGTCGACGTTCTCTTTCATTCCGTCGCGCAGGAATTCTCGCTCGCCACTGTCGGCGTTCTCATGACCGGCATGGGCGAAGACGGCGCCGAAGGCCTCGGTGTAATCAAAGCCGCCGGCGGTTTCACGATCGCGCAAAGCGAAGAAACCTGCGTTGTCAGCGGTATGCCTCGCGCCGCCATCAGCAAGGGCTACGCGAATCGCGTCATCGCGCTCGAACAGATCGGCAATTTTCTCGCTTCGCAGTATGGAAGCGTTCTCGGCACCACCGATAAATCCGACAAGTCCGAAAAAGATCGATCCGACAAGAACGACAAGCTTGAAAAGAACGAAAGGACCCCAGTTTCTTCCCAGCGCAGCTAACACCGCGCGGGACGAAGGAGAAGGCCATGCAACAATTCGCGCCTCTGCATCGCAAAGACAATCAATCCGTCCGCTACTTAGTAGTGGACGACTCGGTATTCGCCCGCAAAAATCTCATCAAGATGATCGAGATGTTTGGCGGGGAAGTGGCCGGTGAAGCCGGCGACGGCTTGACCGCCATCGCCGAGTTCAACCGCACCAAGCCCGATATCGTGCTCATGGACATCACCATGCCGCAGATGGAAGGCATCGAAGCGGTCGAGCGCATCGTGCGTCAGCACGCCGACGCCCGCATCGTGATGGTCAGCTCGGTCGGCTATCAGGAAAATATTCTCGCCGCTTTGCAAAAGGGCGCGAAGCACTTCGTCCAAAAGCCCGTCAAAGCCGAAGTGCTCTACGAAATTTTGCGCTACGTGTTGAGTGACGACCCGAACGCGGTCGGCGCTCCCGTCGCGCTCGCAGGAGAACGCCGCGCATGAGAATGGAACTCATCCAGCCCTTCATCAATGCCGCCGACGCCGTCTTCTCCGAAATGCTCCAGGCGCCGACGAAAATCAACGATCTCTCGATGGACGAAGAGACCTATCGCCGCAAAGGCGTCGCTGCGCACATTCTCTTCAAAGGTGACATCGAAGGCCGCGTTGTTCTCGACATCGCTCCTGAGGTCGCGTACAAAATCGCCAGCCATCTCACCGGCGGCACCGTGCAAGAAGGCGAGCAGATCGCGCGCGAAACCGTTTGCGAACTTGCGAACATGGTCATCGGAAATTCCGTCACGCTGCTCAACGATCAGGGATTTCGCTTCAAAGTTTTTCCGCCCGAAATTCACACGGTCGACGAAGGTCTCGCCGGCAACACCGACACCGAAGCGATGGTCATCTGCATCGACACGCCCTGCGGCGAAGTCTTTCTCAACGTCGCGATGCATTACCTGCGCCGTCGCCGTAAAGAACGCGAAGCCGCCGCCGTCGACTGATTCTCATCGTCAACAACCGCAACTTCAAAAACAAAAATGCCGCCCAAAAGGCGGCATTTTTGTTTAATCCCCATAGAAGAGCGCCGTCATCCTGAGCGAAGCGAAGGATCTCAGAATTCAGCACGCTTACTAAATTGTCCGTGGAAGAAAAACCGCCGCCCCTACGCCCCCGCCTCATTCGGCGGCCGCAAATACGCCGCCCCATGCCGGTACAACCCCGCCGACGGTATCGCCTGCGAAAAAACAATCCGTATCGGCACAAAAATCGCCGCGCTGCCCGGAGTAAACGGCACCGCAACTTCGACGCGCGACCCCTCCGCATACTCATTCCTGCTGCGGAAACTCAGCCCGCCCTTCGACAAATCCTCGCAAACTGCCACTTCTTCCTGAAATCCACGCCGCCGGATGCAAGCCAGCACCCGCGCTTTCACGCGAGTCCGATTCCGCCGTGGAAACACGCGTTCTTCGCCCGTCAGAGCCGTCGCGCTGTCGCTGGCCGATTCCTGCTGCGCCTCGATCCAGATCGAAGGCGAGTCGCAATGGGTGCAAAGGCGCGCCACACACTTGCGCACCTCAAATGATTTCACTTCCGGCTCGTTCAGATACACGACTTCGCGCCGCTGGCAAAAGCTGCATTCCATCAGCAGCCGCGCCAGTGCCTCAGGAGAGCTTTGGGGAGCAGGGAAGTCGATGTCCCAGAAATCCGTGCGGGGATCCAAAATCGCGATAGCGTAAAGAAAACCGTCACCGTCCTGATCGATTTCGGCCACGATCCGGGCGCGCGCCACCTTCCAATGATCGCCTTCGCCCTGCCGGCGAATCGTCAGTTCTTGCCCGGTAAAAAGCTTGTCCTTCAGCCGGAGAACGCCGCCGTTGCGGCTCACCAGCATGGTTTCTGCCTTCTGTTTGGTTTCCGCGCCGCCGCCGTTCGCCCACGAAGCCTCTACGGGCATACGGAAGTTAATGCGGTCGCTTTGCCGAAGGCCTTCGGGGCGCATAGTCTCGTTTCGTTCAGATGGATTGCTGACATTTTCAGCGTAGCACGCGTCAGTTTCGGGTTGCTGTGGCATCCGGCCGCCTTTGTCGTTAGGACTAATAACACTCGCGCTTGTACGAAAGGACGGTCGAAATGGCCGTTTGATGCCATCACGTCACCTCGCCGCTGTTAATCTTTTGGCGGTCGCAGCCGATGGAAACAGTCGTGTCCCGCCGCCATCCACGTCACAATAGAGGCTCAACAAAGCAGGGTTACACACGGCCAATTTGTACAAAGCCGGGTTATGCCAGGCAAAGCTGCACGACGCAAGTGGCGGTTTGCTGCTCCGTAAGCGCGTCGGCTGAAAAGCTTCGAATCCCAATGAGCTTGAGCAACGTGATCTATATGGACGACCGTACCACTCGAACCCAGTCCGCCAAGACTGGCGTACGTGACCGTCGCTATGCTATTCGCTTTCCTTTTGCCGCCGATGTCGAGCTGATCGACATGGAATCCGGTGGGCGCGCCGTCGGCGTCACTTCCGACATCTCGCTGGGCGGGTGCTTCGTTTGCACCAGCAAGCCGCTTCCGGTCGCGACCCGCGTGCGCATCACCTTGACTCGAAAGGGCCAGCGCATCGAAGCTCTCGCCGTCGTGCGCATCTTGAAACCGCGCATCGGCATGGGCATCGAGTTCATCGACGTCGAAGGCGCCTACCACGAACTCCTCTGCCGCTGGATCGAACAGATCCGCCAGTCGCGCTAAGCCTTTCCTTGAACTGCGGCGCTTCAGCGCCGCCTTTACCTCGTATCCCGCTCCACCGATTCTGGCTGCGACTCAAAACCATCCCCCTGCGCTAGAATTCCCCAATGGCCATCGACCCACGCTCGCCCGAATTCGAAGCGTGCATCGTTTCCGTCTGGAAACAAGCTCTACTCGAATCCGCGAAGCGCGTCACCGTCGGCAGCGACTCGTACTCCGTCCGCAGAACCGCGAAAAACAAACTAGCCCAAGTTGATTTTGAGTTTCACGGAGAACCAATCCGCGGCCTGGAGCAAAATCCAAAAACCCAGTCCCGCTGGGCGCAACTCGCCCGCAAAGGCGAAAAAGTAATGCAGTTCTTACAAGGCGGCCGCTACGTAGCCGTCGTCCACGGCGCCAAAATCTTCACCTACAAGTAGGGGCGGGGTTCACTCCGCCCGGCGTCAACACCATCGTCGTACATCCGTCGTGCACCCGCACGCCCGGCGTCGAGCGTTCTTCAACTCTCCAAAACTTGATCCATCAATTGCCCCACCGCCCGATGCGCCTCCAAAATCGAAAATCGATGATCCATCGCCCCCGCGAGATCCGTATTCGCAAACGCAATCCGCCCAAACGGCGCACTGCGTAACACCTCGCGCGGCGCAGTCTTCCCATCCTTGCCAAAGAAGAATCCCGGCTGCGGATTGCAATACGCATGTCCCCAGCGATTCAAAACAATCCCCGCAATATCCCTCTTCGCATCGAATCCCGACCCGCGAAACATGACATCCATCTGCTGCCGGATTCTCTCCTCGTATTCGCGATACGAAGTCGTCAACATTTCCGCTCGCCCGCGATGCCCTTGATCCTCGGTCGGAAGCCCCGGATACGCATACAAAACTTTCAGCGCCAGCACGATCGGCGAATCCGGAGTGATCGTCGGCTCCACATCTCCGACAATCGAACTGCGCACGACATCGAAATAATTCCCGACGCCTTCAAACCAGCGGCAGCCGCTGATGCCCATCTTGTGCAGAAATCGCCAGTTTCGTACCGCCACGTTCGCCATCATGCACGGCGAGCGATAGAACTGTGCGTATGCCGCGCGTTGCGCTTCACCCAGATCGCGGCAGACATGCTTCGTGGTCCAACTCCCGCCCGCCATCACCGCCGAACGCGCCTTCACGCGATAGACTTTTCCATCACGGGCGTAAGTGATCGAAAGCGTCGAAGCTTTCGTCGGATCCCCATCGTGCTGCACCGAAACCGCGGTTGACGACAGCCGGAGTCGCGCTTTCGCGCCATTCGCATCAAGCGCGTCGAACTTCACGTTGCCGCGCGTCACGCCTTCCACCGTCGGCGGCCCGTCGATCCCATCGGGGATCAGCGTCTTCACCATCAGCCGCGCAATCGTCGTGTTCCCGCCGGGGAACATCTGCACCGACGGTTCACCCGATTTGTCGTCGAAGGGATAAAGAAACTCGAACGCGAAATCGTTGTACGCCGAGAGGGCGTCGGGACCGAGCCCCGAACCGCCGCCTTCGACCGGCGACAAATATTCGCGGCAGAATTCGCGGGTCATACCGTAATGCTGGACGTAGTGTTCTTCGAGCGTGATCGCATCGAGCGCGCGCGAAGCCGCGTCGCCGTCGTATTTCGGCCGATCCCACTTCGTTTCTTTGGCCGCCTGCCCCGAGAACCACCGCTCTAGTTCTTTCCTCGACTGCTCGCCCACCGGCGCGTTTTGAAATTCCTTGCCGCCCTTATCGAGCAGCCACATCCCATCTTTCTGTCCGAACTTCGCGCCAAACCAGAATCCGTATTGCCCCTGGCCGAGTCCCGAAGAATCGTACGGTGTGCGGCTCAGTTTCCAGTCCGCAACAGAACCTGCAGGTTTCTGATATTGAAGCTTTGGTGTGTGCAGCCCGATCGAATCGTAAAAGCGTTCCAGGAAACTGTGAGGATACTGCTGGAAATAAATCGCGGAGCCTTGATGGCCGGCAATTCGTTTTCCATCGACCTCGAATTCGTTTTGTTTCGCTTCGCCGCCAAAGATCGGGTGATTTTCGATGATCAAAACGCTGGCGTTCGGTCCAGCAATACGTCGGAAGAAAAGCGCCGCCGCGAGTCCGCTGATCCCCCCGCCAACGATCACGCAATCATAGGTCTCGCCGGTATCGATCGCATCGCTGCCCGAGCCGAATGCGTTGTCCCGCATTCTGTGCCCCGCAGTGAGCACATCAAACGTGTTCCCGTTCGACTTCGCGTACTCGCCGACGCCGCCGTAGCCGCTCCACTCATCCGCCGCCGCAAGCAGCTGCGCCGGCGTGAGCCCCGAAAGCAGCATCGCCCCCGACCCCAGCAGCGTCGACCCTAAAAAATCCCTCCGCGTAATTCCGTCCGCCATCCGTCTCCCGTAGGGGCACGGCGCTGCCGTGCCCAACTTCGCTCTTCACAATCTTCTGTCGCCAGCTACAACCACGGTCACGTACGGGCGCAGCATTGCTGCGCCCCATGTCCGCACGACTTCTGCTTCATCGAGCCCTGGTTTTTCTTTCTTCGAACCTACCTACTGCTTCGTATCCAGCGGATGCTTGCTCTTCTCGTAAAACTCGTTCTGGATGCGCAAGCTGTTGTCGTCCGCTTTCACCGCTTCGATGCAATCCACCACCGCCTCAATCCAATTCTTCATGTTCCACTCGCCGAGTTCTTTTGTCGCTGGTGAGCCGTCGCCCGAATAGTGCTCCGGAAATCGCGCGTACCACCAAATGCCGGCATACAACTCCTCCGGCAGTTTAATGCGCTTTTGATCGGCTCCCGACTCGCTGCTCGCGCGATCGATGTGCGCTAGCTCCGGATGTGTGTAGAGAAGATTCGAGCTTTCGTTCTCGCCGGCGTGGTAATCCACCCCAGTCGATTTCTTCGCCGGGCCGCCAGCCTTGCTGCGCTCGCCGTCAAGCACATAGACGACATAGTCGTGCGGCCGGTCCATTTGCGACTGCGCGAAAAAGGGAAGCAGGTGCTCATTCCCGCCGTGGCCGTTGACGATGATGATCTTCTTACAGCCGTTGCGCGCCATTTCGTCGGTCGTTTCCTGCAACAGTTTCAATTGAATGTCGATGCTGTACGCAACAGTGCCCGGTTCGTGCTTGGCCTCAAAAATCTGCCCGAAGTAGTACGACGGGAAGATGACCGCGTACTCCTGCTCGGCCCCGTGTTCGGCCGCATACCGCACATTGAGCAAATCAGTTCCGAGTGGCAGATGCGGCCCGTGCTTTTCGATAATTCCGATCGGCAGCAGGCAGACGCCCTTGGATTGCTGAATCCCTTTTACGAAATCTCCCGCGGTGAGTTCTTCCCACTTGGTCGAGAGTTTGGTTTGGGCAGCCGACGGCTTAGATGTCAGCGAAAGGATTAAAAACGGCAAAGCGACGAACGAAAGCACACGACGAATCATTTCTGAAGTCCTCCGAACGTGCGCATTCTAGCTCCGAGGAGCGATTTCGTCATGCTTAAATCGATTGAGGACCGTTTTGCCAAGTTCGCCGCTCATGGCGGTGCGTGCGAATCATTAGAGTTTGCAAAACTTTTCCGCGCTACAGCTTCTCATCACGCTCACGTACAGGATTTTCCTCATCCATTTCTATTAGTCCGTACCGCAGACTTGGCCAATTGCATCAGAAGTGCTACAAACTTCCCCCGACAGGACGGATATAACCTAACGATGGGTGCGATGAGCGCTGCGAAAGCACAACTGATCAAGGACCGCCGAAAAGCTGAGATTCGCGAAGGGAATCCGTTTCCGCGCGGCGCGTTTTGGGACGGAAAGGGCGTCAATTTCGCATTGTTTTCCGCGAATGCGACGCGCGTCGAACTTTGCCTTTTCGATGATGAGGGTAAGCAAGAACGTGAACGTATCGATCTGCCGGAATTTACCGACGAACTCTGGCACGGCTACGTTCCGAATCTCGAGCCCGGCGCGGTGTACGGTTATCGCGTT
This sequence comes from Candidatus Acidiferrum sp., assembly GCA_036493835.1. GTDB lineage: Bacteria > Acidobacteriota > Terriglobia > Acidiferrales > UBA7541 > Acidiferrum. The sequence continues at coordinate 49,966 of DASXPD010000081.1, read as the reverse complement.
CACGGGCCGTATGAGCCGGAAAAAGGGCATCGCTTCAATCACAACAAGTTGCTGGTGGATCCATACGCGCGCGTTCACATCGGCAATCTCAAATGGGACGACGCGTGTTTCGGATACACGATTGGTTCGCCGGAAGGCGATTTGTCATTCGACGAGCGCGATTCCGCGCCGTTCGTTCCGAAATGCATGGTCGTCGACCCGCGTTTTGAATGGCGTCAGGAATCGCGGCGGCACCAGGTGCCGTGGGACCAGACGATCGTTTACGAATTGCATGTGCGCGGCTACACCAAGCTGCATCCGAAGGTTCCGAAGAAGCAGCGCGGCACGTTTGCCGGATTGTCGAACAAGGACGTGATTTCGTACATCAAGGCGCTCGGCGTCACGTCGGTTGAGCTGCTTCCCATCTTCACGTTCGTCAACGATCGGATTTTGCTCGACAAAGGCCTGACCGACTACTGGGGCTACAACACGATCGGTTTCTTCGCGCCCGATCCGCGGTACGCAGCTGTGCCTCGCGCGGCGCTCCAGGAATTCAAGGAAATGATCGCGCGTTACCACGACGCGGGCATCGAAGTGATTCTTGACGTCGTGTACAACCACACTTCCGAAGGCAACGAGTTGGGGCCGACGCTGTCATTCAAAGGCATCGACAACGCGAGCTATTACCGCTTAATGCCCGACAAGCCCCGCTACTACATCAACGACACAGGCACCGGCAACACGGTGAACCTGTCGCATCCGCGCGTGATGCAGATGGTTACCGACAGCCTGCGCTATTGGGTGCAAGAGACCGAGGTCGATGGCTTCCGTTTCGATCTTGGGACGATTCTGGCGCGTGAGCCGACCGGTTTCGATCACCAGAGCGCATTTTTGCGAACGTGCAGTCAGGATCCGGTTCTCGGCACGGTGAAGCTGATTGCGGAGCCGTGGGACATTGGTCCGGGCGGCTACCAGGTCGGCGAATTTCCGCCGGGCTTGGCAGAGTGGAATGACAAATTCCGCGACACGGTGCGCGGTTTCTGGAAGGGCGACGACACGGCTGGCGCGCTGGCGCCGCGGCTTTGCGCGTCGGCGGATATTTTCAATCGCCGCGGGCGCAAGCCTTGGGCGAGCGTCAATTTCGTTACAGCGCACGACGGGTTCACGCTGAACGATCTCGTCAGCTACAACGAAAAGCACAACGAAGCGAACAAAGAAAACAATCAGGACGGCACTTCGAATAATCATTCTTGGAATTGCGGCGCCGAGGGGCCGACAACCGACGCCGCCATCAACGCGCTGCGGGCGAAGCAGATGCGCAATATGCTCGCGACGCTGCTGCTTTCGCAGGGCACGCCGATGATTACGGCCGGCGACGAATTTGGGCGGACGCAGAGCGGAAACAACAATGCGTATTGCCAGGATGACGAAATCAGCTGGGTAAATTGGGCGCTCGCGGCGAAAGGCCGCGCACTGGCGGATTTCACGCAGCAGCTGACGGCGATACGAAAGCAATACCCGATCCTTCGCCGCAACCGATTTCTTACCGGCGCGTTTAACGAAGAACTCGGAGTTAAGGACGTCACTTGGATACATCCTTCCGGCAACGAAATGCAGGAAGAAAACTGGAAGACCGATCGTTGCTTCGGCATGTTGATCGATGGTCGCGCGCAACCGACTGGATTGCGGCGGCGTGGTTCGGACGCGACGTTGCTGATTTTGTTCAACAGTTTTCACGAAGCGGTTCCGTTTGCGATTCCGGCGACGGTCGGCAGCGAGCACTGGTGTTTGCTGCTCGATACGCAGAATGATGATTTGGCGATCGAGGCGAAGAATTTTCGGTCAGGCGACAAGTACGACGTCGGCCCACGGTCGCTGCATTTGTTTGTGTTGATTCCCGACCCAGGCGTTTGATTCGCCTGGTTTGATCGCCGCAGATGAATGCGTGCCGGTGCTTGCTTCTGAGATCCTTCGCTCCGCTCAGGATGACGACGCCTGGAAAACGTGTCGGACCTGAGACATCGCAAGTGGCGTTGTCAGCCGCGGGCGCAGCAGAGGCGGCCCATGGCGCCGGCTACTTTTAGCTTGTCGGTGCGATTTGCGAAGTAGCGGGCGTTAATGGCGGCGCTGTCTAAATCTTCAGTGTGGCGGTAGCCGATCTGGCTTAGGTCGGCTGCGAGTTCGGTCGGAACGAAGAAGCCGCGGAACGGTTCGCCGGCGGCGGCGACGCGGTTCATGATCGCGTCCAAGATCAATTTCCCAACAGTGTTGAGCAGATGGCGCGGCACGGTGTAGTCGAAGACGATTCCGTTTTCGGGCGACATCGTGTGGACTAGGCGAAGTGTGTCGAGAACGGTTTGCGGCTCGAGATACATGGTCACGCCCAGCCAGGAGAAGAACGCGGGCTTGTCGGCCTGAAAATTGGCGGCTTGGAGGCCGTCGGCGAGCGTTTGCGTGTTGAAGTCGACTGCGGCGTAGGTGACCGAGACAGGGATGGCGATGTTTTCGGCGGCGAGGCGCTGGCGTTTCCACTCTTGCGTGGCGGGGTGATCGACCTCGAAGACGCGGAGATTCGCGAAAGGGTTGCGGTAGGCGAAGGTGTCGAGGCCGGCGCCGAGGACTACAAATTGGGTGACGCCGCGGCGAACGGCGAGGGCGAGTTCGTCTTCGGCGAAGCGGGCTCGGGCGGCCATGAAGGCGCGCATGTAGCGGGCGGTGGGCGAGAGGCGGTCGGCGAGGCTCGAGATGGAGGCGGCGGCTTCGCGGCCGACGATGCGGACGGCGAGCGGGTCTTCGAGGACTTTGGGAGTGTCGAAGAGTTGGTGCGCGGCACGGCGAAGGGCGACGCGTTGGGCGGTTCGGCTGGGGCGGCCTTGGATCATGGTTTGGCGAGTTCCGTTTTGGGAAGGACTAGGGTACCACCCCGGGCGTTTTTCGTAAGAGTGTGCTGTTGGTTGATTCGACTGTGGTTAGCGAATTTTTTGGTGCGACTCTTTTTGAAGAGTGAATAAGTGGTTTGTGTTGATCGGAATGCGGAGTGGTTTGTTTCGCTTTTTGTGTGCTTGAGGATGATTTCGGATGTTTCGTGTGAGTCGGGCGATGGGATTTCGTTCGGGCGGGGTTTCTACAGGCGTGAGTATACGCTCGGGGAAAATCTTGTCCAATTAGACTTATTTATGGGTTGGAGTTGAGGCAGTTGTTCGAACGACGGGACGGAAAATCGAGTGCAGTTGGTGGGGACGTGCGCTGGCGGACGGATGATTGCCGGGGTTCGAGCAATCTCAAAGGCGGCGCTGAAGCGCCGCACTCCATGTTAGCGGCGGGTGCGCTGGTAAGTGATGCGTTTGCGGACCTCGGCTACGCGGAAGACGAGGGAGGAGCTGGCGATGGCGGTGAGGGCGCAGGCGATCCAGGCGAGGGCGAAGGCTAGCCAGACGCTGGTGTGGTCGTTGGCTTGGAAGATTTGGGAGACCACGGCTAGGATGCCGACAGCGATGAACATTGTTCGACCCTCTTTTTTGTTCCGACCTTAATACGAGTGGTGCGTTGAGGAAATCATACAACGATCTGAGAGTGGGATGGGATTGGTGTGTTGAGAGGGTTAGCGGTGGGGGGCGGCGGTTGGGTGTGCGTTCGTCTTGACGTTGGGATCCTTCGGCCTCCTGCGGAGGCGCTCAGGATGACGGCGTTGGAGGACGAGGACGCGGATTGGTCTTCGGTGGCGCTTATTTCTGAGATCCTTCGCTTCGCTCAGGATGACGGGTTCTAGAAAGGGATGGGCGACGCACGAGGTGCGTGTTGCGCGGGGTTGGTTGTGCTGAGCGAACTGCAGGATGGCGACGTAAGTCGCCGCTACAAAGGCGGGAGGGGCGTGCGCTCCTGTTGACGTTGAGATCCTTCGGCCACCTACGGTGGCGCCCAGGATGACAACGCTATGTGGGTGGAAGACATGCTTACGGAGCGTAGGAGCTGTGGATGTAGCGGGAGGCGAAGGTTAGGAAGGTGGGCCAGTTGGGGGCGGGGGTGTGGCCGGCACTGTGTTGGCGGAAGGCGATGTCGCCATCGATGAGAGGCGTTTCGATGGGCGGGAATTGGCTCGCGCTGACCGTGGCGTACTGGCCGCTTTCGACTGTGCCGACGGGCTTTTTGCCGAGGAGTTTGTAGACGGGGCCGGCTCCGACAGCGGCGAGGAAGGTGCCTTTGGCGTCGACCCAGCCGTCGCCTTTTGTGGCGCCTCCGCCGATGAAGACGGGGCGTGGGGCGCAGAGGGCGACGAGCTCGTGGGAGTCGACCGGCATGTCTTTCGGATAGAGAGGGCCGTCGTACTTGATGAAATTGCCGGCGAACCAGTGGTATTCGCCGGTGCCGGCGAGATTGCCCATTTGTTCGCCGAAGTTGCGGCGGTAGAGTTCGGCGCCGCCGGCGCCGGGGGAGCTGATGTAGCCGATGGCGAAGCGCGGGTCATAGGCCATGGCGACGAGAGAGGCTTTGCCGTAGCGCGAGTGGCCGGTGATGCCGACTTGCTTGGCGTCGACGGACTTATCGGATTCGAAATAATCGAGGCAGCGGCTGGCTCCCCAAGCCCATGCGCGGAGCGCGCCCCAATCGTCGAGCTTGCGCGGTTGTCCCTTGTTGACGAGGCCGATGATGCCTTCCTGGAGGCCATCGCCTTTGTCGGCCTGAACGCTGGTGGGGATGTAGATCGCGTAGCCCCAGCCTTTAGCGAGAACTTGCTGTTGCCAGGACTGGCCCGCGGCGGCTTGCTTGGCCATTTCCGGGTAGAGCTTGGCGATGCGCTCCATGACTTCTTTGCTGAAGGCGAGTTCCATCATGACGGGGACTGGCGTCGTTGCTTTGGCGGGAGTGGAGACGGTGAGTTCGATGTTGACGGTGATGGCGGGATCGGCGGAGTTGTCTACGTGGCCGACGAGATGTTTTGTGATGACGGGGACGTCGCCGTTGGTTTCGTTTGTGGTGTTGATGAGTTCCCACTTCACGTTGGGAGTATGGGCTGGAACGCGGCCGTAGATTTCGCGATCGAAGTCCTCGAAAATTTCGGCGCGGCGTTTGTTTTGCCAGTCCTTCGCGGATTTCACGGGCTTGCCGTTTTTGAAGACGAGGGGATCGGGGAGCGGGGAGTCGGGGCCGGCTTTGGATTCGTCGTAGTTGGGGAGGTGGTCGGTGGCGTTGGGGGAGCCGTTGGCGGCGGGGCGGATTTCGGTGATGTGGAGGGCGTTCATCAGGCGCTGGTGGTCTTGTTCGGCGGTGAGGTGCGCGGGCGGCGTGGTTGTGGCGGGAGATTGTGGGGACTGCGCGAAGAGCGGCAGCGATATGGCTAGCGCGGCGAGGACGGTTAGTGAACGATTGAGGTTGGATTTTTGAATGGACATGTCCTTCGGGCTGAGCATTTGAGAGACGGAGGGAAATTACAGGTTGCGGGAGAATCGGGCAAGGAATAGTTGAAAGGGCGAGAGCGCAAACGGAACGATCGTGTGGATACTTAGCGCGGTGTCCCTTCAGGCAAGGCTGCGACCGAGAACATTCAGCTGCGGTTCAGCGAGACTTATCGAAGATCAGATTGCGACTCGGAGGAGCGACGATGACTGAGATTACAGTGATGTTGGCGGTGACGGATGCTAGCACGGCGCTGGAGTTTTATCAGAAGGCGTTTGGGGCGGAGGTGTATTGGACAATTGATGCGGGTGGACACATCGTGGCGGGGCTCGCGATTGGCGGCGCGCGATTCTTTTTGGCGACGGAATCGCCGGAGTATGGGACTCGTGGGCCGTCGGCGGCAGGATTTACGACGGTGAGGATTGAGTTGTTTGTGGATGATCCGGTGGCGGTGCATGCGAAGGCGGTAGTGGCGGGAGCGAAGTTACGGAACGAGGTGCAGGAGCATAAGTACGATGTCGTTGGGCCGAAGCCGATTGGGAGGATGTTGCAGGGGGCGGTGACCGATCCGTTTGGGCATTTGTGGTTGATTGGGAAGTTTTTGGATTGATGAGAGCCGAGAATCTTCGACGACGAAGAATATCGGGCGAGATAATCGGATCAATCTTGCGGACATGGGGCGCACCCTTCGAGGCTCAGGGCACGGCAGTGCTGCGCCCGTACAAAAGCGAGCGGCTACTATTAGCGCATGGGCGACGTTGCATCTAAATCCCGCGATCTGGGAGACGATCGCGGCCACAGGGTGGCGAACTACAAATTTCGAATATTGCGACAGCATGGACGCGTCGGTGACCGATCAACGCACGATGGAGCTTGCTTGTTCGGGGGTGGCGATGGACAATCCACGGCAATTAGAGGCCAAGTTGCTACTGAACAATTCTAAATGGAGGGTCGAACGTGAAGAATTCGCGGCGAGAGTTTTTGGTGGGAGCGGGTATTATGGCCGGCGTAGCGGCCGGTATGGGATTCGCGTTGCCGCACGACGTTTTTGGTGCGGTGGGTGCGGATGAACCGAGCGGCAAGCCGATTGATCCCGATGCGGCGCTGAAAAAATTGATGGAGGGCAACGCGCGGTTTGTGAAGGGGAAAGCGAAGGCGGGAGGACGACGGCCGGAGGATTTTAAACCGCTGGCGAAGGGGCAATATCCGGAAGCAATTATTGTGAGCTGCGCGGACTCGCGCGTAGCGCCAGAGCTTTTGTTCGACACTGGAGTGGGCGATATTTTTGTGATTCGCGTGGCGGGAAATGTTGTGTATGGATCAGGCGTGATGGTGAAGGGAAGCATCGAGTATGGCGTGGCGGAGCTGAAGGTGCCGCTGATTGTGGTGTTGGGCCATAGCGCATGCGGCGCGGTGAAGGCGGCGATGCAGCATCTGCATGACAAGGATTCATTGCCGGGTGCGATCAACGGATTGGTGGAATTGGTCAAACCGGCGGTGACGCAGAGCGCTGGGATGCCGGGCGATCCGTTGGACAATGCGATCAAGAAGAACGTGGAGATCGGAGTGGCGCGATTGAAGGAGCTTGAGCCGATCGTGGGGCCGAGTGTGAAGGCGGGGAAGGTGAAGGTGGTTGGGGGAGTTTATGATCTGGCGACGGGGGCGGTGACGTTGGTTTAGCGGGGGCTTTTGCGGCGAGTGGGTGCCGAGCGGTTGAGGAAAGAACCGCCCTCTGAAACCCGAGGGTGGGGCACCCAGTTGGTGACGGGAAAACGGTGAAGTCGATTCGATTGGTGGGGCACACGCCGGGGCCGAGTGCGCGTGCCGAGTATACGGGACTGGGTAGTGGTGAGGGGCGGCGGCGGATTTTTTTGCTGTCGCCGGCGAATGCGGCGGGAGCGCGCGCGAAGATGATTTTGCGCGAGGCTGCGACGTTTCCTTCGGCGGTGCGGCTGCGCGAACAAGGATTGCCGCTCGGGGAGATTTTCAGTTTCATCAGTGGATTGTACTTTCGCGGGAAGCTGGCGTACGCGCGGGCACATGCTGCGCCGCCGAGCGGGGTGCCAGGGATTGTGGTGATCACGGCGTCGGGCGGGCTAGTGTCGCCGGATCGATTATTTCGAATGCCGGATTTGCTGGAAATTACGAGCGGGGATATTGCCGCGGGGGCGCCGGAGTATCGAGTGCCGTTGGAGCGCGACGCGCGATTGCTCTACGAGCATATGGGCGCGGGGTGTGAAGTTGTGCTGCTCGGGAGCGTGGCGACATCAAAGTACGTGGAGCCGTTGCTGGAGATTTTTGGCGAGCGGCTGATGTTTCCGCAGGAGTTTGTGGGACGCGGGGATATGAGTCGCGGCGGACTGATGCTGCGATGCGCGAGTGAGATGAAAGAGCTGACGTATGTGCCGGTGGCGGGGGCTGTGCGGCATGGGACGAGGCCGCCGAAATTGGCGAAGATGGTACGGAAAAGTCAAAAGACCCACCCTCTGAAAACCGAGGATGGGCACCCAAAGGCAGCCGGAAAAGAAAGAAGCGCTGAGGCGGAGATGGAAGCGGTGATTCTGGTTGGGATTCAGGGGGCGGGGAAGAGCACGTTTTACGAAGAGAGATTTTCGGGGACGCACGCGCGCATCAATCTGGATGAATTAAAGACGCGGACGCATGAGCAGGAAGTTTTTGCGGATTGTTTGCGGGCGAAGCAGTCGTTCGTGGTAGATAACACCAACATGAAGGCGACGGATCGGGCACGGTATATTCCGGCGGCGCGAGCGGCGGGTTATCGCGTTGTCGGCTATTTTCTAGAGTCGAGTTTGAAAGATGCGATGCGGAGAAATGGTCAGCGTGCGGGGAAGGCGAAGGTACCGGTGCCAGCGATTGCGGGTGCGTTGAAGCGTTTGGAGCCGATGCGGAAGGACGAAGGATTCGATCAGATTTTTCGGGTGAGGAATTTGGATGGCGGGAAGTTTGAAGTCGAGGAGATGCGATGAGAGTGGCGGAGAATTTTATCTGCTGGAGCGGGCGCGTTGCTGGCGTCGCCTTGTGCGTGATGTTGACGGGCGGCGTGGCGATGGCGCAGGTCGGCAAGCCGGAGAAGTTGGAATGCGAGTCGCTGGTGACGCCGCTGGGGATGGATGCGGAGAAGCCTGTCTTGTCGTGGCAACTGCGCGATACGCGCGATGGAGCGAAGCAGACGGCGTATCAGGTGCAGGTGGCGTCTTCGGCGGCGAATTTGTCGAGCGGTAAGGCGGACGTTTGGGACAGCGGGAAGGTGGAGTCGAGCGATTCGATTGGAGTTGCGTACGGCGGGCCGGCGATGCAGCCGAGCAAACGGTATTTCTGGCGCGTGATGGTGTGGGATCGCGACGGGAAAGCTTATCCGGCGAGCGATGCGACGTGGTGGGAGACGGGAATTTTTAAGGAGAATTGGAAGGCGAAGTGGATTGGGTATGAGGAGAAGGAAGAACGCGCGGTGCGGGAGTCTGGCGCGAAGTGGATTACGAATGCGGACACGGGATCGGCGGAGAAGACAAAAACGAGTCATGCGTTTCGATTTCATTTTTCAGTGAGCGGTTCTGTGAAGCGCGCTGCGTTGTATGCGACTGGAGAGGACACGACGGCGGCTTGGGTGAACGGGAAGCAGGTGATGGAGACTTCGCCGATGCCGGCGTATCAGCACCTTCCGTGGAAGACGTATTTTGTGCGCGACGTGACGGGCGATTTGAATAGCGGAGCGAATGTGTTGGCGTTGGAAGTGATTCGATATGGCGGAGGGCGTGAGACTCCGGACATCAGCCAGACGCCGATGAATGCGTTGGTTTACGTCGAGAAGATCGATGGAACGACGGAGATCTTCAAGAGCGGCGATGCGGGCTGGAAGGGCGCGCTGAACACGTCGGGATCGTGGCAGCAGGCGGGATTTGATGATGCGAACTGGCATGATGCGATTCCGTACGTGGAGAAGTCGGCGAATTTTGAGGATTCGGGAGTGTCGCGGCCGTGGCCAACGGGGGCGGTGAAGTCACTACGGCGAAATTTTGAGGTTGGGAAAGCGGTGGCTTCGGCGCGGATTTATGCCACGGCGTTGGGGTCGTACAAATTGTTTGCGAACGGAAAGCCGGTGGGCGATCAAATCTTGGCGCCGGGATGGACGGATTTTCGCGAGCACGTCGTGTATCAGGCGTACGACGTCGGCGATTTGGTGAAGCAGGGGAAGAATGCGATTGGCGCTCTGCTGGCGCCGGGGTGGTATTCGACACCGCTGCAATGGTTGCGCGAGGGGAATAATTACGGGGCTACACCGCCGGCGGTGCGGGTGCAGATGCGGATCGAGTATCGGGATGGTTCGAGCGATGAGATTCTGAGTGATGCGTCGTGGAAGGCGGATTCTTCGGCGACTCGATTTGCGGAGATTTATGACGGTGAGACTTATGACGCGCGGAAAGTGCAGAAGGGTTGGGATACGGCAGGGTTTGCGGATGGGGCGTGGAAGCCGGTAGACGTGATCGAGCCAATGTTGGGTGGTCCTGGCTCGGTTGCGAAGGCGGGCGAGCCGAAGATTGAGTGGCAATATTTTCAGCCGATTCGGCGGGAGCGGACGCTGACGGCGAAGACGGTGACGACACCGGCTGCGGGGGTTTATGTTTTTGATTTTGGGCAGAATTTTTCGGGCGTGGTGCGGATTCGCGCGAAGGGCCCGGCGGGGACGGATGTGAAGTTGCGATTTGCAGAAGTGTTGAATCCGGATGGGACGATGTATGTGGAGAATCTGCGGACGGCGAAGGCTACCGATCACTTTATTTTGACGGGAAAGGGCGAGGAGGAGTTTGAGCCGACGTTCACGTATCACGGATTTCGCTACGCGGAAGTGTCGGGCGTGGCGAGCAAGCCGCGGCCGGAAGATGTACAGGCGATTGTGTTTCATACGGACGCGCCGTTTACGAGCGAGCTGAAGACGAAGAGCGAGATGCTCAACAAATTGTGGAGCAATATTTTGTGGGGGCAGCGGTCGAATTTTGTTGGGCTGCCGACGGATTGCCCGCAGCGCGATGAGCGGTTGGGATGGTCGGCGGATGCGCAGGTTTTTTGGCGTGCGGCGAGCTACAACATGGATTTGACTTCGTTTTCGCGCAAGTTCAGCGGGGATTTGCGCGCGACGCAGGTCGGGACGGCGATGTATGGAATTTTTGCGCCGGGGACGAACCACGAAAATCCGGGATACGGCACGGGGTGGAGCGATGCGGGTGTGGTGATTCCGTGGACCTCGTGGATTCAGACGGGCGACCGCGCTGTGGTGGACCAGAACTGGGACGCGATGAAGAAATATATCGCGGCGATTCATGAGGCGAATCCGGATTATTTGTGGAAGAAAAATTATGGGATTCCGTTTGCGGATTGGCTCTCGCCGGAGGGCGTGACGCCGGTGGATTTGATTGCGACGGCGTATTGGGCTTACGACGTGACGCTGATGAAGCAGATGGCGGCAGCGACGGGCCGAACGGCGGAGGCGGCGGAGTTTGGCGAGCTGTTTGAGAAAATTAAAGACGCGTTTGGGAAGGCGTACACGCGGCCGGATGGATTTGTGGGAGGCGTGCCGCCACCGCCGGTGTTTGCGTCGGGGACGGGGGAGAAGCTGAGCGATAAGCCGGTGGAGACGCAGACTGGTTACGTGCTGGCGATCAATATGAATTTGTTGCCGGAGGCGCTGCGAAAAGTGGCGGGGCAGCGACTGGCGGATCGGATTGCGGCGAATCATGGGCAGTTGGGGACGGGATTTCTAGGGACGCCGTATTTGTTGGCGGCGCTGACGGACACGGGGCATCTCGACGTTGCGTATCACTTGTTGCTGGATACAAATTATCCGTCGTGGGGATATTTGGTGGAGCATGGCGCGACGACGATGTGGGAACGGTGGAATGGCGATCAGATGCGCGGGGATCCGAGCATGAATTCGTACAACCACTATGCGTACGGGGCGGTGGCGGATTGGATTTATCGGTATGCGGCGGGGATTGATACTGTCGCCTCGGATGCGGGATTTCATACGATCTATTTGCATCCGAATTTTGCGGCGGAGTTGGGGGCGCTGAATTTTTCGTATGAGTCGAAATATGGGGCGATTCGGTCGGAGTGGAGTGTGGCGGACGGGAAGGCTGCATGGAAGCTGACGATTCCGGCGAATACTTCGGGGAGGTTGCCGGCTTCGATTGCGGAAGGGAAGCTGACGCTTGGTGGAAAGGCGCTGGCGGGGAATCCGCGCGTGCACGTTATGCACGAGGGCGGCGAGACGATGTATGAAGTGCCGGCGGGGAGTTATGCGTTTGAGGCGACGCTGAAGTAATGCTGCATCGGAGGCTGGCGGCGCTAGTAGTGGGTGCCGAGATAGTTGCCGTAGCCGACGACGGCGGTTGATGCGACGAGCGTTGCTAAGCTGAGGGCGACCATCACTTTTGTGCGCTTGCTGGCGCCGTCCCATTCTTTGAGGGCGATGCCCCAGAGCGTGCTGAAAATGATGATGCTGGCCATGTGGAGCGTCCAGCTGGAAAATTTGTAGCGGCCCATTTGGGTTTCGCCCATTGTGTAGAAGAAAAATTGGAAGTACCACGTGGTTCCTGCCAGGGCGCAAAACAAATAATTCGAAAGCATGGGGACGGCGAAGGGGATGTCTCGGTCGGTCGTCGACGCGGGGACGTCGTTGTGCTTGTCCGCTCGGGCCATTTCTTCAGCGGGGGCGTCGGTGGGATTTTCGATTGAGGGTGATGAGTCGGAGGCGCTGCGCGGACGGCGCGCGTACGACGAGAAATATTCGTAGCCGGAGTGGTTGCGAACGTTGAGGAAGAGGCACCACAGGAAATTTGTGGTGAAGCCGCCGAGGAGGACAACAACGAGCGCGGGGAGTCCCTGCCAGAGGATGGCGGTGCCGTGGCGCACGCTTTCGGCTTTGATGGGATCGGCGGCGGCGAGGCCGTAGGCGAAGCAGGAACTCATGACGCCGGAAAATGTCGCGACGAGCAGACCTTTTTTGAGATTGAACTCTTTGATCGAGGCGCGCTTTTGTTCTTCGGACATTTCGCGCTCTTTCATCGTGCCGGCGGCGCCCGCGAAGACGATGCCGAGCATACAGATGCCAACGCCGATGAGAATCATGACGCCGGAGCGGGTCCCCAGGACTTCCGTGGCGAACTGGCCGCGAAAAATTGGTGGCATGAGCGTGCCGAAGGCGGCGGTGTAGCCGAGCGCGACGGCCATTCCGAGAGACATGCCGAGGTAACGCATCGTGAGGCCGAAGGTGAGGCCGCCGAGTCCCCATAGAACGCCGAAAACATAAGCCCAGGCGATGCTTGAGCGCGGGGAATCGCGCAGGACGCCGAGAAGATCGCTGGTCAGCAAGGAGCCGAGAATCCATGGCGCGAAAATCCAGCTGAAGATTCCGCCGACGAGCCAGTAGGTCTCCCAGGACCAGCGCTTCACTTTTCGGAACGGGACGTAGAAGCTTCCGGAGGCGAGTCCGCCGAGCCAGTGAAAGACGACGCCCAACAATGGGTTGGAATCCACGCCAGAGAGTCCTTTCGGGAGCGACGCGCGGCTGCGTACTTGGTGCGGTAGTTCTTAATGGGTTGGAGTTGGCTCGCAGCACGAGGCGTGACTGTAATTGGGACGGCGGCGGGCGTCAATGCCAAAGCGGCGAGCTTGCGTAGGCGAGAAGCGTCATGCTGTTCTTCGGGCGCAGCTTAGAGGCGTCGCACCTACGCTATACTGACGCCATGGAGATGGAGTGAAAGTGACCGAAAAACTGCGCTATTTGGAAGATCGTTGGGACGAAAAAGTCGCGAGCAAACTCGATGCCGCGGACTTGTTGCGGTATCGGTCGAATTTGCTCGGCTCGGATCTTCGCATTACTAATTTTGGCGGCGGAAATACGAGTTCGAAACTGAGTGATGTCGATCCCATCGATCGTTCGAACAAGAGCGTGCTGTGGATCAAGGGGAGCGGCGGCGACATCGGCAGCATTCAGCGCAAAGGTTTCGCGACGCTGTATCTTGATCGGCTGCATTCGCTCTCGGGCCGTTATCGCGGAGTTGCGTTCGAAGACGAAATGGTCGAGTTCTATCCGATCTGCACGTTTGGAAATAACGGCGTCGCAGCGTCGATCGATACTCCGCTGCATGGATTTCTGCCCTACGAACACATCGACCATTTGCATCCCGACTGGGGCATCGCCCTCGCGGCTGCGGCGAATGGCGCGGAGAAGATGGATGAGTTCAACCGGACGCACGGGCACAAGCTGGCTTGGCTGCCGTGGCAGCGGCCTGGATTTGAATTGGGGATGATGCTGCGCGATGTGGCCGCGAAGACCCCGGGGTGCGACGGGGTTGTGCTCGGCGGGCATGGATTGTTCACGTGGGGAGCGACGCAGCGCGAATGCTACGTGAATACGATCACGATCATCGATCAGCTAGGGCAATTTGTCATGGGGCACGTAGAAAAACTGGGCGATCGCGTTTTCGGCGGTGGGCGCACTAAGACGCTGGAGAATCATCGCGAGATCGCGCTCGATTTGTTTCCACTGATTCGGGGAAGGGTGTCGAGCAAGCAGCGGCTGATCAGTAATTTCAACGACCTGCCGGAGATTTTGCGATTTGTGAATTCAACTGATGCGGAAACGCTGGCGCGGCTAGGTACGAGCTGCCCGGATCACTTCATTCGAACGAAGATTCGGCCGTTGTTCGTGCGTTGGGACGGCACGGGCGGCGTCGCTGGATTTCAGGCACAGCTGGATTCTGCGCTTGAACAATATCGGCGCGACTACGGGAAGTATTACGCGTCGTTCGCGGTTTCGGACTCGCCGAAGATTCGCGACGCGAACCCAACTGTTGTGCTGGTGCCGGGCGTTGGGATGTTCAGCTTCGGCAAGAACAAAACCGAGGCGCGCATCACCGGCGAGTTTTACACGAACGCGGTGCATGTGATGGAAGGCGCGACGGCGCTGGGAGCGGCGGCGTCCACTGGCGGTGCTGCGAAACCGAGCGTTCTGCCTCAGGCCGGGCTTGCGGCCAAGACAGAAGCGTTCGAGGTGCATTCGAATTATGTAGCGCTGCCGCCGTCGGAAGCGTTTCGCATCGAATATTGGGCGCTGGAAGAGGCGAAGATTCGTCGCCAGCCGCCCGAGAAGGAATTGAGCCGGCAGGTTTGCCTGGTGGTCGGCGGGGCGAATGGAATCGGGCGCGAGACGGTGCTGCTGGCGGCTCAACGCGGTGCGCATGTCGTTGTGGCGGACAAAGATTTAGAGTCGGCGCGCGCGGTCGCGGAAGAGGCTCGAATCGTCGCCGGCAAGGAAATAGCAGTCGCTGTAGCCATCGATATTCGCGATCGCGAATCGATTCGCAAGGCGCTGCGCGAAGCAATCGCCGCGTTTGGGGGGCTCGACATCATCGTAAACACTGCGGCGATTTTTCCGTCGTCGCCTGACGGCAAGATCACCGACGCGCAATGGGGTGTAACGCTCGACATCAACGTGACAGCGAATCATCGATTGATGCAGGAAGCTGCGGCGGTGCTGAAGGCGCAAGATTTGAACGCGAGCGTCGTGTTGGTGAGCTCGGCGAACGCGATTGTTCCGAAACATGGCAGCGAGGCGTACGACGTCAGCAAGGCGGCGGTAAACCATCTCGTGCGTGAATTCGCGATTTCGCTGTCGCCGAAGATTCGCGTGAACGGAATCAGCCCTGCAACAGTCGTGAAGGGGTCGACGATGTTCCCGCGCGACCGCGTGATCGCATCCCTGAAGAAATACAATATCGCATTCGACGAATCCGCAACGGACGATGCACTGCGATCGACGCTAGCCGAATTCTATGCGCGACGCACTCTGACCCATCAGCCGATCGAGCCGGCCGACTGTGCCGCCGCGATCCTGTTCCTAGCGGGGCCGCAGTCGCGTTGCACGTCTGGACACCTGATTCCCGTCGATGGCGGGCTGACGGAAGCGTTTTTGCGATAGTCTTTGGCGCACGGAGACGTCTCGAAAGCTTATGGATTCGATGCCGAAGCGAAAGGCGTTGATCGCCGTGGATTTGGGCGCGCAGAGTTGCCGCGTGTCGTTGCTGCGTTTCTGGTACGACGAACCCGCCGTTGATGTGGTGCATCGCTTTTCGAATGGCCCCGTCTCGTCCGAGAAGGATCTTCACTGGAACGCTGAGGGAATTTGGGAAGGTGTGCAGGCCGGAATTCGAAAGTGTGCCGCGCTCGCGCCTGAAGGGATTGCGTCGATTGGTGTCGATGGATGGGCCGTCGACTATGTTCGGTTGCACGAAAGCGGATATCCCGAAGCGAATCCGTTTTGCTATCGCGATGTGCGCACGGAACGCGCAGAGACGGAAGTGCACGCGTTGATTTCGCCGTCACGATTGTATGAGCTGACCGGCACGCAAATTCTGCGAATCAATACTGTCTACCAGTTATTCGCCGACAAGTTGGCAGGAAAAGACGAAGCCACTCCTTGGGTGAATCTGCCGGAATACATCACGTACCGACTGTCCGGTGGCGTCGTTGCGGAATATACGAATGCAACGCACTCAGGAATGGTCGCTGTGGGAGTGCATCGGTGGAATAAAGAAGTTTTCGACTCGCTCGGGTTGAGTCTTCCCGCTGCGCCGAGAATTGTTGCCAGCGGCACGACCGTCGGCAATCTTCGCGGTGATTTGGCGGAGCTGTCGGCGCTACAAGAGACGAAGGTGATCGTTCCTGCGTGTCACGACACGGCTTCGGCGATCGCGGCGATTCCAGCAACCGGAAACGACTGGGCGTTCATTAGCTCCGGCACGTGGTCGCTGGTCGGAACGGTACTCGACTCGCCGTGTGTTTCGGAGGAAGCGCGGTCGCAGAATTTTACGAACCTGGGTGGCGTGGGCGGAAAGATTTGCTTTCTGAAAAACGTGAATGGGATGTGGCTGCTGCGGCAATGCATGGACGAATGGGAAGCAAATGGTGTGATGTGGAAGCTGGACGATTTGATTGCGGCTTGCGAATCGCGGCCTGCTCCAAGTCACTTGATTGATGTGGACGCGCCAGAGTTGATGGTGCCGGGCGACGCTGTCGCGAAGATCAACGCGCAGCTTGTGGCTAAAGGAGCGGCACCGGTGGTTGCAGACTCCATCGGAGCACCGACAATTGCAAACCTGGTGTTTCACAGTTTGGCCGAGCGCTACGCCAATGTTTTGCGATCGATTGAGTCCACTGCGAAGAAAAAGCTTCGGAGAGTTTTTATCGTTGGCGGAGGGAATAAGAACCAGTTGCTGAATCGCCTTACGCGAGAGAAATCGGGGCTCAATGTCGTTCTCGGTTCGTCGGAGAGCACGACGATCGGCAATTTTGCGATTCAGCTGGCATCGCTCGATGGCGAATGGGTTCCGGGTATCGGCGTTCCCGCGGAAGCCGTGGCGAAATGGGCGCAGCGCCTGACATCGATTTCCATTGCCATCCCCGCCGGGGCGAGATAAGAAGGCAGCGGTCTTTTCCGTGTGGGTCGGAGCTTCTTACTATGAAAGATCGAGTTCTTGAGATCGTCGGCGGTGCGCTGGACAAGTTGAATATTGAAATTCCGTCGTGGGGATTCGCGAACACGGGAACGCGGTTTGGGAAATTTATTCAGCTGACGGCCGCGACAACGATCGAGGAAAAATTCAGCGACGCGGCGCAAGTCAATGCGATGACCGGCGCAAGCAAGACGCTGGCGCTGCACGTTCAGTGGGATCTGCCGCATGGGGTGCAAGACGTCCGCGAAATCGAGCGGCTGGCGAATAAATACGGAATCCGACCGGGCTCGATCAATCCAAATATTTTTCAGAACCAGGAATACAAGTATGGATCTTGCGGAAACCCAGACCCAAAGATCCGCCGCATGGCGGTAGCTCATATTCTCGATTGCGTTGCGATTGCCGAGGCGTTGAAGTCGCGTGACGTCTCGCCGTGGTTTGCGGATGGGTCGAATTATCCGGGGACGCAGAATATCCGGCAGAGGATCGGCTATTTCGAGGACTGCTTGGCGGAAGTTCACCGATCGCTGAAGCCGGGACAGCGGCTGCTGATCGAATACAAGCCATTTGAGCCGGCGTTTTATCACACCGACATTGCGGATTGGGGAATGGCGTTTCTTCTGGCCAAGAACGCGGGGCCGCAGTCATTTGTGTTGGTCGATACCGGGCATCACTATCAGGCGCAGAACATCGAGCAGATCGTTGCGTGGCTGTTGCATCACAAAATGATGGGCGGGTTTCATTTTAATGATCGGCGCTATGCGGACGACGATCTCACGCTCGGCTCGATCGATCCGTATCAAGTGTTCCGCATTTTTCACGAGATACGAATGTTTGAGTGGGAGACGAAGTCGACGGCGGACATCGCGTACATGATCGATCAGAGCCACAACCTGAAAGATAAAATTGAGGCGATGATTCAGACGGTGTGCACGGCGCAGGAGCTTTATGCGCGCGCTGCGCTGGTCGATCACGAGCGGCTGGAGTCGCTGCAGAAACAATGCGCGCTTGTCGATGCCGAAGAGACGCTGCGCGGCGCGTTCTGGCTCGATGTGCGAAATGCTGTACGCGAGTGGCGCAAGTCGAAGAATTTGCCGGCCGATCCGTTGCAGGAGTTTCGAGCGAGCGGCTATATGGAGCGGATCAAGGCAGAGCGTTCGCACCGAAACGCCCAAGCATCGGCGAGTTACGCCTAGATTAGGCGAGCAGGCGTCGGCGCGGCCCGCTTAGGCCCTAGCGCCTTGGGTGCGACCAATGTGTGTCGCGAGAAAAGCTCGCATCGCTGTCGTGATTTCTTCCAAATGCGTTTCTAGCGCGAAGTGGCCTGTCTCTACAAACTGCACCGTCGCATTCGGAATGTCGCGCCGAAACGCTTCCGCACCGGGTGGAATGAAGTAGAGATCTTTGCTGCCCCAGATCGCTACCAGTGGTGGCTTTGAAGTCCTGAAATATTCCTGAAATTTCGGATAGAGCTTGACGTTGTTGGCATAGTCGAGGAACAAGTCGAGCTGAATCTCGACGTTTCCCGGCCGCGCGAGCAGAGCGGCGTCGAGCGTGTAACTTTCAGGAGCGACGACGTCAGAATTTGGCATGCCGACCGAGTACTCGCGGCGCATTCCTTCGGCGGTAAGCGCGCCGCGAACCGCGTTTCGATTTTCGGCGGATGGATCGCTCCAATAACGTCGTAGCGGCGCCCACGCATCGCCCAAACCTTCTTCGTAAGCGTTTCCATTCTGCGAAACAATCGCCGTGACGCGCTCGGGATGAGCCAGCGCAAGACGAAATCCCGTCGGAGCGCCGTAGTCGAAGACGTATAGCGCATATTTCTTGAGATCGAGCGCGTCGGTGAACGCTTCGATCGTTTTCGCGATAGCGGCGAAGGAGTAGACGTAGTTACGCTCGGCCGGAACCTCGGTGAAGCCGAAGCCCGGGAGATCGGGCGCGATCACGCGATAGCGGGTCGGCCAAGCGCGGGATCAGCTCTCGATATTGAAACGACGAAGCAGGGAAGCCATGCAGCAGCAGAACGACCGGCGCGTTCGGGTCGCCGGCTTCGCGATAGAACACGCGAACGCCGTCGGCTTCGATGCGTTTGCGATGAATCACAGGAATGTTGTGTTCGTTATTCGCGGTTGCGGATGCGTCGTTGTGAGTCATAGGGGCCTCTTGATCGTTGACCTCGCATTGGATGCAGGTCAGTGGCCGGCGGATGGAATCATTTCCATCGCCCAAACGGCGGCGGGTCGCATGTACATGGGCGCGCGGAAATTTCCGGTGTCGTCCCACGCTTCCGGCGTGCGGAACCAGTAGCCTTTTGTTTCGTAGACGACGCGATGGATGCCCCAGGCCGTGTGGTAGGCCTCCTTCGTTAAGCCTTCGCTAAGTAGAAGCGCGGCGAGGCCGAAACTAGTGCCAACCCAGACTTCCTGGGCCTGCTCGTTATCGCGAATGATGCTGCCGTCGGCGGCCATTCCGTTCGCGGCGCCCATCTCGCCATTGCCGAATCTCATCACGTTGGTGGCGAAGATTTTCTTCGCCGCGGAGAGCTGCATCTGTTTCGGGTAGAGATCGCCGAGGCCGGTCATGTTGGCGTACCACTGACCGGCGAGTTGGTCTGCCTGGATGCTGTCGCGATATTCGCTTTTCTCGTCGTAGCGGAAATATTCACCGTTCCAGAGTTTGTCGATGTAGGTCTTTTGCGCCTTGAGGAATTGTGCGTGGTACGTGTCGGCGCTCTGTATTTCGCCGAGGGTGCGTGCGGTTTCTTCGGATGCGCGTAACGCGGCAAGCCAGAGACCTCCGCAGTAAGCGCTGACGCCGCGAACGATCCAGGAGTCGTAAGTTTGATCGGGGTAGCCACTGTTTTCTGGGATGCCGCCGCCGTGGTCGAATTGCTCGAGATATTTCATCGCGATTTGCATGGCGGGCCGCATGTCGCGCAGGAATTGTTTATCGGTTTTGCCGGTCAAGACGTAATCGCGATAGACCATCAGGACAAATTTCGAATTGAGATCCTTCCAGTCATTGGTGTCTTGCCAGCCGGGTTCGTTGACGAGGACGAAGGGGTCGCCTTCGGGCACGCCGAGATCGTGAGGTACGGCGCCGACTTTTTTTCGTTTGTGGAGGACGGGGCTGCCAGTCTCCTGCGTCTTCGCGACCCAGAGGCCGAGTTCGGGATATTCGCGGGGGACGGTGTCGGCGAATTCGCGCAGGACGTGCTTGTCGATGTCGGGCCAGAATTTAAGTAGTGGCATCGACGCGTAGAAGCGCACGTCGAGCGTGCCGTAATAGGCATAGTCGAAACATTCGAGCAGAGCGAACGTGGCGGGAGCGTTTTTGTCGGAGCCTTGCGGGCGTCCCCAGAAAGTGCCACCGTCGGTCAGCGTGTAGAGTTCGTTGAACAGCATGGCGCGATACCAGTCGGGCTTGCTGTCGTCGTTGACGTACGGTTTCTGCCACGCGTCGATGGCGTCGCTCCATTCGGCGGCGTGCAGCAGGCCGTCGCGCGCGATCGCCCAGGAATTGTTGCCGTCGGTGCCGTAGAAATCGGTGTAGCGTCGATTCCATTTGCGGCCGAGGCCGAACTCGACGACAGGAAAGTCCCACGCGATGGCCATCGGGATGATTATCTTTTCGCCGGGCTGGAGTGTGAAGCGAACGGCGATCGCGCCGCCGATTTTCTCGCTGGCGCTGACCCACGAAGTGTCGCTGTTGGCGAGCGAGCCGTCTTTGGAAAACGGAGTCCAGACGGATTGTCCATCGCCGTCGGCGAGGAATTCGTTCTGGTAGAAAACTTCGACTCCGGGCGATTCGATTGCAGCGATGGTGAATTGGCCGTCCCATTCATTGAGGGTGCCGTTTGCGCGATCGCGATCGAAGACGACGCCCTTCATCGTGCCGCTGTTGGCACTGCCGCTGAGTGATTCTTTGCGCGGGCGATTCGCGTTGCCTTGGCTCAGTGCGGATTGGAAATCGTGCGTGTGGGCGCGGAACCAGCCTTCCATGTTTGTCCACGAGAGGAGGATGGAGACGGTGACGGCTTTGTTGGTCGGATTTTCAGCGTGCCAGCGGTAGATCGCGACCGGATAGCTCGATTCTTTGTAATTGTCGGGCAGAACCGGCGAGAACTGTTCGAGAACGACGTGGGCAGGGAATTTCTCGTACTTGTAGTCGAACCAGGATTTCGGGAATAACGCGGCGTAATCTCCGGCACCGACTGGGTAGTCCCATTTCCAACTCGAGAGTTCGCCGTTTTTGGGGTGATCGTTGGTGAGAACTTGCGCGACGCCTTGCGACTCGCCCGCAACTTGCTGAAACATCGCGAATTGATTCGCTGGTACGGACGCATATTTGTGCACGCCAGCCTTGATATGCCAGCGGGCGAAATCGCCTCGATACGTACGCGAAAATGTGCCTGCGCCGAATCCGCCAACTGGAGCGCCTTGCCAGTAGCCGTCGTCGATGTCGGATTTGTTCTTTCGGACGCCGGGATTGTCGAGCGGTTTGCCGAGTGGTCGGCGCCATGCGATCTTGGGAATCTCATCGCCTTGAGTTGCTTGCGGAAAAAATGGCGCGAACAGCGAAGACACGACGGCTACGGCCAGCAGATGCTTCCTCATCGATCCTCCGGGCAGGAATACGACAGCTCTTGGGCACTACTAAAATTCGATCTCGGTTGCTGCTCTGAAATTCTGTTGGCGTGACGCTCAAATGTTGCGTGTGATTCGAATCGCAATGTCGGCTAGCCGACTATCGGCCGCCACTCGTTGTGGCGGCTGGATTTGCGCTGCCTGAATGCCAATATTGGTTGAAGCCGATGTAATCCGACGGCATGTTTGCCAGAATCGTGCGCCGAAGCTCCAAAATGTCGACGCTACCGAGATTCTTGTAGAGCACCTTGCCGTTCGCATCGAGCAAAATCGTGTATGGCACGGCGGATTCCCATGACGGGTCGAACGCTTTCTGCAACGCGTCCGTATCGTTTGACGAGAAAAGCAAATTCTTGCTGGTCGCGCGCTTTTTCTGGAGCATCCGGAGTACGCCGTCTTTTTCGTCCGGCATGTTCGCCGAGACGGTGACTAACTCGAAATCGCGCACCTTGTACATCAAATAGGTGTCCTCGAGGTCGGCGAATTCGTCAATACACGAACCGCACCATGTCGCCCAGAAGCTGATCAGTGTCATGTGTTTCGAAGAATTCTCGCGCAGCTTCTTCAGGTCATCAGCCGTCGCCATATCCACGGTGATCGGCTGTTCCTCTATCTTGTGCAGCGCCGCGACGCGCGACGCTGACTTCTCTTGCCACTTCGTCGAGCAGCCAAACACGCCGGTATGCCTGACGGGGACGTCATGCCCCGCGCGGACGGCGTCGATCACGTTGCGCGCGTCCTGAGTCTTAACCATTTCCTTTCGATAGCTGTTGTCCATCCGCCCTTCGTAACGCAGCTTGCGCTCCTTATCGAAAACGAACACATGCGGCGTGGCCTGCGGCCCGTAGGCGCGCGTCACCGATTGCGTGTCGCCGTCATAGAGATATGTGTAGCGCAGATGCTTGTATTCGAAGCGAATCTTCATTTCGTCGAGGCTGTCGCTGATGTCTGAAGAATCGAGTTCATCGATTCGAATCGCCTTGGGATCGTTCGGCTGAATCGCCACGACCGCAACTCCCCGATCGCGATAGTCATCCACGAGCGCCTGAACTCGTGCCTCATACATCTGCGCGATGGGGCAGTGATTGCACATGAACACAACGACGAGCACCGGACTGCTCGCATAGTCGGCCAATCTGTGCGTCTTGCCGTCAACGCCCGGTAGCGAAAAATCAGGCGCTTGCGATCCAAGCGCCAAAATCGGATGAGCCGCCGATGGAGGCGTTGGCGCAACGTCAGCAGGATCTTGCGCGCCAACTGCTCGCCCGAAAAGCAAAGTCAACGACAGCGAAAAAATGAGCCCAAGCCTCACTTCAACCTCCCATTGCGAACCTAAAATCCATCAACCGGCGCCGGCAAAAGCCGCCACTCATTCCTTCGGCAGAGGCCGCGACGTTACATCCGCATTTACCAATCCCATCGACCACTTCACAGCCTCGACCATCATTTTCTGAAATCGCGGATCGTCCCAGTTCTGCTCGACATGTCCGAGCGTCGTGTAATACACGCGCCCTTTGCCATACATCTGGGCCCACGTCACGGCAAAGTCCCGATCGGTACGGTGAACATGCGAATTCTTTAGATCGAGCTTGCTCGCATCAAGCCGCATCAGCACGCGCAGCTTGTCGCGCGAATAATCCTTCATTTGATAGATCTCATCTTTCAGCACAAACGACTTGCCCCATTGCGCCATGCCCGGGAAGCTTGGATCTTCCACAATAATCGGAGCGTCGAACGTAACCCATGGATGCTCATCAAAATATCCGCCGATCATCTCGCCATATTCCGGCCATGACGTAAACGTGATCGTCGCGCTGTGCACACCGATAAATCCTTTGCCATCATCGTGCACGAACGAGAGCAGCGACGCTTTCTGCTCATCGTTCATTTCGAGATCGCCGCCCGTGTAAAACATCACTGCATCGAAGTCGTTCAAAGTCTTGGCGTTATATTCGATCTTCTTCTTCGTCAAAACTTCCGTGTCGGTTCGAATCGTGGTCGTCCACAGTCCGCTTTCCCGACCCAACCGCTCGATCGTCGCCGCCGCGTGCGACACAGCCTCGTGCCGGTAGCCCTTTTCTTCACCCAAAAAGAGCAAACGTTTCATCGACGGAGCCACCGGGGGCGAAGCATTCTGCGAGTCGCTAACCGAGACGCAAACCAGCGCCAAGCAAACAAAACTAATCACCGCCCGAATCGTTCTCACTCGCACCCCTCCAAAAACACGGACCTGTCCCAACGCTCAACCTCGCGCAAACTATTTCCCGCGCCCAACCCACATAATCGCATTCGAAAACAATCGATTCTGCGTAGCATCTCCATACACCGCTGGCCCATGCCCCATATTGATGTACAGCATCCGATACTTCGTATTCGTCCACACGACCGGCAAATCGCCTTCGGTGATCACGTCTTTCACGCCAATCGGATAATTCGAAGGATCAAGCGTGACCAGCACATGCACGCGCGAATCTTCCCGCGGGCTCGGCTTCCACAAATACCATTCGTTCGCCGGCGAGTCATACGTCGCCGGCAGTCCCGCCGTCACCGGATGATGCGCGTCATCGATCCGCAATTTGGCGGGCTTCACCGGCCAATTATTTGTGTAAAACACCGCGCCGCCCAGAAAATCAACATACCAAGGCCAGTGCGTATCCTTATCGTTGTAGCCCGCAACGTGATACCCGATCCATCCGCCGCCATTCTCCATATATTTCTGAAACGCGGCCCGCTGCTCCGGAGTCTTCGGAAAGTCATTCAGCCACAGGATCATCCGATACGGCTTTAAATCGCTTTCGTTGAGCTTCGTCCAGTCCGTAGTCGTGTCGAGCACGAAATTGTTCTTGGTCGCAAGCTCACCATAGAACGCCAACGCATCTTTCGCCGTCTTCACGTGGTCGGGCTCAACGTCCGTCGAGTAAAACGCCAGCACCTTGAACGCGGGCTCCGTCGGCCGGGCCGCCGAAACCACGCCCAAGCTGATGCCCAAGCCACCAAACGCCAGCAGGGAAGCCGCACCAACCGCAAACGCAATCGCAATCGCTCCGACAATCAAAGACCGCCGCTTCATCGAGCCTCCTCGCCCGCCGCCCAGAAAATAGCATTCGTAAAAATCTTCGTGAACGCCGGATTCCCGAAATGCTCCGGCCGATGCCCCATAAATATGTAGACATTCCGCGCCTTCAGATGCTCGTTCGACCAAATCACCGGGTGATCGCCCATCTTCTTGTCCGTCGCCGGCGTGTAGGTGTTCTCATCGACGCTCGCCAGCACATGCACATTCGGTCGCGGCGATTTGTCGTACGTGTACCACTCTTCGTCCTTGATCACGAATGGCGACGGCACCCCGCGCATCACCGGATGATCCGGTGCTTCAACCGTAACCGTGCCCGTCACAAACGTCGCGATGTAATCCTTAAATCGAATCCCGCCCATAAAATCATGAAACCACGGCCACATCTGAAACCCATCAAACTCACCCAACAGCGTCGCGTGATGAAATCCGATCCATCCGCCTTTCCCTTGCTCGATGTATTTCACAAACGCCGCGGCCGCTGTGTCGGTCCATCCGTACGGCGGATAGTTCAGCTGAATGAACAATTTGTACTTCGCCAGAAACGCATCATCGATCTTCGACGTGTCTTCAATGTAGTCGACGCTGAAGTTTTTCTCCTTCGCCAGCTTGTCGAGCCAAATCTTGGAGGCGTCGACGAATGGCTTGTGAATCCCACCGTGCTCCGCGATCGCAAGTACTCGAAACTGTCCCGCATCAGCAGGCGCAGCAGCCGCTCGCGCATTCGAGCCACTAAAAACACACAACGCGCAAAGCCCGATCAACACAGCGACCACGCCCGCACAAAACGCAATCCGCCACTTCTCAAATTTCATTCGCATATCAGCCATTCACCGCCATTTTTCTTCACCTTCCGTAATCGTGATGTACCGATCGATCGGCAGTCCCGTAAATTTCTGCGTCCCGCCGCCGGGTTGCGGCCACTTGATCTCCACCCAATCAATCGCCTCGCGCTTCCCCAACCCCAAAACCACGCGCGGGTCGTGGTACGAAAGATAGCTGCCGCCGCCCACCTTGAAGCGCGTTCGCTCCAACTCCCCGGCTTTATATTTGATTTGCGCGCCGATTGCGTCGATGTTCGATTTCTTTCCAATCAACCGAATCCCTAGCCAATGATTCTGCTTACCCGCCAAATTTCGCAGCAGCACCGGCGCCCCACCGTTCACCGAAATCAACACATCCACCGCGCCATCGTTATCGAAATCCCCGAGCGCCAGCCCGCGCGACGACAGCGGCATTGAGAACACCGGCCCACTCTTCGCACTGACGTCTTCCCAAGCCTTGCCATTCCGATGAAACAAGATCAGCGGCTCTTCATAGCTCACTTCGCCGTGCAGCACGTTAATCAGATCGTCGGGATTGCCGTTGGACAGGAACAAGTCGACATCCCCATCGTTGTCGTAGTCGAAAAACTTCAGTCCCCACCCGCTCATCAACTTCGTCGCCTTGGCAATTCCCGTCGGCATCGCAAGATCATCAAACGTGCCGTCATGCCCGTTCTGATAAATCGCGAAATTCTCGCGGTCGATGTTGGCCACAAATAAGTCCTGCCAGCCGTCCTGATTAAAATCTGCCGAATCGACGCCCATACCCGACCGCGCCTTGCCGGTAGCCCCAAACGCCACGCCGGCCACCGTTCCGTCCTCAATAAACTTCCCGCCGCCCTGATTAACGAACAGAAAATTAGCCACGGTATCGTTCGTCACAAACAAATCCATGCGCCCATCGTTATTGATATCTGTCGCGACGACGCCCCACACCTTGCCCAAATGCGCGGCGATCCCCGACGTTTTCGAAACGTCCGTAAACGTGCCATCTCCATTGTTGTGAAACAGCCAGCTCGGCATCGGCTGATAGATCTGCGGAATGCAATAGTGCCGCTTCCCGTCGTCGTGAACGCCACACGGCTTGTTCTTCTCTTTGCTGAAATCGACAAATTGACCGACAAAAAGATCGAGCAACCCATCATTGTCGTAGTCGAACCAGACCGCGCTCGAAGCCCAGCCCGAAACGCCGACGCCGGCCTTCTCGGTCACATCGGTAAAAGTGCCGTCGCCATTGTTGTGATACAGAATGCTGCGCCCGTACTGCGTCACATATAAATCCGGAAATCCATCGCGATCGTAGTCGCCAACGGCCACACCTTGCCCGAACCCACCAGCGCCAACGCCAGCCTTCTCGGTCACATCGGTAAAAGTGCCGTCGCGATTGTTCTTATACAGCGCGTTGCGCAACGGCGGATCTGGCGTGAAGAAATCGCATTTGCCGCTGTTCACTAGATAAATGTCCATCCAGCCGTCGTTGTCGTAGTCAAAAAACGCGCAGCCGGCGCCCGTCGTCTCAGGCAAATACTTCTCGGGCGAATGCCCGTTCGAATGTGTCCAGGAAATCCCGCTATCCGAGTGCGGCACAATTGCGAAGGGATACTGCGGCGGGTTGGCGCCAGCGACGGTTGCGGCACGCAACAATCCCGCTCCACAAGACGAGCCTGCCAGCACCGAAATCGCGGAAGTTGCTCCCAGCCCCGCGATCATGCCGCGCCGGCTCAGCAACCTGTCGCGGAAAAATGTGCGTCGGCTCAAAGGCGTTGCAGCGGAACTACTGCGCGCTCCCTTCGGCGGGCGGAGGACGGTTCGCCGTCAGCTTGCGGTGAATCGCAAATTCCTTCGCGGCTTCGTCGCGCTTGCCGGTACGGCTGAATGCCACCGCCAAATTGTAATGAGCGGAAGGATTGCCTTCCTCAAGCCGCGTTGCCATCTGCAACGGCGCTATCGCGTCTTCGTACTTCTTCAATGTCACCAGGCAGAATCCCCAGCCCATGAACGCATCACCGAATGTCGGGTCCAGCTTTGCGGCTTGCGTGAAGAAGGGAACCGCTTCGTCGCATTGCCCGCCTTGCCGCGCCATCTCGCCCAGGATGTACTCCGCGCCGGCGTTATTCGAATCGATCTGCAATTCTTTTTGAAATTGCTCTTTTGCCTGCTGAACGGCCGCAGCGTCGCCCTGGGGCTTCGAAAGAAGCAATCGTCCTAGAAGATAGTGAATGCTCGGCTCATCCGGATTCTTCGCCAAAATCTCTTCGTATTCGCGTTGCGCCTCATCCCATCGGCCTTGCATTTCCAGCGCTTCGGCATTCAGCTTGTGCGCGGGAACCGAGTTCGGCGCGTTCCGCCCGAGTTGTTGAGCGATGCGAGATGAGAGATCGGAATAGGTATGAACCAGCACAAACAGAATGTCGGGGTCGCTCGGAAATTGATGTTCCAGCAATTTTACGAAGTCGAGCGTCGAATCTACGCTGTCGAGAGTCATCGAGCAGCGTAGACCGGCGATTCCGGCGGTTCTCCGGCTCTCCAAAGGTCCCGCCGGATTGGCCACAACGCGCCGCAAGGTCGGTAACGCTTCCTTGCAGTGCCCCTGTTGCGCCAACGCGATTGCTTTGTCCGCTGTCAACGCGGACGCGCCCGACGATGGCGCTGAAGGCGCCACCGCGGCCGGTGCTCGCGACTGCGCCTGAGATGGCGCCTGTCGCGCGGGAAGGGAACCAGCCAACACCCCAAGCGAAGCCGTCAGGCCGCCAGCCGTGAAAGCGATTCTTAAAATTCGTAAGGTCTTCACGATACGTGGTATTCCAGAAATTCCATTTTTTTCTGCGGGCACAACGGCCAGGCACAAACAAAAAATGAGGCAGGCGTTTGGGCGCCTGCCTCATTGTACGTGGTTTCAGTTAGTAGTAGAGCTTCAACGCGAACTGAATATTTCGCGCTGGTTGAGACACGTTGATCACGCCCGTGTTGTTCTGCTGCACGGTTGTGTTCGGCGCCGCCAGGTTCACACGGTTGAATGCATTCAGGAAGTCGCCACGGAACTCCAACTTAAACCGCTCCGTGAAGTGGAAGTCCTTGTGCACGCTGATGTCCCAGTTGTAGTAGCCCGGTCCGCGCAATCCACCGAGTTGCGGTGCGCACGTCCCGAAGGTTGTAGTTGGGTCGGTGTAGTTGCTCGGATCAAACCAAAGGAATCCGCCGCCCTGCGCTGCGGTGGCGTTCTGTCGGCCGAATATGGTGTTGGTGCCGTCGCAGTTCGGACGTAGACCACGCGAACCGGTACCAGTTGGATCGCTGGCTCCGGTGTAGAGCGCTTGCGGGAAGCCGGTGTGCAACGTCAGGATCGGGCTAACTTGCCATCCGCCGACCACTGCGTCGACCGCACGGCCCATGCTGTTACCGAACTGACGGCCGCGGCCGACTGGTAGGTCGTACACGGCATACGCCGTGAGGTTGTGGGTTTCGTCGTAGTAGCAGGGCGACCATTCCGCTTGGGGGTCATAAACGTTCTGCCAGTAGGGCGATGCTGTGTTCGAGGAGCGTGCATTCGACCATGTGCCGTAATAACCGGTGTTGTTCGACATGCACTTTGCATAGGTATAGGACACCTGATATTCCAGTCCGTGTCCCATGTTCTTCTTCAAGACGGCCTGCAACGCGTTATACATCATGCGGCCGTTCGATTGACTACCAGATACGTTGGTGTTGCCAATGATCGTGCCCAACGCCGGGTTCTCCGCGAAGAACGGGCTCGGTGAAGTGCAAGGAGCCGTCGCGCAAGAGCCTGCTGGCGCAACCTGAAGCTGGCCGTAGCTGAACGGCACCATCAGGTGATATGCCGTCTGGCCCACGTAACCGACCTGGATCGTTGTCTCGCCGTGGAATTGATGCTGAACTGTCAGGTTCCACTGGTCGTCGATTGCGGGTTGCACGTTCTGGTCCCACAGCCGGAAGACTTTCCCTTGGTAACACGAGAAAGCGGGGCAGGCGAGGCCCGTATCAGGCGGCGCGATAATGCCGTCTGTTGCCGTGCTGCTTGGTAGCGCCTGATTCTGGTAAACGGTCTGAAACTCGCCTACACCGGGCGACCCACCATTAAACGGTGCGTTGAGCGGCAAACGAAGGTTGGTTCCGGTTCCCTCAAGATAGTCCGAGATCGTGAACGCGCCACGGAAAACCGTCTTTCCGCCCGACCATCCCGGCGTGTACGCAAAGCCGATGCGGGGTTGAAGGTCTTTTGCGCCATATGAACCGTTGTACAGCGAACGACTGGCGCCATCCACGCCGGCGGTGATGATTTGGCCGGTCTGAATGTCGTAGTTGTCTTGTTGGTTGTTGACTTC
Source organism: Candidatus Acidiferrum sp. (assembly GCA_036493835.1). Lineage (GTDB taxonomy): Bacteria > Acidobacteriota > Terriglobia > Acidiferrales > UBA7541 > Acidiferrum. Next base: position 20,173 of record DASXPD010000081.1, on the reverse strand, counting down.
AACCCAAGGCGTGTGGAATTCGTAACGCAATCCCAACGTCAGGGTAAGGCGGTCAGAGACCCGCCAGGTATCTTGGCCGAACGCACCGAATACGTTCGCCGTCTGCGTCCACGACCCACCGGTCAGACCGCGACCAAACGTAGTCGGAAGCCCAAGGAGGAAGTCTGCGCCGCCACTCCCAGTGTTAGGCAAAGCATTGACTGTCGCAGACGAGGTGTAATCCGGTCCGAATACGATGTTGCCCAGCGAACCGCTGTTCCCGGAATAGAACGCATTGATCGTTTCATGTTGGAGCATGCCACCGAATTTGAAGTTGTGGCGGCCCCGCGTCCAACTCACTGTGTCGTCGCCTTGATATACGGTGCTGTTGAAGTATTGCGTAACCAGGCTATTTCCGAGGTTGGTATAGGTTCCGCCTGCCGGGCCTTGTGCGCTACCGCCATTCAGGCCGACGCCCAGGAGACCTGCAATCCCTGCGGGGTTGGAGTTCGCGATGCCGAGCGACTCACCAAAAGATCCGACCGACGGATCCCATGTCGAGCCGGTATTCACGATGATGTGATTCCAGCCGAACCGCGCATCGTTCACAACATTCGTGAAGGTGTGCGTCCAGTCGCCGACCGTACTCCAGATCGGCACCGTAGCCAGTCCGTTTGCCAGAAGCGGTTGGGAGTTCGACTGTGGATCGTTCTGGAACGCGCGCGTGAAGCGGCCCGACAGCCGGTTCTTGCTATTCAGATCGTAGTCGATCTTGAAATCACCCTGGTCGGAGTTGTACTGTTTCGAAATTTCCTGGAGGGCGTTATTCGTCAGGTTGCCGTTGATTGCTGTCGGATATAACGGGGAAGCGAACAATGCCTTCGCCACCGGACTGATCATGCTGGCTGGGATGATGTTGCCAGGGAACGGGCTACGGACTGTTGCGGCAACACAAGGCGTCCCATTCTGTCCGCTGGTGCCGGCGCACGGATTGTACAGTTGAACCGGCGTCGACTGACTCAGCAATGCGCCGAAGTTGCCTGCCTGCTCGGCCGGGGTGAATACGGAGATGAAACTGCCAGCTGGCGGGTAGTCCAAACGCTGTCCTTGATAGTCTACGAAGAAGAACAGCTTGTCCTTGATGACCGGTCCGCCCAGTGTGCCGCCATACATATTCCAACGAACTGGGGCGCGTGGAATTGCCGGTGAACTCGGATTGATCTTGTTCTCCCACTGGTTCGCGTTCAGCTTGTCGTTCCGGAAGAACTCCCAAATGTCGCCATGGAAGGAGTTCGTTCCAGACTTCAAAGTTGCGCTGATGACACCGCCCATGTAGTTGCCGAATTCGGCGGAGGCGTTGTTCGTAATGAGGTTGAATTCCTGAATGGCGTCCGGAGCCGGCGTGTAACCCAGATCGTTTTCCGACACCTGATTGTTGTCCATGCCGTCCAGTAGGAAGTTGTTGGCCTGTTCGCGGTTCCCGTTGATGAACGGTCGCGCGCCGCCATTTACGTTGTCGCCGTTGGCGAACGAGCTTGGATCCGGGTGCACCGAGCCTGGCGCCAGCAACGTCAATTCCACGTAGTTTCGAGTTGCCAATGGCAGCGCAACGTTGGTCGCCGCATCGATGACGGTATCAACCTGCGTATTTTCGGTCTTCAGCACGGGAGCCGCGCCGGTGACCTCCACGATTTCGCTGACTTGGCCAACCTTCATGGTCACGTCTATTCGCGCCACCTGGTTCAACGACAGCGCGAACGCAGGATACGCAACCGTCGCGAATCCCGACTTTTCGATTTTCACTTCGTAGTTTCCGATCGGCAGGTTCGTTGCGCGATACAGGCCTAGATCGTTGGTGACCGCGCTATATACCACTCCGCGCTCCACCGACTTGATCGCCACGCTCGCGCCCACAACTGCCGCTCCGGTTGTATCTGTCACGGTGCCGGTCACGGTTGCGGTTACTTCCTGCGCCCGCAATCCCTGCCCGCACACCAGCGCCACCATACACATTGCTACTGCTACACACACAGCACGTACTCTATTCATATTGAGCTGCTCCCTCGGAACGGGTTGCTGCCCGTCCACCCCGCAACCGCTTTTTCGTTCCAGATTTTTGAGAAGACTTCTTTGCCCCATAGCACAACACGTACCCCGCATGGCGTAGCTATATAGCGGAATACATCTCTAGGTCAAGAAAAAAACAAATAAATCACAAATTCCGCCTTGCACTGCTCTAGCGCAGTGATTTATAAGTGCTCTATATCACTCTCTCTGTTCTGGCGGGGTGCTCCGCCTCAAACAGAGAATTGCCCTTGGCGACGTACAACGAACGTAGTGCGCACGGTGCAGGCGTTCAGGATTTTCGCTGCGCGTGAAAATCCAGTAACTTTGCAACGATGTTTGGCCGCATAACCAAACCATTTTCATAGTGGCATCGTCTTTCTTTGTGCCAATTGAATGTTCTCGGTGTGTGGCCCGCTCGTTGAGTCGAGGACTCGAAATGCTCACGAAACGCAACAATGGAATTTCCGCGGGTATGCCCGCGTATCGCCGCATTCAGGGCGCGATCCGCAGTGTCATCGAAGCCGGCGAACTCAAGCCCGGTGACGCCGTCGCATCCGAAAGGGAACTCGCTCGCCTTCACGAAGTCAGCCTGATGACCGCGCGCCATGCGCTCGCATCTCTCGAACGCGAAGGTGTCGTCGAACGCCGTCGCGGCGTCGGCACTTTCGTCTCCGCTCCAAAAATTCACTTCAATAAGTTGATGTCCTACACCGAACAGATGGGCAGCCGCCGCCTCACGCCCATTTCCAAAATTCTGTTCGCCAAAATTATGGACAACCAGGAGGAAGCCACCGCGCGCCTATCGCTGTCTCCCAAGAGCCGCATCCTCAAGCTCGAGCGCCTTCGCTCCGCAGCCGGCGAGCCGTTCGCTCTTGAAACCTGCTATCTCTCGGCCGCCCAATTTTCCGGCTTGCTCTCCGCGCCTCTGCAAAACTCGTCGCTCTTCCAGACGATCGAGCGCGAATACGGTGTCGAACTCGGCTACTCCGACGAAGAAGTCGACGCCACCGTCGCCGACCCGCGCACCGCCGAACTCCTCGGCGTCCCCAAGCGCGAACCGCTCCTCCGCATCCGCCAGGTCATCTACTCCACCAAAGGCGTCGTCATCCTCTACGTCCTCGGCCTATACCGCTCCGACCGCCACAACCTGGTCATCCGCCGCTACCGTTAAATTGAAATTGCGGCGTCGCTAGCAATGGTCGCGCAGAATATTTTGCTGCGGCAAAAAAAACAGCGCGTAGCCAAAGCCACGCGCCTCCACAAACTCTCTCCGTCTCGTCATTACCTCTTTTGCTTCCTTACTTCATCTCCCTCTCACCACACTCTTCATCACCTTCACCGCCCCCGCAATCTCCCCCGCCTCCACATTCCCAAATCCCAAAATAAATCCCTGCCTCTTCTTCTCTCCGACATAAGCCGGCGACAACGGCCACAACCAAACCTTCTTCGCCGCCGCTGCAGTCGCAAGCGCCACATCATCCCACTCCCGCTCTTTCGGCAACGCCGCCACAAGATGCATCCCCGCCTGCGCCCCCAAAATTTCCATCTCGCCCTCAAACTCGCGCTCGATACTCTCCACCAGCGCCGTCCGCCTCTCGTGATACAGCGCCCTCATCTTCCGGACGTGCCGCGCAAAATGCCCCTCGCGCATGAAATCATTCAGCACCGCCTGCTGCAAATAGGGCGGAGTCAAATCGAGCGCGTGCCGCACCGCCGTAAATCGCTCCACCAGATCCGCCGGCACCACCAAATATCCCAGCCGTAGCGACGGAAACAGCGTCTTGCTGAACGTACCTATATATATGACCCGCGAATGCCCATCCAATCCCTGCAGCGAAGCGATCGGCATATTCTCAAATCGGTATTCGCTGTCGTAATCATCCTCAATCACCCACGCTCCGGCCTGCTGCGCCCAGTCCAGCAAATGCATCCGCCGCGACGCGCTCATCGTCACTCCCAGCGGATACTGATGCGAAGGCGTCACAAACGCCGCCCGCGCCTTCCGCCGCATCTTCACTCCCGTCGCCACATTCAATCCTTCTTCGTCCACAGGCACCGGCACCATCTTCGCCCCTGCGCCCTTCAACACGCTCCGCGTCAACCAATACCCCGGCTCCTCGATCCACGCCGCATCTCCCGGATCCAGCACCACCCGCGACGAAATCTCCAGCGCTTGCTGCGATCCCGACACAATCATCACCTGCGACGGATCGCACTTCACCGCCCGCGCCGTCCTCAGATAAACGCAAATAGCCTCGCGCAGCGGCTCAAATCCCATCGGCCCGCCATAGTGCAACGATTGCGCGCTCTTTCCCCGGCTATGCCGCGTCACCAACGACGTCCATATCTGCGCCGGAAATTGGTCGAACGCTGGCTGGCTCAATCCAAACGCGCCCAGTCCTCGCAGCCACGGTTCGATCTCGTGCTTCGGCATCAGCTGCGACCGTTTCGAAATCCTCCGCGGTCCCGACCTATCCACAGCCGCCCGGCCTCCGCCATTCGTCTCTCCCCGCGTCGGCTGATCCGGCAGGGAACTGCACACAAACGTCCCTGCTCCCACGCGCGTCTCGAAATAACCCTCCGCCAATAATTGCGCGTACGCCGTCAGCACTGGTATGCGCGAAATCTTCAGCTCCCGAGACAAATCCCGCGTCGACGGTATCTGCTGCCCCGCCCGCAAACTTCGCACCGCGATCGCCGCGCGATATCCGTCGTAAATCTGCTTATGCAGCGGCTTCGCTTCTTTTCGATCGATCGCCAGAATCGGCGGCAATCCATCCGACACATTCTGTATTTGTGGCATCCCCGCATTTTAGTGGTCATATCAACTTTCAATCAAGTGGATATTGCCACCAACCACTCTCCGCCCCACAGTGGTCCCAATAGTCCGGCCGCGCGAGAGGTCGGCGCTCGGCCCCCGTTTGGACCGGGTTGCTAAATCACTTCAATCTTTGTCGGGGTGTGGAGGAAAGAATGGTTTCATTTTCACGGGTGGTCCGGAGCCTTGATGCTCTCAAACACATCCGTTCGCTTCATCTTGCAGTTCTTGCTTTCGCGTTCCTGTGCGTTTCATCGTCCCTGATGGCGCAAGACGCAACGATCGTCGGCACCGTCACCGATCCTTCCGGCGCCTCCGTTCCAAACGTCAAAATCACCGTCACCAATCTGGAGACCAGCCTGGTTCACAGCGCCGTCACCGGCGACTCCGGCCAATACGCGGTCCCCGAACTCAAAATCGGTCATTACGATCTGAAGGCCGAAGCCGCCGGCTTCAAAGTTGCCGAACAGAAGGGTGTCGTCCTTCAGGTCGGTGACCGCGCTCGTCTCGACTTCCAGATGCAACTCGGCGGCGCTCAGGAAACGGTCACCGTTGAAGCCAACGCCATCCGCATCCAGAGCGACTCCGGCGAACAGAGCAACGTCATCACCGGCCAGCAAATCTCCCAAATCGCGGTCGCAGGCCGCAGCATGTACCAACTCGCGGCTCTCACGCCCGGCGCTTCCAGCGCCATCGGCGCAGGCGGCATGTCGTCCGGCGAGGTCAATACTCCCGTCGGCGGCGATGCCAGCGTCGAGTTCAACGGCATGCGTCAGAATCACAACATCTATCTCCTCGACGGTGGCGAAGACGACGATCGTGGGGGCGCAGGCGGCATGAGCATCGCTCCGTCCAGCGACGCAATCGCCGAGTTCCGCGCTCTCACGTCCAATTACAGTGCCGACTACGGCCTCTCCTCGGGCGGCACGATGACGATGGTCCTCAAGTCCGGCTCCAGCACGCTTCACGCATCGGCTTGGGAATTCAATCGCAACGACGCTCTCGACGCGCGTGGCTTCTTCAATCCCGCGCCCCAGCCCGTCGCCGAACTCCGCCTCAATGTTTTCGGCTTCAACGTAGGTGGCCCAGTCACTCTCGGTAAGCTCTACAACCGCGACCGCAAAAAAACATTCTTCTTCTACAACATGGAGTGGCGCCGCCTCATTCAGGGCAGCATTACAACCGGACAGCCCGTACCCAATCCATCGGCTTACGGCGGAAACTTCGGCGGCGTCGCAACGCCCATTCTCGTTCCGGCAGCCGATCAGGTTTCGGCAGCCGTCCTGGCGCAGAATTGCCCCGGGGGCGTTCTTCCTGCCGGCGTCGTGCAGGGCAAGCCGTTTGTTGGCAACGTCATTCCCACTTGCATGATCAGCCCGAACTCGACCGCATTGCTCGCCGCCGGCATCTTTCCCGCACCGACGGCCGCGGGCAACATCTTCAACGGCCCGGCGACCGCCCCGACCAACCTTAAAGAAGAAATCGTCCGCATCGACCACAATTTCTCCAGTAAATTCTCCGTCTTCGGCCATTTCATCGCCGAACAAGTTTCGCAAGGCTTCCCGATCTCTCAATGGTCCGGAGCGAACATTCCGACCGTTGGCGACACCTTCGGCAACCCTTCGTACAGCGCCGTTGTTCATGCAACGTACGCCATCAACCCGAACTTGCTCAACGAAGTCGCCTTCAACTACAACGGTAACCGCATCAACATCGTTCCGATCCCGGGCGCTGGCCTCGGTAGCCTCTCGCTCCCCGCAGGCTACGACGCCACCAATTCGCGTATCTTCACCGGCCCGAACAACCTCGACCGTATTCCCAACATCGACCTCAAAGGCTCCACCGGCACTCAGTTCGAAATCTCGAGCTGGCCGTGGAAAAACGTTGCCGATGACTATCAGCTCCGCGATGACCTCTCGATCACCAAAGGCTCTCATCAGATCAAGGTGGGCTTTGGTTGGGCGCTCTACAAAAAGACCCAGGATCTCTTTGGTCAAACGCAGGGCGGCTTCAATTTCGACGGTACCTTCACCGGCAACGACTTCGCCGACTTCCTTCTCGGCGATGCCAAGAGCTATCAAGAACTTGGTGTACAGGACGCCGGAAAGTGGAACAACGTCTCGTGGTCTTCCTACGTACAGGACAACTGGCGCGTCAATCGCAAGCTCACTCTTAACCTCGGCGTACGCTGGGACGGCGTTCCGCACACCTATGAAGCCAACGACCGCATGGGCAATTTCTATCCGTCGCTCTACAATCCCGCCAATGCGGCTCTCTTGAATCCAGACGGCACCATCAATCCCGCAAGCCCGGGTCTCGGCACCAGCCCCAACCCGATTCTTGCTGGCGTTCCTCTTTACTTGAACGGTATCGGCACTCCCGAACAGAACGGCGTACCGAAGGGCCTCGTGAATAATCACTGGGCAAACTTCGGTCCGCGACTCGGTTTCGCCTATGACCTCACCGGCTCCGGGAAAATGGTTGTTCGCGGTGGCTTCGGCATCATGTACGAGCGCATTCAAGGCAACGACATGTACAACGCCGGCCCCAACATTCCGTTCAGTTTCCAGGTCAACACGCCAGGGCCGGTGGAATTCGTGAACCCGAGCCTCTCGCTCGCCACCGGCACAGCCGCGGCGTTGCCGATCAACCCTGCCACCGTTACCGGCCTCGCCATCAACGAATACAAACAGCCTGCCAGCTATCAGTGGAGCATCGGCGTCCAGCGCCAGCTCAGCTCGCGCTCGGTCCTCGGCATAGCCTACGTCGGCAACACCAACCGCTTCCAGAACGACTATCGCGAAATAAACCTTCCCGATGAGTCCGCGTTGGCGCCGATCATCAACGGCATCGGAGGGGCGAACTACAACACCGCCGCCGGTCTTCCATATCCCGGTTTCCACTCCATCAACCTCGCTACCAACGAGGCCAACTCCCACTACAACAGCTTGCAGATCGACCTCAGCTCGCAGGTCGGCAAAGACCTGACCCTGCGCGCCTTCTACACCCTGTCGCGCACGATCGATCCTGGTGCCGGCAACGGCGGGCAGGACCTGCAAAACGTCTCGAACCCCTACGCCGGCTGGCTTTACGACGTCGGCCCCGGCGGCTATGACCGCACTCACAACGCGTCCGTCAACTTCATCTACGACCTGCCTATCTTCCGCCACTCCGAACACCGCTTCATCAAGTCGGCGCTCGGCGGCTGGGAAGTCTCCGGCATCGTCAGCATCACCTCCGGCCTGCCCGTCAACCCGCAACTTACCGGCGGCCAAGCCGGAAATGCGCTACCCAACGCCACTAACCGTCCCGACCAAGTCGCTTCCGTCAGCTACCCGCACACTGTCGGCGAGTGGTTCAGCACGTCGTCGTTTGCCTTGCCGGCTGTTGGCAGCTTCGGCGATGCCGGACACAACTCGTTGCGTGGCCCTGGTCGCGACAACTGGAACATCTCCCTGTTCAAGAGCTTCGTGCTCAGCGAGACTCGCGGCAGCCGCCTCGAGCTTCGCGTCGAATCCTTTAACACCTGGAACCATACCGAATTCAATCAGGTCAGCAACGGCCTGGGTTCCAGCAACTTCGGACAAGTTACTTCGGCCTTCGACCCGCGTGTCTTCCAGCTTGGAGGAAAGATTTACTTCTAAGCCCCCTACGGCAAAACACGCAGGTCGACCCGCTCGCGCCGGCAACGGCGCGAGCGGGACACCCCTTTCTAGGAGCAATTTCGTTTCATCGGTTCCGCCGCAACTGACGTAGTTCCATTTAGACTCGAGCAAGAATCTGTACGGACGCAGCACGCTGCGCCCCAGCTTGCCCGGCGTTCAGTATCTTGCGCGCTCCGTTTTTTCTTAGTTTTTGCCTGGGTGCCGCACCTGCGGTTTTCAAGTTGCGGGTTTTGACTTTCGCATCTCACTACCTACGGCACCTGCGAGAAGGAACCGTTTATGACCTCAAAAATGTCCAACATCCCCAACACCCACATCCGCCAAGCAGTTCGTAGGGGCGGGGCTTGCTCCGCCCGGCGTAGGATCCAAGCACCGCTGTTCCGCGTACCGATAACGCTCCTGTTCGCATCCCTTCTCTCGATATCTTCCGCGCTGCGAATCCCCTCACTCGCCGCAAACACTCCCGCAACTCCCGACGCCTCCGCCCGCGTCCCCATCCTTGTCGAACTCTTCACCTCCGAAGGCTGCTCCAGCTGCCCGCCCGCCGACGCACTCCTTCAACAAATGGACGCCAGCCAACCTGTCAACGGCGCTCAACTCATCGTCCTCAGCGAACACGTCGACTACTGGAATCACGACGGCTGGAAGGACCCCTACTCGTCCGCTCAATTCACCGCGCGCCAAGCCGGTTACGTCCGCGCTCTTGGCCTTCAAACCGCCTACACCCCGCAAATGATCGTCGACGGCAAAATCGTATTGAAAGGCACCGGCCTCGACATCGCGCAAACATTCGAAAAAGCCGCCGCTATCCCGAAAGTCTCCGTCCGCATCGACTCCGCCGCGATCGACGCCTCGTCGCAAATCAAAGTAAAGGTGGAAGCAAACGGCGCCGAAAAACACGGCGGCGAAGTCTGGGTCGCCATTGCACTCGACCATGCCGCTTCGCAGGTCTCAGCCGGCGAAAATTCCGGCAGACACCTCGAACACGTCGCCGTCGTCGAGGAATTGAAAAAAGCCGGCAAGCTCGAAAAAGGGAAGTCCTTCTCCCAAGACGTCGTACTAAAACTAAAGCCCGACACCGACCCCAAAAACGTCCGCATAATCGCCTTCGTCCAAGAATCCAACGAAGGCAAAGTCCTAGGCGCCGCCTCGACCAAAATCGCCAATCCGTAACCCCAGCGTCACCAACAAATCGCCTCGATTCGAACGCCTCACCTGCGAGGTCGTTCGAATAACCTCAACATTACTATTGACATATCCGATAATCTGTGCTATCATCCTCTGTGAAAGTCGCCACCAATCCCGTATCCCCTTTAAAATCACATTCTTGCATCCTGCGCGCCTATAACCCCCATAGAATCACATTCTTGCGCAAAAACCACCGGGTGGGGTGGGGTGTGGCCGCCCAAATTGGGAATCGGGCGCGTCCAATAATCGCGGCCAATGGATTCGTCAGCGCCGCGAGAAGACCCTACGCAGTGGCAGACCAGCGAGAACCGCAGCGACACCAATCAGCGCAGGCACCGGACTGCGCATCAGAATCAGCCCACCAATGACCACGCTGAACGCGATGTAAACGGTGGGCGCGGCCGGATACCACCAGCGATCCACGCGCGGCGTCAGGCGAAATAGAACGGACACGGTGATGGCTAGAAGAAGGACGGCGGAAAAAATGATGTACGCGAGAATACGATCGAATGCCCCGAGCAGCAGCACCCCGATCGCAAGCGCAGCCTGCAGCAGGATCGCATTCACCGGAGTGTTCCAGCGCGGACTGAGTTTCGCGAACGCCGGAAAAAACAAGCCGTTCTGCGCCATCGAATACGTAATGCGCGGCACCACCATCATCAGCGCAGACAGCCCGCTCGCGACGCACAGCACCACGCAGGCCGACAGAATCCGTCCGCCCGCGCTACCGAACAGAACAGAACCAAATTGCGCGACGAATGCCGGACTGTCGGTCACCGTCTGCACCGGAATCACCGACAGGAAAACGAAACTGACCAGGATGTAGATGACAGCCACGATGGAAACGCCCATGACAAACGCGAGCGGCAGAAACTTCTTGGGATTGCGTATTTCGCCCGCGACCTTTCCGATTTCCCACCAGCCGGCAAAGCTGAAGAACGCTCCCATCGCCGCGCCCGCAAGCGCAGGAATGATTGGATCGGACCCAGCGCGCCGCGCCACGAAAGGAAAGAGATTCTGCGAGCTCGCGTGACCAGAAAAGAGCGCCCAAGCAACCAGGCCAAAAAGAATCACCAGCTTCAACACGCTGACGAATGAAAGCAGGCTGCCGCTGAGCTTCGTGCCAAGAATATTGATGACGGTGAAAAACAGAATCGCCAGTGCCGGGAGAAACGCCGCAATGGGATTCAGGAAAGGAAATATCTGGGCAAGGTAAGCTCCGGTTCCATAAGCCAACGCAGCGGCTACACCGGGATACATTACAAACCCGCCCGTCCAGCCGTAGAGAAAGGAAGCGGTCTCGCCAAAGCCTTCGCGCAGATAAATGACTTCGCCGCCCGATTGCGGGAAGCGAATGCCAAGTTCGGAGTAGCAAAGCGCGCCGCACAGCGTCATCACGGCCAGTGCCAGCCACACGATCAGCAGCAGCAATGGCGAGCCGAGCGACTTCGCCATCGACGCCGGCGTCAGAAATATCCCCAGCGCAATCGACTGACCGACCACGATGCCCACAGCAGCAGCAAAGCCAAGTTCGCGCTTAGGAGTTTGAGACTGGGCAGTATCGGTCATCGAAAAATCGAGGTGGTTTCGTCAGACACAAAATGCAGGTCAGAGAACGCCAAAGAACACGAATTACTGAACAGCGCGCGAGCTACAGAACATGGCCTTAGAACGCAAAGACGTAACACGGATCGCGTTTCCGTTTCGCGAATCGGCGCGCCGAATCTCTTCGACGCGCTCGTCGCAGACGCGCACGTTACTTCAGTTTCGAGAGGATCTTCTTCTGATTGTCGACGATGGTGTTCAGCGTCGCCTGGTTCTTCAGGATTGCGCCTTGGTTCTTCTTGATCGTTTCCTGATTCGCCTTGATCTGCTTCTGGTTGGCGATGATCGATGCCTGATTGGCGAGGATTCTTTTCTGGTTCGCAACGACGTTGGCTTCGGACATGGAATGAGCTCCCTCAGGGTATGAAATTGCGGGTTTGAAGTGCAAAGCATTGTGTCGGGCAAGCGGGTGGTACTGCAATAGCGTACCTCCAGACCACGAGCGAACCGGGCCTAATATAAATGCACTATTGAACGGTGCCGTCATCCGGTAGGATGCTCTTTGGCGTCCGGAACCCATTCATTTTGAACAAATTCAGTTTTTCAATGGAGTGTCGAGCATGGCCGTTTCCACACCGACGATCCACACCGCACACTTTCCCACTGCCGAGGGAATGAGCCTCTACGACAAGCTCAACTCCGTCTGGCATGAGCGGGCCCTGCAAGTTTTGATGGTGATCGTCCTGGGCCACTGGGGCGAGCACCTGGTCCAGGCCTATCAGATTTACGTCATGAACTGGCCGCGACCGATGGCCAACGGCATCCTGGGCTTGTGGTACCCATGGCTGGTCAAATCGGAAGTGCTGCACTACGGCTATGCGCTGGCGATGCTCATCGGCATCTGGGTTCTCCGCAAAGGATTTACTGGCGTTTCGCGTAAGTGGTGGACCGCAGCGCTGGTCATCCAATTCTGGCATCACATCGAACACTTCTTGCTCATCACGCAGGCGACGCTTCACCACAATTTCTGGGGCAAGCCGGTGCCTACGAGCATCGTGCAACTTTTTATTCCGCGCGTCGAACTCCACCTTTTTTACAACACGGTCGTGTTCATCCCCATGGTGATCGGCATGTACTACCACATGTTTCCGCCAAAGGGTGAAGAGGGCCTGTCGGTTTGCACTTGCGAATGGGATAAGAGTGCCCGCGCTGCGGAAGTGTGCAAGGCCGCCTAGCGCAAAGTTTTCTTTCAGCGGCTGGATGCCGTAACGGTGTCCGGCCGCAAGTGTTGTTTCAGCGATTCAAATTTTTGAGTGGCTCGGAATGAATTCGGTGATTAGCAGATCACCGAGAAATAATTGAGAGCTTTTCCAAGTTCGGGATTCGGAAAGATTCAAGATTGTTTGGGATCCGATCGCTGAGAATTCTCACCTCTTCGTTGTGCCTCCTCGCGCAGTTTCCGCTTGGCGGATGTTCGAAGCCGAATCAAAAATCCAGTGATGTAAATTTTAGGTTCGAGAGCGAACCGAATCCTCCGCACGTTGGACCAAATATTTTTGTCGTGAAGTTGAATGCGAAAGATGGAACCGCGCTGAGCGGCGCGCATGTTTCTTTGGAAGGCGACATGTCGCATCCGGGAATGAGTCCTGCGATTTCCGATACGAAAGAAGTCGGAGCGGGAACGTATCGCGGAGATTTGAATCTTGCGATGCGCGGAGATTGGATCGTTGAGTTTCATATCGTGTTAGCGGATGGACGGAAACTGGAACGCGAGGCTGAGTTGCGGAATGTGAAGGAATAGCGTGGCGAGCGCAGGCGTCAATCCGACCGCGGCGATTCCGAATACGGATGAAGTCGATCTGCTGCGATGGCCAGTCTTTGGCAACATTCTGAAATGGAAGCATTCGCGGACGCTGCTGCAAATTCCGTTGCTGCTTGTTTCGGTTGTGATGATCTTGCATGGGCTGCTGGGAACGCAGATTGCGCCGAAGAATCTGGCGACGGTTTTGACTTGGGTGCATTTCCGCGGAGCACTCGTGCTCGTTCTTCTTGCCGCGGGAAACTTCTTTTGCCTCGCGTGTCCATTCATGTTGGTGCGGAATGCGGCGCGGAAATTGTTTACTCCGCGATGGAACTGGCCGCAGGCGCTGCGCAATAAATGGATTTCGGTCGGGCTGCTGATCGCGATTCTTTTTGTCTACGAGCTATTCGATTTGTGGTCGTCGCCTTATTGGACTGCAGCGGTGGCGCTGGGGTATTTCGTCACCGTGTTGCTGGTGGACGGATTGTTCAAGCACGCGGCGTTCTGCAAGTTCGTTTGTCCCATTGGGCAATTCAATTTCGTGGCGTCGACGCTTTCGCCGTTGGAAGTGAAGGTTCGCTCGCATGCGATTTGCAACCGCTGCTCGACGAAGGATTGTATTCGCGGGCAAAGAGCGGATGCGGCTGTCACCGTGCGCACAACCGACGTGCCAGCAAATGTGGCTTCTGTTCGCGCAACAACCGCCGCCGCTGCGACGCACATTCTGAACGCCGGCGCAACCCATGCGTTCAACGGCACGCAGGACTTTGTGATCTTGCAGCGCGGATGCGAACTGGCGCTGTTTCAGCCGCGAAAAGTTGGGAACATGGACTGCACGTTTTGCCTCGACTGCGTGCATGCATGCCCGCATGACAATATTGGGATTTCGAGCCGGATCCCGGGCACGGAATTGGCATCGCATTCAATTCGATCGGGGATCGGATATTTTGCGAAGCGGACGGACATTGCGGCACTAGTGGTTGTGTTTTGTTTCGGCGCGCTGCTGAATGCGTTTGGGATGGTAAGTCCGGTGTATGTGGTCGAAGCGTGGCTGGGGAAGTTGCTGCATGTCAGCCACGAGTGGCCGGTGCTCGGGCTGATTTTCTTTGCGTTTCTGGTGATTGAGCCTGCGATATTGCTTGGCGGTGCGGCGTGGCTGACGCGCGTGCTGAAGGGCAGCACGATGGAGACGATGCCGCTGGCGGTGCGATACAGCTATTCGCTGGCGCCGCTGGGATTTGGGATGTGGCTGGCGCACTATGGATTTCACTTTTTTACGGGGCTGCTGACGATTGTGCCGGTGACGCAGTCGGCGGCGGCGAGCGTCGGGATTTCATGGTTGGGCGCGCCGCGATGGACCTGGACCGGATTGGCGATGCGGTACGTGCAGCCGATTGAGTTGGGGTTTTTGTTCCTGGGGTTTGCGGGATCGCTTGTGATTGCGCATCAATTGGCGGAAGAGGATTCGGCGGAGCATCCGATGCGAGCGTTTTTGCCGTGGGCAACGGTCGCGTTGATCATTTGCGCGGCGTCGGTGTGGTTGATGTTTCAGCCGATGGAGATGCGCGCGACGTTGATGGGAGGATGAGGTTGGAGCGGACTGCGAACTGCGGGTTCGGCGCGATGCGAGAGAAAGCGGAACAGCTCGCGCGGCGCGTCGAGAGAATCGCGATCGCGCTGATTTTGGTGTCGGCACTGTGCGCGCGACCAGCATACGCGCACGTCGGGCCGCCGTTTCCGATCATCAGCGATCAAACGGTGGGCCCCGTCGTAGTCTCGTTGTGGACGCATCCGGACGTTGGGACTGGAACGTTTTTCGTGCTCGTGAACCCGTTGCCCGGGAAGAGCATTCCGAAAGATTTGAAGATGCAGATAGGAATTGCGCCGGTAAGCGGAAGGCTGGCCGAAGTTGTGTACCCAACGTGGATCGAAAATCTGCGCGGGCAACTGGAATACAAGAATCAGGTGGAGTTTGACCGCGACGAGATGTGGAAGGTGCGACTGATCGTAACGAGCGCCGATGGTGGAGGCGAAGCGACGGCGCAGGTGGAAGCCACGCCACCCGGTTTTGGGCAGTGGGACCTGCTCCTATTTGCGCTGCCATTTCTAGCGGTGGGATTTCTGTGGTTCAAGGTGATGGCGAAGCGGCGGAAGGCGCGGTCGCTGCAGACGGCGCAAGGTTAGCGTTGCAGGCAGAATTTTCGTGAGAGACTTGTGGTCAAGGGTGCCAGCCGGTTCGTTGATGAGATTCGTGTCGGGCGCATACCGCGAGTGAGAGAGAAAATTTGCGAATGATGGATGCGAGGCGCTGGTGGATGTGTGCCGTGCGGAAGCATGGGCCTGCCGCTATGTGCGCGGGCGTGGCGTGCGGAATCGCGGTGCTGCTGAATGCGTGCGGCGGCGGAAGCGTGCCGAAAAAGGATTCGGCGGAGTACGCACGGGTCGTGTCGGCGTTTTACATCGGGCTGGGAGCGCTGCAGGTTGGCGACGACATTCACGCGGAGAAGAATCTTGCAGACGTGACGCAGATGGCCTCGGGCGAACCTGCTGGATGGGCTAATTGGGGCGTGCTGGCGCTGCGACAGAGGAAATTGGACGATGCGGCGCAGCGGATGGAGCGAGCGCGCAAACTGGCGCCGGACAACGACCGGATTTATCAGATTTTGGGATATCTTGAGAGCGGGCGGGGAAATTCAGCTGCGGCGATTGCGGATTGGCGCAAGGCGGTGGAGCTGAATCCGAAGAATTATCGCGCGGCGTATCAGCTGGCGGAGGAAGTGGAGCGGCAGGCGGGGACGAACAGTGACGCGGAGTTTGAGCAGTTGATTCAGAAGATTTTGGCGGCACAGCCGGACAATCTGGCGGCGCAACTGGAGTTGCTGCGAACGGCGGCGAAAAGCGGCGATGCGACGACGGTGAAGTCGGCGCTGGCGAAGGTGACGGCGCGGTCGACGAGTTGGCCGCCGGAAGTGAAGGCCCAATTGTCGGCGCTGCAAGCTGCGGCGGACGGGACGAACGTCAGGACGGCGGCAACGCGGACAGTATTTTTGCGGAACACGTTGATGCGCGTGGCGGAATTTCGCGAAAGTTTAGCGGTGTTGAAGGCGCCTGCGGGAGAAGAAGCGGAACCGTTTACGCATTTTCTGAAAATGCCGACGCCGGAGTTTTCGCCGGCTCCTGCGGATACGTCGCTGACGTTCGACGTGAAACTCGTTGCGGCACCTGGTGCGAAAGGCGACGAAAAGTGGAGTTGGGTTGGCGCAGTGGCGATGCAGAGCACTGGCGCTCCCGTGGTTGGGTTCGCGAATGGACGCGAAGTGAGAGCGACTTCAGGGGCGACGTTTGCGTTTCCAGGAAATGCCTCGGCTGTGCTTTTGCCAGAATCGATTCTTCAGATCGATTTCAACTACGACTTCAAGACGGATCTGGTTTTGGCTGGACCAAGTGGCGTGCGTTTCATGCGGCAGGACGCACCAGACAAGTTCACGGATGTGACCACGGCGACAAAGCTGCCAAAAAACATAACGAACGCGGCGTACACAGGCGCATGGGCATTGGACATCGAAGCGGACGGCGACCTGGACGTTGTGTTGGGTGCGAAGGACGGCACGCCGAAGGTACTGCGGAATAATGGTGACGATACTTTCAAGGAGATCGAACCGTTCGGCGGGATTTCGGGACTGCGCGCGTTTGCGTGGGCGGATTTTGATGGGGATGGGAATGCGGATGCCGGGATCATCGACGGCGAGGGCCGGCTGCACGTTTTTCATAACGAACGGCAGGGGCAATTCCACGAAGTAAAGTTGCCCGATGGACTACCGACGGTGAAAGCGCTCGGAGTCGCCGATCCGGACAACGATGGCGTTCTGGATTTGCTAGCAGTGGAATCGACGGGAACGATTGCGACGGTTTCGTATCGCGAAGACAACGGATGGAACGTGACTCCGCTGGTTCAGATCACGGGCGGCAAAGATGCGCTCGACGGCGAAGTGCGATTACAGGTTGCGGACCTAGATAACAACGGCGCGATGGATTTGGTTTTGACCGGGCTTGGATCTTCGGCCACCAAGCAAACTGCGTGGACGATGGTATGGCTCGGTGATGCGGGTGCAAAGTTCACGCTTTTGAGTCAGCCGGCGCCTGCGTCGGTGTTCGATGTGGCGGATTTGAATGGCAGTGGAAAGTTGAGCCTTGTCGGATTTAATGCGTCGGGCGCGGCGGTGCAGGCGGCGAGCAAGGGCTCGAAGAATTATCACTGGCAGGTGATTCGGCCGCATGCTGTGCAGGCGGTGGGGGATCAGAGGATCAATCCGTTTGGAGTTGGCGGAGAGATCGAGATTCGATCGGGATTGCTGGTGCAGAAGCAGCCGATCGAAGGTCCGCAAGTGCATTTTGGATTGGGGAATCAGGCGACGGCGGAAGTGGTGCGCGTGGTGTGGCCGAACGGAACGGTGCGAGCGGAATTTGGCGTGAACGCGGATCAGGAAGTGGTGACGGAGCAGAGATTGAAGGCGTCGTGCCCGTTTTTGTTCGCGTGGAACGGCACGAAGATGGAATTTGTGAAGGACGCGGTGCCGTGGGGCTCGGCGATCGGACTGCGAATTAATACGATAGGCACGGCGAAAATTGCGACGACCGGCGAATGGTACAAAATCGGGCGCGATCAACTGGTGCCGCACGATGGATATTACGACTTGCGGATTTCGGCGGAGCTTTGGGAGGTTTATTACTACGATCGGATAGCGCTGATGACCGTAGATCATCCGGCGAATACGGAGATTTATGTCGATGAGCGGTTTTCGATTCCGCCGCCGAAGCTTGCGTATACGACGGTGAAGACGCCGCACAAGATTGCGTCGGCGACGGATGATTTGGGCAAGGATGTGACGGAACTGGTGAACACGTTGGATGGACGTGCGCTGTCGTCGTTTGGGAAGGGACAGTTTCAGGGGATTACACGCGATCATTATGTTGAGGTGGATTTAGGGAAGGATGCGCCGGCGTCGGGGCCGCTGTACTTGATCGGGCAGGGATCGATTCACGATACGGAATCGTCGCTGAATGTGGCGATCACGCAGGGTGATCGTTGGCACGCGAAGGGAATGACGATCGAGGTTCCGGACGCGCAAGGCGGATGGGTTGCGGTTGCGGCGGAAACGAATCGCGGATTTCCGGCGGGGCGGAAGAAGACGGTGCTGTTTGATTTAACCGACGCGTTCAAGCCGGGGACGCCACGAAAAGTACGGATACGAACGAATCTGGAAATTTATTGGGATTGCATCGAGTGGGCGGAGGGCGCGCCGACGGCGCCGACACGCGCGATTACATTGGATGCGAATGTGGCGGATTTGCACTATCGCGGATATTCGGTGATCGAGCATCCAGATCGGAATGCGCCGGCGCCGGAAGTGCCGAATTATTATCAGATTGAATCGACGAAGCAGAAATGGCGGGATTTGATCGGGTATTACACACGATTTGGAGATGTGAAGGAATTGATTTCGCAGATTGACGATCGGTATGTGATTGTCAATTCGGGCGACGAGTTGTCGCTGCGATTCCCAGAGCAAGAGGCGGCGCCGCCGGGATATGTGCGTGACTTTATTCTGGCGGGCGATGGGTGGATCAAGGATGGGGATTTTAATTCGACGTTCTCGAAAACCGTGCTGCCGCTGCCGTATCACGCGAAGGATTTGTACGTGACGCCGCCGGGAGCGTTGGAAGACGAATATGTGTATCAGCATCATCCGGACGACTGGCAGAATTTTCACACGCGATACATCACGCCGCATGTATTTCAGAACGCATTGAGGGAGACAGGGACGAAGTGAAACGGGGTCCGTTCGCGAGAGTTGTGCTGGCGATTATTTTCTTTGGGTTGGTATTTTCGCCGCTGATTATTAAACGAGTAGAGTCGAGCCGCGCAGAATCGAAGACGCGGCTGGATGCAGCGTCGGCGTTGGCGCGGCATGGATTTTATTTGCGAGAGGTGGCGCACGCGTCGGGAGTGGATTTTGTGCACCAGGCGCCGGTACTTGATCCGCGACTGAATCACAACATGCCGCAGGTGGCATCGATGGGGGCGTCGGTGTCGATCGTGGATTTCGATCGCGACGGGTGGGCGGACATTTACGTGACGTCGAGCAAAGAGGGCGCGAAGAACGCGCTCTATCGGAATCAGCATGACGGGACGTTTAAAGATGTGGCGGAGGAGTTGGGGATTGCGGATGTGAATCGCGCGGGGAGTGGCGTGTCGATGGTGGCCGTGTGGGGCGATTACGACAACGATGGGTATGAGGATTTGCTTCTGATCAAATGGGGCAAGCCGGAATTATTTCACAACGATGCGGGCAAGGGATTTACGCGGGTGACGGAGCAGGTCGGATTACCGGCGTGGGTGAATGCGAATACGGCGGTTTGGTTTGACTACGACGGAGATGGGCTGCTCGATTTCTTTATCGGCGGGTATTACAACGAGAACACGGATTTGTGGCACCTGGCTTCGACGAAGATGATGCCGGACAGTTTTGAGTATGCGAAAAACGGCGGGCGAAAATATTTATTTCACAATTTGGGCGGCGGGAAGTTTGAAGAGGTCAGCGAGAAGACGGGGATCAGCAGCCGGAGATGGGCGCTGGCGGCCGCGGCGGCGGATTTGCGCGGGACGGGGCATCCCGATTTGTTTGTGGCGAACGATTATGGCGTGTCGGAATTGTATTTGAACGACGGGAAGAAATTTCACGAGGCGGGCGAGGCGACGGGGGTTGGGTTTGCGCCTAAGAGCGGGATGAATGCGAGCTTTGGAGATATTTTGAATCAGGGGAAGTATGCGGTGTATGTGTCGAATATTTCAGAAGAGGGCGTGCTGATTCAGGGGAATAATTTGTGGGTGCCGAAAGAGGGTACGAGTTCTGGGGAATTGAAGTTTGAGAATCTGGCTCGCGAATTTGGAGTGGAGATTGGCGGATGGAGTTTTGGGGCGCAGTTCGGAGACTTGAATAATGACGGAACGCTGGATTTGTATTTGACGAATGGGTATGTGTCGCTCGACAGGAATAAGAGCTATTGGTACGACTTTTCGAAGATTGCGGGCGGGCACGCGCTGATTAT
>DASXPD010000080.1:0-62126 GCA_036493835.1 Candidatus Acidiferrum sp. | reverse complement strand
CGGCGCCGAATCCGGCTACGACCCCGAGTTCGGTGCCAACGTTCAATGGGACGTGCCGCTCCTCGACGGCTATAAATGGACGCACATCCCCAATCGCGGCTCCGGCGCCGAAAGTTTCTGGGCCTGGCGCAACACCGGCCTCTGGAAATTTATCCGCCAGGGAAAGTTCGACGCCGTCATTTCTCACGTCGGCTACGTCCGCGTCACATTCTGGATCGCCTGTGCCGCCGCGCGCAGCGTCGGCATCCCTTTTATCTTTGGCACCGACGCCTCTTCGATCGAACCGCGCGACGAAAGCAAATGGAAGCTCGCCGCCAAAAAAATCATCTGGCCCGCCGTCTTCAGCCTCAGCGGACAAGTTTTAACCGCGTCTTCCGCCGGCCGCGACATGATGGTGTCGCTCGGCTTCCCCCCCGACCGCGTTTCGATGACGCTCGACACCGTCGACAATGACTGGTGGGTCACGCAAGCGAACGTCGCCGATCGAGGAGAAACTCGCCGCGCGCTAGGATTTGCGTCTAACGAAAAAATAATTCTCTTCTGCGCAAAGCTCCAGCCATGGAAGCGCCCAATAGATCTCCTGCGCGCCTTCGCCTCAGCCGCGATCCCTGCCGCAACCCTGGTTTTTGCCGGCGACGGCGCCCAGCGTGCCGAGCTGGAAAATGAAGCCGCAGCCCTCAACGTCTCAAATAAGGTCAAGTTCCTCGGTTTCGTAAACCAATCCCAACTCCCCAAACTCTACAGATCCGCCGATCTAATGGTCATCCCTTCGCGCTACGAGCCATTCGGCCTCGTCGTCAACGAAGCGATGTTGTGCAGCTGCCCCGTCGTCGCCAGCGATCGCGTCGGAGCAATCCGTGACCTCATCACCCACTGGGAAACCGGCTACGTCTACCGCTGCGGTCAGACCGATGAACTCGCCGCCCTCCTAAAAAATGTCCTCGCCGATCCGGCGCACCTGCAATCTGTTCGCGAACGCGCTCTCGAACGCATGAAAACGTGGGCTCCGAACGCCAGCGCTGATGCACTCGTCGAAGCAGTCGAGCGCGCAGTCACTCGATCGCGTGGTGAAGTCCGCGTAGCGTCCTCCTCCTCGGAAAAATACACGTGAAGTTGTTGATCTACTCCCACGCGTTCGCTCCCAGTGTCGGCGGAGTCGAAACAATCGTGGCTTCGTTAGTGCGTGGATTGGCAAAGCTGTCCAACACCACCGACGGCTCCAGCGTCAACGCAACAAAACTCGAAGTAACAGTCGCCACGCAAACTCCCGCCGGCGACTTCAACGACGGATCATTTCCTTGCCGTATCGTGCGCCGCCCCGGCGTCTTGAAACTTGCGTACTTGATCCTTCGCGCCGACGTCGTGCACATCGCCGGCCCCGCTCTTCTTCCGATGTTCCTGTCCTGGTATCTGCGCAAACCCTACGTGGTCGAACATCACGGCTACCAGGCCATCTGTCCAAACGGCATTCTGCTCCAGCAACCGCAAAACATCGTCTGCCCCGGCCATTTTCAAGCGGGCCACTACGGAAAATGCATCCAGTGCGAATCGCAAGACCTGTCGTGGTTCCGTGCAGTAGCAGCCGTCCTTCTCACCTTCCCGCGCCACTTCCTGGCAGCACGCGCCGCCACCAACGTGCCCGTCTCCTACCACGTCGCAAAGCGAATCGCGCTCGCGCGAACCACGGTCATCTATCACGGCTTGGAATCCGAATCCTTCAAGCCATCGCAGCAGCCAACCGCACCAGCAACCATAAAATCAGAAATCATCCGCTTCGGCTACGTCGGCCGATTCGTCCCCGAAAAAGGAATCCCCATCCTCCTCGAAGCCGCTCAAACTCTGCGAAAGCAGCGCGACGACTTCGAGATCGTTCTTGTTGGCGACGGCCCTCAACGCCCGCAACTCGAAGAATTAATCCGCCGCGCTCACGCCGAAGACTTCATCCGCATCACCGGCTTTATCCAAGACGAAAAACTCGCCGCCGCGCTCAACTCACTCGACGTCGTCGTCATGCCCTCCATCTGGGAAGAAACCGCCGGCCTCGCCGCAATCGAGCAAATGCTGCGTGGCCGCCCCGTGATCGTCTCCGACATCGGCGGCCTCGCAGAAGTCGTCGGCGACGCCGCGCTTAAATTTCCCGCCGGCAACGCCGAGCAACTCGCGGATCAGATGAGCCAATTGATGCAGCGTGATGGCCAAGCCGCGGACTTGGGAAAAATCGCGCAACTTCACGCAAACTCGCTCTTCCTCGCCGATCGCATGGTCGCTGACCACTTGGCCGCATACCATAAACTCAGGTAGTTCCTCTTTTAGCTATCTACGTTAGTAAACTGAGTGGTAATCTAACGAGCTCTCATGCCAAAGTCGATAAATCTTAGTCTCCACATGTGTGCAGCATGATCGGAACTGCCACACCATCAGGGCTGCACGACTTCGTCTTCAATCTCATCGAGAGCACTCTAGTTGCCCCCGGCAAACGCGCCCTTGACCTCGGCGCCGGCCCCGGCGCCATGGGCGAGCGCCTCCGCTCCCTCGGCTTCGACGTCCTCGCCGTCGACCGCGACGCCACCGCCTATCAGGGAAACCAACAGTTCCTCACGCAAGACCTCAACGACCCGCATTTCTCCACACCCATCGGCCCCGCATCCTTCGACCTGATCGTCGCCGTCGAAGTCATCGAGCACGTCGAAAGCCCCATCAATTTCCTCAGAAACGTCGCCCAACTCCTCACTCCCACCGGTTTCGCCGTGATAACCACTCCGAACGTCGACTCACTTCCGGCGCGTTTGCGATTCCTCTTTGGTGGCAAAATTCGGATGATGGACGAATTCAGCGACCCGACGCACATCTCTCCGATTTTTTCGGATTTGTTGCGCCGGCAATTCCTGCCGCAGGCAGGATTGCAAATCGCGGAGCACAGGGTTTTCCCGTCAAAGGGCTACCAGCTCACGCGAAAACCATTCGCGATTCCATTGGCACTGCTTGCGTCGCTATTTCCTGGGGATTCGGTATTGGGCGATAACCATATTTTCGTTCTAGAGGCTGCGAAGTGAGATCCTTTGCCGAGGCTGTCCAGCCTGGTGGCCGCCGCGGTCTCGTGTTTGGTCTGGGATTTCTCGTGGTCGCGCTTCTCGGCGCTTACCAGCTCTCGGGAATGATCGTCACCAACGACGTCGTCAGCCTGTCGCTCGTGGCGATGGTCTGCGTCGCGGGCGGTTTCGTTCTCGCCATCCTCCGAAACTGGCGCAACGGCGTTTATTTTCTAATCGCCTGGCTCCTCTTCGAAGATTTCGTCCGTAAATTTCTCGGAAACAACATGGCGATCTACTTCGCCAAAGATATTCTGACCGCCGTCGTGTATCTCTCCTTTTTTCTGGCCTATCGCCGCAGAGACAAAGGACTCGAAGTCATTCGCCCGCCGTTCCTCGCGCCCCTGCTCGTTTTCGTTTGGTTTGGCGCGTTGCAGATTTTCAATCCCGGCTCCACCACCGTCTTTTTCGGCTTGATGGGCATGAAGCTCTACTTCTATTACGTGCCTCTCTTCCTCATCGGCTACTCGTTGATTAATTCCGAAAACGACCTGCGCAAGTTTTTCTATATCAATCTCAGCCTCATGGGCGTAATTGCGATCCTCGGCATTGCCCAGTCCGTCCTCGGACCCTCGTTCCTCAATCCAGCCGTTCCCGCCGAAGACATTCGCCTTCTCAGCCAGACGTATCGAGAAGCCCCGATTTCTGGTGTGCTGGTCTATCGCCCCACTTCCGTTTTCGTCAGCACCGGCCGCTTCGGCAACATGCTCGTCGTGTCGTGGATGATCGTTTTTGGATTCAGCGGCTACCTGCTGATGCGATTCCGCAAAGGCAGAATCTACGCTTTCCTCGCGGTCGCTCTGATCGCCGCGGGTTGCGTCATGTGCGCGTCGCGCGGCGTTTTCATGTGGACCTTGGGCAGCAGCCTTGTCGGCGGAGCCGCATTTCTTTGGGGCGCGCCTTGGCGTCAAGGCGAAGCGCGCCGCATCTTCAAAACATTGCAGCGCGCGGCGATGGGAATCGCTCTGGGCATGGCGCTGCTCTTCTGGATTTTCCCCGAAGGCTTTACGAATCGCCTTAAGGTCTACTCTGAAACGCTCGATCCGCGAAGCCCCGCAAATGAGTTGATGCATCGCACGCGCGATTACCCGTGGGCGAACTTTATGGGTGCGTTTGAAAGTCCGCGGTGGCCTTACGGGTTTGGCATCGGAACGGCGTCGCTTGGCGGTCAGTATGTGACACGCATCTTTCAGGTTGCTGCTCCTACGGAAACGGTCGAAAGCGGTTTCGGTTGCCTCGTTCTCGAACTGGGTGTCGTCGGGCTGGCATTGTGGTTCATCATGACTGGCGCCGTTTTGTTCTCGGCTTGGAAAGTCGTTCGCAAGCTTCGCGGCTCTCCGTGGTTCCCGATCGGCTTCATGATTTTCTGGTACGCGTTCTTACTCTTCCTCCCGTTTACATTCCAAGGAATGCAGGCGTATCAGGATTTTGTGTTGAATGCTTACGTATGGCTGTTGCTCGGCATCTTGTTCCGCCTGCCAAAGCTGGCGCTCTCCGCGCAAGCAGCTTCCACCGCCAAAGCCGCCGCGGCTCGCGTTCCTCTCGTCACTCCTGCGCCCTTCGCACACGGGAACATCTGACTTGCGTCTAGCGGTCGTCACCCCGTTTGTCGATCGGCAGCACGGCACAGAGCGAGCACTCGCTGAACTCCTCGATCACCTCACTCGCGACCATCACTGCGAAGTCCACCTCTACGCCGAACGCATCGCCGACCTCGCCGTAACTGTGCCCAACGGCGCCGCTCGCACCGACAAATCTGGCTCACCGTCGTCCGGTTCAATCACCTGGCATCGAGTCCCGAGTCTCCCCGGCCCGCACCTCTTCAAATTCAGTTTCTGGATCGGCGCCAACACCACAATGCGTTGGTGGCATCGCATCGCCCGCGGCCTGCGCTTCGATCTCGTTTTCTCTCCCGGCATCAATTGTCTCGACGCCGATTTCATCGTCGTCCACGCCCTGTTTCGTCGCCTGCAAGAGATATCGCGGGAGCAAGGCACAGAAAAGTCCGCTGTGAAACCCCAGAGCGCCGGTGTACTGCGGAGCCTGCACCGGCGCGCCTACTACACAACGGTCGCCGCCCTCGAGCGCTTCGTCTACACAAATCGAAACACGCGTCTCGCCGCAGTCTCCCAACGAACCGCCCAACTCCTCGCTGGCTATTTCGGTCGCAACGACGTGCGCGTGATTTACAACGGCATCGACACCCTGCAATTTTCGCTTCCCGCCCGCCTCGCCCTGCGTCAAGGCGCGCGCTTCTGCCGAAAATTCTCAGAAGAAGAACTGGTACTCCTGCTGATCGGCAACGATTGGCGCGTGAAGGGATTGCCCGAAGTCTTGGAAGCCATGGCAGCTCTGCGCGAATTACCGTTGCGCCTGATTGTTGTGGGTTCCGACGATGCCGCAAGCTTTCAGCGCACCGCCCAACAACTCGCCATCGCCGACCGCTGCCGATGGGAGCCCCCACGCCCCGACGTCATCGATTTCTACGCCGCCGCCGACATCTACGTCAGCCCAACCAGAGAAGATTCATTCGGCCTGCCCGTAGCCGAAGCCATGGCCTGCGGCCTCCCCGTCATCACCTCAAAATTCGCCGGTGTCTCCGAACTAATCCACAACGACCGCGACGGCTTCATCCTATCCGACCCAGCAGATGTCCCAGCACTCGCGACCGTCCTTCGCACTCTGCACGCAGACTCCACACTTCGAAAAAATCTCAGCGAATCCGCCGCAAGCGCCGCTCAGAATTGGACCTGGGACCGAAACGCCGCCGAAATATGGATCTGGTTACAATCCGCGAAGCCCCTCGGATAACGATCTATCTTCGATCAAACCTACTTCTGGGACGCCGTCAGACTTCGGGGTCTCCCCACTAGCACAACCTCTATGGAGTGCGGCGGCTCGCCGCCGCCTTTACGGTCGCTCCTAATTTCCCAACCCTACTTCGACCACCGCTGCATCGCGACGCGAGCGCACACCATTTGGAGTGTGGTGCCCCTGCGCCGCTTTTACGCTCGCTCCTAACTTCCCACTCCTACTTCGACCGCTTCTCCGCGATCTTCTCTTCAACCGCCTTCCGCGTCGCCTCCATCGTAAACGCCAGCGACTCCTCCGGAATACTCGTCACAAACGGCTTCACCAGCCACCCAACCCCCGTTGGAATATCCCGCGTCAGCGACACAACCTCGCTCTGCACATAAACCCCGCCATCACGCTCGACCAGTCGCCACCACGTATCCATCCGCCACAAAAATCCGTCATCATCCCCCGCCGGCTTTTCGCGTTCGTCGCTCTTCCCCGGATTGTCCACCTGCGAAATCCGCACCGTTGAACTCCGGCTGTGCGCCTGCGTCGGCGAATCGCGGAAATACCGCACATCGTGCACCGTATCGAGCACCACGGTCACAACCTTGTGCCGCCGAAATCGCAGAAACACCCGAAAGTGATCGCCATCCCGCGACTCGATCTTCGACCGCTCCACATCGGGAGCGTAGTAAACAGAATGATGTTCGTAGTCCTCGAGAATGCCGAGCACATCATCTACACGCGCTCCCGGAATAAACGCCAGCCCCACCCAGTGATGAATCATCCCGCCCGGCACCGGAATTTCCGCCCCGTTCTCCCGCGTATCGAGCCTGCTCATCTTGACCTGCCCCTGCTTCAGGTCGGCGTAAGCCTTAGCCCGTTCCTCATCCCCCAGTGCATCAATCCAAAGCAAGTTCCGCCCGCTCTGTAGCTCACGATTGTTCCTCTGATCCGTAAGCGCCACATATCGATCAAAAGCAGCACTCGTAGGGGCTCGAAGCTCCACTCCCGCCGCCGCAATGCTCGGCGAACTGCCAATCACGAATGCGAGAACCACACAAAGCACCATTCGCACACCACGCCGAGCACGAGCGTAAATGCGATCGCCGAGCAGCATTAGCCCAATTCGAATGTGACGCGCCGTCATAACCCCGATTCTGTCCGACCCGCTCGCTTTTATGAAGGATTTTAGTAGCAGAGGCCCTCCTGCCTGTGCCCCCCTCCACCGCTTGCCTAGCCCTTCCCGCGCAGATGTCGGCATAGTGCCGCTTTCACGTCCGTCCGTAACCCACTGATTGTGATAGCTTTACAAACCCTTCCTGTCGCCCCCAGTGAGCCTAACCCCCATAGAATCACATTCTTACGCACATCCCCAGAATAAAGCCCACAGAATCACATTCTTACGCAAAAGGTATGGGGGGAGGGGTCGCCAAGCCCCTCCTTCAGCGAGCCGACCGTAACTTATGTCCTGGGATACTTCAGGCGCGTTCTATTTCGCGGAAAACTGCCCGGAAAAACAAACAGCGCCGGTTTTCACCGGCGCTGTAGAGAAGGAAGCTAAATCTAAATCTGGCGGGTTGGGTTAGCTCGCACACGACCCCTTTCGGAGCCGCTGTCCCCGCGCGGCCCCCAACCCGTTATAGACAATTTACGGGAGGTCGCCATTTAGCTCAATGGACCGAAGGCCTCAAAAATTTCGGTACGCGAGTTTTGGTACCCGTAATTTCCAGCGCTGCAACTCCATTTGTTTCAATGCGATACGAACCTCCAAAACGCCTCCAAGTACTAAGGACCCCCATTTACGCCACTCAGAAAGCCTCCGAGATGTCCCGTCAACGAAACGAGCACGATCCCCACGAATTCCAATGCCAATCGATAATTCACGGGAATCCAAAAAGCCTCCTTCCGCCGCGCCAGAAAGTGAAGCGTCCAAACGGCCCAAATCGTCAAGCTCGACAGCAGCCCGAAAATCAAGTGCAGCCGCAAAATCCCCTTCAGCGCCTGACCTTCGAGAGCAAATTGCCAAGCCAGAATCCCGGTTGCAACAACAGGGATAGTGAAAGCCGCTGCAACCGACAGATTGAAATATGCCGCGTCGGAAAAGGCACGACGATTTTTCCAAAGGGCCGCGACATCAAACGCGACCCCCACAATGAACAGCGCGATCGGGAAGTGGACCAGCACTACGTGCTGGGCATGACGCGCCATCAGCGCATTCTTCAGATCGAATGGATTGACCGTCGCCATCACGCTGCTTAGGTCGAATGGATTGAGCGATGCCGTCACGATTCTCAGATCGAATGGATTCAGCATCGTCGTTACCCCGCTCTCTTTGGATTAATTTGGGTTGACATAGTCGTTATCCTCGTTACTGGACGATGACCTTGCCGGTCATCTTCGGGTGAACGGAGCAGAAATAAGGAAATGAGCCGGCTTTGTCGAAGGTGTACGAAAACTTTTCGTCGGTATCGAGCACCTTCGATTTGAAAACTTTGTCGTCGCTCACCACGGTGTGAGGAATGTCGTCCCGGTTCGTCCAGATCACCGTCGTGCCGGGCGCCACCGTAATCGTCTGCGGCGAGAAGCTGAAGTTGTCGACTTTCACTTCGACAATTTTTCCCGCGGGCGCGGCCTGCGTTGCTGCTTGCGCCGCCGGTTCAAACGTTGGCGTTGCTGCTGTTCGCAGCGGCGCGCCGAATGCGAAAACTTCTTCGACGCCGCTTGTTATTGTCAGAGCAGAAAAGACTGTTGCGAGAACTGCGATTCCAATGCGCACACCAATACTCATGACTTTTCTCCTTTGCATTTCGATTTGAAATATTTCTCTTGCGTGAATTACTTGGCCGAGCCCGCTCAACTGAACCGATCCTGCCGAAACGATTCAGTCGAGCCGGTTTTAGACGAACCGAATTAACCGAGTTTTGAATCAACAACGGCGAGTGCGTGCTGTCCACGCGTGTAATTCACCGACGTGATTCCGAGATAACTGCGCAGCTGTTCCGCTGGAACTTTCATCGGCCCGGGCGAAGGAGCTTGCCCCGGCGCAGGTTGCGGAAAGGCCGTCGAAGCCGCCGTGTGAAATGTCACGTTGCCTTCGACTTTTTGCATCACCTGGTGAATGTGTCCGTTCAACACAGACACGGATCCAAACTTCTTCAAGTAACCAAGCGCTTGCGCACTGTCTTCCGTGCCCCATCCCCAATCCGGATACACCGTCCACAGTGGAATGTGCGCGAAGACAACGATCGGCGTGCTCGCTTTGAGGTGTTTCACGTCGCGCTCCAGCCATTCGAGCTGGTCGCGGCCGAGCGTGCCGAGTCCGCCGGCTTTCAGATTCATCACGTTCACGAGGCCGACAAAGTGCACGCCCTTCTTGTCGAAGCTGTACCAGCCCGAGCCTTGCGCGTTTTTGCCGTACCGCTCGAGGAATTGTTTGCCGTCGTCTTCCAGCACGTCGTGCTCACCGGGAACGAAGAACGTCTCTTTGCCGGTGCTCTTGAGAATCTGGTCGACCGTGTCGAATTCATCCGGTCGCGAAAGGTGACTGACGTCTCCGGTGTGCAACAAGAATTCCGGAGCTACCGGCGACGCTTTGATCTTGTCCACCGCAGCTTGCAGCGTCGCGGCTACGTCGGGATTCGCCGCCTTGTTGAAGCCCATGTGGCTGTCGCTGATCTGCACGAAGCTGAGTTCGCCGGCCGCAGCGGCCGATTTCGGATCGGGCAGCCGGTTCATCGCGAACGACTTCAGTACACCGCCTTGCATTACGCACAACGTCCCCGTACCCGCCCAAGCCATGCACTTCAGAAAGCCGCGACGATTAATTCCGTCGTGATTGTGGTCGTACAGAAGTTCATCTTTTTTGGAATCGTTCTTGGAATCGCTCATTTCATCTCCTTGCCACGTCATTGGCTGCTCGCGCCCTGTTGCGCCCTGTTGCGAATGATACGGAGCGGCGCAGTCGTGATTTTTGTCCAGGGTTTCTGCGCCGCCCCGCTGACGTGTTGCACCTCTCTCAACCGAGGCGCCCGGCGTTTTATTCCGCCCCGGCCGCCCAATTTTTATTTCGTGCTCGATGTGGATTCAGGGAATAAAATCAAAGGCTGGGTGGTCTATAGCGATGAGTCCGGGTGTCGAAGGAAGCGAATTGGACGTGTTGGATATACAGGAGCGAGCTCGCTTCGAGCAGCTCGTGCTGCCCCATGTGGACGCGGCGTTTAACCTCGCCCGCTGGGTGCTGCGCGGCCGCAACGACGCGGAAGACGTGGCGCAGGAAGCTTTGCTGCGCGCGTATCGATTTTTCCGTGGATTCAACGGAGCCGATGCTCGTGCCTGGCTACTGCAAATCGTCCGCAACGCCTGCTATAGCTGGCTGGAGAAAAATCGCCCGATGGACCTCTCGACCGAATTCGACGAACAACATTATCCGCAATCAAGTGTTACTCCGGAATCGCTTGCGATCGCAGGCGACGACAAAGATCGCCTGACGCGCGCGCTCGAAACCTTGCCCCCGCGCTTCCGTGAAGTTCTCGTGCTACGGGAACTTGAAGGATGCTCGTACAAAGAAATCGCGTCGATTACATCGATGCCGATCGGCAGCGTGATGTCGGCTCTTTCCAGAGCGCGGCAACGGCTGCAGCAATCGCTGACACAAGCCGTTGCTCCGAAGAATCTGGAGGCGCAACGTGAGCTGTGACATGACGCACTCCGTCCTCCACGGATATCTCGATGGCGAACTCGACGCGGCGCGCGCCGCCGAATTCGAGCGCCACCTGCTTTCCTGCCCGCAATGCGTTGCCGAACTCGAAGCGCAAGAGACATTGCGCTCCACGATTCAACGCGCGGGATTGCGTGAGCGCGCTCCAGAAAAGGTCCGGCGCAATCTGCATGCGGCGATCGGCGGAACAGCGAGCAGTACGACGGAGCCGGCGAAGACGGTAACTCCGATTCGTCCGCGAACGTCGATGCGCCCGACCTGGTGGCTTACTCTCGCCGCAGCGGCCGTGTTCGCGATCGTACTTGGCACGCGATTCCTTCCGAATCTGACGCAGGGCCGCGGCGGAGACGAAATGGCCACGGCTATCGTCGACGCGCATTTGCGTTCGCTTCAGCCCGGGCACCTCGAAGATGTCATCTCAACCGATCAGCACACGGTGAAGCCGTGGTTTGACGGGCGCCTCGATTTCGCTCCACCCGTTCACGATTTCGTCGCGGATGGGTTCCCGTTGCAGGGTGGCCGCCTCGATATCGTGCGAGGCAAAACCGTCGCCGTGCTGGTGTACGGCCGCCGCAAGCACATCATCAACGTTTTTATCTGGCCCACGAGCGAGCAAGACTCGTCGCCGCAGCAAGGCTCACAGCTTGGCTATAACTGGGTCGATTGGCGAAAAGGTGGGATGGAGCTGGTTGCGATTTCCGATGTCAGCGCGCCGGACCTGGTCGAGCTGCAGAAACTAATCGCGAAGTAGCACTGCAATGGAAAATGGAAATTAGAAAGTGGAAATTGGTGTGACCGCGTTAACGGTGGGTTTCGCGAAGAACGCGGAATTCATTTGTTGAAAGTTGACGCGGCGCTGAAGATTGCCAGCGGTTACTGGGTATTTGGTTCGTAGGTGTGCGTCGCAGTGTACTGCTTTACTTCTTCCTTCTCGTGGGTTGTGTGCAGCGCGACCGTCCTGGTTTTTCCGGGATGCACCGAAATATTTTCCCACGCGCTGGTAACGCCGTTTCCGGCCGCGCGAAATGCGTAAACATCGCCCTTGAGCTTGGAGACCGTAAAATGCCCGTGCGCGTCGGCGTGCGCAACGTGAGGCGCCGAGCCGCCCGCGTTTTGATACGTGATCACCGCGTTCGGAACCGGCTTCTTGTCAGGACCAATCACCACGCCGGTCACAACTCCGGAACCACCTTGAGGCGTAGCCGAGGCATTCGATCCGCCGATCAGGCTCGCAGCGAACACCAGCATGGTTCCTGCGATCAGTAAGCTTTTCATCGAACCCCATTTCCACGCAGACCACTTCGATATCGGGGCATGCGACTGGCGGGCGCAACGTGATGTCTTCATCCGCCTGTTGGGTCCAGTGTAAGTCTGGAACGAATGGAGCCAGCGCGCCTCGCGGTTCAGTCGTGCTCCACGCCAACCTGACCCCACGGACAGGGCGAATTTTCCAGGACTCGATAGCGCAACGAAGTCCGGCGAGCGTCACTTCTCGTCGAGAATTTCGCGCACTATGCGCGCCAGGGTCGTCGGGCTGTACGGTTTCTGCAGGTAGCGCCCGGTCTTCCCCTGCGGCACGATCTCGGATTCCGGCGAATATCCGCTCGTAAAAACCACACGCATGCCAGCATATCGTTGCGCCAATAGGACGGCAGCCGCCGAGCCGCCGATCTTGGGCATAATGACATCAAGAATCGCCAGCGCGGGCCGTTCGTGTTCCGAAAGTCGCAGCGCTTCTTCGCCATCGGCCGCGGAGAGCACACGATATCCCAAGCTCACCAGCGTCTGCCGCGCCATCTCGCGAATTGACTCGTGATCTTCGGCGAGGAGAATCGTTTCAGTTCCGCGCATTTCCGCGCGCGAAGTCTTTGTCGATTTCGCCGCCGAGGCGGGCGACACGTCACCTTCCATTGCGGGTATGTATACGCGAAACAAGCTGCCGTGCGACGGTTCCGTGTATACATGAATGAATCCGCCATGCTGCTTCACGATGCCGTAGACCGTGGCGAGACCCATGCCCGTACCGTGACCGCGTTCTTTGGTCGTGAAAAACGGCTCGAAGATTCGCTCTCGTGTTTCGGGATCCATACCACTGCCCGTGTCGGAAACGGAAAGCACCGCGTAGCGTCCCGGTGTGACATAGGGATAGAAGCGGCAATATGGATCATCCAACTCGACCATTTCCGTTTCGATCACCAGGCGCCCGCCCCCTGGCATCGCGTCGCGCGCGTTGATGCACAGATTCATCAGCACTTGCTCGAGCAGCGTCGGATCGGCCTTCACTGGATCGAGCGGAGTAGTAAGAAACTTCATTTCGATGTTTTTATCGATAACCTTGTCGAGTAAGTTCTGCAGTCCTGTCGCTACGCTATTCAAATCTACCGGTCGAGGCTGAAGTACCTGCCGGCGCGCGAACGCGAGCAACTCGCGCGTAAGCGCCGCCGCGCGCTCCGCCTGTTCGCGAATTCGTTTGAAGCGCGCCGATATCTGCGGGTTGTCGCGGGTATCGTCAAGGCCGATTTCCGCCCATCCCAATATCGCGCCAACCACGTTGTTAAAATCGTGCGCGACACCCCCAGCGAGCTGGCCGATCGCCTCGAATTTCTGCGACTGTCGTAGCTGCCGTTCGAGCGTGCGCAATTCGGTGACATCTTCCACGATCACCTCAAACGTATCGAGACCCTCATCGGTGCACAATCGCCGCAGGTGCAGGCGTACCGTGGCAACTCCGCCGTCGGCGCGCTTCCATTCCGATTCCGCTCCATGAATCTGACCGACCTCGCGGCACTCCGCCATCAATCGGGCATATTGCTCCGGAAAGCGAAACAGATCGCGAGCGAGGTTGATAGTTGCCATGCTCTCTTCCGGAGCGCAACCCAGCATCCGACGCAACGCGGGATTCGCGTCGAGAAATACGCCATCGCCGGAGACTCGCGCAATTCCGTAAGCGGCGTGCTCAACCAGGCTACGATTTCGCGCTTCCGAAACGCGCAGCGCCTCATGCGCGCGCTGATTCTCGTCGCGTAGCGCCTTTTCGCTGAGTGCGCGATTCAATGCGATCGGCAATCGCTTGAGCCGGTCCTTGAGGATGTAATCGTTGACGCCTCGCTTGATGCAATCGACCGCGGCCTCTTCCCCGAGCGTACCCGTCACCAGCAGAAATGGAATGTCCAGGCCGGCCGATCGCAGTTCCGTGAACGCATCCATCCCGCTCCAGCCCGGCAGCTGACAATCTGCCAGCACCGCGTCGAACGATTGTTTTGTAAGCACGCGATGGAACTCGTCTCGCGTTTCAACCAGCGTCGGCTCCACGCGAAAGCCCGCATCGCGGAGCTCGGACAAAATCAGCTCGACGTCGTGAGGCGAATGCTCGACGAGCAGGACGCGCAACGGCGTCGTAGTCTGGATGAGAAGCGCTTCTTCTAGCAGAGGCGCTTTCACGGCTGCGCTCCAGGCTTGGGTTCAACAAACGCTGCCAGTGGCGGCGGCTGTTTGCTGCGCAGCCAATATTTGGCGAAATTGCGAACCATTTCCTGAAATTTCTGGAAGTCGACACGTTTCTGGAGGCAACTATTGGTTTCCGATTGGTAGCCCTCGACGTTGTTGCGGTCCTCATCAGCCGCCACCGGCCGAATCGTGCTTGGCTGATCTTGTCGAGGACTTCTTGTACGTGATTGGACCACGCAAAGACCGCGTCCGTTTGACGCGTTTCGCACCGCGACGCAAAATGCTAACCCGGAAATCGCGATCATTACTGTGGCGACGCCCCAGAGATTTCGCCTGAATTTCAGTGCGCGATTCATCGGGCGTTAGCCTCGCACTGCGTCGGCATCGTGCGAAGCGGCTTGTGAAGCGGCTACTGGCTCCGCAGAGCGATCTTGTGTCACCTCTGTCGGTGTATGGCGAAGTTGCGCTTCGACCTCGTCGACAAGTTCTACGAAGTTGCGCCCGTCGCGCCCCGACCAGGCTCCGACGGCCAGGCGCAAATCGATCGGTCCCCAGGGAGAGCGCGTCTGGTTGTGGACGGCGAGATGTTTTTCCAGACGCTGCAGCATTACGGGAGCGCTCGGCGCGATCGCATCGACCGCGAGGACAGCGAACTGTGCGGGACCCAATCGCGCGACGAGATCGCTGCGACGGCAACTTTCCGCGAGCAACGTCGCGATATCGCGCAGCGCGTGGTCGGCTGCACCCGGACCGAATCCGTTGCGAAGAGTGTCGAGATTTTCAAAGAGCGCGCAAATCAACACCATCGACTCGCCGGTGCGGCGCGCTTCTTCCATGCAGCGTGAGCCGAGCGTTTGCAGCCCTTCGCGCGTGTAGAGGCCTGTCATCGGATCGCGTAACAGATCGGCCAGTCCTTCGAAAGTGTTTCGTTCGAGCGCGGTGCGCAGGACGCGGCCGAGCGTTCGCTCGTTCATGAATCCTTTCAGGACATAGTCGATTGCGCCTTCGCTGAGGCTTTGTGCGGCGAATTGTTTTTGCGCTGGATTGGCGAGGACGACGAGCGGAATTCCGGGCGCCGAGCGATGCACGAGGTGCACGGCGTCGAGCGGGTCGCGCAAACTCAATTCGAGGTCGAGCAGAATAATTTCGGGGTCGACGATTTTTGCGGTGGGGACAAGCGTGGCCATCGTGGAGACGACGGTCAGGTCGAGGCCGCCCGCCGCGTCGGGGAAAAGCGCTCGCAGTGTGTCGGCGGTTTCGCTCGGTTCGGTTTCGGCAAGCAGGATGCGCAATTTGTTTTGGACCATGCCTCACCTCGTCTCGTGCCCATCTTCGCGTTCGTGTCCGTGCGGACGGGCGGGAAAACGGGCAGCGCGAGCCTGCGGCTATGGATCAGACTTCGAACAGAAGTAGGCCGTCGCCGCAGAAATTCGCTGCGCGACTGGAGAGGGCAGTCGTTCACACAAACGGGAATTTACCTGGAAGGGGGTGCGTCTATTGTCGCCCAATGGGGCGGCGAGTCAAGGGTGGTGCAAGCTGAGTTGTTCATGGCATTAAGATTCGTTTGGCGGAGTGGTCGGCGGATTCGTTGGCGATGTTTGATTCGAGAAGTAGCGTTCAACGCAGCGATGCGGGTTTGTTTCGGCGGCCGGTCGCGAACGCTGCCAGGCCAGCGATGATTCCGCCGGTGACGACTACGCCTTCCCAGACTAATCCCGCCGCCAGAACCAGCGGACCCGGCGCGCCGAACGGGGCGAGTAACGCTACGAGCGCAGCTTCGCGGACGCCGATGCCGCCTTGCGTTATGGGGAGCAGTGCGGCGAGTTTTGCGAGCGGCCATGCGAATAGCCAGATGCGCAGCGGGAGATGCAGGCCGCACGATGTTGCGAGCCACGCGGTGAGCACGAGGAATGTTGCTTGGACGAATGTGCCGGCGAGCCATCCGGCGACGAGGATGTGAGGGCGCGATGACACGCTGCGCAACGCATGGCGGAGGCGGGCGAGGCGGCGGCGGAAGCGGACGGATCGTCCGCGCAGCAAACTGCCGCGGAGAAGAAAAACAATTGCGAATAGCGCGGCGCCGATCGTGGTGCTCAGCAGCAACGTGCGCGTTCCGATCAAGCGCAAAGATTCCGGCAGCGATCCGGGCAACAGCGCTAATCCCAGTGTGACGAGGGCTGCTTGCGCGGAGACATCCAGAAAACGGTCGACAACGTTGCCGGCCAGGACGGCGGCGGGGCGCGGGCTTCGTCGTAATCCCACGGCTAGGCGAATCACGTCGCCGCCGACGATCGACGGCAAAAACAATGTGCCGAACAGCCCGCCGCCATAGCACTGAAGACTCGTCGCGAGGTCGAGTTCGGCTCCGGCGGCGTTGACCACCATGCGCCACTTGAACACGCCCACGGAATGTGCGAGCAAATATCCGGCGAGCGCCGCGATGAAATGTTCGGGCGGCACGCGAGCGATCGCAGAGCGCACCGTTTCTAGCGGCAGAAAATGCAGCAGGACACCGAGCACGGCTAGCGCGGCGATCCATCGCAACGCGATGATCGTCCAGCCGCGCGCAGTGCGACGCGTTCGCTCTACTTCCATCATGAAAGGGAGATCACTATCGGAAGGTTATCTCAAAACTCGCCGCAACCTGCGATGCACGCGTGGCGGCGTGTCGCCTGTTGAGCACTTGAACTGCGGACGCGTCATCCGCCGAAGATTTCGTCGATCTTTTCAGCCAGCTTAAAGTCGAATTCGCTGATGCCGTTGACGTCATGCGTATTCAGATCGATCACAACCTTGTTCCATACGTTGAACCATTCGGGATGATGGTTCATCGACTCGGCAACTAGTGCGACGCTGGTCATATTGCCGAAGGCCGTCACGAAATCCTTGCATGCGAATTCGCGATGGAGCTTGCCGTTCACCAGCGCCCAGTCTTTGCGCTTGCCGAGACGCTCATTCACTTCCGCTTCCGTCAATTTTTTCGCTGCTGGCATCGCTGCCTCCCAAGATTCAATCGACAAAACTCAATTTCCGTTACTTGTGATCGTCTTCGCAGGTAAAACTGCTCGCGTCGTTTTCGTTCCCGCTACCTTTGTACTTCGCGACTTTGGGATACGCGCACAGCGTTCGCGTCATCTCCGCGCGACCCGAATTCATCGGCCCAGAAAACTTCGTGGCCACAATGTCCTTCGGGGCCGTGCCTCTCTCAACCCACTGCTCGACCGACAACTGCATGCTTTGATGCGCATCCGTCACGTTCGGCCACGGTCCATTTTCGCCAAACGAATCCGCCCCAACGCCGCCGCCGCAATGCTGCATGCCCGGCACCATGTAAACGCGCGCGAACGAGTCGAATGCATCCTGCCCCATCGCGCTGACAACGCTCTGGTAATAGTTCACCGTGTTCGTTGCGGAAATCGCCGGATCGTTCCAGCCGTGATACAGAATCAATTTCCCGCCGCGCGCTTTGAACGCCGACAAATTTGGGTCGGTCGCATTTAGCGTCTTTGTGAGCTTTGTATCCGCCGCCTTTACGATGTCCAGGATGTTCGCGTCTCGAAAATTCCAGTCAGCCTTCTCAAAAACCATGTCCGAGAAAAATCCGACACCGAACGCCTGCATCAGGCTTTTACCAGGCGCCGATCCGGTAATCCACAATCCCCATCCACCTTGTCCGTCCTCGGCGCCCGGCAACAATCCCGGATAAATCTGCGCGCCACTCGAATCGGTCGGCCCAGCGTAGATTTTCTTCAGCGCCGTCACTTGCGCAGCCGTCAAACACTCCTTGGAATCCTCTGACTTGCACAAAATCGCCGACGGATCGAAGTGGCATTTCCTCGGATCATTCAGAATCCCATCCGAAACCCCATCGCTCGCGTCGCACGCAGCATCCACCGCATTCGCAATCGCAGGCAATTTGTCCGCCGGAATGTAGCTCGCCGAATCGTTCATCGTCGCCTGGAGCTGCCAGATCGCACTGGTCACAAGGTGCGTCCAGTAATTCGCCGGTGCTCCAGCGATAATGCCGTCGTAGTCGCTGGGAAATCGCTGCGCCTCCATCAACGCCTGCCGCCCACCGTTTGAGCAGCTCGCGAAATACGCGTGCTGCAACGGATGCTTGCCGTAAAACTGTTTCACCACCAGCTTCGCGTCCTGCGTCATCTCGTGAATCGCGCGAAAACCAAAGTCGGTCACTTTTTCCGAATGCCCCAAAGCCCAACGCGCATCGGTGCCGCTGGCCGCGTGACCCGTATCCGTCGCGGTCGTGGCATAACCTTCATGCAAAGCAAGTGCGAGTGAGAAATAATCGATCTCGCCGGCAAATCCTCCATTCCCACGACCCTGCAGCCTGCCGTTCCAGCCTTCCAGCGGCAGCCACACTTCGATCTTGATGTCGGAATCCGAGCTTGGGTGGGAGTCGACGCGAACGCGGCAAAACGCGGGAAGCGATTTGTACAGCGCCTCCGCCTGCGCCATCCACGGCATCACGGAGCTATTGGGCCGGAACGATTCCGCCGCGACGACCTCCGCAGACGCAACGGTGGCATTGGGCAGTGCAAGTTTGGCCACTTTCTCGCAGCTGGCACCCTGCGCCTCAGCCTTTTCGTTCTTTTGGGCAAGCGCCGCATGCGACAGCGTCAACGCCAACACGATCAGCACAGAAATTCTCAGCATCGGATGCACCTCAGCTCAGCCACTCAGCCATAGCGTCTCAAAACGACAACGCCGCAAACGGCGAGCACATCCTAGCGGAATCGCGACACCAAGACAAAACGACAACCCAAAACAAAACCGCGCCGGGGGAGGAGCCGGCGCGGTCAACTGCTCTTCGTCTGAGGGGAAAAATCGTCTTACAAAATCTCTTACGGCACCAACCGCGTGTTGTGCACGCCCGCATACAGCGACATGCTCGTGCCCGCCGACTGCGGCACCCACCACAACTTCCGCATCCATTGATGTTGCGAAGTCATCATGCGCTTGCCGATGAAATCCATAACCAGCGGGCTCACCTGCGTCGCCGCATACATCGCATTCGAGTGCGAAAACGGCCGCAGCATCGGATTGCCTTCCACGCCGTAGCCGCCCGAAATCGCGCGCCGCGTCGACCATGCGTCAAACGCCGCCGCGCCGCTGCCCGTGATCGACAGCGTGTACCACAACCTGCGCTGCGTCGGGGTTTCCACCGGACGCGAAATCGCCTGCTTCAGCCCGCGCATCGGCGCGCCTGCCGGAGCCGCCGCAGCAGCCGGCTGAATTCCCGGCTCAATCTCGGCGTCAGTCTTGACCTTCGGCATCGGTGCAGCCGGAAGCGGTTCAGAGAGGGAAGAAACTGTCGCGGAATCCGCGGATTCGCTGGAAATCGTAATCGCTGCGGGGGGATTTTCTACTACTTTTGCCGTGCCCTCGATCTGCGGAACGGGGCAGAGCAGCAAGATTGTCGCCAACAACATGGTGTTCTCCTCAGTGTTGCAGCGTTGGATGCCGTACTGGCTAAAAGTACGTGCCTGCAACACCTGAACTTTACTGCGCACAGGTTCAGGTAGCACTGGCCCCTTGGTCACATTTCGGGTGGTACTTCGCTGTGGGATTTCGGTTTAGAACGAGAGGGACTGATGTACTAGCACTGCTTCACATACCAAATCGCCGATTCCGCCAAATCTCGCCATTCTAAAAATTGCATTCGCTCGATGGATTCATTTCACCCAGCTACAACGTCACGCACCCAAACGACTCTGCTATAATCCGTCGCGATTTAATTTTCGGAGTCGATCACCGGCGAATCCGCACCCCGCGCGGGCTCCAGAGCGACAACGACCAATGTCCAACGAATCCTCTTCCGCCAAACGCGCCCCGATTCCCACGCGCGGCCCACAAGCGCCTCGATTTATCGTGATCGAGGGCCCGCTGCGCGTCGGCAAAACCACGCTCGCCAAGGTCCTCGCCGAGCGCCTGCACGCCCGCCGCGTTTACGACTGCGAAGACAACCCGTTCCTCGCCGACTTCTACAACGAAAAGCCCGGCTCCGCCTTCCGCGCCCAGATGTATTTCCTCATCGAACGCCAAAAGCGCCTGCGCGAAGCCCTCGCCATCGAATCGCCCGGCCCGATCCTCTCCGACTACCTGATGGAAAAGGACCGCATCTTCGCCAACCTGAACCTCAACGACGAAGAGCTCAAGCTGTACGATCGCTACTACGAAATCCTCGCGTCCGAAGTCCCTGCGCCCGATCTCGTCATCTATCTGCAAGCCAAGCCCGAAGTCCTGCGCGCCCGCATTGCGAAAAAAGCCTCGCGCGACGAAACCCAAATCTCGCTCGAATACATCGAAGAAGTCGCCCGCGCCTACGAACATTTCTTCTTTCACTACGCTGCCAGCGACTTGCTCGTCATCAACACCTCCGACATCGATTTCGTCGAGCGCAGCGCCGACCTCCAGCAACTCCTCCGCCGCCTGGAAGACCCGGTCAAGGGCACCCAATACTTCCTGCCCCTCGGCGACACCGAATAATCGCGCGTTCATTTTGCACGAGTCTCGTTCCTCAAGCCCAAACCACGAACGCGATTCAGCAGGCGCGAGACGTACTCAACTTCGAGCCGCGCTTACGAAGATCTTTTTGCCTTGAGGAAGGATGCCGACGCTGATTTCACGCTGTTGCTGCAAGCCAAATCCGAATGCGCCATATTGAAGTAATTCACGAGGCATCAAGAAAGCTAAAACACAAACTTGCTGGAGCCAGAAAAACTAGCTCTTGTCCACTTCGTCTTTCTTCGCTTCGCCGCTGTCTTCTTCCGCCGACCCATCCACCGTCACACCCTGCAGCGTCGTCGGCTGGCTCAACTGCATCGCCATCAGCAGCCACTTACGCAGCACACTCCGAAAGTGCGGCTTCACGTCGCGGAACACGAGCCCAAGGCCAAGCGTCGGATTCGCGTACGCCACCGTCGCGTTCGCCTCGAAATATTCGCCAGGCATGAAAATCTTCACCAGCACCTTGGTCCGTGGCGCCATCGTCGAAGCCGCGTCCAGGTAGCATCCATACAAGCTCAATTCCTTGACGTTCCCGCCGACCGGCGCGCCCGTCTCGGGCAGCACGGCCGCAGGGGCGACAAACGGATATCGTGGCACCCGACGCTGTTGTGGGTACTCTCCCTGGCTCATTATTCGGACTGTAAGCCCCAAAGCGGTGCCCACACATCCGGTCCAGGCCGGGGATTAAGCCGTACAACCCTGTAGTGCGCTCATGTAGGAAACACTCGATCCGATGTTTTCAACAGGGCATCAGCCACCTCGACCGCACCCGCCACCACCCTGTTCTGAGGTACACACCCGCCTATCCCGCACCAATCAGTAACCGTTCTATCCAGCTGTAAATAAATGCTTTAGGAGAAGTTTGGAGGGTCAATGTCCCCCCGTACCATTGGCGCGGTCGGCGAGTACTACGAAAATTTGCTCACGTCGCGAGCACTTTTT
Organism: Candidatus Acidiferrum sp.; assembly: GCA_036493835.1. GTDB lineage: Bacteria > Acidobacteriota > Terriglobia > Acidiferrales > UBA7541 > Acidiferrum. Next base: position 40,601 of record DASXPD010000080.1, on the reverse strand, counting down.
TCATCGCGGCCGCAAGTAGCCCCCAGTGGCCTGAAGTTGCCCCAAGGGGCCCCGTAGCACCGAGGCAAAGCCGAAATGGGTTTCCGGCCCACATCTTCGACGCAATCCCAGTCCCCGCGCCCAGTCCAGGCGCCCGGCAGAGTCGGCGCCCTTCTCCGCCGATTCGCTGCTCCGATGGTGGCCCTTGCCGTGATTTTCACCCTCGCCGGATTCGAGGTCGCCCGCCAGTCTTCGTCTAAGTGGGCCAGCAGCGACCTGGTGCAAGCCGCAACGCTTCCCGGTGCGTCGGGCCAGCCCTTGACCCCCGAAGCTATCTCGCGTCTCGCTCCCCAATCTCAGGCCGAGCAGCTTCTCGAACGCGCCATCGCGCGAGATTTCGAGTCGCTCGACGCCATCAATAACAATCTCCCTCTCTGGCGCGGCCACCTGCGCAACACCGACCATCTCTACGATCTCGTTCACACCGCGCTGAATTCCGACGACGTGCGCGTCCGCACCTCGGCCATCGAAATCGATCTCACCGCCAACAATCTCGACAAAACGTCCGACAGCGTCGCGCGGCTCATTCAGCAGCTTCACGCCGACACCGACGACCGCACGGCTGCGCTGTGGCAACTCGGCGCGCTCGGCAATCGCGGCATCGAACAAGAACTTGTCCTCGCGCAGCTCCTCCATTACGCGCAAGACCGCAGCGAAGTCACGCGTTACTGGGCCGTCGAAGGTCTTGCGTTGCTAGGCACCGATACCACCGTCGATCCGCTGCTCGACCGCTTCGCGCACGATCCGTCCGCGCGCGTCCGCAAACGCGCCGGCTGCAACCTGGCGAAGTCCGGCATGCTCACCAAAGAGCAGCGCCTCGCCGCCGTCCCCAATTTGATGAATTTGTTCGACGATGACGCGCTCGACGCCACCACCCGCAGCTGGGTCTACGGCGCCCTCCGCCTCATCACCGGCGCCGAACTCGGCAACGACGCCAACGCCTGGCGCAAATGGTGGGCCAACCGCACCACCGCCCACAAAAAGCCCGTCCTCCACAATCAACTTCTCTTCGCCTAGGATTCTGCCGCGACACCTCACCGTCAATACGCGCTTGAGGACACAAACTCAAACGCTTTCGTTCACACCCACGTTACCGAAGATAGAATTGATCACAAGCTAGCCGCTGATAGACGGATGAGGTCCCCGATGCCCCGCTCAATTGCATTCGCTCGCCGCGTGACATTCCTCGCGCCGCTGTTTCTGTCTCTTTCTCTCCACGCGGCCCAGCAGCCAAACGCACCATCCCCCGCCCCAACGCCGCCTCAACCTAAACCCGACTCCAAATCCGAACCCAAGCTCGACACTTCCAAACATTCGCAAGAGCCCATCGTCATCGAAGACGTAATCGTGAAAGTCCGTTGCGAATCTGACGGCCGCGTCACGCTGGACCGAGCCGCTCGGGTACGCATCCAGTCCGAATCCGCCGTGAACTCCGAAGGCATTCCGACATTTCCGTATTCGGTTGGCGACGAAACCCTCGACCTGAGGTACGTTCGCGTTCGCAAGCCCGACGGCTCGGTGGTCGAAACTCCTGTCGATTCGGCACAGGATCTGACCGCTGAGATCACTCGTAACGCGCCGATGTACACGGACTTGCACGAAAAGCACATCGCTATACGCGGTCTTTCCGTCGGCGATATCGTTGAAACTCGCTATGTTCAGACCATTTCAAAACCGATCGCCGAAGGCCAGTTCTGGTTCTCGTACAATTTCATCAAGTCGGCGATCGCGCTTCATGAGCAACTCGACATCGATGTTCCCGCGGATCGCGTGGTCAAACTCCACGCCGCGCTCGTCAAACCGCGAATTTCCGAGGCCGCGGGCCGCCGCGTTTATACTTTTGAGCACGCAAATCTTTCGAAACCCGCGGAGCCCGACAAGTATCAGGCCATCGTGGACGGCGAACCCTATCCTGACGTTGAGCTGAGCTCCTTCACCTCGTGGGACCAAGTCGCAGCGTGGTACGGCTCTTTACAGAAGCCACGCGTTCAGGTGACGCCGGAAATCCAGGCCAAAGCGCAGGACCTGACACGCGACAAAAAAACAGACGACGAAAAAGTCCAGGCACTCTACAACTACGTCTCTGAAAAATTTCGCTATATCGGAATTTCGCTTGGTGTAGGCCGTTACCAGCCCCATGCCGCTTCCGATGTGCTCGTCAACGGTTTCGGCGATTGCAAAGACAAACACACTTTGTTCGCCGCTTTGCTTCAGGCAGTCGGCGTCAGTTCCTATCCGGTTTTGATTCACTCCTCGATCAAGCTCGATCCCGAAGTCCCAACGCCGGCCGTCTTCGATCACGTCTTTACCGCAATTCCAAAGGGCGACAAATTTGTTTGGCTCGACACGACTCCCGGTACTGCTCCATTTGGCTTGGTAGGGGAACCCCTGCGCGGCAAGCTCGCCTTAATCGTAATGGATAGCAACAAGGGGCTCTTGACCAGCGTTCCTAAGGATTTGCCGTTCGCTCCCTTCCAGCGTTTCACAATGGATGCGAAGTTGAGCAAGGAGGGCGTGCTCGACGGAGACGTACGATTTGAAACTCGAGGCGACACCGAAGTCGTGATTCGCATGGCGTTCCGCAATACACCTGAATCCAGATGGCAGGAATTGGTTCAGGCTGTTTCTCAGTCACTGGGTTTCGCGGGCACTGTCGCTGAGGTTAAGGTTGCGCCAACTGACGACACCTCCAGCCCCTTCTGGTTCTCCTATAAGTATCACCGCCCCGATTACGGCGATTGGCCGAATCACCAGATCATCCTGCCATTTCCCGTTTTCATCCTCCCGCAGCTTTCGCCAGAGGAAGAAAAAGTGATTGGCGCTGTGCCTCTGAACGGTGCGGCCACCGACCTCACCTACGAAGCGCGTCTCACCCTGCCTCAAGGGTATACGCCGTTCGTGCCCGAATCGCTGCACGAGATCAATTCTTTCCTTCGCTATGATTCCACCTACAAGCTCTCAGGTTCCGTCCTCGAGGGCTCTCGTCGGTTGCGCGCGCTTCAGGATTCAATCCCCCCGAACGAGCGTCATTCCTATGTCGCTCTCAACAAGAAGATTCTCGACGAAGAAAGTCGATGGATCGTGCTCACCACAAACAACCTGCCCCCTCGCTACCAGTCTTCCAATCCGGACGTGCAAAAGTTCTTGGCCGAGGCTTACGACTCTCTCCAATCGGGCGCTCCTCACGCAGCGATAACTTCCCTTGAACAGGCTGTCAAAATCGAGCCGAAGGCTGCGAACACCTGGTTCGTGCTGGGTCTTGCACGCTCCACGAATCATGAGTATCAGCCAGCCATCGACGCTTTTCGTAAAGCCATCGAGCTGAATCCCACTGACGCAGAGGTCTATGCTGGAATGGCTGCCACGCAGTGGAAAAATGGCAAAACGTCGGAAGCCATCCAGACTTGGCGTGATTATCTGAAATCCGGCGGTCCCGAGGATCTACGGGCCGACAGGACGCTTGCCGGTATGCTGATTCAAAAAGAGGACTATCAGGGCGCTCGACCGCTACTCGAAAAACTTTCCGGCAGGGACTTTCAGCCACCAGTGACTTACGACCTTGCTCAAACCTACCTTCACGTAGGTGAGCAGGAAAAGGGGATGAAGTTGATTCAGGAGATGATCGACAGCAACCCTCACGGCGAAACACTCAATTCCGCCGCGTGGGCCCTCGCTGAGGCGAAATACAGATTGCCCGAGGCATTGGGCTACGCCAAGAAATCTGTTCAGGAAGCAGAGGATCAGACCTCGACTGAACCGGGCCTTCTTCGTCCACTGATGTATAGCTTGGCCGCGCGATGGGACACTCTGGGATGGGTCTATTTCCAAATGGGAGACCTCGATGCGGCGGAGCGCTACTTGGCCGCAGCATGGAAGATTTGGCCGTCAGGAGAGGTCGGAGGGCATCTCGGCGATGTGTTTGCGAAAAAAGGAGACAATGCAAAAGCGGCGCACACATATTCGCTAGCGATGGCGTCGCTCAATGGCAACGATGTTGGTCCCCTCCGCGACAAGTTGACTGCGAAAACAGCGTCAGCCGGTTTTGACCCGAAAGTCGCGGAGCAGCTTCAGAACCGGCGTACTTTCACGCTGAAGTATTCTGTCAGTTCCGAAAAATCCGCTGAATTCCTGCTTGTTATTGTGAAAGACGCAAAGATGAATCAGATCAATTTCGTCAGCGGTGACGACAACTTGCGGAAAGTAATTCCCATGATCGCTGGGCTCAAATTTGACCTCGAATTTCCCGATGGCACCCCCACTCGCCTCTACCAAAGCGCCACACTCCATTGCTCCGCCGTGCGCCACGATTGCACCTTAGTCTTATTTATGCCGCCATCAAAAGAACTATCTCAAGTACTGCAGTCGCAGTCATCGAGCACAACCAACTGATTCAATTTGTCGCACTCAACTGTCTGGCCTCAATTGATTCGGCTCAACTCTCACTTCTCCAATTCCATTGTGCAAACTTGGTCGAACCTGAGCGTTACAAAGCTCTATCGACGGCTGAGGCGCTTCCCGTTATAGTGGCGCCCGGAAACACGGAGGCAATTCACCATGGGACTTTGGTCACGCCGGAAGTTTTTTCTTACTTCGCTTGCGAGCGGAGCTGTTGCTGGTGCCGGAAATTTGCTCGGTAGTGTTGCGCCCGCTGGCGCTGCGTCGATTTCACCGGCAGCGCCTCTCGCGGGGGCGGGGCAGGGGAAGAAGCCGCTCATCATTTCGAGTGCGAATGGGTTGCATGCGCTTGATAAGGGCATGGCGATTTTGAAATCGGGCGGGGACACGCTGGACGCGGTGATCGCGGCGGTCTCCGTCGTCGAAGACGATCCCAACGACACGTCGGTGGGTTATGGAGGATTGCCGAACGAGGAAGGCGTGGTGGAGCTGGATGCCTGCTGCATGCACGGACCGACGGCGCGCGCGGGCTCGGTCGCTTCGGTGCGCAACATCAAGAACGTTGCGAAGCTGGCGAAGACGGTGATGGAAAATACCAATCACGTGATGATCGTTGGTGATGGCGCGCGACGTTATGCGGTCGACGAGGGGTTCGAGGAGATCAATCTTCTCACCGACAAGTCGCGGAAAATCTGGCTCGCTTGGAAAGCATCGTCGTCGATGAATTGGCGGCCGGGAATCGATTCACCGGAGTGGAAAGAGCACATGACAAAACTCTTCGACGGCGATGAGAAGGAGATTGCGTTCGCGGAACACGTGATTGCGCATCCGCCGACAGGAACGATTCCGTGCATGGCGATCAACGAGAAGGGCGATATTTCAGCGACGACTACCACGTCGGGGCTTGCGTGGAAAATTGCAGGTCGTGTCGGCGATTCGCCAATTATTGGCGCAGGCTGCTGCGTGGACAACGAAGTCGGTGCGGCGGGCTCAACAGGGAAGGGCGAAGAAAATATCAAGATTAGCGGCGGGCATACCATCATCGAAATGATGCGCCTGGGAAAATCGCCGAAGGATGCGTGTCTCGAAGCGTTGTCGCGGATCGCGCACAACTACAAGGGCGATAAAAAGAGACTGAGCACGTTTCACATTTTCTTTTACGCGATCAACAAGGACGGCGTTCACGGCGCCGCGTCGCTCTGGAAGAACACGTACGATCGCAGCAAGCATTCGACCTACGCGGTTCACGACGGGACTGAGGCAAAATTGATGGATTGTGCTCCGTTCTTCGACGACATCGGCGGCGACGAATAATTTTTCGCCGGTCGGCTGAGGAACCGGTCGGCCGCGCCGGGCAGATCGATTGTTGATCGGGCCGTGGTCGCAAAAGCGGCGCAGGGGCGCCGCACTCCATAGTCGCTTCAATCAGCTTTGTGTTCTTCAATCGCTTTCGCTGCACGCAGTTTCTGAATTATTCTGATAGCGATGGATCAGGCAAACATTCTGATTATTGGCGGCGGTGTGATCGGATGCTCGATCGCGCGCGCGGTGTCACAACGGTGGCAGGACGTGTTTCTGCTGGAGCAAAATCCCCGCGTCGGGATGGCGACGAGCACGCGCAACAGCGGCGTGATTCACTCTGGAATTTACTACCCGAAGGATTCGCTGAAGGCAAAGCTGTGCGTGGAGGGGAACCACCTTTCGTACGAATTTTGCGAGAAGTACAAAGTGCCGTATCGCAAGACCGGCAAGCTGGTCGTCGCCGCGAACGAGAGTGAAGAGCCCGAACTCGAAAAGCTGATTCAGAAGGGAATCGCCAACGGCGTGCAAGGGCTTACGCTGGTGGGTCCGAAAGAGATTCATGCGCGCGAGCCGCATATTCGCGGCACCGCTGCGATCGATGTTCCGTCCACGGGAATTCTGTCGGCCGAAGAGCTGGTCCGCACGCATGCTCGCCTGGCGACCGACAACGGCGCAAATATCGTGACGCGCGCGAAAGTCGTGGCGTTGACCCCGACGAAAAACGCGGTGCGCGTCGATTTAGAAATCGGCGACGAAGAATCCAAAGAGAAAGAATCGATCGAGGCGCGCTGCGTGATCAACGCGGCGGGTTTGTACGCCGACGAAGTTGCAGCGATGCTTGGCAACAATTCTTGGAAAATTTATCCGGTGCGCGGCGAGTATTGCGAAGTGCGGGGGCCGCGGGCGCACTTGATTAATACGCTGGTGTATCCGTTGCCGCACCATGATGGATTGAGCCTTGGCGTTCACTTTACGCGGACGTTGTGGGATACGTTTTTGCTTGGGCCGACGGCGACGTATGTCGAAGGGAAAGACAATTACGAACGCGGGCGAATGGCGATTCGCGAGTTCGCGGAGAGTGCGAAGACGCTGCTGCCCGAGATTGAAGAAAAAGATTTGCAGCTTGCGTATTCAGGACTGCGGCCGAAGTTGGTGCCGCCGACGGGTCACGGCATTGCGGATTTTGTGATTACACGCGATCGGAAAGTGCCACAGGCGATTCACCTTGTTGGGATGGAATCGCCGGGGCTGACGGCAGCCGGCGCAGTGGCGGAGTACGTCCTTCCGATGGTTGCTGAAACCGTTTGAAGAAAGTTGACAGTCGACAGTTTAAAGTTGAAGGCGACTGCGAATTTGGCGGTCGTTTTTGTTTTGATGAAACATTTTCGAGCGATCCGAATTGTCCGTGCGTGATGACGATTTCTCTCGTTGAGTGAAACGCCGTTGAGTTCCCGCCAAGCATTTTGGGAAAGGCCCGCGATCTGGGAAGCGATCGCGGCTACAGGGTGGCGGACGCTACTTCTTGGAGGCGTCGGGGAGTTTGCCGGAGGCTTCGACGACTTGCTCGGCTAGGTAGTTGCGGACGCGGGCTTCGTCGCGGGCGATCGCCAAGTATGCGGAGCGGAGCAACTGTTCTTTGCGATTGCGCAGGGTGTCGCGAATTGTTTGCTGAACTTGTGGGTCGGCGATGTTGCGCTGGCCGGGGGATTCGCGCGTGACCAATTTCAAAATGCGGTAGCCTTCTTTCAGGCTGAGCGGCTGGCTGACCTGGCCGGGTTTCATGCCCATGACCATTTTCTTCAACATCGGATCGGACTGATTCAGCGCGGATTCGGGAACGTAGCCGAGATCGCCGCCGGTTGCCGCGGAATTCATGTCTTCGGAATAATCCATCGCGAGTTGCGCGAAATCGGCGCCGCTGTTGAGACGATCCATCAACATTTTTACTTTGCGCTGCGCTTCGACATCGTTGGTCGCGTCGTCGTTTTTGCGATTGCGAATCTGCGGCTCTTTGCGCGGTGTGACGACGATCTGCGCGATGCGATATTGCGGCTCAGCGACGTTGAACTGCGCTTTGTTCGCGTTGTAGAACTCGGTGACGTCCTGATCGGTGATGGTAATTTTCGCGACGACTTCGCGATTCAGGAGCTTCGTGATCGAAAGCTGGCGGCGCAGATCGGCTTTCAGATCGCTGACGGAAACGTTGCGCTCTTTGAGCTGGCGCTGAAATTCTTCTTCGGTGTAGGGGCTCTTGAGCTCGGTGAATTTATCTTCAACTTCACCGTCGCTGGCTTCGAGATTCAGTTTCTTCGCGCGTTCGAGAAGAATTTCGTTGTTGATGAGCTCGTCGAGAACGTTGAGCTTGAGCGAAAGCGCTTCTTCCTGCGAAGGCTCCTGGCCTTCGGGATTCACGCGCGTACGATAATATTTGTCGACGTCGGCGCGCTTGATTTCCTGGCCGTTGACGACCGCCCACACGTCGGGCCCATGCTCGACGTCGTGCTTGCAGCCGGCAGGAGCCAGCAGCAACGCACCGGCGAGCGGGAACAACACCACCCAGCGGCGGAGTCCCGTCGTGCAGATGTTGGAAGATGCAGCCAAGGCCAGAAGCTCAGGCAGCTTTCTTAACTTTGCCGGCGCGAATGCAGGCAGTGCAAACCTGCATGTGTTTGCGCGCGCCCTTTACCAAAGCGCGGACACTTCGCAGATTGGGATTCCAGCGACGCCGACGCGTATTGTTCGCGTGGCTGATCACGTTACCGAACGAGGGACCTTTACCGCACAACTCACACTTCGCCATCTTTGCTGACCTACTTTGCTGAGAAATTGTTGTGGTTCCGAACGACTAAGTGTAACAGACAGAGCAAGAAACGTGTAGAGGCACGCGATTTGGCGCTGTGATTTGAGAATTTGGGGAAGGCGTTGGGGGGTGTACCCCGGTATGTATTGTGAAGAGTGTGCAAGGGGTTTGTTTTATTGGAGATGCGAGGGCGTCGATTTTGAGAGTGCGGTAGTGGTTTAGATTGTTGGAGTTGCGGGGGTGCTGAAATGGGAATTTTAGGGGTTGGGAGGTAAACGGGGCTGCTCGTGACGATCGAGCGGCGGCATAGGGGTCGAGTTTGAGAGGGGCTGACATCTCAAAGGCGGCGCTGAAGCGCCGCACTCCATGTGAGTGGCGCCTCGCGGAACGGTGTTGCGAACTGGAATAGGTGATGGTCGAACGGCGAGAAGGTGCGGGCGCAACTTTCTACTAGGGGATTATACCACACGGAATTTTTTGAACGGTTAGGGGTCGATTTGTTTTTCGATTGTTACGCCGGATTGGGAGGCGTGATTGCGCAAGTCTTCGAACACGGATTCTTGTTTTTCGATGGTGACGGGGGGCGCGATTTGTTCTGGCTTGTACATCTGGAAGAGCAATTTGGTGCCGCGCGGGAATTGCGAGAGTTTTGATTTGAACTGTTGTTCATCCAAGGCGGAGTACTGCAACACGGCGAAGCTTAACTGATCTTCGGGATACCAGTTGGGAAGGATCAGGGCTGAGCCCGGAGCCCATAGCTTCGACCACTCCGCGATTTGTATTTTCTGCCGAGGGGATGCGAGCGCGGTGAGTTGTGCGAATTTTTCGGGGCCGCAAATCCAACTTGTTCCGGTCGCGATGGAGTTCACGAGGGTCTGTTCGAGCGCGGTCGCGAGCCAGATCGGGCCCGTGTAGGGAGGGCTCTCGCGCAATTCGTCTTCACGAGCGTGCCATTCCTGGTGAAAGAGCTTCAGCCGCTCCCACAATGCCGGTTCCGCGGCGGGCGTTCCCCAATGACCGAGTGCGATGGCGGCATCGTTGGCGACTTCGAGGTCGGAGTCGTTGAGCGTGGCAATCGCCAACGGCTCGACTTTCGGGAGAGCGTCGCCGAACTCCTGTAGCTGGAAGCGGTAGCAGCCAGTTTCTTTTCTGGCAGCGAGCGAAGCTTGCGCCGCTTTTGCGCCGAATTCGGGATCGAGTCTGAGGAAGTAGCGCAGCATCGCTGTTTGCTGCTCGCACGCCCATTGACCGAGGTGGTCGTTGAAGACGGTTTTTATTCCGGCGAGAGCGGAGGCGTCTCCGTACAGTTCGACCAGGTGATAGTCGAGTTCGCGGGCGTCATTTTTTTCGACTCGTGCAACGGCGTCTTTGATGACTGGGCGAAGGTCGTCGGCGGAGAGAAGTTTGACCAGTGAAATTGCGGGCTGAGCGGCGGGGTCACGCAAGTCGCGGAGGATGAGCAATCGTCCTGCGTCGGCATTGAGGTCGTAGATATGTTGCAAGGCCGCGTCACGCGCCAGGGAGTCCAACGACCGGGAGGGGGGAGCAGGTTTAGCCACAAACTCTTTCAGGATGGGCAACATCTCCGGTCCAGCAATCAGAGGCGAGTTATCGCGAATCAACTCCTGCTGTGTGTTCTCGGGCAAGTCGTCCCATGCGGCGACAAGCAATTTGCGGATTCGCGATGCGGTTGGGGCATCGAGGAAATCTGACGATTCGGCGAGTGCTAAAACTGTCAGGGTACGGGCACGGCCGGTTTTTTGAGGCAAAGCTGCCGAGGTCGACGCGATCGCGGCCTGCATCAGTTCGCGATCGTGAGTTTGCCTTTTTTTCCAGTACTGCTCCGAAATTTCTGGATGGGCGGGATCATTCGCCGGCGGGTTCCATGCGGGGTCAGAGTTAATTTGCAACCTCGTGAGCGAACTCAGAAAGTCTTGTGTGATCGGATGGGTGGGATTCCTGATTTCGCGCTGCATGGCCGCGATCGACTCGGCCCGGTAAGGCGAGCCGAATATTCCGAACATCAGGTCCCAGCCTCCCGATTGGTCGTTTAAGGCCCAAAACAATTTGGCGAGAGCGTCCACGGAGGACTTCGTGTTGAGGAACCGCAATTTCCGCGCTGCTTTGCGCCGCTCGTCTTCCGCCGTGCTCTGAAACGCTGCGACGGCGTCGAGCAATTGTTTTTGCTGCGAGGCGGCATCCGCTTTTACGATTTCGAACTCGACCGTATTCGAGCGCAATGTTGGAGACACGCGGCCGTAGGGAGTCGTCTCGTGTGGATCGGGCGGCCGCCACACGCGATGGCTGACGACGTAGAGGCGGTAATGTCCCGGCGCAGGCTGCCGCCATTCGTTGAGCTCGGCGGAAGCGGTGAAGGGTTTTTCGGAAAGTTGCGCAGTGTTTCCGAGGCCGCCGCCCATGAAGGAGCCTGTGGCGAAATAGTCGGCGAGAGGATCGCGTGCTGAGGGTTCGACGCAGTAGGTTTCGAGAGTGAGGCGACCGCTGCGATCGTAGTTGCGGTTGTCGGCCGAGTAACGATTGGTCGCTGTGGAGGTGAAGGACAGCGTTAGGGGAATGATTTCGCCTTCGCGAAAAGATGTTTTGCCGTCGGGGAGGGAGACGGTGACTTTTGCGTCTTTTACTTCGGAGGTGAGAGAGCATAGATCGGGAGTGGCGGGGGATGCGAAGGCGGATTTGGCGAAGAAGAGTAGTGCGATTGCGGTGAGGTGACGCATTGCTACAGTGTAGTCGGTATGGATACGGGGGTGTGAGAGTGTGGCGGAGGGTTTGAGGGTGGGAATATACTCGGATTTTAGTTTGGGAGGTTGGACGACGATGAAGTGCACGCGGCAAGATGCTGTGAGTTGGGAGATGGCTGAAACTGGAAAAGCGGCGGCGAGCCGCCGCACTCCATATAGATGGTCGGCGGATTTGTTGGGGCGCGGAATTTTGGGGATGGTGCTTGTGCTGGCGTGTGCTTCGTTTGCGTCGGCGGGGGCGCAGTCGACGGCTGCTCCGCAGGATGCGGGAAAGGATGCTTGTGCGCCGGTGCAGGCGGCTTATCAGAAGACGGCGAGTGTTGCGGACAGCAGCAGCAAGGCGACGAATACCGGTTCGGTGAATGTGGCGGAGGCGTACGACAAAATTACTTCGGAGGCGGGGCACAAAGAGACTTGCAAGTATTTGCGGGACGAAACGGCGGCCGGTGAGGACGCGAACGTTTACAGCGATGTGTTCGCGTCGAAGTCAGGGACGGCGAATGCGACGGTTTGGATTTCGAAGAAAAATGGATGGGTGTTGAAGCGGGAAGTGGACGTGAGCATGGTGGGCGTGGGCAAGGGGCACCAGTCGATTGTGTTTGAGTATCCGAAGAATTAGAGAAGAAGCGGCCCTGGTTGGGTGGGTCTCATCGAGTTAAGTGGGGGTGGGATCAAGCCAAGGTCCCTCCACTTCGCGAGCCCACGCGTTTACACGAAATGAACGCGAAGAAAAAGCGTGGGCTCGCTTCGGTCGGGATGACAGTATCTGGGCTGTTGCGGGACAACGAGCGGTCGCTCTGAATGAGCTTTAGATCGAGCCAGCGTCTCTCGACTGCTTCGGTCGGGATGACAGTTTTGCGAGGGGCCGAATCGGCGGTTAGTGGCGCGGGAGATCCATTAGCATTACGTCGGAGCGTTCCTGGACGCGCTCGAAGACGACCTCTTTGCCGTCAGAGGAGATGTCGAAGTCGCGGACGTCGAAATCGTCGGGGAGATTGCTGAGCTGTTGACCGGCGCCTGTTTCGACGTCTACCAGCCAGAGATTTTTGTGTTTGATTTCTCCTCGCAGCAGAACGAGTTTTTTCCCTCCAGGTAGGAATGCTAGATGACGGGCTCCGCGAGTCAGGGTTAAGCCGGGCAGCGGATGTGTTGCGGCGTCGGTTGTGAAAGCGTTGACGGAAAACGCGGCGCCGATGTCGGGGCCGGAGTAGACGACGAACTTGCCGTCGGGTGACCATGCCGGGTCGACGGAATATTCGCGCACAAGAGGAACTGGCGGGCTGCCATCGATCGGAATACGAAAAAGTTGGGGAACGCTTTGAACCTCGGTGGCTGACGTAATCGATTTGCCGTCGGGTTCCCATGCGGGAGCGCCCTGGAGTTTTAACGATTGAGCGATGATGCGGGCGTTGGTGCCGTCATCGCGCATCACGTAGAGAAGCGTTTGTTCGTGCTGGCGCACGGAAAAGGCGATCGATCGGCCGTCGGAAGAGATTGCCGGTCCGCCAAAGACTTGGGTTCCTGGAGCGTTCCACAATTCGGTTTCGACTCCGTTGGCGAGTTTCCAGATGCTTTCTTTGGCGCCTCCGGCGGAAACGTAGAGAAGGTAGCCGGGACCGAATCGCGGGGAGAATCCTGTCGTGGTGGTCAGGCTAATGCGGGCTGGGGCCGATGGCTCGGTGAGTGAAGCGGGGATTTGGAGGCGCCATAGAGAGCGCTTGGGGCTCGCGATCGTGAAGAGGAGACGGTGACCGTCGGCGCTGGCGGCCAAGGATGTGTAGCGGTCGAGGCCGGAGCCGAGTTGGTGGGGAATGCGGCGGTTGACGTTCATGCTGTAAAGCCATGGGCCTGCGCCGGCGGAATCTTTCGCGAGGTATAGAAGGGTTCGACGATCGAGGAAAACTGGATACGCCACTTGAGTGTTCAGCGAAGTGATGCGTTCGGCGGCGCCGCCCGTGGGCTTGATGCGCCAGATGTCCAATTTGTCGGGTAACTGGCCGGCGACGAAATAGATGAACGAAGAGTCGGGAGCCCACACCGGGAAATGGGAGTGGTCGCCGGCGGGCGCGGTGAAAATCGGCACGCCTTCCAGAGGGCGGCTGCCATCGGAGACGAACAGCGGATCTCCAGCGGCGGGAGTGTGGTAGGCGAGACGCGAGCCGTCGTGAGACCAATCGAATTCGGCGACACCTTCGAGGTAGGGCTTCGGGACTCCGCCGAGAGTGGGCGCGGCCCAGATGCTGATGTCGTTGGAGTTGGAGTTGGAGCTGTTTGGCTTGCGAACCCAAAATGTGACCTGAGAGTCGTCGGGCGAGAAGCCGAGAGTTCGAATTGACGGATTGACGAGCTCGGGAACGTGGCCTTGCGTGAGATTGTGAAGGACTCCTGAACCGACCTGCGTCACCCAGACGTCGGTTTTGCCATCGCGATCGGAAAGAAACGCAACGAAATGACCGTCGTGCGACACCGAGGCGGAGAGGCCTTCTCCTTCGAATTCGGCGACGCTTTGAGCCTGGGCAGCGGCGATGGGGCTCTTCCAGAAATACTCGGTTCGCTGGAACCGGAGGAAGACTGCAATCGCCAGAGCGACTGCCACTATTGCGGGAAGTATCAGGAGGGCGAGTCGAGTTGAAGACGGAGCGGTTGCGGAAGCCGGTAACTTTTCATCGGGAAGGGGATCTGGGGCGGGCGTGCCATTTTCTGCTGGGGGCTCATTCTCGGGCACGTTCTCGGGGGTAGGGCGAAGGCTGCGGCCGCGTACCCAGTCGTCGAGTTCGGCGCGGAAGGCGTAGACCGAGCCCATCCGATCATGAAGGTGGCGGTGGACGGGCATACCTTCGCGGCGCTCCCAGCGCTGGACGGTGGTTACGTCGCGCTTGAGGTATACCGCGATTTCCTTCCAGGAGTTCAGGCGGTCGTCGACGGGTTGCGCGGAATCCGTTGAGTTTTGGATTTCAGCCATCGCGTCTTCGAACTGACCCTTTCCATGCGAGGTAAGTGACCCGATTCTATCCCGCTTCCCAGGTTATGGGACGGCATTTGACGGCATGAGGGCTGTGCCGCTCTTTGCCCTTTGACGATGAGTCTCAGGGTGGCCGATTGTGGCGGAAGCTTTTCGGGAAGGAATCAACCTTGACGTCCTCGACGCCTCCCGCGAAGTCGCACTACCCATGCCCCCTAGGAAGTATTCGGGTAGCGGGCAGGGAACCCATACGGAGGCTTTTCATGAACGGCAAACGATTGCGGCGGATTGCGGGGATCTTTGTGGTTTTGACATTGATGGTGGGCAGCGGCGCCCTGGCGTGGAATTCGATGCCCGAGCACTTTAAGGGGACGATCAGCGACTACACGCCGCTGAATACGGCGGTCACACCGACGGGCCCGTACGAGATGCGGGGGCATTGGTCGTTGGATTTGAAGAAGGATGGGAAGGCTGATTTCGAGCTGTTCATGACGATGGAACTGTCGGATTACTATCTTTATTCGCAGAACAAGATTCCGCTGCCCAGCGATCCGACGATTCGTGGGGCGCACACACATCACATCAAATTGACCGATGCGAAGGTCACGCACGGACCGAGCGACTGTCCGGTTGACGCCCCAGCTACCACTCCGCGGTTCGAGGTGAGTGGGCCGGCGGATTTCATCACGGGGAATGGAAATCCGGGACCATTTGAGAAGAATGGGCCGACGACGGTGTATGTGTGTGTGACGGGAGGATCGGACGTTACGTATTCGAACATGACGGTGGCGCTCGTGGGGCCTGCTACGATGCACTTTGGGACGCAGCCGATTCATGGCGTTGTGCGGTTTGTGAAGAAGGATTAGGGCGAGAAGCGTAAGTAGGAGTTTGCTTTAGACGTTGCGATAGGGGGTTAGCCCCGGACGGTGTTGTTGGTCGTTCGGGGTAGGCCTTGCGCGGCGATGCGTGGATGATTTGGTTTGATTTGGAGGCTTCAGAGGCTGAAGCCTCTTTTTCTTTTTTGGGGGGATGTTTTTTGCCGCTTCAACCGGGACGAAGAAAGTGTGGGTGGTGGGGCTGAATATGTAAAAGCGGCGCAGGGGCGCCGCACTCCAAAACGGTCGCGGCTTTGCTGTGCCCGCATGGGAGCGGGGGGTTTGTTCAAAACGGCGTTGACTGATTTGTGTCGAGGGATTGTGTGGGGTTTGGGGCGGGACGATACTTAGGGGCATACCGTCAAGTGGGCCGCGATTTTTTGGGCGAGAGTTTGTGTGACTGCGTGCAACCGCCGATTTATGCGAGTTGTTTGCACTGCGACGGCGTGTGCTTAGGAGAAAAACTTGAATAAGCGATGCGTCAGGGCGGGGATTTTAGTCGCGGCGATCGCGGTCGTGATGGCGCTGCCTGCGTGGATCTTCGCGGGAAAGAGCGATCGGCCGAAGATTGGGTTTGCGATCGAGGCGATGAAAAGCGAGCGGTGGCAGACGGACCTGGAGTCGTTTCAGGCGCGGGCGAAGGAATTGGGCGCGGATGTGGTGTCGGCGGATGCGGGCGGAGACGACGACAAACAGTTGGAGCAAGTGGCGGAGATGATCAAGGGCGGCATCGATGTGCTGGTGCTGCTGCCGCACGACAGCGCGAAGGCGAGCCGGATTGTGGATATTGCGAAGGCTGCGAAAGTGAAAGTGATCAGCTATGACCGGCTGGCGCTGAACAGCGACGTGGATTTGTATGTGAGCTTTGACCGCGACGAGATCGGAAAGATGCAGGCGCAGTATCTGGTGGAGCGCGCGCCGAAGGGGAATTACGTGCTGATCGGAGGATCGCCGAACGACGAGGGAGCGCGGGTGATTCACGATGCACAGATGAAAGTGCTGCAACCTTACGTGGAGCGCGGAGATATTAAGGTGGTGGCGGACGGATATATTCAGGATTGGGTGGCGTCGGACGCGTATCTATTTATGTTAAAGGCGCTCGAGACGGCGCACGGCGATGTTGCGGGAGTAATTGCGGCGAATGATGCGCTGGCGGAGGGTGCGATTCAGGCGCTGCGCGAACATAAGTTGGCGGGGAAGACTTTGGTGTCGGGGCAAGATGCGGATTTGGCGTCGGTGATTTGCATCGCGGAAGGCGTGCAGAGCATGACGGTGTACAAGCCGATCTCGGAGGAAGCGCGACGGACGGCCGAAGAAGCGGTGCGGTTGGCGAAAGGCGAAAAGATCGCGGCAGATCGGACGGTCAACAACGAGAAGATTGAGGTGCCGACGATTTTGCTGAAGCCGGTGGTGGTGGCGCGCGGGAATATTAAAGAGACGGTGGTGAAAGATGGATTTCAGACGCTGACCAGCATTAACCGGACGTTGCCGGAAGGGCAGCGGATTCGCTGAACGCGATTTTTGAGCTGGCGCGGTGAGTTTTTGTTGGGATTTTGGGTCGCACGGGCGGGGAATGAGTCGTATCTTTATGCGGCGCGGGAGCGTACTGTCGCAGCGTGCCTCTACCCTCACTGTTTCAAAGTTCTCCAAAACGACGTATCAAGAATCGGAATGCGCAGTCGTTTGTCTTGTGGGTGATGAGTCCCTGGATGAGGTATAGGTTGAGGAAACTCAAGGGATTCGATGGGCAAGAGACGTATTCGGCGCAGTTGAAGCGCACGCGGCAGATTGAGACGCTTGAGGCTTGCCTGCTTTATTCGTGACGATAGATTCAGAGTCTAATAGTGAGGCTTAAGTTGAGATCCTTCGCTGCGCTCAGGATGACGGCCTATTTGGCATTGAGCGGAGTACGTGGTGACGGCGTTACGCTGAAGCGCTGCCGGCGTGCGTATCCAGTTCACTGATGTGGCTTGCCTACAGACGACTAGGCTGAGGCGGCGCCGGGTTTGAAGGCGCGGATGGCTTCGGCTTCGGTGTCGTAGACGCTGAAGATCGTCAAGAGCCGCGTGAGTTGCAGGACGTCGTGGAATTTCTCGCCCAGGTTGCACAGGTGCACTTCGGCACCTTGGCCGCGCGCACTGACGTGCAGGGCAACCAACATACCTAGACCAGCGCTGTCGATGTAGGTGACGTCCTTCATATTGAGGACAATTTTCTTCTTGTCTTCGACGAGGAGGGATTTCACTCGCTCGCGAAGAGCGCTGCTCTCTGGGCCAAGAACGATTCGGCCGTTGAATGAGACAACGGAAACGCCGTCGATTTCTTTGTTCGTGATATTTATCGTCATCGGAACCTCGCAAATGACTTCACGGTATTTAGGCGCGTAAGCGGAACAGGGCTCAGCGGGCCTTTTGGTACGCAGACTCTTTCGTCGCCGTCATCAGCCACGAGATGGTTGCGAACGGGACGAATATAGCAGGATCTTTGGGCAAGCCGGGAGAATCGGCGCGCTGGTGAACGGCAATCTTTTCCACCACATCTCCCTTGTGAATCCAGAGGCCGGCGGTCTCGACGCCCAAGACGACGGCGGAAACCGCCGAGGAGAGACCCGCGACCTTGATTTCGACAGACTGACCGATGAGATGAGTTGTGTTCACTGAGCCGTGCCGCTAACCGGGAAGAGTCTACGCCTATGTGAAGCTGTTGGTGTACTTAACTAGCTTAGGTTAATTAACTTGCCCGGTCAAGCTATGTCTGGGACAATTGAGTGTAGTTAAGTGAGTTTAGTTAAGTCGTTGTTGGCGCTGAGTGTCGCGAGTTCATTGGAGCGGGTCGCTTGGAAGTCGGGTTACTCATCAAGCAGAAATTGGCGGAGTTGAAGCTGGAGCAGCGCGATCTGGCGGCGGCAGCGCAGGTGACCGAGTCTTATATTTCGCAGCTGTTGAGTCTGAAAAAGCTGCCACCGGCGCCGGCGCGAACCGATATTTACGGGAAGATCGAAGGTTTCCTCAAACTGCGCCGCGGCAAACTGGCCGAACTGGCGGAACACCAGCGAAACGAAGGGTTGAAGAAGAGCTTGGTGGCCGAGCCTGCGCCACTATTCAAGGACGTTCGAAAGCTGATCCTTCGGAAATGCGCGACGGGCAAAGAAAGACAAGTACGCGCGATTTTTGAAACGCACCCGTTCGGCGAAATGGAACGGCTGGTCACGCAGAAGCTGCTGGATGTGGTGAAGAGGGTTGCGAAGGACGAACTGGAGAACGAGGCGTGGCTGCGATCAGTGGCGCATCTGGCGGGCCGAAGTTATGAAGGGGTGCGCGTAAGTATTCTGGAATTTTTGGATACGGATGTTTACAGCGTGTCGACGGAACATTGCGCTTCGTTTCTGGATCCGCTGGTCGAAAGTTGGGATATCGATCTCGCGACGTTTGGATTGGAGATCGTGCTGAACCGGCGGCTGATTTCTGGGCACGCGAAGAAGGTTGAATTTGTCGAAAAAGAAGCGGAGCGCACGGACGAAGAGCCTGGGCTGAAGAAATTTTTGAAGTATGACGCCGTACAGGCGGACATCACCGAAGATGAGATCGAATTTCTGCGAAAGCTGAGATTCAAAGACAGACAACCGACGGCGCTTTACTACTATCGTGAACTGCAGAATCTCAGAGACCCGCTCCACTTTCGGGCGCGTGCGGTTCGAAAGAGTTCCAAGAAGACATTGCGGCAATCGCAGCCGCTTGGTTCGGTAGCTCCACTGCACCGATTTCGCGATGCGCGCGGAATCGAGAAGCAGATGCAACTGGATGGGCGAAAAGGAGCGATCAAGCGCTGGGACGGCAAGAGAGGGTATCGTCATGAAAAATAACAACCATTCGCAAGTATCCCCAAGGAGTTCGATGAAACCGAAGGTCAATGTGCAATACGTAGGATTCGAATGTAAGCCGCGGGCGCGGCAGTACACGTTTCTGGTGCATCAGGAGAGCGGGACGCGGGAGTTTACGCTGTCGATTTTCAACGAGGCGTTTAGTTCGCGGCGGATTTCGTTTCAGGATGCGCCGGATTTTTGTTCAGCGAAAATTCATCGAGAACTAGCAACGTTCGCGAACGATCCACCCGAGTCGCAATATAAAATCAGCGAGATGGAGCTGGAGGAGTATCAACGAGCGCATGCGCCGCGGTCGACGCATCGATTTCACCGGCAAACGGTGGCGCGGAGTCCAGAGACAGAACGAATCGACCAATAGTCGATAAGGGAATTCGCGGGCGGAGGGAAGCGCATGACGATACAGGAATTTCAGCTGGTCGCTCGCGAGAGCGGGTTCGTCGAAGTTGGCGAAGAAGAGGGAAACGTCATGTGGTTTCGAAGCGCGACAGCGGATGCTGGCTCGTCGGTTCATAAGCGTTTGTGCGTGGATGGTCTGACCAACAGCGCGACTGTTTTTTGGGAGACGGTGCCGGCGAAATTGAACTCGATGACGTTTCGAACGGCGTCGGCGCTGCGCGCGTGGCTGAACTTGAAGGTGGGAGAGACGGTTAAAGTTGTCAGGTGAATCAATATGAGTCGTTGCCCGCAATGCCAGAGTGGACGAACGCGAAGGTCGAAACGCAGAAAGTTTGCGGAGCGCGTGCTGATGAAGCTGATTTTTCTGAAGCCGTTTCGTTGCAGGGAATGCAATTGCCGGTTTTTTCGATGGGAAATTCGCGCACGGCTTGAGAAGGTTGTGCCTAAGCCGCTTGCTGCTGCGAAGTTTCCGTAGTCCCGTAACTCGTTAAGCCGAAGAAAATTCCAAATTTACATTTAGACGCAGTTGGGAAAGCTGTGCTCGGGCATTGCCACGCTCGCTCGATTATTCGGAGCGGAGTGCGCGGGCGGCGTCGACGCTTGCGGCTCTTATCGCTGGGATGGCGGAGGCGACCAGGGCTGCGGCGAGAATCACTCCGGCGGCAGCGATGAGTGGTGTTGCGCCGGGGATTTGCAGTTCCGCGGTGTATTTTGCGATGACGCGGACGAGGGCGAACCCAGCGGCGGTGCCGACCGTAACGCCGATCAGGGCGATGACAAAGCCTTCGCTTAAGACGCCGGAGAGGATGTTGCGAGGGCTGGCGCCGAGAGCGAGGCGAATGCCGAATTCGTGGATGCGACCGCTGACGGAGAAGGCGAGAACGCCGGCGACGCCGACGATCGAGATGAGCAGCGCGAGCGTGGCGAATCCGCCGAAGACGATGGCGTTGAGACGATCGGGCGCCATGATTTCGGCGCGCACGTCGTCGAGGGTGCTGGCGCGCTCGACGGGCTGATTGTCGGACATGTGGTGGATTTCGCTGGTGAGAACGGGTATGAGCGCGTAGGGATCACCTTTCGCGCGCACAAAGAGGCGACCGCTAAAACCTTCCTGATCGCTGGGCTGATAAATCGTCATTGAGGGTTCGGGGACGATGCCGGTGTCGTCGAAGTCCGGGACGATGCCGACGATTCGGCGCGGCCCTGGGTTCATGCCACTGAATTTGAGCAGGGGATCGGTCCAGTGGAGTTTGTGATTGAGCGCGTCTTGACCGGGAAAGAGTTGTTTCGCAAGAGCTTCGGTGATGATGACGACGTCTTCGGAGCCGGGCCGATCGTTATCGTTGAAGTCGCGACCCTCGAGGAAGGGGATGCCCATCGTCGAGAAATATTCAGGGGAGATGAAACGGAAACGCGCGCGCGGATCGTCTTTTCCGTCGTCTTTGGGCGCGCCGTCGATGGCGAATTGCATTTGGAGATTGAAGGAGAGGGCATCGCGCCAGGGGACGATCATGGCGCCGGAGACTTTTTCGACGCCCGGGAGAGAAGCGACGCGGCGGCGGACATCGCGGTAGAAGGTAGTGATTTGCTCGGGAGTGCGGCCGTCGGTCATGACGGGCAGGTTGATGGCGAGGACGCGGGCGGTGTCGAACGGCGGCTGAGAGTTTTCGAGGACGAAGAGCGTGCGCAAGAGAGCGCCGGCTCCGGCGAGGAGAAGGAAGCAGGCGGCGATTTGCGTGACGGCGAAAAGGCGAAGGCGGCGACGGCTGCCGAGCGTGACGCGAGAGCCGCTGCTGGAAACGGCGAAGGCTTGGGAGTTGTTGCTGGGCAGGCGCGGAATGAAAGCGAGAAAGATGGTGGCGACGAAGGCGAGAGCGACGCCGATCCAGAGCATGCTGGAGTCGAGCGCGAGGTCTGCGGCGCGGACGGAGAAACGCGAGGCGTAGCGGCTGAGGACGCCGACCATGGGAGCGGCGATGACGATGCCTGCGAGAAGTCCGGCGCCGCAGAGAACGATGGCTTCGGCGAGAAGCGAACGGCGGAGCGCGCCGGTGGAGGCGCCGAGCGCGGCGCGGAGAGCGAGTTCGGGTTCGCGGCGAACGGTGCGCGCGAGGAAGAGATTGGCGACGTTGGAGCATGCGATGAGGAAAAGTAGCCCGGATGCGGCGAGCAGAACCCAGAGGACGGTGTTGGCGCGCGAATTGATTTGATCGTGGATGCGCGTGACGGTGAAGCGATAGCCTTTCTCGGCTTTGTAGTCTTCGGAATGAGCGGAGCGCATCGCGGCATACGTGGTGCCGAGTTCGGCGCGAGCGGATTCGAGAGTGGCGCTGGGAGCGAGGCGCGCGAAGACTTCGGTCATGCGATGCATGCGGCCGGTGACCATCGTGGCGGAGAGATGGTGAGGGCTGGTGACGATGTTGGCGATGATTTCGGTTTCGACGGGATACGGGACGGAAGGCTGAAGGACGCCGATGACGGTTGCGGAGCGCGTGCCGTTGAAGCTGCCGAGGCGGATGGTTTTGCCGATGACCGATGGATCGGAATGGAGCGTGGTGCTCCAGAATTTGTAGGTGAGGACTGCAACGCCCGGGGCTTTGGGGCCATCGTCGCCAGGACCGATGAGGCGGCCGAGGACGGGATGCAGACCGACGACGTCGAAGTAGGTGCCGTCGACGACGCCGGCGGTGAGTGTGCGCGCGTCGCCGAGGCCGACGACGGTGAAATCGAGCGGAGAAAGAGTGCCGATGGCTTGAATGGATTTGAGATGGGCGGTGAGGTCGTCGATTTCGGGGACGGAAAAGTTGACGTCGGAGGAGTCGGGAGCACTTTGGCAGAGATAGAGGAGGCGGGCTTCGTCGCGATTGACGAGAGGTCGCAGGAGGACGCCGCGAACGACGCTGAAGATGGCGGCGTTGGCACCGATGCCGAGAGCGAGCGTGACGACGGCAACGACGGTGAAGCCGGGATTTTTGTAGAGCATGCGGAGCGCGAAGCGGATGTCGTGGAGGAGGTGTTCGAACCAGGGGAAGGCGCGCTCGTCGCGGTAGTCCTCTTTCATGGACTCGACGCCGCCGAATTTGAGCATGGCTTGGCGGCGGGCTTCGATGGGGTCGAGGCCGGCGCGGAGATTGTCTTGAGTTTGCAGCGCGATGTGTTCGGCGATCTCTTCGCGGAGGCGAGCTTCGCGGTCGGTGTCGACGGCGCGGGAGGCGGAGTTCGTCAGGCGATTGAGGAATCGGCGGAAGTTGCGGAAGAGGTTTGTGCTCATGGGAGATCCTCGGATTTGATTTCGAAGAAGCGAGCGATGATGGCGGCGGTCTGCTGCCAATCTTGCGTTTCGGATTGAAGGGCTTTGCGGCCGGTTTTGGTGAGGTTGTAGAAGCGGGCGCGGCGATTATTTTCAGAGGCGCCCCATTCGGATTCGATGGCGCCTTCCTGTTCGAGTTTGAGGAGGACGGGATACAGCGTGCCCTGGTTGACGGCGAGGAGATCGCCGCTGATTTGCTCGATGCGGCGCGCGAGGCCGTAGCCGTGGAGCGGGCCGAGGACGTCGAGAGTTTTGAGGACCATGAGGGCGAGAGTGCCCTGGAGGACGTCGGTCTTTTTGGAAGCGGAGTTATGGGTGGGGGTCATTTTGGATTCCAACAGGAGGATGACATAGGTCCTTTTGGAAAACAACAGGGAAGTTTGGGCGACGGAAACGGCGGGGAGTTGGGTTGAGTCGGGTCAAGTTCGCAGTGGCGATTTCGCGAGGTTTACTTGGCGGGGATTAGGGTGCTGTGGCTGGCGACGCAGCGCCAGAGGCCGTCGCGGCGGATCCAGGTGTCGGTGTAGCGAGAACGAATTACGTAGTGCTTGCCTTTGTTGACGCCGGTTTCGCGATAGATTCCGTTCACTACGGCGGCGTTGCCGTAGACGTGAACAGTTAGGCCTTCATCGTAGAGGTGGTCGGCTTTTTGTTCGGGGGCGGCGACCCACTTCATGTACTCAGCCTTGTTCATGATCGAGCCGTCGTAGTCGGTGTAGACGAGCGTGTCGTCGACGAGGTTGGAGACTTCTTTTACCTGCTGACTTGCTTCGGCTTGATTCCAAGCGCGTTCGAGCTGGCGGATTTGAATTTCGTCAGGGTTGGTGGGCTTTTCTTGTGCGAATGGCGATGAGGCAGAGAGGAGCAGGGCGAGCGTCAGTAGGACGAGACGGTTCATCGGGATGCGCCTTTAAGTGGAGTTTTAGGGATGTTAGCAAGGAGTGTTGACGGGTAGCCAGGTGATACGGGAGTTGTTCACTAAAAGTTAGACTCGCTGCGGGTCGCGGGGTTGCGGTTGGCAGGTGGGGCACCAAAAGGTGGTGCGGGCGCTGGGGGCTTGTTTGCGGCGTTCGATGAGGGTGCCGCATTTGCGGCAGGGTTCGCCTCTGCGTTTATAGACCCAGAGATTTTCTTCGCGGTCGGCGCGGCCGGTGGTGCGGCGGAGTCCGGTGTGGGTGACGATTTGATCGCCGGAATTGTCGGTGACGTTGGCCTGGAGATATTTGCGGGCGGTGCCGACGAGGCAGGTGAGTTCGGTGATGCTGAGTGTGGAGATTTTGCGGAAGGGATTCACGTTGCAGGCGAAACAGAGTTCGGATTTGAAGACGTTGCCGATGCCGGCGAGGATCGATTGGGAGAGGAGCGCTTCGGCGATTTCTGTGCCGGGATGGGCGCGGAGGCGACGGAGGATTTCGGCGTCGTTGTATTCGGGCGCGAGGACGTCGGGGCCGAGTTGATTGAAGCCTTGTCGGCGACGGAGCGTGTCAGCGGTGTGAAATTCGGCGATGGGAACATTGAAGGCGACGGCGTCGAGTCGCGGCGTTCGAATGACGATGCGCATGTGGAAGCGATGGCGCTTCCATTTTTCGTCGGGGCGGTAGATGTGCCAGCTGCCGGACATGAGCATGTGTGTGAGGAGAATGAGGTTGCCGGAGAAATGGATGAGCAGCCATTTGCCGTTGGCTTCGACTTTTTCGATGGTGCGGCCGGTGACGGGCGTGTCGACTTCGACGCGTTCGAGTTTGGGGAGGACGGATTCGAAGGCGGTGACGGTTTGGTTAGCGAGCGCGCGGTGAAGCGTGCGGGCGGCGCGGAAGATTGTGTCGCCTTCAGGCATTTATGCGGACTCGGAAAGGTCGTCGTCGTTGTCCGCACTTTCTTCGGTGGCGGGGTCGTCTTGTGACGGAACCATAGGAGTGATGCGGCGCATCTGGTAGCCGAAGGCGCTGGGAGTGAAGCCGGATTCTTCGAGGAAGCGCGCGAGGAAATGTTCGCGGGCGGGCTCAGCGTTGATGTCGCTGATGAGGAGGCCGGAGCGGCGACCCTGGCGACGAATGGCTAGCTCGGCGAGTTTTTTGGTGAGTTCGCGGGCGAATTGGGTGCGCTCGGGTTCGTTTTCGGGGAGGAAAACCCGGAGCGCGGGGTTGCGGCGGCGGAGGAAGGCGGCGAGGACGCCATTGATGAGGATGATGCCGGCGCCTTTTGTGCGGGACATTGAATGTGGACGCGTGGATGCGTCTGCGGATTTTGCGTTCGCGGATTTCGATGACGATTGTGATTGTGCGTCGTCGGGATTATTCGTCGTGGCGTCGTGCTGATTAACTTCGTTTTCGCCATTTTCGCCACGAGGCCACGGGAGCAGAGTGCCGTAGGGGTTCGCGGGATCGCTGGCCGCAAGAAAAATTGTTTCGGGCTTGGGCGGTTCCATCCGCAGGCTCCGCAGCATATCCACGGCTGACGTGGCGGCGAATTGGGCGGCGCCCATTCCGGCGACGAACATGCCGCGGCGGATGATGCCACTTTCTTCCAAAGTTTTCAGAGCGGGATAAATGGTGTTGTAGCCGCGCGGAATATTTTCGGCGATAGCGGTTTCGCGCATAACGATGCCATGGCGTGTAAGAAGTTGTTGCGCGATGTTGGCGCTCCATTGCGTGACGCCGATGGGTTGCGATTGATGTGATGCGACGAGCGACCAGCGGCCGTGTGCGGGACCGCCGATGGACTTGCGCGAACGAAGTTGGCGGAGATATTCGGGCGAGCCCGGCGGGCCTTGCGCGATTTCGCGGCGATGCTCGCGTTCTTGTTTGGGATCGCCGGGGCGTAGGAGATCGCGAAGAGGAAAAAAAGTGTCGTTGGCGATTTCGCCGGCCCAGACGAGTTGCCAGAGGGCTTCGCGGAGCTCGCCGGGGTAGCCGCCGCCGAGGGCGTTGTGGATGCCGGCGAAAAATGAGGCGCCTTGTTTTTGCAGGACTTCGAGAATTTTTACGGCTTTGTCGGAAAGTTGCGGCGGATCGGTTTGGATTTCGGCGGGCGGCAAGAGTGCTGGTAAAGATTCGGTAAGGTAGAGCGAGACGCGTCCGTCGCGGTCGCCGACTTGTTCAAGGCCGACCCAGACGACTTCGCCTGCGGCCATGACGGCGTCGAGATCGCCGGAGCGATAGTCGGCGATACGAGCCGGCAGAATTTCGCGCTCGAGTTCGGAGACGAGCAGTGCGGAGCCTTGAAGATTTTCGACGGCGTCGAGAAGCGCGTCGAGGCCGCGACGGCGGGTGGCGACTCCTTGCCAACGCGTGGCGAAGCGAGCGAAGGTGCGCTGCTCGACGGGTTCGACTTCGCGGCGGAGGCGGGCGAGGCTCTTGCGGCGAATCTGCTGCAAGATTTCTGGGTCGCACCATTCCTGATGTTGGCCGCGCGGGCGGAATTCACCTTCGAGGAGTTTTCCTTTGCCGTGAAGAGTGCGAAGGATTGCGTCGATTTGCGCCGGCTGCAGGGCGTAACGCGAGGCGAGTTCTTGCGTGGTGAATGGTCCGTGGGTACGCGCGTAGCGGCGAATGAGTTCGCGCAGAGGGTCTTCGCTGGAGGTGAGGAATACTTCGGCGAGGCCGGGCGGAAGCGGAGTGCCGAGGGCGTCGCGATAGCGTCCGGCATATTCGACGGGGATAAAGCGGGATTCGCCGGCGATTCGAACGCGAACGGCGCGGCGCGCGTTGGTGAGGTCAGTGATGGTCGATGCGATCGCGGGAGTTTTGGAGCGCGCAGCGATTTCGGATTCAGTGAGATCACCGTGCTTGAGGAGCAAGTCGTGAACGCCGTCGGCGTGGCGGGCTTGGTAGTCTGAGTCGAGCGACTGGAGGCGGCTTTCGACTTCGTCGATGGCGTTTTGGTCGAGGAGTTCGCGGAGGTCGGTGTCGCCGAGAATTTCCTGGAGTTGGGATTGATCGATCGAGAGAGCCTGGGCGCGGCGTTCGGCGAGTGGCGCATCGCCTTCATAGATGTAGTTGGCGACGTACGAGAAGAGGAGCGAAGAGGCGAAGGGAGATGGCTTGTCGCTCGTAAGACTGGTGACGCGGATTTCGCCGCGCTGAATTGCTGAAAGAATGTTTGAGGTTGCGGGGAGATCGAAGACGTCGCGAATGCATTCGCGGTAGGTCTCGAGAAGAATCGGGAACGAGGAGAAGCGCGCGGCGACGGCGAGAAGATCAGCGGCGCGTTTGCGCTGCTGCCAGAGCGGAGTGCGTTGGCCGGCGCGGCGGCGGGGAAGAAGGAGCGCACGGGATGCGGCTTCGCGGAATTTTGCGGCGAAGAGAGAAGTTGAGCCGAGCTGTTGCAAAACGAGCTGCTGGAATTCAGTCGGGTCGGGGAGGAGCTGCTCGGACGCGATTTCTTCGTCGCTTTCGGGAATACGAAGGACGAAGCCGTCGTCGGACCACATCGATTCCACATCGAGCGCGCGTTCGGAGCGGAGCTTGGCGCTGACGGCCATGCACCACGGTGCGTGAACGCGGCTGCCGAATGGCGTGAGGACGCAGATGCGGCGGTCGCCAAGTTCGTCGCGGCAAGTTTCGATGACGATGTCCTGGTCGTTGGGAACGCGCGAGGTGGCGACGGCCTGATCTTCGAGATAGCGGAGAAGATTTTCGGCGGCGTTCGTGTCGAGACTGTGATTCGTGACAAGGGTGCTGAATGCGACGGGGCGTGGTTGCGCGAGAAGCTCGCGTGTCATCGCGCCGATTTCGCGGCCGAATTCGGCGGGACGGCCGGCGGTGTCGCCACGCCAGAAGGGCATTTTGCCGGGTTCGCCGGGAGCGGGAGAAACGAGAACGCGATCGTGCGAGATTTCGTCGATGCGCCAGGTGGTGGCGCCGAGGATGATGGTGTCGCCGGTGCGCGATTCGAAGACCATTTCTTCGTCGAGTTCGCCGACGCGCGCACCTTTTGTTGCGCCGGAGAGAAAAACTCCGTAGAGGCCGCGGTCGGGAATGGTGCCGCCGTTGATGACGGCCACGCGGCGGGAACTTTGGCGCGGGGTGAGGCGATTCGAAACGCGATCCCAGGTGATGCGCGGGCGAAGCTCGGCGAATTCGTCGCTGGGGTAACGGCCGGCGAGCATGTCGAGGACGGATTCGAAAACGGAGCGTGTGAGATTCGCGTAAGGCGCGGCGGAACGGACGAGTTGGAAGAGATCGTCCACGTGCCACTCGTCGAAAGAAATGATGGCGACGATTTGTTGGGCGAGGACGTCGAGCGGATTGCGCGGATAGTGAACGCTTTCGACTTGTCCCTGATACATCGCTTGCGTGATGGCGGCGCAGGCGACGAGGTCGGCGCGATATTTCGGATAAATGACCGCGTTGCTGACGGCGCCGACGTGATGGCTGGCGCGTCCCACGCGCTGCATACCGCTGGCGACGGATGGTGGCGATTCGATCTGGATGACGAGATCGATGGCGCCCATGTCGATGCCGAGTTCCAACGAAGAAGTGGCGACGAGTCCGCGAAGGGTGCCGAGTTTGAGGCGGTCTTCGATTTCTTTGCGCTGCGCGACGGCGACGCTGCCGTGATGCGCGCGGACTAAAGTTTCTTGCGCGAGGTCGTTGATGGCGCCGGAGATGCGTTCGGCGAGGCGGCGATTGTTGACGAAAATGAGCGTCGAGCGATGAGCTTTGATTTGTTCGAGGAGCTTGGGATGAATCGCGCTCCAGATGGACGGGCGTTTTGGACCTTGCGACGCTGGGCCGCTGGGGAGCGGGTCGATGTCGTCGAGGCGCGCCATGTCTTCGACGGGGACCTCGACGCGGAGGTCGAGGCGCTTGAGTTCTCCGGCGTCGATGATGGTGACGGGGCGGTAGACGGGAGCGTAGAAAGAGGATTCGAATTCGGCGAGGGGTTGGTCGGGAGCGGGTGGAGTTGAGTCCGGATCGAGTGAGCTAGTTTCTTGAGGTTTTAGTTCGGTGGCGTCGGATTTCGAAGTCGTATTTGGAACCTCGGCGCCGCCGAGGAAACGGGCGACTTCTTCGAGCGGGCGTTGCGTGGCGGAGAGGCCGATGCGTTGGAGGCGACGGCCGGTGAGTTTTTCGAGGCGTTCGAGAGAGAGCGAGAGATGCGAGCCGCGCTTTGTGGGAACGAGCGCGTGAATTTCGTCGAGGATGACGGTGTCGATGGAGCGAAGAAGTTCGCGCGGCTGCGACGTTAACAATAGGTAGAGCGATTCGGGCGTGGTGATGAGGATGTCGGAGGGGTGGCGGAGGAAGCGGGCGCGTTCGGATTGAGGAGTGTCGCCGGTTCGAATGGCGACGGTTGGTTCCTGATAGGTGTGGCCGAGACGCTGGGCTGCTTGCGCGATGCCGACGAGCGGAGCGCGGAGGTTTCGTTCGACGTCGACCGCGAGCGCTTTGATCGGGGATATATAAAGGACGCGGCAGCGCGCCTCTTCAGGAGGCTTGTCGGTCGAAAACATCAGTCGGTTGATGCACCAGAGGAACGCGGCGAGAGTTTTACCGGTGCCGGTGGGGGCAAATATTAGCGACGAATCTCCGCGTGAGATCGCGGGCCAGCCGAGAATTTGGGGGCGCGTCGGAGCGATGAAAACGGCGGAGAACCAGTCGCGAACGGCGGGGTGAAAGAGGTCGAACGGATTCCCTAACGTAGCTTGTTCCGACACTTCCGGCGTCGGAGAGGGCAGAGGCGAAGCGTTTTTTAGATTGCGCTTAGGCACGGTGAATGGAATTATTCGAGTCTTCTATTGGATGCGGGAACTCTGGAAACTATCCGACTTCGGGTTCCATTTCAGAAATTTCGAAAAGTTCTATCTTCGTGACGGCCAGAACAGGTTCGAAGCGCCGAGGCAGAAGCTTCATCCAACCTCCGGCCATCCAACGTAGCTAAAGATATCCAGCCAAAACGCTAAAGCGAGTACCCGATTGCATTCGTGTGCGTATTCGCTTTATCTTCGCCTATAGTAAAACAGATGGAACTCGCAGCCAAACTGGAAATTCTTGCCGACGCGGCGAAATACGACGCTTCGTGCGCGAGCAGTGGCGCGATTCGAAAGGCGGCGCCGGGCGGCATCGGGAACTCGACCGGCATGGGGATCTGCCATAGCTATACGCCGGACGGACGGTGCATTTCGCTGTTGAAGATTCTGCTGACGAATTATTGCGTGTACGACTGCAAGTTCTGTGTGAACCGGATTTCGAGTGATACGCGACGCGCGCGATTCATGCCCGAGGAAATTATTTCGCTGACTCTAGATTTCTACCGACGGAATTACATCGAGGGATTGTTTCTGAGTTCGGGAATTATTCAAAGCCCGGACTACACGATGGAGCAACTTGTCGCGGTCGCTCGCGGGCTGCGAACGGAACACAAGTTCAATGGATACATTCATTTAAAAGCGATTCCTGGAGCGTCGAAGGAGATATTGCATGAAGCGGGGACCTGGGCGGACCGGCTGAGCGCGAATGTCGAGCTACCGACGCAGGACGATCTGACCAAACTGGCGCCGGAAAAACAACTGGTGACCATTCGAAAGACGATGAGTGGAATTTCTTCGGACGTCGACCGAGCGAAGGAAGAAACGCGGGCGGCAGCGACAATTATTTCGCGACCGGGAGCCGCGCCGAAGCGAGTCTCGACGAAGAGATCAAGATTCGCGCCTGCAGGGCAGAGCACGCAAATGGTTGTCGGAGCGACCGATACAAACGATGCAACGATCCTGAATCTCGCGTCGGATTTATACGGGACGCACGGGCTGCGACGGATTTATTACTCGGCGTTCAGTCCGTTTCCGAAAGCGGATTCACGACTCCCGATTCAGGCACCTCCGCTCGTCCGAGAGCATCGGCTGTATGAGGCGGACTGGCTGATGCGCTACTACGGATTTTCGGCAAGCGAGTTGACGACGGCGACGCATCCGAATCTGGATTTGCGGGTCGATCCGAAGCTGAACTGGGCACTGCGGAATCGAGAGAGGTTTCCGGTCGACATCAATCGAGGCACGCGAGAGGAATTGCTGCGGATTCCGGGGATCGGATACCGGACGGTGTCGAGGATCTTGTCGATTCGGCGATATCACCGGATCAGGTTGGAGGATTTGAAGAAGCTGCGCGTGTTTTTGAGGCGAGCGAAGGCGTTTGTGATGACGGCGGACTCTTCGCCGGTCGTTTCGGAATTGGATTCGGTTGGGCTCAAGACGGGACTCGTTAGCGCGCCGGTGCAGATGAGTCTGTTCGAGGCGCAAGTCGCTGCGGTGAATGGGGAATTGTAGCGGCAGTCGATGTACTGGATGTGGGGCCGAGGGACATGGAGATTCGATTCAGCGGGTTGTTTGAGGATTGGCAGAAGCATGCGCGTGAGTTGTTGAGGGATAACGTATCTCCACGGGAAGTCGTTTGGATTGAGGAGTCAGGGCAGCAGCCGTTGTTCGGTGGGCAGAGTTCGAGGGAGAAAACCGAAGGCCGCAGTTCCCACCAGCTGAATGCGAAAAAGCCACTGCCGAGCTTCCGCGTGCCGAGGCGATTTCTAGCGCTGGCGCGGAATGTAGCCGCGTTTCGCGATTCGAAGAAGTGGAATTTGCTGTACTCGGTTCTGTGGCGAATCGCTCACGAAAATCACCATCTGCTGAAAGTTGAAACCGACGACGAGGTGATTCAAACGCTGCGCATGGAGGTCGCGGTTTCGCGGGATGTGCATCACGTTCACGCATTCGTGCGGTTCAAAAAAGTGACGGACGCCGAGGGCGAAAGGTACGTCGCGTGGTACAAGCCGGATCACCAGTCGATTCGACTGGCGGCGCCGTTTTTTGCAGAGCGATTCGCGTCGATGCGCTGGTCGATCTTGACGCCGGACGGATCGGCGAATTGGGATGGCAAGACGTTGCGTTTTGCCGAAGGCGTCGACACGCCGCCGGCGAACGAAGATGAGCTCGAGAAATTATGGAGTCGCTATTACGCGACGACGTTCAATCCAGCTCGGACGAATTTGAAAATGATGCGGTCCGAGATGCCGCAGCGATTTTGGAACAACATGCCGGAGCTTGCGAACCTGGGACAAGTACTCGCGAAAGCGCCGGGCCGAGTGAAGGAGATGATCGCCATGCAAAGAAAAACTCCCGGCGCGGGAGCGTTCGTGCCGCCCAATGCTGATTTGCAACAGCTTCGTGAAGCGGTGTCGAATTGCGAAGGCTGCGAGTTGTACAAGCACGCGACGCAGCCCGTGTTCGGTGAAGGCCCTGCCAATGCGCGCGTCGTATTCATTGGCGAGCAGCCGGGCGATTCGGAAGATCGCGCCGGGCGACCGTTTGTGGGGCCAGCGGGCGAGGTTTTGAATCGTGCGCTTGCGGAAGCCGGAATAAATCGATCGGAAGTGTATTTGACGAACGCGGTGAAGCATTTTGCGTTCGAAGAACGCGGGAAGCGGCGTATTCACCGGACACCGAGACTCAGTGAAGTCACCGCGTGCAAACCGTGGATGGAAGTGGAACTCGAACGCGTGGCACCGCAAATCGTAGTGTGTCTGGGGGCGACTGCGGCGAAGGCGGTGTTTGGTGCGCAATTTCGACTGACGGAACAACGCGGAAAATTTCTCGAGAGCCGATTCGCCTGCAAGACGATCGCGACGTATCACCCGTCCGCAGTGCTAAGAGCCGATACTCTAGCGGCGCAGGATGAGCTTTATCGAATTGTGGTTGAGGACTTGAAAACGGTTGTTGCAGAGACAGCAAATCTCGCGCGGGGCAGAGCCGAAGCTGTCAGCGAAAACAAGTCGAGCGGAAATTCACTGTTCGCGTAATCATTCGAATCACTCGCGATTGTTACAGAGCTCTCATCAAGCGCCGTCCTGCGTTCTTTTCACAAAATCATTCTGTGGAAATGAGCTAGTCAACTTGACACAGGAGGTAACGGCGGTTAACTTTTCTTACCGCTGTTTCCTGGCGACTCCACGAAGATCGCCTAGCCAAATCATTGCAGTGTCGGGGCTGAGGGCTGCGACCACCCCAAGGGTTGCAGCAGAGGGGCGTCTACGATGTGTAAAAAATCGATTCTTCCTATCATTCTAGGTGTCTTTGCGCTTCTGGTCGCGCTCGCGCCGTCAACGTACGGGCAGGCGGTCGGAAGTTTTTCGGGAACTGTGACGGATAAATCCGGCAGTTCGATTTCCGGGGCGACGGTGCGCGCGATTTCGCAAGCGACCGGAGTATCACGTGAAGCAAAGACCGACGAGGTCGGCCACTATCTGATTCCTCTGTTGCCGGCGGCGAACTATGTCGTTCACGTGGAGTTCCAGGGCTTTCAAACGACCGAGCAGCGAGACGTAAAGCTGCAGGTCGACGAGTCGCGCACGTTGGACTTTTCGCTCGCGCCCGCCGCGGTGTCTTCGCAGATTGAGGTCGAAGCGACGGCGGTTGCGGTGGAGACGACGAATCCATCGCTGGGCCAAGTCATTACGGGGCAGCAGGTTGCGCAGCTACCTTTGAACGGGCGCGACTTCGTGCAGCTTGCGTCGCTGACGCCGGGCACGGTGCAAGAGACAAATCCGAACAGTTTTTTCACGAGCGGCGCGGATAGCGAAGTTGCGGCGCGCGGATCGTTCTCACTGTCAGTTGGCGGTTCGCGGCCGAATGCCACCGACTGGCTGCTCGACGGCGTGGACAACAACGAGCTGACCTCGGGCGGCATCGGAATTTTCTCGGGGATCGACTCGATCCAGGAATTCAAGGTACTGACCTACAACTATTCGGCGGAATACGGAACACGCGCGGGACCAACCGTGTTGGTGACGACAAAGTCGGGTGCGAACGATTTCCACGGCTCGTTGTTTGAGTTTTTGCGCAACACCTCCCTGGATGCGAAGAGCTTTTTTGCGACATCACCAGAGAAATTCAATCTGAACCAATACGGCGGTTCGATCGGCGGACCGATTCGGAAGAACAAGACGTTCTTCTTTATCGACGGCGAGCAAAAGAATCAGCGGCATGGGCAGACCGTGACGGGATTGATCCCGTCGTTGGCGATGCGATCGGGCGATTTCAGCGCCGATCCGTTTGGGAATGCGATTTCGCCTGCGGGAGGACCATTTGTAGCGGCCATCGTCAATCCGAATATGATTGGCGCTTCGACGGACCCTACGGCGCCGGTCAATGTCTATTTCCATTGCGACCCGGCAGGCAATCCGCTACCGGTCGCGGCGAATGGACTTCAAGCACCAGGAACGGCGTGCAACAAGATTCCGGCGGGATTGTTTGACTCGGTCGGGCAGAAGCTGATCAATCTGTATCCGACGCCGAACGCGAGCAACGCGGCGGGGGGCTTCAATTTCGTAAACTCGCCGGTTCGAAAGCTGGATGAGACGAAGTTCGACATCCGGCTCGATCACAACTTCTCGAATTCCGACACGATGTTCGGGCGATTCAGCTATGACCAGGCGGTTTCGTACGTTCCAGGTGGCGGCGGGATCGGGTCGTTCGCGGAGCAGAGCGCCTTCGGCAGCAACCAGGGCATTCAGAACCACTCGCGACAAATCGCGCTTGGCGAGACGCACGTGTTCTCACCGACGATGGTTAACCAGGCGAGTTTCGGATACAACCGAATCTTCAACTACATCGATTCGCAAGGCACTGGAACGTGCGCTTCGGCGGCGATTGGAATTCCCGGTGCAAATCTTGGCTGCGGCACGGGCACGACTTGCACGGCGGGAGCATATAGCTGCGGCCTCACTTCCGTGTTGATGGTTGGCGGGTATTGGTCGTTGGGCGATCGCGGCTACACGCCGTTCCAGGGCGGGACGAACGTTTTCTCGTTTAAGGACTCGCTCGACATCATTCGCGGTAAGCACGACTTTAAGGTCGGACTCGATGTTCGCGCGAACCAGATGAACGTGGGCGCGGAAGCGTTCCAGGATGGATTCTGGATTCCTGGCGTCGCCGGCAATTTCAGCGGAACCACGACCACGGCGGCGCCTGGGTCACCTGCGGTTAGCATTGCTGGCAATCCGCAAGCCGATCTATTGCTGGGCATGCTGGGTTTGGCGGAACACGATCAAACGTTCAACGGTCCGGTGACGGGACGGCGATGGAAGATTTATCGTCCGTTCGTCGAAGACAATTGGCGCATCACGAAGGATCTTACGCTGAATCTCGGTATCGCCTGGGATCTGACGACTCCAATCACGGAAGCGGCCGGCCGAATGGCGGACTATCTGCCCGACACGAATCAGCTTTTGATTGCGAACCAGGGCGGTGTCAGCTCGTCAGCCGGCATCAAGATGAACAAGACAGCGTTCGAACCGAGAATCGGGTTGGCGTACAAGCTTCTCGGCAGCGATAAGACGGCGATTCGCGCTGGATATGCGATCTATCACGACTCTGCGTGGAGCATGGGTGCGCAAGGCCTGTGGCAGAATCCGCCATTCTTTGCGGAGTCGGACGGGTTCAATCCGGCAGGGTGCGCGTTTGCGACATCGTATTGCGCGACCGTGCTTGGTCAGACGCCGAGTGGAGCGAGCATGTCGGCCGGCTTCCCGATCTTCGCGGGGCCACCGACGCTATCGACGTTCTCTGGCACGCTGTTCACTCAACCGACGGATTTCCATCTCGGCATGGTGCAGCAGTTTAACGTCAACGTGGAGCGGCAGCTGCCGGCGAACGTTATCGTAACGGCGGGTTACGCCGGATCGCGCGGACGACATTTGCTCGTGGCGGGCAACAACCTCAACACGTTTGGCCCAAGTTCGTGCGTGGCGGGTGGGACGGAAACGATCGGATGCAATCCTGACGGGTCGGCGTTTATTCCGCCATACGCGGCCGGAAACGCGATGCTGCTTTTCGGTGACATCGGCCGGACGCAATACGATTCGCTGCAACTGAAGCTCGAAACTAAAACGCCAAAGCACGGACTGTATGCGTTGGTCAGCTACACGTACTCGAAGACCTATGACAACGGTCTGAGCGATGGTCTCGGGTCTTTGACGAGCGCACCATACTTCCCATTGCCTAATTGGGAAAATCTCGACTGGGGATTGTCGCAGATCGACTTGGCGAACAACTTCTCAGCCAGCATCCTCTACGACTTGCCTTTCGGGCATGGCAAAAAGTTCGGCAACGATTGGAGCGGCGTGACGAATACGGTGCTCGGAAATTGGCAAGTGACGCTGATCGAAAGAATCACGTCGGGCTTCGCTGTTCCGTTGATCGACAGCAACAACCAATCCGGAGTGTTCTTCAACAACGGGGGAAACGGGAACAACTTCACCCGGCCCGATCAGATTTCGGGATGCGATACGCAGGCGGGAAACCACAGCGCGTTGGTGTATGTCAATCCATCGTGTTTCGTGGCTGCTCCAGCGGGACAGCTCGGAGACGCGAATCGCGTTCCGGTTACGGGCCCGGGCTTCGTCAACACCGACTTCTCGATCATCAAGCAGTTCGCGTTGCCGCGCGAAGGGATGGGACTCAACTTCCGCGCGGAATTCTTCAACCTCTTCAACCACGCCCAGTTCGGGTTTCCCGTTGCAGACATTGCGGCGCCTGGATTTGGCTCGGTCAATTCAACCGTGAACAATCCGCGTTTGATTCAGTTCGGTCTGAAGCTGACGTTCTAACGGATCGAAACGTAGTTCGACCATTCGAATCGGCTCGCGACGCAGTTTGTCGCGGGCCGATTTGCTTCTGTGGCGTGCGGATCTGCTTATTGGCGTGTGCTTGCTAGTCAGCGAATTATTGCGGTAATTGAGACAAAGCTCGTTCGATCTGAGGGTCGCCAGGATGCCGCGAGAGCAGATCCGTCAACAGTTGGCGAGCACCTGCGGTGTTTCCTTCGATCGCGTAAAGCCGGGCGAGATTGAAGTACGACTGTTCGAACGATGGCGCGACGCGAATCGCTTCCTTGAAACTATTCTCAGCATCGGTAGGTTGCTGTTTGCGCAGGTAAAGCACGCCGAGATTGTTCAGCGCTTCTGGATAAGCCGGTTTCTCCGCGACCGCTTTCTGCAAATATTCATACGCGCGATCCGCGTCGTCGGTCTGCGCGTACACCATGCCCAACGCGTAGTTGGCTTCCGCATTGTCGGGATTTAATTGCAGCGCACGCTGGAGCGTCGATTTCGCGTGGTCCCAGCGTTTTGCCTGTCGATACGCATTTCCCAGATTTTCAAGCGCGATGAAGTGATCGGGATCGAGCTGCAGCGCTTGCTGGAATTGCTGGATCGCTTCATCCGTGTGTCCTTCACGCGCAGACAACAAGCCAAGATTATTCCACGCGTTGGGCAGCGTCCCCGGATAGCGCTGCGGCAGCTTGATCACGCGTTCGAACGTCGCACGAGCATCGCTCGTTTTATTCTGTTGCAGGTAGATGCTGCCCAATCCATAGAGCGCTTCCGAATTATCCGCATCGTCGCGAAGCGCGAGTCGAAGAAAGTGCTCCGCCTCGTTCATGTAGCCGCGTTCGAAAAATATCGAGCCGTAAGAAAGATAGTTGCGGGTGAATTGCGTCGTACTCGCAACGCCTGGAAAGGGAAGTCCTCTCTCCATTCGAGCCGCAACAGTTCTTGGTATGTTGCGTGCGTCTTCGACGACGCGTTCCGGCTCGACGGTGCCTTGGTAGATTTTGACGATCAAGCCTTTCTCATCGATCAGGAATGACGTCGGTAGAGTCAGATCGCGGTGTCGATCGTAAAGCGAACGATAAAGAATGTTGTATACGGCGATCAGGTCAGAGTTATACGCGATCGATGGAAACGAAAAGCGATGACTGGCCGCCGGAGGCGCTGTCGACTGGTTCGACGCCGGTTCATCGGCGTTGAACGCAACAAGTTGGAGTCGGCCACCCTGCCACTTCGAATACGCCGAATTCAGTGCAGCGAGATTTTTCTCGGAAGCTGCGGTCGAAGCCCAGAAATACAACAGCGCCTGTTTGCCTTGCAATGACGTGAGGCTCTGTGTCTTCGCATTTTGATCTTGAGCAGCGAAATCGGGAGCTTCAACGGGAGCAAGTAGCCAGGTGCCGAATGAATTCGGGGTCGTGTGCGCTGCCGGATTCGACGCGGCGGGCGCAGCCTCGACATTCGCAGTTGTCGGCTTGAAAGGCTCCAATCGGGGCGCCGGTTCCCCCTCCTCGACGGAAACTCGGTGATTGATCGGCAGATCGCGAAACGTTTGCACAAACCCGCTTGGCCATTGAATCGTCGCACTAACGGTTTGCTTGGATTGTCCGAGGCCGAAAAATAATTCTTTGCCGTGCTGCGCCAAAAATCCTGAGCCGGCTTGCAAGACACGAGTGAGGCGCATGGAACCAGTGTCGACAATAACGCGCGCTCCGATCGCATCTCGATTGCTCTTCGTTCCAGTCAGGCGGAAAGCAATCGATGGATTCAAATCCTTCACTACATTCTTCAACAGGCGAAGTTGCGGGCTATTACGCGTCTTCAGCACAACTTCCAGGCGGCCATCATGATCGAAATCCGCGAGTGCGAACGACCGGCAATCCTCTATGAAATCGAGATCAACCGCGCCAGAAACATCAGAGAACGTGCCATCGCCATTGTTCGCGTAAAAGACATTGCGCTCGTATCCGCTCCACGTGCCGTCGGCGCGAATGAGTTCGTTGACCGCGCTCCAACCCTGATCGTAGTTGTAGTTGGGGCGCGACTCGGCGGGAGAATTTGCGACGACCTGCCGCCAGAAGAAACTGTTCAGATCGTCGAGCGCCGGCGCCGGCCCGGTGATCATGCCGTTCGCTATATATAGGTCCGCATGACCATCGTGATCGAAGTCCCAGGAATCACTGCACCAGGCCCAACGACCCATTCCAGTTCCGGACTTCGATGTAAGGTCTTCGAATCGCTTGTCGTCGCGATTGCGGAACAAAGAATTACCCATCGCGTGTTTTCGATAAAACGCGCGGGTCTCGGGATTCGCGTCTTTCTGAAAAATATCCTGCTTCGAAATCCGCTCTCCAGCAGCCGTCCACATATCCGCGACGTAAAGATCCTGTTTGCCGTCGTTATCAGCGTCGAGCCAGCTAACGCTCATTCCCGCGCCGACATCCTCGACGCCAGTTTCTCCAGCGACATCGGTAAATGTCCCGTCGCCATTGTTGCGATACAGGTTTTTGCGTCCAAAATCGTTGACGACATACAGGTCCGGCCAGCCATCACCGTTGTAGTTGCTCCATCCACAGCAAAAACTGAACCGCGTATTGTTTTGGTCGAGCTTGGTTTCTTTCGTTACATCGCGAAAGCTGCCATCGCGATTGTTGCGCAACATGAAATTCGGAGGGCCGTTGTTCGCGTCGTAGTACGGCGACGGATAGCGATATTGATCGGTGCCCTGATAGTAGATGTAGAGGCAAAAGTAGATGTCGAGCCACCCGTCGCGATCGTAATCGGCAACCGCGGCGCCGGTGAATGTTCCCTGTGGCTCGTTGGCAAACTGAAACGCATCGGGTTTGAGCTGAAATTTCCCATGACCATCGTTCAGGAAGAGCAGCGGTCCAGTTGTGCGCACAATGATGGCGTCCTGGCGACCGGAGTTCGAGAAATCGGCGAACAGCGCACACGCTGTGTTATCGAGGAGACCCAGACCAGAACTCTCAGTGATGTCTTCAAACGTTCCATCGCCGCGATTTCGAAAAAGTCGATTGGGCAATCCTGCCGGCTGGCAAACGTAAAGATCATCGAATCCGTCGCCGTCGATGTCGGCAAACGAAACGCCATTGTGCCCGTAAATGTCGATGCCCGACGCGCCGTCGAGAATCGTTCGCCAGTAGTCGATTCCCGGAAGAAATTGTGCCCCGAACGATGCGTTTCGGCCGAGACTCTGTTGCGCGATGTCGGCATAGACAGGCGAGAGAGACTGACTTCGCGTCTCGTCAACGATCAGCCATTTCGCAATCTTAAGCTCTCCACCGGAGCCGACGTTCCACGTCAGGTCCCAGTTGCCGAAGCGCTGTTCGCGGTGAAAGCCTGCGCCAGATCCGACGAGTTCGAATCGGATGCTAGTCCGAAGAGAAGAGGGTGCCGCACCAGAATTGCTCGACCCATCGCCGAGCTCAATTTCAGT
This sequence comes from Candidatus Acidiferrum sp., assembly GCA_036493835.1. Taxonomy (GTDB): domain Bacteria; phylum Acidobacteriota; class Terriglobia; order Acidiferrales; family UBA7541; genus Acidiferrum. Next base: position 827 of record DASXPD010000080.1, on the reverse strand, counting down.
TACTTGAAATTCGGCAGTTTGCAGCGCGGAGAAGTGACTCAGAGTCGAACGCCAGTCGCGAACCCAAGCAGAACGCTCGACTGTTTTTTCCGAAGAGAATTTGCTTCGCCAAACATTCAGGAATGAAGAGCTTCGCACGCGCTGCGAATCGATAGGAATCGGCGGCGTCGCACTTAGCGTAGCGGCAAGTGGTCCTTCAAGTTCGCTCGTCCCGGCGGTTGACTTCAGTAGTTGATCGGACCAACGAGCCAAAACCGCCGCGACCTGATCCTGATATTTCTCGCCAACAAAATCGTCAAACCCCGCCCGGACTTTCCGAAGCACGGCGTCGAGAGTTCTCGGCGTTCGATAGTGAGGATGAACTTGATACTCGCCGACGGGAGGAGTCTGCCGCAAAGCCCAGGGAAGGCCAACGGAAGAGCCGAAACCGCTCGGCAAAAACGCCAGCGAAGCTCCCTGACAAGACCGCCGCAGGAATTCCCGCCGGCTGAGTCCGAACAGCCGACGTTTTTCCTCACGAGTCTTCAGGTAAGCTCCTTTTTCGTGGAGAGAAAAAGTTATCACCTGCATTCCGGCGCGTCAATTGACGTGACCGCAATGTGCGAGCGGCGGATTGTCGCGTGAAAAGGAAACAGCTCCGGTTGTCGTTTGCCAAGGCGCTACTCCCGGATATGCGGAATTGGCGGCGCCACCCGTTTTGGAGTTTCCGCGAAACCGCAAAATGCTTTAAAATTGGTCGGTAGCAAACCGTGGGCGTGTAGCTCAGCTGGGAGAGCACCTGCTTTGCAAGCAGGGGGTCGCAGGTTCGAACCCTGTCACGTCCACCA
>DASXPD010000079.1:0-20209 GCA_036493835.1 Candidatus Acidiferrum sp. | reverse complement strand
ATCGTCGCGGGGATTTTGATCTTCCGGCGGCGCGATCACGCGCTCGATTCGAAAGCGCAAGGAGCACACTAGAGCCGTGCAGTCGCAACTACCACTGTATCCGGAGCAGGCGTCCAACTTCGCTCCCAGCGTCGACGCCTTGATGGTGTACATCACCGCGATCTGCCTCTTTTTCGCCGTGGCGGTCACCGCTGCGGTCATCTTTTTCTTCTTCAAATACAAGCGCAAGAGCGCGGGCGAGATCGGCGTTCCGATCCATGGCGACATGCGCCTCGAAACGGTCTGGCTCGTTGTGCCGCTGCTTCTGTCGCTCACGATGTTTGCTGGCGGTGCGGTGATCTACATTGACTACCGGCGGCCGCCGCTGGACACCCTCGACATCTATGTCATCGGCAAACAGTGGATGTGGAAGGCGCAGCAGCCAACGGGACTTCGCGAAATCAACGAGTTACACGTCCCGGTGGGTCGCAACGTAAAGCTGATTCTTGCCAGCGAGGACGTCATTCACGATTTTTCGATTCCCGATTTCCGCGTGAAGATGGACGTCGTGCCTGGGCATTACAATACGATGTGGTTCCGGCCCACTAAGCCGGGCCGATATCACTTCTTCTGCTCGCAGTATTGCGGCACCAACCATGCGCTGATGGGCGGTTGGGTCACGGTGATGGAGCCGACTGACTACGAGAATTGGCTTTCTGGCTCCTCGTCGGCCGACGCTAACCCGGTCGTCGCAGGCGAGAAGCTCTTCACTGAAAAGGCTTGTGCTACGTGCCATCTGCCCGACGGAAAAGGTCGCGCGCCCTCATTAAACGGCGTGTACCAGGGCAAGGTTCAACTGGCTGACGGTTCGATGGTTACAGCAGACGACGCCTACCTGCGCGAATCGATCCTGGCGCCGAATGCCAAGATAGTCGCCGGATTTCAGCCGCTGATGCCGACGTTCCAGGGACAGCTGACCGAGGAAGAAATTCTGGCGCTAACGGCTTATGTTAAGTCATTGCAGTCGCAGCCGGTTCCCGCTACAGGCGCGGGGGTTGCGCCGGCAGGGAAGAAATAATCATGAGTACGTCGAATTCACTGAATGCACCACCATCAAACGCGGGCGGGTTTGAACTGCCACGCGAGCATTATCTCAACGCCACCTATGGCATCCGTTCGTGGCTGCTGACCACCGACCACAAGCGGATCGCGCTCCTATACCTCGCCTCGGTCACTTTCTTCTTCTTCATCGGCGGCACGTTCGCCTCGATGATTCGAATCCACCTGCTTACGCCGAATGGGTACCTCGTTACGCCGGAAACGTATAACAAGCTGTTCACAATGCATGGCGTAGCGATGATTTTCTTTTTCCTGATTCCGTCGATTCCGGCGGTGCTGGGCAACTTCCTGATTCCGCTGATGATCGGCGCGAAAGATCTCGCGTTCCCGAAGATCAATCTTCTCAGCTGGTACATCTATCTCATCGGCGGCTCCTTCGTTCTGTACTCATTCTCGACGGGCGGTCTCGACACCGGCTGGACTTTTTACACGCCGCTCAGCAGCGTTTACTCCAACTCCGCGGTCACGCCGGCTGTCATCGGCATCTTCATCAACGGCTTCTCGTCGATTCTGACCGGGCTCAATTTCATCGTGACGATTCACACGATGCGCGCACCGGGCATGACGTGGTTCCGGCTGCCACTGTTCGTCTGGGCCCATTACGCCACCAGCTTGATCTTCATTCTCGGCACTCCGGTCATCGCGATCACGCTCTTGCTCGCCGGGCTCGAACGCATGTTGCACCTGGGATTCTTTAACCCGGCGCTTGGCGGCGATCCGATTCTGTTCCAGCACTTATTCTGGTTCTATTCGCATCCGGCCGTGTACATCATGATCTTGCCCGCTATGGGTGTGATCTCAGAGATCATCCCGACGTTTGCGCGCAAACCGATCTTTGGCTACAGCTTCATCGCGGGTTCCAGTATCGCGATCGCGGTCATCGGGTTCTTCGTCTGGGCGCACCACATGTTCCTGACCGGCGAATCGGCCTACGCCGCGCTGACCTTCTCGTTGCTGAGCTACCTCGTCGCGATTCCGTCGGCGGTCAAGGTCTTTAATTGGACCTCCACTTTATATAAGGGCTCGATATCGTGGGAAACGCCGATGCTGTATGGCCTCGGCTTCATCGGACTGTTCCTGATCGGCGGCTTGACCGGCTTGTTCCTGGCCTGCCTCGGCCTCGACATTCACCTGCATGACACCTACTTCGTCATCGCGCACTTTCACTACATCATGGTGGGCGGCGCCGTCATGGGTTATGTCGGCGGCCTACATTTCTGGTGGCCGAAGATCACAGGTCGCCTCTATCCCGAAGGCCTCGCGAAGACCGCTGCGGTCACCCTTTTCATCGGCTTCAACCTGACCTTCTTCCCGCAATTCATTCTCGGCTACCTCGGCATGCCGCGCCGCTATCACAGCTATCCACCAGAGTTTCAGGTGTTTAACGTTATGTCGACCGCAGGTGCCTCGATTCTGGCGCTGGGCTACCTGTTGCCGATGATCTACCTGACTTGGTCGATGCGTTATGGGAAGATCGCGGGTCCGAATCCCTGGCCTGCAACCGGACTCGAGTGGAAGACTGCTTCTCCACCGCTCACCGAAAACTTTGATGTCACGCCGGAAGTGAATTGGGAGCCGTACGACTTCGACAACCGGCACGATTTGGGTCTCGACGTGAAGGGTGCGCCGTCGCTTGCGCCAGCTCACGGTGACGACTAACGACTGAGCAGCGCCGAAATTAAAGACCGCGCGGACCGGCGATAAAGGTCCAAAGAGGAGCGCCGAGTGCATCGCACCGGAGAGTTGTACGGACAGTTTGAAACGTTGGACCAGCAGCGCGAAAGCGCTTCGCTGGGCATGTGGGTCTTCCTGGTCACCGAAGTGTTGTTCTTCGGCGGCATGTTCATGACCTACACGCTGAACCGGTCCACGTACCCCGATGTCTTCGGCGAGGCCAGCCGCTCGATCAACCTCGGTCTGGGCGCGTTCAACACGGTCGTTCTCATCGGCAGCAGCTTGACCATGGCGATGTCGGTTTGGGCGGCTCAAGTCGGGAAGAAGCAGCTCGTTACCATCTTTCTGATCCTCACGCTAATCCTTGGCACCGTGTTCTTGGGCGTCAAGGGCGTTGAATACCACGAAAAATTCGTCGAGCATCACGTGCCCGGCTTGAACTTCAATTTTGAGCCTGGCGCTTCGGTCGCCACCAACGCCCACGCGCAGCTGTTCTTCTCGCTCTACTTCGCGATGACCGGGCTGCACGCCCTGCACATGATTATTGGAGCGGGCCTGCTCATCTGGTTGATTAAGGAATCATTCAAGGGGCGATTCAACCCCGGATACAGTACACCCGTCGATCTTGTGGGTTTGTACTGGCACTTCGTCGATATTGTGTGGATCTTTCTTTTCCCACTGCTGTACTTGATCGACCGGCATTAGCGGAAACCGCGAGAGGGGTATTGTGTCTGACATTCAATCCGACACTCATTCAGAGCATCACATAGTCTCGCCGAAAGTTTACCTGGCGATCTTCGCAGCGCTGATGGTCTGCACGTTTCTCACGGTGAAAGCCGCTGAGATCGACCTCAACGCGTATTTCAGCGGGCTGAACATCATCATCGCGTTGGTGATAGCCACCTTGAAAGCTTCGCTGGTGGTTCTCTTCTTCATGCACGGCAAGTACAGCCCCAAGCGGACGCAGATGGTCATCATCTGCTCGATCTTCTGGCTCGCCATCATGTTGTTTATGACGATGAGCGACTACGTCACGCGTCCCTGGAAGTAAGTCCCTTCATCCCTCTCATCGTTTGGTATTTGCTCGACGAAGGCGAACCCGCCCTCGGCGAATATTTACGACCTTCGCGGCTCAGCATAAATACGTAAGTGTGCGCGTGTAGCGACACACCTTCGCCGATTTGGTGCGTTTGGGGTGTTTTTGGGAGGTCGGCGAAAGTGCGGAAAAGCTCGTGAGTGGCGAAATCGTGGCGAATCAAAAAAAGTGGGGGACAAGCGAACCGGCCCAGCCCTCAATCCCCTAAAGGGATCCTCGGCTCGCGCCCCCCGCCCATGAGGATGCAAACCATAAGCCATTTCTAACGTTCCTGTTTTCAGTCCTATGACTTCGGCGCTCTGCGTAAAAATGCGGTACTGTCGCGCAAAATTACCAGGGACCTCAGGCGTACTAAGGGGAATCCTGTAAGCCTGTGGAAAACTGTGGAAAGACGTGACTTACAGAATTTGCATTGAGTTCCAAAATAGGAATTTCTTATACAAACCTAGGGTGTCAGTCTCAAAGACTTGATACCGCTCCTCGCGAACGGAACGTTGTTATTTCGATCTTCCGCAGAGTGTTTCGGATTACCCTCCGTTTGCTTGGTCAAATCGCCTCGATTTGACCAGCCAGAATCGCACCTGTTACTGTAAGAAGTTAACTTGGCCTCATTGGGCCCACTGTGCGCCCGTGCGACTGTCGGTGTGTAGCACCAAGGATCTCCATGCCGTTGACCAAACTGGTTGTGCGAGGCGCGCGCCAGCACAACCTCAAGAACATCAGCGTCGAAATCCCGCGCAATTCGTTGACGGTCATTACCGGCCTGTCTGGCTCCGGTAAGTCGTCGCTTGCGTTCGACACGATTTACGCCGAAGGACAGCGCCGGTACGTCGAATCGCTGTCGGCATATGCGCGCCAGTTCCTCGACCAGATGGAGCGGCCCGATGTCGACGTAATCGAAGGGCTCTCGCCTTCCATTGCGATTGAGCAAAAGACGACGACACGGTCGCCTCGATCGACAGTCGGCACCATCACCGAGATTTACGACTACCTTCGCGTTATCTACAGCTCGATCGGCATTCCGCATTGCCCTCAGTGCGGCAATCCGATCACGCGCCAGTCGAGCGAGCAGATCGTTCAGTCGATCCTGACCGGCGAACTTTGCAAGACTGACGACCGGGTCATGATCCTCGCGCCGATCGTCCGAGGGCGCAAAGGCGCGTATCGCAAAGAGCTGGAAAAATTGGCGCAAGACGGCTACGTCCGCGCCCGCATCAACGGCGAACTGGTTCAGCTCGACGTAATTCCAGTGCTCGACAAGCGGAAGAACCACACGATCGAAGTGGTGGTGGACCGGCTGCTCGTCAAGCCGGGTATCGCGGCGCGGCTGGAGCAATCCATCGCGACGGCGCTCAAGCTCGCGTCAGGTCTCGTCACGGTTTCGATCGTTGGCGGCGCCGACCATGTCTTCTCAGAAAAGCTGGCTTGCCCCGATTGCGGTATTTCGGTCCCACAACTCGAACCGCGGTCGTTCAGCTTCAACTCGCCGTATGGCGCGTGCCCGGCCTGCAACGGCTTGGGCTCGAAATACGACTTCGATCCTGCGCGGGTCATTGTCGATTGGACTCGCCCGTTATTCGACGGCGGCCTTGGCCCAGGTTCGGGTTCGGCGGTGCTCAAACGCACATTGCAGCTCGCTGCTTACGCGCATGGCATCAACCTCGAAACTCCGTTCGAGAAATTGCCCGCTGCCGCGCAAAATTTGCTGCTACACGGCTATCCGCCCATGAACGGCGGGAGCGCGCCCGCCGCGAAAAAAGCGAAGTCCACCGATAAGGGATTCCGCTTCCCTGGCATTCTTAAATTTCTCGATCGCAATTTTCAGGAATCGAATTCCGATTCGTATCGCGAGTGGATGACGCAATACATGTCCGCCACTCGGTGCACGGTTTGCCACGGCAAGCGTCTCCGCCCCGAATCGCTGGCGGTGAAGCTCGCGGGGCATTCGATCGCTGAATTCACCTCGCTTTCGTTGAAATCCGCGCGTCCAGCGGTCGCGACAATTTTGGGCCAACTCACGCAGCGCCAGCGCGATGTGGCGGGCCGTCCTCTCGAAGAGGTTGCAGAGCGACTCGATTTTCTACTCGCGGTTGGTTTGGGCTATCTCAGCCTGGATCGGTCTGCCGCAACGCTGTCGGGCGGCGAAGCACAACGCATTCGCCTCGCCACGCAAATCGGTTCGCGGTTGCGCGGAGTTTTGTACGTGCTTGATGAGCCTTCGATCGGCTTGCATGCGCGAGACAACGACCGCCTGCTCGGCTCGCTCGAACAGCTTCGCAATCTCGGCAACACGGTGCTGGTCGTCGAACACGACGAAGACACCATTCGACGCGCTGATTTTGTCGTCGATCTCGGTCCCGGTGCCGGCGAAGCGGGCGGTCATCTCGTCGCGCAAGGCAAGCCCGAGCAAGTCGCCGCGAATGCGGAGTCACTCACGGGCCGTTATCTCAGCGGCGCGACCAGCATCGCGGTTCCGGCGCAACGCCGTAGCCCGAACGGCAAGTCGGTTCAGATTCTCGGCGCGCACGAAAATAATCTCAAAGACGTCGATTTCACGTTGCCGCTTGGCCTGCTGACGGTGGTTACGGGTGTGTCCGGCTCGGGCAAGTCGACGCTCGTGAACGACATTCTCTATCGCGCCCTGGCGCAGAAGCTGTATCGATCGATGGACCCGCCGGGTGCGCACCGCAGTGTCGCCGGCATCGAGCACATCGATAAAGTCATTGAGATCGATCAGGCGCCAATTGGACGCACGCCTCGATCGAATCCGGCAACATATACGGGCGTTTTTGCTCCCATTCGCGAACTATTCGCGATGCTGCCTGAATCGCGTGAGCGTGGATACAAAGCAGGCCGATTCAGCTTCAACGTTAAAGGCGGTCGTTGCGAAGCGTGCCAGGGCGACGGACTCCGCCGCATCGAGATGAATTTTCTGCCCGATGTTTACGTGATGTGCGAAGTCTGCCGTGGCCGCCGCTACAATTCGGAAACGCTCGCGGTTCGATTCAAGGGCCACTCGATTTCCGATGTGCTGAACATGCCGGCGAGTGAAGCGCTGAAGCTGCTCGAAAATATTCCGCAGGTTCAGCAGAAGCTCGCGACGCTCGTCGAAGTAGGGCTTGGTTACGTTCAGCTGGGCCAGTCCGCGACGACGCTATCGGGCGGCGAAGCGCAGCGCATCAAGCTTGCGCGCGAACTCTCGAAGCGCCAGACGGGCCGCACGCTCTACATTCTCGACGAGCCCACGACAGGCCTTCATTTCGACGACGTGCGCAAACTCCTCGACGTTCTGCAACGGCTGGTTTCGCTCGGCAATACGGTGCTCATCATCGAGCATCATCTTGATGTCATCAAACAAGCCGACTGGATCATCGACCTCGGCCCGGAAGGTGGCGAAGGTGGCGGCCGAATCGTGGCTCAGGGCTCGCCCGAGCTGGTCGCGCGCAACAAGAAGTCGTATACCGGGCAAGCTCTCGCGCGCGTGCTTCATCTCAATGGCACCAACGGGCACGCGCCAAACGGTCAGTCTTCAACGAAATAGAAGCATTTTTCCGTCTGTCTTGTGAGCGGCTTCTCATTCGACTTCACCACTCCCCCGCGCTAAAGTACTCGTTCGCCCATGTCCCTCTACACGACCAAACCGCTTCCCTTGTCTTCCGTCCACACGTATCCTTTGTCGTCGCGAAAGAGCAAAGTACACGTCAGCGACTTCGCGAAACCTGTCTCCGCCAATTCGTCGCTCAAAAAATTCCTGGATTCTCTCCCAAACATTCTCGCCGCGCAGAATCTTCGTGAGATTGCAGCCGCGATTCACGTCGCGCGAGCCAAAAAAACTGCAATTCTGTGGGGCATCGGCGGGCACGTAATCAAGGTTGGGCTCGGGCCAATTCTCATCGACCTGATGCGGCGCGGATTCATCACCGGCATCGCGATGAACGGCGCCGCTTTGATCCACGACTTCGAAATCGCGCTCGCAGGGAACACATCGGAAGACGTCGACGCGTCTCTCCCAGACGGACGCTTTGGCATGGCCGAAGAAACTGGCCGCTACGTCAACGAAATCGCGAAGCTCGCTTCACGGATTCGCATCGGGTACGGCGAGGCTGCCGGCCAATTTCTCAACAGTGGCATCGTTTCGGCGCCGTATGCCGACAAAAGCGTGCTGGCGTCCTCCTACAAACTTCGCGTTCCCGTCACGATTCACTTGGCGATCGGCACTGACATACCTCACATGCATCCAGCTGTCGATCCCGGAGCACTAGGCGCGGCCACGCATCTCGATTTCCGGCTCTTCAGTGCGCTCGTGCAAGGAATGCAGCCTGGCGGTATCTATCTCAACTGGGGAAGCGCCGTCATCCTTCCCGAGATTTTTCTTAAAGCGGTTTCCGTAAGTCGAAACTATGGTGTGCCGCTTCGTCCGATCACCACGGCGAACTTCGACTTCGTGCAGCATTATCGCCCGCTGCAAAACGTCGTGAAGCGCCCCACTGCTCCACCCACAATAAAGACTGCTGGCCCGCAATCTCATGGATACGCCGTTACCGGCCATCACGAAATTCTTATGCCACTGCTCGCTGCAGCGCTCGCATCTAACTGGGCGAAACCTTCCAGCAAGAAATCCGGGCGCGGCAAGGCACGATGACGCAATTCGACGATAACCCGAAAGATTCGTGGTCCGCGGACTCCCGTTCGGAGCCAATCCCACCCGTTGCGCCGCCAACCGATGAGGCATTTCTCGATCTTGCCGCACCGGTTTTACACCAACCGATTGATCCATCGGCGCCTCTCACCGGCGATCCAATCACGTACGCCGCCCAACCCCCTCAGCCGCAAACGCCCGTGTTTAACGGAAACGTTGTTTTTCCCGAAGATCTTCGGATCTCCTGGTATTGGCCGCATCTCATTCTCTTCGTGTTCTTTACGCTCAGCAGCTTCCTCGTCGTACAGACCGCAATGTTCATTTATTACGGCCCCAAGCAGCCGATGCCGAAAGAACAACTCGAGCAATACCTGCTCAGCAAGCCGCAATTCATTTTCGGAACCAACGTAATTTGGTACGCGTCGGTTTTTCTCTTTCTCTACGTAACGCTAGCCGTGCTGCGCGATGCGCCATTCTGGTCGTCGCTTGGTTGGACGAAGCTGTCGGCGCGATTGTCTTCGACGTGGGGAGGTCCATGGTCCTATTTTCTCGGCGGCTGCGCGCTCGCGATTTTTGTCGGACTCGCCAGCTCGCAAGTAAAAGACACCGACAAGATGCCCATTAAGGAGCTATTCAAGAATCGAGAGAATGCCTTCCTGCTGATGTGCATGGCGGTGTTTGTCGCCCCTCTGGTCGAGGAAACCGTTTTTCGCGGCTACATTTACCCGCTGCTCGCGCGGATGGTTTACAGCATCACTCGGCGTTTTGGGGTGCAACCGCCGGACGCGATTCGCACAGGCATATTCAGCAGCGTCGTCATCACGGGCGTGCTGTTCGGCCTGATGCACGGTGCGCAGCTTGGCTGGACCTGGAGCGTCGTCGGACTGTTGATTCTTGTCGGCGTAATTTTTACATTTGTTCGCGCACGCACAGGCACGGTGCTGGCGAGTTTTCTTCTCCATCTTGGCTATAACTCGATGATCGCCGTCACCACCATCATCGGCACTCACGGCTTCACCAAAATTCCCACCAGCCCCTGACCTGAGCCTCAATGCGCCAGCAGTCGCGCAAGCCCAACCGACTCGTCTTCGCCGCCAACCTTCGTTACAATATTCTTCTCAACTCCCATGTACATCGCTCAACCGATTGAATGGACCGACCGCGGTGTGGTTATGCTGGACCAGCGCCTCCTCCCGACGGAAGAAGTTCACTACACCTACACGAACTATCGCGAAGTCGCTTCTGCGATTACCGATATGGTCATCCGTGGCGCGCCGGCTATCGGCGTTGCGGCCGCGATGGGCGTCGCAATCGGCGTGCTTCATTCCAAAGCAAAAACTGTCGCCGATCTCAAGCCCGAGTTCGACGAAATCTGCTCTGTTCTCGCAAAAACGCGCCCCACGGCCGTCGATCTTTTCTGGGCGATCGATCGCATGAAGGCAAAATTCGCTGCACTCACCGCGCAAACCTCCGCCCTCGAAAAAATCCGCACCGCGATGATCGCGGAAGCCAAGCAAGTCCACCTCGAAAAAAAGGCCTCTGACGAAGCCATGGGCCGCATCGGCGCCGAATTGATGCCGAGCGAAGGCCGCGTGATGACGCAGTGCAACGCCGGCGCACTCGCCACCGCCGGCATCGGCACCGCGCTCGGAGTTTTCCGCGTCGCAGTCGAGCAAGGGAAAAAACTCCACGTGCTCGTTCCCGAAACGCGCCCCTATCTCCAGGGCGCGCGCCTCACTGCGTGGGAACTCCACAAGGGCGGCATCCCGCTCACGCTGATCACCGACAACATGGTCGGCCACTTCCTCAAAACAGGCACCGTCGGAGCCATCGTCACAGGCGCCGACCGCGTCGCCGCAAACGGCGACACCGCGAACAAAATCGGCACCTATCAGATCGCTGTCCTCGCAAAAGAAAACAACGTCCCCTTCTACATCGCCGCGCCCATCTCGACCTTCGATCTGTCAATCCCGGACGGCAGCTACATTCCGATCGAAGAGCGCTCGTCCGATGAAGTCATTTACATCAAGAACATTCGCATCGCGCCGGACGTCAAGGCCGCCCACCCAGGGTTCGACGTAACTCCAGCTCGCTACATCACCGCCATCATCACCGAACGCGGCATCGCGCGTGCTCCGTACACCGAATCGTTGCGCGTCCTCGCCAACGCAAAGCAAGCCGCGAGCGTGTAGCCGCGTCTAGGCGTATCATGCCGTTCATGTCGATGCGCACAGGTAAACTCCTTCTCGCCGCTATGCTTCCGTCGATCTTCATTGCATCTCTAGCGCACTCGACGCCACAATCAAAGCAGCTATCCGCTCAGCCAATCCGCCTTCACCCGTCGAATCCTCATTATTTTCTGTTCCGCGGCAAAGCGATCGCGCTCATCACATCCGGCGAACACTATGGCGCAGTGCTCAATGCCGACGTCGACTACAAAAAATATCTCGCCACAATCGATTCCGACGGCCTCAACTACACGCGCATTTTCGGCGGCTCATACATCGAAGTCCCCGCGAAATCCTTCGGCATCCTGCGCAATGACCTGGCCCCAGAGCCGAATCGCTACATCGCTCCGTGGGCTCGCAGCGAAATTCCCGGCTACGCCGGCGGCGGCAACAAATTCGATCTCACAAAATGGAACCCCGAATATTTCGAACGCTATCGCGCATTTCTCGCCGATGCATCGAAGCGCGGCATCGTCGTCGAGATCACTCTCTTTTCTTCTCATTACGACGAAGCCATGTGGAAGATCAGCCCGTTCAATCCGTCGAACAACGTCAACAACACGACCGAGATCGAATGGAAGAAACTCAACACTCTGGAAAATGGCAACATCCTCGCCTTCCAGGAAAAGTACGCGCGCAAACTGATCAGTGAAGCGCAAGGCTTCGACGACGTAATCATCGAGATTCAAAACGAACCATGGTCCGATCGTCCCACGCTCACAAGTGTCGTGAATCCGTATCTGCGCCCGCCAGGCCGCGACACGTATCCCAATTCCGTCGACGTCGCTGACGATTTAGCGGTCGCATGGCAAGCGCGCGTCGCCGAGTGGATCACCCAGGAAGAAGCCTCACTGCCCAATCACCACTTGATCGCGCAAAATTACAGCAACTTCCTCGCTCCGGTCCGCAACCTCAGCCTCGGAGTCGACGTCGTCAACTTTCACTACGCCTATCCGGAAGCGGTCGCTCTAAATTACGGCCTCGGCAAAGCCATCGCGTACGACGAGACTGGCTTCCTCGGCCGCGAGGACGACGCCTACCGCCGCCAAGCGTGGAACTTCATGCTCTCCGGCGGCGGCATTTTCGACGCGCTCGACTATTCGTTTTCGCCCGGCCACGAAGACGGCGCCGATCTCGAACCGAACGGTCCCGGCGGCGGCAGCCCGACATTTCGCCACCAACTCAAAATCCTGCGCGACTTCCTGGCTAAATTTTCGATTCTGGACTTGAAACCGGATGCCACCACTGTGAAACACGCAAGCGGCGTCGTCGCCCACGCACTATCGAATCCCGGCCACGAATACGCGATCTATCTCGATGGCAAGGGCCCAAGCGACCTGACGCTGACGTTGCCTTCCGGCGATTACAAGATGGAATGGCTCAACACGAAGACAGGCGCAACCGACAAGTCTGAGGAGTTTCATCACGCCGGCGGCGACAAAACTCTGACGTCCCCGTCATTCGAAAACGGAATCGCTCTTAGCCTGACTCGCACAGGCAAGTAAACGCCACACTACGCCGGAGTAATGACCAGGACCTCGCGCTTCGCCGACCGCAACACCGCAAACAAATCAAACACCCGCTTCAAAAAATACTTCCGCGTCAGCAGTTTCGACCCAAGCGCCGCCTCCGCGCCTTCGACGACTCTCGCGTTCGCCTCAATCCATTCGCCCAGCGAACCCCCCGTACGATCGCACGGAGTGATTCTCACCCGCGGATTGTTCCGCACCCGCTTCACTTTCCCCGTGTTTTCAATCGTATAGATGTAGAGCTTCGCCTCTCGCGACCGAATATCCACAGTCGGATCCGCCGCGAACCACACCGGCGTCCGCACGCCCTCGCCATTCTTGCGAAACGTCTCCAAACTCAAATAGCTCCGCTTATCCAGTGCCGCAAAATAATTCGCATCGCTCATTTCCGTTTCGATGCCTCCGCAAGCCGCGCCGATACTCGGTGCTACTACCTAAGTCGATTATGTCCCGCTCGGGCGAACTCGACATGCAAAAGAAAACCGGCGAAGAGCTTGCGCTCTCCGCCGGCGATTTACAAACGGGTTTACGTTAGAACTGCAACTTCACGCCGAACTCCGCCTGCCGCGGCACCGCATACCAGTTCACGCCCGAAGACGATCCGGGAGTGATCAGGTTCGACCGGCCGAGCGGCCCGTGCGCCGTCGTGCCGTTGGCCGATCCGATGGTGCCGTTGAGCACGCCGCTCAGCTGGTTGCCGAACGGATCGTGGTTTTGGTAGTTGAACACGTTGAACAGCGAGACCTGCGGTTCGAGAACGACGCGTTCCGGCAAGGCATGAAGGACCTTCGCCAGCCGCAACTCCCACGAAACATGCGCGTCGAACGTGAACAGGGGCGAAACGCCAACCTGCCCCGCTGGAGCAAGCGCCAGTGCCGGGGTCACCGCACCGAGCGAAGTAAGCTGCGCGGCAGTGAACAATCCCGCCGAAACCAATGCGTTGCCAGCGGGAGTAAGTTTGCCTGCTGCCGTGCTGTTGTAGCTGTTGAGGAAGGTGTTGATGTCTGACGCTTTGATGCTGCGCCCGAACGATCCGACGTTCGATCCCGGAACCGGATCGCCAACCGTGCCGTCGCCAGTCACATCGCTGAAGAAAATTTCACCCGGTGCACCGGATTGCGGCAGCGTCAACGTCAGCGGAGGCGCCGTGTCCCAGTGCGTGGTCAACGCAAAACGCGTCGCGCCCGGCAGATCCATCACCGCGCCCACGCTCACCTGATGCGTTCGGTCGAGACCGCTGGGTCCGAAAAACCTCAGCGGATCGTTAAAGTCGGCGGCATTGTTCACGAAGTCTTGGTCCTGCGCCTGCGAATCGAATCGCGACAACGAGTACGATGCGATCAGGCTCAAGTGCTTCATCCCGCGAACCGGGCTGCCAAGGTTTGCCTTGAGGGAAACAAGCAACGCGTCGTAGGTCGAGCGGCCCGTTGGGAACAGCATCTCGTTTTGCCCCAGCGATGGATTGATGCCGGCGAAGGCGCACGTCGGGCAAGGGAATCCGCCCGTCGAATCGCCGCCGGAATCGAGGCCGTTGCCAGCGAAGTCCGAGATCGTCGCTCCGCCTCCCCCTGGATGCAACCCAGGGCAAGCTGCGATCGCAGCGTTGATCGTCGCGGCGCCGCACGCGCTCAGTGTTGCGGCAATCGCGGCTTGCGCGTTCGGAACGTTCAAGAAACGCGCGTCACCCACCTTGTTCGTGTCTTGGCCCAGCAGGTAGTGGAGTCCGACGTTGCGAACATAGTCGGCGCTGAGCACCGTATTCTTCCCGAACTGGTGCTGTACGCCGAAGTTCATCTGCTCCGAAAGCGGCGAACGATAGTCCGGCGCGATGAGCTGTTCACCGGTCGACGTCGGTGAATCCGCCAAGGCATTGCCGATGAAGTTTGCGTTCGAAGCCGGACCAGCGGCCAACGTCGCGGCCTGGAACGACTTCTGGTCCGCTGCGATTTGAGTCGCGGCCGTGCCAATGGCTTCGCCGCAGTAAGGAACACCCGCGCCCGTCTGGCTATCCGCTATGCCAAGGACCGGGCCAGTCGCGCTTCCGCTGAAGCAAGGTGCGGCTGTGCCGAGGAAGAGGCCGCTGCTTAGGCGCGCCGGGCGATCGAATAGCACGTTGTTCCAGATCGCGTTCTCGAAATAGATGCCGCCGCCCGCGCGGAATACCGTCTTGCCGTTCTTCCACGGATCCCACGCGATGCCCACCTGCGGGCCGAAGTTTTTGTTTGGCTGATTCACGCGAGCCTGAAGATTGGTATAAAACTGGTTGTTGAACTGCGCCAGTTCCGGAATGGAAGCAAGATCGCTGTCCGCTCGGCCTGTGTCGCGTCCATAATGCAAGCCCATCGTCAGTGTGATGTTCGATTTGATTTTCCACTGATCGCCAAAATACGCCTCGAAGCGGTTATCTTGCTGTCCGCCTCCAGGGAGACCAAATTGCGGTTTCTCGGTGGAGAAACCCTGGCCATTGCCCATCAGGATCGTGTCTACCGGCCAGTTGCCTGGATTGCCGGCTCCGCCGGGTCCAAACGGATTTGTGTTCGCGAAGGCTTCGTTTGCGTCGTTCACTACTGACTGAACCGCGGGTTGCAGTGAGAAGAAGCTCGCGAATCCCCCGCCCAGAATGCGGTTAAATGCAACGCCATAGCGGAACGTGTGGCGTCCTTTCGTATAGCTGCCGTCGTATTTCATTTGTGTGTCGGTCTGGAAAGTGTTCTGCGGAGCGAGGATATTCGCGCCGGAGCAGAACGCTTCGCCGCCCGCCAGGCACGTCAAGTCGCCGCCGCTGGGCGTGATGTTGACCGAAATTCCCGGTATCGGATTGAGTGCGCCGGAAGAGGCGATGGCATCGGCGATCGCGTTCCGGAACTTCAGGTACTCAAACCGGATGCTGTTCGTGCTGCGGCCGATCGAGAAGTCCGTTCCCGCGACGTGCGTCGGTGCAAAGTCCACGTTCTGAAATGGCTGGTACACGCCGGGGTTGAAGCCGCGAACACTTAGGTTCTGGTCATAGTTGAATCGATAGAACGCTGTCCAGTTGGCCTTGATGTTGTAATCGACGCGACCCAGGTATTCCCGCTCGGTAAAAGGAGCGCCGAACGAACCGCTCAACGGCGAGAAGCTGCCGTTGAGTTGAACCGGGTTTGCGAGGCTCTGATCGGTGCGCTCGAAGTTGCCATAGAAGAAGAGTTTATCTTTCCAGATCGGGCCGCCGAGGTCGGCGCCGAACTGCTTGCGACCGAAGTCGAGCTGCTCAGGAGCGATCTTGGCCGACGTCTGGTCGCTGCGACCGTAGTAATACGCTCCGCCGTGGAGGCTGTTCGTTCCCGACTTGGTCACCACGTTCACCGTGCCCGACGATGTCAGCTCCGTGGAAAGGTCAAGCGTCGACTGGCTGACCTGGAATTCTTGAATCGCGCTCTGCGCGATGTTCTGGGTAACCGTACCAACTGTCTCGTCGCTGATATCTACGCCGTCAACCTCGATTCGCGCCGATCGACCAAACCGGCCGCCGAACGACAGCGACGAGTAACCGTTCTTCGTCGGGTCAAAGGTCGATCCGTCCTGAATCTGCACCCCCGGCTCAAGCGTCGCCAAATCTAGGAAGTTGCGGCCGTTGATCGGGAGCTGATCGATATCGGCCGCCGTGAGCACGTCTTGCACGGTGGCCTGATCCGAGTTGATGTGTACCGCCGAGCCTGTGACCTCAATGACGCTGGATGAATCGCCGAGTTCGAGTTTCGCGTTGACCGATGCCATCTGGCCCACCTGAACGGGCAACGTAGACTGGAACGTCTTGAAATTCTTTGCCTCGACGCGAACTACGTACGTGCCGGGAGCCAGGTTTCCGATGCTGAAGGAACCGCTCGAGCCTGTGTCGACCGACTGTGTCGTGCCGTTATCCTTGTTCGAGATCGTGACGTGCGCGTTGGGAACGACTGCGCCTTGCGGGTCAGTAACAGTACCGCTCACGCCGCCGGCCGAAACCGAAACTTGAGCGGACAGCCCAGGAGCGAACATCCCGGCAGAACCAAAAAACACCAAGCTAGTCGCGAAAAGCAGTGCCGATGGCAAGGTCAATCGATACGGCGAACGACGCATTGCGCCTCCAGTCTAAGTGAACAGAAGAATTGAATTTGGTCACACCCCAACCTGCGCGCCCGCATTTGGAATGGCTTCCAATGCGAAGGCCGTACCTGTTTGCCGCCGTCAACCGCTCAAAACGAGCGGTGCCCGCTTAAATGAATTCGTGTAGATGAACGCGATGCACGAATTCTGCCAATATAAAAGTTATGTAACTTGCGGGTGAATTTAGATTTATTTATACGTAGAGAGCCAAATTGGCAGAGCGCTATATTATTTTACGTATGATTATACGGAAGTACGTAATGTCGTGAGCGATAAACAGCTAGTGATCTGATGGTGTGGCGATATGGTAATAGAACTCGCCAGACGGGGCTCGAAGGCCTCGGCCCGAGTCAAAACAAGGGAAGAGTTAGATAGGGAAAGCCCGTCGCGTACGATCATCTTGCGAGACTTAGCTGGCGGCCGCGCCGCGCCGGATTCGTTCTGCCAAGGTGCGCGCTCTTTGCCGCGCGATCTCTACAAACTGCGGATTCCCCGCGATTTGGTCCAAAGCAGGTAGGGCTCGCTGGGGTTCCGGGAGCATATTTCGGTTCAGATCCGTTTCGAATTGAAGGAGCGCATCGTTGATCCCTAGCCGGTCGTATTTCATCCGCCGTTCCAAGAGGCCAACCAATTCCTGCTGACGAGCCAGTCCCTCAAATATCTGCAAAAGCTGAGTCGCGGCGTTATTCAGCGTGTAGTTGAATTTTACCTCGTGCGCCTCAGAACCCTGCTCCCACCGAAACGTCTTTTCACCCAGGTTGGCGATCTTCCGGTGAACGTCCAGATCCTGATTTTGGAAGTGGTTCATCTGCCCAGCCAGGTCGAACATCTTAGCCCGCAGCGACGCTCCGACCTCAAAGGGTAACTTCTCGGGATCTTCGTCGAGTTGCCGAATTTCGTAGGTCGCCTTGTCCGAGTCTTGCCCAACAGTGATTTCAATCAGTTCAGGTGTGCTTTCTTTGAAGACGCGTCGGAAGGTCAGCTTTGCTGCCGCCGCGGCGGCAGGCGCATGCGCCGCGCGTGAGACGCCCGGTTCCATCAAAGTGCGTGCCGTCACCGGTGAAACGAAAACCGCCGACGCAATGAGCCACGAGCCGCAGACCGAAATCCGTGCCATTCGAACGACCCGCGTAGAAGCTGTCCAGTTCATAGCACCCTTAGATGCCAACCACACCGACCGGCGTTTCACGCCCATCGCGCCGACTCAGACGAGCCACCCGCGACCGGGCCCCGGCCTGCGGTGCCGGAATCCCAAATCGCACCCGAGCCTGATCCGCCTGTATATGACACAGCGCCACCGCCAGCGCATCCGCCGCGTCCGCCGGTTCGGGCGTCTCACTTAGCGACAGCAGCGCCCGCACCATCATCTGAATCTGCCGCTTATCCGCATGCCCGTATCCCGCCACCGACGCCTTCACCTCGCGCGGCGAATAGCTATGCACCACCACGCCGTGCTGCGCCGCCGCCAGCAGCACAACGCCGCGCACTTCCGCCAGCCGTAGCGCCGTCCGCACGTTCAGCGCGCTAAATATCGACTCAACCGCCATCACCGTCGGCTCAAATTTTCGAATGAGTTCGCAAAGCAGCGAATGAATATCGTGCAGCGCCGCGCCACTAAATTCCTTCTGTCGTTTGGAATCGACCCGAAACGCGCCATAGTGAACCATCTTGCAGCGCCGCCCGTCCGTCTCGACGACGCCGTACCCCGTCGGACCCGCCGCCGCGGGGTCCAACCCCAGCACACGAATAGTGAGCTTCGAAGATTCAACCGCCGGTATAGAACTCATCGTGTGACAGTCTACGGCGTTCGAAACTCCGCTGCCAGCGCTTTGTCCACGCCGCGTACCCGCGTGTCACGACTACGAGCGATCGAAATCAGATCGAAATGAAAATCGAATAGAAGTCAGCTACAGGTGTAACAGGAAGAAGAAAAACCCTAGTCCGCCCCAACCGCTTCTTGGATTTCCTTCTCATCAATATCAAAGTTCGCGTAAACGTGCTGCACGTCGTCATGCTCTTCCAGCGCCTCGACCAACCGCACCATCTGCGTCGCCTGCGCACCCGTCAGCTTGACGTAATTCTGCGGCACCATCCCAATCTCCGCCGACGCCGGAGTAATCCCCGCCTTCGCCAGCGCTTCCTTCACTTTCTCGAACGCTTCGGGTGGAGTCACGATATACCAGCCCGACCCATCGTCTTTCAGATCGTCCGCGCCCGCTTCCAGCACAATGTCCATCAACTTATCTTCCGAAGCCTGCTCCTTCGGAATCACAACCTCGCCCTTGCGGCTGAACATCCATCCCACCGCGCCCGCTTCGGCCATGTTTCCGCCGTTCTTGCTCATCAAATGACGAAATTCCCCGACGATGCGATTCCGATTCGTCGTCACCACCTGAATCAGCATCCCCACGCCGCCCGGCCCGTAGCCCTCAAACGTCGCTTCCTCGTACTGCTCGCCCTCGAGCTGCCCGGTCCCGCGCAAAATCGCGCGCTCAATATTTTCGTTGGGCATATTCTCGTTCTTGCCCGCCAGAATCGCCGTCCGCAGCCGTGGATTCGAATTCGGATCGGCGCCGCCAATGCGCGCCGCAATCGTGATTTCGCGAATCACGCGCGTAAACACCCGACCGCGCTTCGCGTCCGTGGCCGCCTTCTTGTGCTTGATTGTGGCCCACTTTGAATGCCCAGACATGGCATGTCCTCTTTGCTCACCGACCGTGCAGCGGAGGCCGTCGCTCGGCGTCGGCTTTCTGCGCGATCGAGTTATTGAATTTTTGGGCGTCCGGCACGCGATCCAACACCGGCCGGGGCGCGCTACTTGCTGTGCGGAGACTTCGGTATACCGCTTACCCTGCGGAACTTACGCAGTTTAGCACAGCAAGCCGCGTCAAGAAACGGGCTATACTCGCCCCCAGGCTCTACTTTTGAACCCTCATTTCTCCAATCGAGTCGCCGCATGTCTTGGTGAGGCGTCTTCATGACCGGACGAAAACTCCGCGTCCTCACAATCTCCTCCCACCCGATTCAATACGGCGCTCCGCTTTTTCGCGTCATGGCCCGCCACCCCAAGCTCGATTTTCAGGTCGCCTACTGTAGCCTGCGCGGAGCCGAGTCCGGCTTCGACCCCGAATTCGGCGCCAACGTTCAATGGGACGTCCCGCTTCTCGACGGCTACAAATGGACGCACATCCCCAATCGCGGATCCGGCGCCGAAAGTTTCTGGGCGTGGCGCAACACCGGCCTCTGGAAATTTATCCGCCAGGGCAAATTCGATGCCGTCATTTCTCACGTCGGCTACGTCCGCGCCACATTCTGGATCGCTTACGCCGCCGCGCGCAGCGTCGGTATCCCATTCATCTTCGGCACCGACGCCTCTTCCATCGAACCGCGCGACGAAAGCAAATCGAAGCTCGCCGCAAAAAAAATCATCTGGCCCGCCGTCTTCAGCCTCGCCGGACAAGTCCTGACCGCCTCCTCCGCCGGTCGCGACATGATGGTGTCGCTCGGATTCCCCCCAGAGCGCGTCTCCATGACCCTCGACACCGTCGACAACGATTGGTGGCTCACGCAGGCCAACGCCGCCGATCGAGAAGACGCTCGCCGCGCATTGGGATTCGCGCCTCACGAAAAAATAATTCTGTTCTGCGCAAAGTTGCAGCCCTGGAAGCGCCCGATGGATCTCCTCCGCGCCTTCGCTTCAGCCGCGATTCCTGACGCATCACTGGTCTTCGCCGGCGATGGAGCCCAGCGTGCCGAGCTGGAAAAAGAAGCCGCGGCTCTCGGCGCATCGAATAAAGTCAAATTTCTCGGCTTCGTCAAT
>DASXPD010000078.1:0-5309 GCA_036493835.1 Candidatus Acidiferrum sp. | reverse complement strand
CGAAGATTTTCGAGAGCAGCAGCCTCGTGGATGCCGCTCTTCGCACTGAGAGCGCGTTCGCAGAGATGGACTTCCCCACGCGCAATCGCTATCGGCATGCGATCGAAAGGCTGGCGCGAGGATCGGGGCGGTCGGAGCTAGATGTCGTGGAGCGTGCGATTGCAGCCGCGAAGAGCTCGGGCCGCGATTTTACAACCACTCGCGCCACTACCGTAGAGCGCGAACGAGAGCCCGGCTATTATCTCATCGCAAATGGGCGGCGAGAGTTTGAGAAAGAGCTTGGGTTTCGTGCTCCCGTCAGCAGTTGGTTGATTCGCGCCGGAACAAAAGCCGGGATCATGGGCTACATCGGAGGTATCGCCGTGATTCTCGCGATTATCATGGCGTTGCCATTGATTGCTCTTGCCGAGTTCGGTGTTGGCGGGTGGCTTCTTGTTCTCTTCGCCGTTCTCGGTCTCGCTCCTGCATCGGACCTGGCGGTCGCGATCATTAATCGCGCTATTACCAATGATTTGAACCCAAAGACACTTCCGGCGCTCGAGCTTCGCGATGGCGTGCCGGGGGAATTGCGGACGATCGTTGTAGTTCCAACGTTATTGACGACGCGAAGCGCGCTCGATGAGCAGATCGAGCGCATGGAAGTGCACTACCTCGCAAATCAGGACGGCGATCTCTATTTTGCGCTCCTGTCGGACTGGGTTGATTCCGCCACGCAAAGTGTGCCCACTGATGACGAGCTTCTGAAGGCAGCAGCCGATGGCATCGCTCAGTTGAATCAGCGCTATGGTGCGGCGCCGAGAGGTCCGCGATTTTACCTCCTCCATCGACGGCGGATGTGGAACGAGGGACAGGGTAAATGGATAGGATGGGAACGCAAACGCGGTAAGTTGCATGAGTTGAATCGATGGCTTCGGGGCGCCAACAATACCACTTTCATAGCCATTAATGGCGCTCTCCCTCTTCCGCCGCCCGAGGTTCGCTACGTGATCACGTTGGACGCAGACACCCGACTCCCGAGGGGAACGGCCAAACGTCTGGTCGGAAAGATGGCACATCCTCTCAACCGACCGAGACTCGATCCGGTCAATGGCCGCGTGGTCGAGGGATATGCGGTGTTGCAACCCCGAGTCACACCATCGCTGCCGAAAAACTCCGAGGGATCGTTGTTTCAGCGCGTGTTTACAATTCCAAGCGGACTGGATCCATACGCCTTCACCGTCTCTGACGTCTATCAAGACCTGTTCGGAGAAGGCTCCTACAGCGGCAAGGGTATCTATGATGTCGACATGTTCGAGGCAGCGCTTGAACAAAGAATCCCGGAGAGCACTCTTCTAAGTCACGATCTGCTTGAAGGAATTTTCGCCCGGTCCGGCCTCGTCACGGACATTGAAGTGGTTGAAGAGTTTCCCTCGCGCTACTATGTCGCCGCGGCTCGCCAACATCGTTGGGCGCGCGGTGATTGGCAGTTGTTGCCGTGGATTTTTGGTCGAGGTCGGAAGTCAGATAGCGAGCACGATCGAAGCGCCATTCCGTTCATCGGCCGGTGGAAGATGCTCGACAACTTGCGTCGGACATTATCGGCGCCGGCAATTTATCTGGCACTCTTAGCCGGATGGCTGCTGCCGTTGGACGCGGCTGTGGTTTGGACGGCATTTGTTGTCGCAACTTTTGCAATCCCCGCCTTTATCCCAGCTTTCGTCGGAATCATACCGAGACGATTCGGACTCTCGCAGCGAAGACATTGGTACATGGTCGGGGCCGATTTTGCTCTGGCGTCGTTACAGCTCGCGCTTCTTATTACCCTCGTCGCTTCGCAGGCGTGGTTAATGGCCGACGCGATTCTCCGCACTCTCTTCCGTCTCTTTGTCAGGCGCCGGAAACTGCTGGAATGGGTCACGGCCGCACAGTCAAAAGTCAGCGCGCGCCTCGGTGTCTTCGAGATGTACATATGGATGAACGGCGGCGTTGGGCTGGCGATTATCGCTGCTGTCGTTGTCGGATGGGCGGCGCCAGCATCGTGGCCTATCGCAGCAACATTCATAATTCTCTGGATCCTTTCACCGGCCGTCGCGGTCTGGGCGAGTCTCCCGCTATTCCTCCTCAGCGCGAACCCAGTGACGGGCGCGAATGCACAAGCGCTGCGGCTGACCGCGCGCCGAACGTGGCGCTTTTTTGAAACTTTCGTCACCGCGGAGGAGCATGCACTTCCACCGGACAACTTTCAGGAAGATCCGAAATCCACAATCGCCCATCGCACATCTCCGACAAACATGGGCCTGTACCTTTTGTCGGTCGTCGCGGCGCGGGATTTCGGTTGGATCGGAACGCACGATGCTGTGGACCGGCTGGAGGCGACGCTCGGAACGATGAAGGGTCTGGAGCGATACCGCGGGCATTTTTACAACTGGTATGACACGCGCGAGCTGCGTCCATTGGAGCCGCGATACATTTCTGCTGTCGATAGCGGGAATCTCGCGGGACACCTGATCGCGCTTCGATCAGCCTGTCGCGAGATGATAAATGCCCCGACAGCTCGCGTGGAATCGTTGCGCGGAATCGACGACGCTCTACAGCTCACACGCGAATCGCTCGGTTCGCTTGCCGAGGATCGCCGGACTCACACTGTAACGCGGAAACACCTGGAGGACGCGCTTGAGACTCTTTCCGGCGCCTTGGATCCGCTGCGCAAAAGCAACGGAATTCCGAATTTTAGTGAGCTAAGTCTGTATGCTGACACTGTTGTTGATATTGCACGCACGCTCACTGCGGAACGCAACGACTCCGACCGCCCGGAACTATTGGCTTGGGCAGTCGCATTGCAGGCGACAATCGCGAGTCATCAGCGCGATTTGGACGTAGCGACGGCGCCGTCGCTCAAGGCACGCCTCGAAAAGCTGATCAAAGTGGAGCAGACTATGTTTGAAGCCATGGACTTTGGCTTGCTGTTCGATGCCAATCGCCAGCTCCTGTCGATCGGTTACCGCGTCGGTGAAGGATCACTCGATGAAAGTTATTATGATCTGCTGGCTTCAGAAGCCCGGCTCGCCAGCTTCGTCGCGATTGCCAAAGGCGATGTGCCGACCCGGCACTGGTTTCATCTAGGGCGAACGGTCACGTCAGTTCACGGCGGTGTGGCGCTGGTTTCGTGGTCTGGATCGATGTTCGAATACTTAATGCCAAATCTGGTGATGCGGCCTGCGCCCGGCTCCCTTCTCGATGTGACCAATCGCAACATCGTGCGGCGACAAGAAGAATACGGCGCCCAGCGCGGGTTTCCGTGGGGCGTATCGGAATCGGCTTATAACGTCCGGGACTTGGAGTTCACCTACCAGTATTCAAGCTTTGGCGTTCCCGGTCTCGGGCTCAAGCGTTCCCTCGCCGACAATATCGTCGTCGCACCTTACGCCACCGCTTTGGCGGCGATGATTACGCCCGAGGCGGCGGTACAAAATTTCGCAGCCCTGGACGCCGCGGGGGCTCACGGCCGGTATGGCTGGTATGAAGCTCTTGATTATACGCCGGCGCGGCTCCCCGAGGACGAGAAGGTCGCGATCGTTCGCTGCTATATGGCGCATCATCAAGCCATGATGATCCTCGCTCTTGCCAATGCACTTCATGACGGACAGATGCGCGTCCGCTTTCACGCGGAGCCGATTGTCCGGGCGACGGAGCTATTACTACAGGAACGCACGCCGCGCGACATAGACGCCATCCGCCTCCGAGAAGAAGTGAAGGCCGCAGCCGATGTACGCGAACTCATTCCGCCTTCCTTGCGACATTTCCAGTCGCCACATCAAGCTACTGTCCAAATGCAGCTTCTCTCCAACGGCCGCTACGCAGTGATGATGACCGCGGCGGGTTCGGGATACAGCCATTGGAGCGATCTGGCGGTCACACGCTGGCACGAGGATTCGACCCGCGATTGCTGGGGCAGCTACGTGTTCTTGCGCGATGTCGACACCGGCGCGGTCTGGTCGGCAGGCTATCAACCAACCGCAGTCGAACCCGATAGTTACGACGCATCGTTCTTTGAGGATCGGGTCGAGATCTCCAGACGTGATGGATCAATCACCACCAGGCTGGAAGTAGCGGTGTCGCCTGAGGACGACGTTGAGGTGCGGCGTGTCACGATTTCCAACCTCGGAAACCGGACGCGGGAAATCGAGTTGACGTCCTATGCGGAAATCGTGCTGGCCCCGCAGGCAAGTGACACCGCGCATCCAGCCTTCTCCAATCTGTTCGTGCAAACAGAGTTTGTGCAGGACATCGGCGCTGTTCTTGCCACACGCCGCCGTGGGTCGCCCGACGAACCCGAAGTCTGGGCGGCACATTTTACCGTCGTCGAAGGGGACGCCTTTGGCGGCCTTCAGTTCGAAACCGATCGAGCGCGTTTTCTCGGTCGAGGCCGTTTTATTCGCACACCGATCTCGGTCATTGATGGCCAACCTCTTTCGAACACCGCTGGCGCTGTGCTTGATCCGATCTTTAGCCTTCGCCGCCGCGTGAGGCTGGCGCCTGGAGCGACTGCGCATATTACATTTTGGACGCTTGTTGCGTCATCCCGCAGCGACGTTCTCAATTTAGTCGACAAACACGGCAACCCGGCGGCGTTCGAACGCCTGCTCACGCTGGCTTGGACGCAGGCGCAGGTGCAATTGTTCCATCTCGGTATCAGCCCCGACGAAGCAACCATGTTCCAACGCCTCGCCA
This sequence comes from Candidatus Acidiferrum sp., assembly GCA_036493835.1. Taxonomy (GTDB): domain Bacteria; phylum Acidobacteriota; class Terriglobia; order Acidiferrales; family UBA7541; genus Acidiferrum. The sequence goes on along the minus strand of DASXPD010000078.1, from coordinate 599 downwards.
GCGGCGTGCTCTATTCAAATCCGGCGCTTCGCCCGCCTTCCGATGTGCTCACATGGAGTGAAGCCGCGCAGTCCGCGCTTTGGGGCCACGGGATTTCCGGCGATCTACCGATCGTTGTATGCCGCATCGACAACATGGAGGACCTTCAGATCGTCCGCCAATTACTTCAGGCTCATGAGTATTGGCGGACAAAGCAGCTGGCTGTGGACCTGGTGATTCTAAATGAAAACCCGGCCTCCTACGCTCAGGATCTGCGGACGACTCTGGAGGCGATGGTGCGCGCGACTGAATCTCGCCGGCTCGCGGGAGCGGCGAGCGCGCGCGGAGCAGTCTTCATTCTGCGAGCGGAGCTTGTGTCAGATGAGGCTCGTGGTCTTCTCCAAAGCGCGGCACGCGCGGTCCTTTTTAGCCGTCGTGGCAGCCTTTTCGAACAACTAAGACGTTTGGACGAGTCGGAACTCGCCGCCGCGAAATCGCAAAGGCGTGTCGCGCCCAAAGGAGTGCCGCAGCCGGTTCCGGCGCGGACTGAACTCGAATTTTTTAATGGACTCGGAGGCTTTTCAGATGATGGGCGCGAGTATTCGACGATCCTGGGCGAG
>DASXPD010000077.1:0-3220 GCA_036493835.1 Candidatus Acidiferrum sp. | reverse complement strand
TGACATGGACCCTCGAATGAACCGGCCTAAATTCTCTCAGAGTATGGCCGGAAATTCGGGTTACGAAGGTCATCCCGGAATTGCTCAATTCCCTTCTCGCCTAATGGTCGGAGACAAGCGGCAAGATCAATGCCGAAGGATGTTCCGCGTCGTGGTAAATAACATTCGTCGCTGAACTGAACGGCTGATCAGAGTTCATATCTTCGCTGGCCTTCAAGTAGCGATTGCGTCCGGTGTTCAGATTGCGGTCAAAACGTGGAAAGTTGCTGCTGGAAATTTCCAGGCGCAGCACGTGCCCTTTTTTGAAAACATTGCTGGTCGCCCACACGTCGATATTGAGTTTGTATATTTGGCCGGGCGTGATGAGGGACGGCGTTTCCTGCGAGTCACGGTAGCGGGCCCGCAAAATTCCTTCCGTCAGATTTTGTGCAAAGCCGTCGGGTGAGACGTCAATCAACTTGGCGGTGAAGTCGGTATCTACGGCCGAAGACTTGGCATAGAGTTCGACCGTGATAGGGCCGGTGACTTCCTTATCCTGCGACATGGGTGGCGTCGAGTAGACGAGAACATCATTGCGCGCCTCAACCGCGCGCTGGTCGTACGGCCCAGGGGCCAGGTGTTTGGAATCACAACACAGCGGCCCGCCAACGGTTGGGGCGGGGTTCGCTGGATCGTAAACATATTGATCGGATGGTTCTTTGTTGCCGGGCGCGGTGGTTGAAAGCGCTCCATTGCCGCCCAGCGAATTCGCCTTGCCCGCGGAGTGCAGAAAATATTTCGTATTGCGTGCTTTGGCCAGCGGCCAGTCATCCTCGTCGCGCCACTGGTTTGCGCCCATCACAAAAATTTTCGCCCGCTTGTCGGAAGCGAATTCGTTGTGCGTGTCTTTGAACAGATATTCGTACCAGTGCAGGGTTATTTCGTCTTCGTCGATTTTTGAAGCTGCGCCGAAATCCACGTCCCCGATTTTGGGTCCGTTGCCGGCATGACCACCAACGACGACCATCAACCGTTGACCGCGTCTCGCCTGGTCGGTGGCCGCGTGGGCTTTAAGTCCTTCGTAATTTCGCAAGGATCCGCCAAGAAAAAGGTCATACCAGGCGGCGACGTGCAATGCTGGAACATTGATGTCGCCGAAATGGTCTTCGATGGAGATTGCCCTCCAGTAATCGTCGTAATTGGGATGCGCCAGCCAGTCGAGATAGTAGGGCGCGAGCTCGGCGCTCGAAGCGGGATCAGAATTTTTATCGAGATTAAATAGTGGGTAGCTGGCGAGAGGAAACTTCGAGATTCCCTGTAGCGCGTTGGTGTTGTTGGCGACTTCTCGATCGAATGTGTTCTGCGCCAGACCGGAGGTCCAGTTCTGGTCGAACCATTGCTCGAAAGCCCCGCCCTGATAAACCCAATTCGAGTGGTAGTTGCTGGCGGTCACGATGGGACAAATTCCGGCGAGATGCGGCGGGTGCGCAATCGCGGCCAGCATCTGCGTGGCACCCACGTATGACCCGCCGAACATGCCAACCCGTCCGTCTGAATAAGGGAGCGCGGCGGCCCACTCGACTGAGTCGTATCCGTCGTCAGGCTCGTTTTTAAATGTGTACCACTCGCCTTCAGAGGCGTAGCGGCCACGGACATCTTCGAAGATGACGACGAAGCCGTGGGGCACGGCCATGAGCCCGAAATCGAAGCCGTTATCTTTGTTATAGGGCGTGCGCTGCAGCAGCACGGGAAACTTGCCGTCGGCGGCGGGACGGTAAATGTCGGCACGGAGGATGACGCCGTCGCGCATTTTGACCGGCACGTTGCGCTCGTAGGTGACGGCGTATTGGTCGGCAGCGTGAGTGAGAGCGCCAAAAAAGCAGACGATGGCCACGATGGCGGGTATTCTCGATCGAATCATGGATTAAGAACCTCGATGTGGATTGACGGCAGAAAGAGTAACAGATTGTGTAGACGCCACCGAGTTGAAAGCGCCCGGTCGTCAGATGAGAGTGGAGGTTTTCTGCAAGATCAAGGTTCTGATTCGCCCCAAAAAATCCTCTGCGGGCATGTCTTCGGTCTTTTCTTTGCCGCGGGTGCGGACGTTTACTTTGCCGGCTTCAGCTTCTTTGTCGCCTACTACCAGCATGAACGGGACTTTCTGCAGGGCGTGCTCGCGGATTTTGGCGTTCATTTTTTCGTTGCGGGCGTCAACTTCGACGCGGACATTTGATTCGCGAAGCTGAGACGCGACTTTGTTTGCATACTCTACGTGGCGCTCGGCGATTGGTACCAGCACCACCTGCACCGGTGAGAGCCATACCGGAAACGCGCCCGCGTAGTGCTCGATCAGCACGCCGAAGAAGCGCTCGATGGATCCATAAAGGGCGCGGTGCACCATGACTGGCTGCTTGCGGGTGCCGTCTTCGGCGACATATTCGAGACCGAAGCGGGCGGGAAGGTTGAAATCGAACTGGACCGTTGAAAGCTGCCACAGGCGGCCGATGGCGTCGACTAACTTGATATCGATCTTCGGGCCATAGAACGCGGCTTCCCCGGGTATGGTCTTGTATTCAATCTGCAAACGCTGCAGAACTTTTTCGAGAGACGAAGTCGCGGAGTTCCACTGCTCTTCTGATCCCACAAAACTCTTCTTGTCGTCAGGGTTCCAGGTTGAGAGCTCGGTCACGAATTTGTCGAAGCCGAAATCTTTCAACACGTCGCGCGCGAACTCAACGCAATCGGCAATTTCTTTTTCGATCTGCTCCGGCGTGCAGAAAATATGTGCATCGTCCTGCGTGAAGCCGCGCACCCGCAACAGCCCGTGCATCACCCCCGAGCGCTCATAGCGATACACCGTGCCTAACTCGCCCAGCCTCACCGGCAAGTCGCGATACGACTTCAGCGAGTCCTTATATATAAGGATGTGCCCGGGGCAATTCATCGGCTTCAGGCGGTACTCGGCGTCGTCGAGTTCCATCACGTCAAACATGTTCTGCGAGTAATAGCCCTCGTGGCCCGAGGTCTGCCAAAGCTGCTTGCGCATCACGTGCGGCGTGTACACCAGCGAATAGCCGCGCTTGAGATACTGGTCGCGCATCCAGTCTTCCATCTCTTTGCGGATGATGCCGCCCTTGGGATGCCAGAAAATCAGACCCGGGCCGGCGAGCTCCTGAATGGAAAACAGATCGAGCTGCTTGCCGAGCACGCGATGGTCGCGCTTTTTGGCCTCTTCGATCTG
>DASXPD010000076.1:0-48105 GCA_036493835.1 Candidatus Acidiferrum sp. | reverse complement strand
AATCCCGGCCTTGTGGCGATAATCGGCGCTCGAGGTTCCGGAAAGACCGCGCTTGCTGATTTTATCGCCGGCGGTGCTTATGCCTTCTCCTCCCGTGACAGCAATGCTTCGTTTATTCGCCGAGCCGCGTAACATTTATCGGGTGCCAAATCTATCCTGACATGGGATTCGGGCGAGACGACGCACACATCTTTTGGTGATACCGAATTCGACGACTCAGAAGAATTCCCCGTGTTCAGTACCTTTCTCAACAGTTCGTCGACGACCTTTGCTCTGCAGAAGGTCTTGAGGATCAATTGCTGGCAGAGATCGAGCGAGTGATTTTCCAAACTCATCCTGTCGAGGACCGGATGGGCGCGTCCTCTTTCCGCGAGCTACTCTGGACGTCCGGGCTGCGCGCGCCCGAGGCACACGCGAACGGCAGCAGCAGGTTCTCGACTCGACATCAGAGTTGCTGACGACCGAGTGGTCAAGGAAGGCTCAACTCCCTAGCTTGACCAAGCAATGGAATGACAAGAAACAGTCGATTGAGAAGGATAAGAAGGAACGAAAGGCTCTTACCAACAAGAGCAGCAAAGAACGTGCCGACCGCTTGGAGGAGCTGTCTCTGGCAGTCGACGAGTTGCAGCGTAAAGTTCAGGATGCGCAAAATCGCCGCAGCCATTTGTTGGTGTTGCAAGAAGACGCGAGAGATATCCGATTGACTCTCCTACCAAGGCAATGGAAGGAATTTCAAAAAAAGCACGTCCAAGCAGCACTTACCACTGAACAATGGAAGTCATTTCAGCTCACTTTTGCGGGAGACGTCGACTCCACGATAAAAGAAGAGCTAAAAGTTGCAACGGAATATGTCAAAAAACTTTCTGGACCCGCCGAGAATGAGATCGACTTAGATCCGAAGGCGCTCGAAACACCCTTGATTGGTGCCAAATCAGATCTTTCGACCCGTACGCTGAGTCTCCTCAGGAAGGAACTTAACCGGCTGCGATTGTTGACTGGCATTGATACCGAAAACGCAAAGAAGCTTAAACGTCTTTCAGACAAAATATCGAAAGATGAATCAGCCCTCGCCGCGCTCGGAAAAGAAATAGAGTTGGCGAAGTCGGCAGACAACCGCATCGCCGAGCTGCTGGAAGAACGTTCGGCAGCATATGCAGCTATTTTTCAGGCGATTGTCGACGAAGAGCGCGTACTGTCTACTCTGTATGCTCCATTGAAGGCTAACCTCAGCTCACAGGGAGGGGAGCTTGGCAGGCTCTCTTTTTCGGTCCGGAGAACCGTCGACGTTGCGATCTGGGCGAAGGCTGGAGAAGAACTCCTCGACTTGAGAGAAACGGGACCGTTTAAAGGAAAAGGAGCGCTACTCGAGGTAGCGATGACGGAACTGCTACCAGCTTGGTCACGAGGGAGCTCGACCGAAATTGCGAACGCGATGGCGGAGTTTCGAAGGCGACATGAGCTCCAACTTATCGAACATGCGCCTGTGAAGCGCGTGGATCGTGAAGCATTCGCAGTTTGGGCTAAGAAGATATCAACGTGGCTCTATCGGACTTCGCATATAGATGTCTCTTACGGACTGCAATACGGAGGCGTTGAAATTGAACGTCTCTCCCCCGGGACCCGCGGCATCGTCATGTTGCTCTTGTACGTTGCCATTGACACAGAAGACGACCGACCTCTAATCATCGACCAACCGGAAGAGAACTTAGACCCCAAATCAATCTACGATGACCTTGTGGAGCAGTTTCGGGCTGCCAAAGCCCGGCGACAGATAATTGTCGTCACCCACAATGCGAATCTCGTAGTAAACACTGACGCGGACCAGGTTATCGTCGCGCAATGCGGTCCGCATCGCCCAGGGTTCCTGCCGGAACTCTCGTACGAGAGCGGGGGCCTTGAAAATCCAGTGATCCGTAAGCACGTTTGCGAAATTCTTGAAGGTGGTGAGGTAGCCTTCAGGGAGCGCGCTCGACGACTTCGGGTTCAGATTTAGCCAGGAACCCGTGGCTAAACGATCGGAGGGGCAGAAGGTCGGATCGATAGGAACAAACTGGAAACTTGTGAAACCCGAGACCGACGAAACGTTTCCATCAAAATCCAAGCACGGCATCGATCCTGAGTCTCGAATCGCCTGGGGAGCCGAGGAACTCATGTCACCGGTGCCGCCGTTTTAGCCTCACATCATTCGAATTACCTGCAAGGTAAACACACCTTGACAAACCGTAACCTTTAGGTTATCATGCTCCGTGAAGCTCGAATCTATTCGAATTAGCCGCTCTTTCACCCCTCCGCAACCCCAGTGTTCTCAAGGGCTTCCACACTCTTCAAAATACCCCCATCGCAACCCAAACAAAACCAACCACTTCCACACTCTTCACAAAACAACCCGGGGGTATACCCCCTCCCCATCCCATTTCGGGAATCGCGCTGAGCTGTTCCAACCAATCGCCTCCGTCTTTGTCTTTGTAGCGGCGAGTTTATCTCGCCATCTTTCCTTTTCCCCGCCTCGCGCCGACCTTCGAGATTCAGCTCATCGGGAACAGCGTCGGGCGCTCCGGCGGCAGGTCGGCGATTTTTTCGAGTTCGGGGTACTTCACGCGCAGAGGATCGGGGACGTTGACCTTGGCGCCCTTCAGCATGCTGAGGAGTTGGAGCGCGTTGACTACGCCTTTGCCGAGGTAGTGATTGTTCGTGATGGCGAAAACTTTTTGGGCGTGCTGGCTTTCGCGCTTGATGCGCGTCGCCCACGGAGCCAATTCTTCGGTCGAGTACAAATAGTTGTAGCGCTCAAACGGAGGCATCGCTGGATCGTCGCTGAACCACGTGTCGTACCGCCGCCCGTGCAATCGAATGTATCCGATGGGCGCGACCGCGGCGGCCGGAACATTTGTCGCGCCGATTGGAGAATCGCGCGGCTCGATCGAGCGGCCGATGATGGGTTGATCGATGTTGCAGAGCGCGGCGTTGTGCTCGCGCAAGAGCGCGAAAGTTTCGGCGTCATTCCACGATGCGTGTCGCAACTCGACCGACAACGGATAGTCGGCGAAGCGTTGCAGCAGCACCGTCAAACCGACTATGTTTTCCCTGGAGCGATGAAACGAAAAAGGGAATTGGGCCAGCACTGCGCCGAGTTTTCCCGCGCCGCGCAAAACATCGAATCCTTCGCGCAACACGCGTTCGTCGTCGCGCGTCGAAACCGGATCGTGCGTGAACTTCTGCCACAATTTCGCAGTGAACAGGAATCGCGGATTCGCCGACACTCGATCGAGCCACAGCTTTGCGTGATCGGCGCGCATCGGTCCGTAAAACGAAGTGTTGATTTCGATCGTGTCGAAAAATTGCGCCAGATAAGTCGCTTCGTGAAATCCCTTCGGTTTCCTCGTCGGGTACACGTATCCGGCCCAGTCCGTGTACGACCATCCCGCCGGCCCTATCCGAATTTCGTTGCGCACTTCGGCCGGAACTCTCGAGTTTTCCTGCGTTTTCGTCACATCGAAATCCAATTTACCCGCACCCACATCGACCGAAGGACTAACACGACAATCGGCTTCGCAAGTACGATTGCCGCCTACATTTCGCAGCGCTATCCTAAGCCAACAATGCGGCGTGATCTAAATTCGCGAAGCAACCGGCCAACAATTTTCCGCAACAGGCCAAGTTCGCACCACGACGCCGAAGACTGCGCGACCCTCCCCGACGCAAATTCACCCGATAGGTGCCTGAATGAAACTTTCCATCAGCCACAAGCATGTCGAGACCAACGGTGCGGTCGAAGCCGACACCGCGCACCACGTTGAAAAACTGGAACGCCTGCTCAAAACTTACGAACCTGACTTAGTCCAACTCCACGGCGTTTTTTCGCGAAGCGAGCATACTCAGGATCACACTTTTTCGCTGAACTTGTCGCTCCCGACGGGAACGCTGCACGCCACCGCGACCGCCGACAGCGCTCGCACCGCCTGCAAAACCGCCTTCGCCGAGCTAGAATCCCAAGTGAAGAAACACCAATCCCGCCTGCGCCACGACCACGAATGGAAACGCAAAAACCGCGCCCCATCCACCGTGCGCACCGCCGACGCCGAAACCTGAGCGGTACGGTGCGTTTCAACTGTGACTGAGTCGTTGCGATTGTGCTTGGGCTGAACGCTGAGATCCTTCGCTTCGCTCAGGATGACAGGCTTTTTTGTGCTGGGCGACGAAACTTTGAAATGTTATTTCGTCGCCGCTGTATCGAGCCGCAGGAAGCGGGCGGCGTTGTTGTAGAGGATGTCGCGCTTCTCTTCGGGCGTCAGATATTCGGCGTTCTGGATGACGCTGATGGAGTAGGCCATCAGCTTGGGCCAGATCAATTGATCGGTGCCGAACATGACGCGATCTTCGAAGCCGGCTTCGACGATGCGCTGGATGTAGCGATTCACTTCCTTGATGGGATAGCTCCAGATTAGTCCGGCGACATCGACGTAAACGTGCGAGTTGGCCTGAAGCAGCGTCAGCATGTTGTCGATCATCGGATAGCCGGCGTGCATCACCTGCAGGCGCAGCTTGGGATGACGCGCGAGCAATTCTTCGAATAGAAGCGGATCGCCTTTGGAGCCGCGAAATGTCGGCACGGTGAGGTTGGCGCGGCCCGAGCCGCCGGTGCCCATGTGAACCGCGACGGGAATATCGAGTTCTTCGGCGAGCGCGAAATATTGATCGACGCTCATGTCGCTGGGTGAGATGCCCTCGTACTGCAATCCGATTTCGCCCATCACTTTGAATCCGCCGGTGGTGAAATCTTTGCGCAGCTCGTCGACGGGAACGCGCTGGCCGAGCTGAATGCCCTGGCTGAAGCTGGTGCCGGGAATGACGCGCTTCCCGCCAGCGTCTTTCCATTTCTGCACGCTCTTGGGATCGCCAAAAACGACAGCGGTGACATTGAGCCGCTCCATTTCGGCGATGACGTCTTTCATGTATTCGCCCTTCGCGGCGGGATAAAGCTTCGGCGTGCACTCTTCCTGCACCCACCCAAATGGCGCTTCCTTCGTTTTAGGATCGGAAGCGGTGAACTTCGCCGTGTTCGGACACATCGGCACCGCGCCCGGAATGTCGTCCATGGCGTGAACGTGGACGTCGATCACAGGCGGCACATCGTTCGGCGTGTTCTGCGCGCGCGAATTCGAAGCGCCAATCGTGAACGCAGAAGCGCAAAAAATCGCAAGCAGGGAAGTCTGAAACGCGGCAGAGCAAAACTTGAACGCCATCATTTTTCCTCGCAGAAATCGGCTCCGTTTGTAATCCATCCACGCCGCCCGCGCAAGTTCAATCAAAGAATGAGTAGCTAGAAGGGTTTGAAGGACGTGAGATTGATTCTAAACAATGTTCAAGCTATCGCTTGCTAAATCACCGCCATCGCACCATATGCTGTTCCACGTTGAATTCGATCCATTTGGTGCGAAGGGATGAGGGCCCAAGAAAACCGTCCACATTAGGCAACAGATTCGAACGCGGTCCGTCCACCAAGAAAACTCTTGCTGACTCCTGCACGCCGCCGACTTGCAGCCCTGGCATTTCGACCTGGGTGAGATTCAGATGCCCAATTTTGACGTAGGTCGACGGACCCATGCGCGCCCCGGGGAGTTGTCGAAGCAAGCGGTCGCGGTAAAGGAGGATACCTGGAAATCCTGTGTCGACGAGCAGGCGTGCCGAGACGCCCTGAATCGTCGCTGGAATCGCGAAGCACTTTGAAGAGAGCTGAGCTTGCTCCGGATTGTCAGCGGGTTCCAGCAACAACGTTCGCTTTTGGTAGTCGATCGTGAATTTTTTCGCGGCGCCCAAAACATCCATACCGATAATTCCATCCACCCTTTTGGCAAGTGAAGAGAACCTAGGAAGATCCGCAACATACACTTGGATATCCTTGGCGAGCAGCGGACCCAGATGAAGATTCGCAATCCTTGTCCGTTGCATCGGAAGGAAACCCTCAAAGCTGAGGATTGTGCCTGCGGATCGTCGGAGCCGGAGCTTGTCCGCCAACTTCCGATCGATGACGGTATTTGTGACCCCGGTGTCGACAATAAATTTTAAGTCGTTCACGTTTTCAATCTGTGCTCGGACGACAACGAGAAAGCCCGAATCTATTTCGATTTTCAGGCTCGTGCCGTTCGAATCCTGGGCGGCTCGTTCCCGAAGTTCAAGATGCTGCTTGATCCTCATCTCTTGCTCGGTTGTGAATGTCAGGTTGCCGTTGAGAACCGACCTAAATTGAGCTTTTCCCCAACTGGGTTCCATAACGCCGACCGTCGAATGTTTGAAGTCTTCCAGAAAAAGATGGCCAAGTTCATGTGCCACCAGAGCCCCAAGGACCGTCCCAAGTTCGGAATCCGCATTTTCTTCATGGACGCGCCGCGCAACTCTTTCGTAGTAGATGGTCGCCAACACGGGGACGTCTGCGTGGCCAAACTCGCGGTATTGGTACTTGTTGAATCCAGCGATGAACCTTAGCCCGGGGGATTGCTTTGTCCAACCAACATGGCACCGTTCGTTCGTTGTGGAGGCCGGTGCGCAATCGACCCAGCTCAATTCGGAACTGGTGACGCCGAGGATCTTGCCGGCCTCGCGTTCCGCGGCTGAAAGAACTGGGGCTGGGACCCTTGCATAGTTGTAGACAAGGATGTCGATGGCATTCGAAGGGCGTGCCGAGACGCTAGTACAAGACCCAAGGATCAGAATGAGCAGTGCCGACCCAAGTCTCAATCGGGTGACAAAGCTCGCTCGCGTCTTGACACATTGAGGTGGTTCCGTCGAAGGATTCATGTCGCCTCCCAGCGCTTGTTGCGTGGGGGCGAATCTCGCGGGTTGGAGTTGCTACCTCAATGGATGGGCAAGTAAAACGATCTCAGTGCAGCCATAAATTCGCGTGAACGGCTAACTCGATGTAAAGGTTGTGGTTATACGTCAGTCTGAATGAAAGGAATGGCGATTGATTTGGAGCAGAATGTTAGACTAGGGCACGCATTGAGTAGGTCCCTTCGATGGAATCAGTAAACTCCATCTCCGAAGTCATCCGGTTCGCCACATACGAAGTGCATCCACGCTCGGGCGAGATTCGCAAGGCTGGGGCAAAGCTGAGGCTAGGCGATCAGCCATTTCAGCTGTTGCTGGCTTTGCTCGAGAAGCCGGGTGAAGTACTCACCCGAGAAGAACTGCAGAAGAGGCTTTGGCCCGATACGTTCGTGGACGTTGATGGGAGCCTGAACGCCGCAATCAATAAGATTCGGGATGTGCTGGGTGACTCCGCGGAGAATCCTCGATTCGTAGAGACGGTGCCTCGCAGGGGATATCGTTTCATCGGGGCGGTCACGGACACTCGAACGCGGAAGCTCAGTACCCAAGACGGTAGCACTGGACATAGGTCATTTTTGTTACCGTTCGGCGTTGTGGCTGCGTTGGTCGCGGGCGCTGCCGCATGGTTTTTCGTGCGCTCGGCCACAAACCGAAATCCGTTGCAACGAAACCTGACCCGAGTGACGTTTCAGCCTGGTCTGCAAAGCGGAGCGACCTGGTCTCCGGACGGGCGCTCCATCGCCTACGCATTGAGCCATGACGGCAAAGCGGACATCTGGATTCAGGCAGTGACTGGCGGCGATGCTGTGCAACTCACCCACGGACCGGCGAACGACTGGCAGCCGGACTGGTCGCCCGACGGCAAGTACATCGCCTATCGTTCGGAAGGCGGCAATGGTGGTCTTTATATTGTCCCAGCGGTAGGTCGAACTGAAGTCAGGCGTCAAGTAGCGTCGTTCGGAATTTATCCGCGATGGTCGCCGGACAGCCGCCACCTGATGTTCCGGACGACTGGGTCAGCGCTCCCAAACAAGGTTTTTGTGGTCGACGCCGAAGGCGGCGAGCCGCGAGAAGTATTCGCAGGCCTGACGCGAGACAATTGGATTATGTCGGCGTCGTGGCACCCGGATGGACAGCGCATAACGCTTTGGGGATGGTCGCTTGACGCTGAACCAATTCGATCGTTTTGGACGGGGCCTGCCTACTCCGAGGGAAAACCAATCAGGACCGAGATTCCGGCCGAGATCTCGAAAATAGCGAGCGAGGTGGCTGGTCCAGGAACCGCCGCCTGGGCGGATCGTGACTCCGCATTTCAGTGGGCGCCATCGGGGGACACGATTTATTTCGAAAGGAGCTTTCGTGGAGTGCGAAATGTATTTCGGTTATCAATCGATCGTAAAACACTAGGTGTGACCGGATTCGAACGATTGACGACCGGAACCGATAATGAGGCCGAGCTTGCTCTATCTCGGGACGGGAAACGACTCGCCTTCACCAGCGAACCTGAGCATGTCCGAGACTGGATCTTTCCTTTCGACTCGACGAACAGCCGGCTTACCGGAAACGGAGAGCCAGTCACCTCCCCTGGTTTTGAGGCGTGGGAAGGTAATCTCTCCAGGGATGGCAAAAAACTCGTATTCGCATGCAACCGCGCTGGAAAGTGGGAATTGTGGCAAAAGTCTCTTGTCGACGGAAGTGAGGCACCTGTCGCTGCGGACGACGCATACGTGCGTGACGAGCCTCAGTGGTCACCTGATGGAACTCGATTAGCGTATCTGCGACAGGATTTTCAAAACCAAGATAATCGTCTTGTTGTTTGGGAGGTGGCGTCACGCGAGGAGCGGGAGGTAGCGCGTCACAGCTCTCGGGCAATGTTTGTGCACGATTGGTCCCCGGATGGCAACTGGTTGCTGGCGACAATAGAGAATCCGCAAACGCAACGGGCCGAAATCTGGAAGTTCTCATCGTTGGCTCGCCGTTCTGATGGAGACGAGCAGCGTCAGGTTGTTGTTCCCACAGACTCAGAGACCGATTTGTGGCAGGCCCACTATTCACCGGATGGGCGATGGATCGCGTTTGAAGGGATAAAAGATGTGCCTTTGGATTCTGAGTCTGCAATTTTTGTCGCTCCCACTTCCGGGGGCAATTGGGTGCGTATCAGCGATGGAAAGCACTGGGCTGACAAACCAAGATGGTCTCCGGACGGCAAGTGGATTTATTTTCTTTCCGAGGATCAAGGCTATTTCAATGTTTACGGGATGCGGTTTGACGCGATCGCGGGTAAGGCGATCGGGAAGGTCTCCCAAGTGACGCATTTCAATGATCCGAGTTTAATGGTCGGTAGATCCATGCCCAACGTGGGGTTTTCCATCGCGGGGGATCGCATGATGATCACCATGTCTCAGCGGTCGGGGAGCGTATGGGTTCTCGACAATATGGGTCGATAGCTTTCTGCAAGGTGGACGCATGAGATCATGGGAGCGTCCAATAACTACAATCCGATGCGCCTCAATCACTTTGAACGCTTTCTAAAATGCATGAACCACGGCCGGAGACGCTGCGCGGCGGCTCTGTTTTGCTGCGTGGGGTTGTGCCTTTGTGTTTGCGCTGGGATGGCGGCGCAGCAGGCGAGTGATGGGGCCGCGCCGCAGGCCGGCACCTTCAAGATTCAAGTGGGGGTGAATTCGGTGTTGGTGCCGGTGGTGGTGAGGGATGGGAAGGGGAGGGTGGTCGGGGATTTGAAGGAGGGAGACTTTCAGATTTTTGATCAGGATAAGGCGAAGGCGATAGCGGGGTTTACGGTGCAGAGGCGGGCGGTGGCGGCTGGTGGGGCTGCCGGTGCTCCAGGCGGGAGTGGGACTACGCCGTTTGTTTTTAGCATGGCGCCGCCGGCGGTGGTGCCGCAGAGGTTTATTGTTTTTTTGTTTGACGATATGCATTTCCAGCCGAGCGATCTTTTGAGGATCAAGAGAGTTGCTACGAAGATGCTGGGGGAGTCGCTGGGCGAAACGGATATGGCGGCGGTGGTGACGACGTCGGGGACGAACAGCGGGGCGACGCGCGACCGGGCGGTGTTGGACGCTGCGGTGGAGAAGATCAGCGTGCATTCGCTTTATCAGCACGACAGCCATGAGTGTCCGCCCATCAGCGTGTATCAGGCGGACTTGATCGTGAACAAGCATAACGAGCAGGCGCTGGAATCGGGCATAGCGGCCTACGGGGCATGCGCGCACGTCGCAGGCGGAGGAGGTTCGTCGAGTCCGACGGGCAATCCGTCGAGCATGGGAGGCGGCGTGGCGGTGGATTCGGATATGTCGAGCCGGATGGTGCGGTCGATGGCGGGGCAGATTTTGGAGATGGGCGACCGTGATATTGCGGTGACGCTTTCGACGGTGAAGGAATATGTGCGAAGGATGGGGCAATTGCCCGGTCAGCACGTGATGATTTTGTTTTCGCCGGGATTTGTGACGGTGACGCAAAACGCGATGATCGAGAAATCGGAGGTGCTGGACCTTGCGGCGCGATCGAACGTAACGATCAGCGCGATGGATACGCGCGGGCTCTATACGACAAATATGGATGCGAGCGAGCGAGGCGGGGCGTCGGCGCGCGACTTGATGACCGGGGAAATGGCGGAGTATCACAGCGAGTCGATGAATTTGAGTGAAGATGTGATGGCGGAGTTTGCGAATGGGAGCGGCGGGAAATTTTTTCACAATAATAATGATCTGGAAGGCGGGTTCAAGGAGCTGACGCAGGCACCGGAGTATTTGTACATATTGGAGATGTCGCTGGATCAGGTGAAGGCGGACGGGACGTATCACCGGTTGAAAGTGAAAGTGGATCGCGATGCGTTGAAGGTGGAGGCGCGGCGAGGGTATTTCGCTCCGCGGGCGGAGAAGAAGAAGAAATAGCGGCGGAGCTGGGCGATCCGCGGTGTTGCCGAGCGCTGTGTTGCGGCTCGAATCAAATCAATTTCAATAAAAAGAAAATGCTACACGCAGAGTTCCCGGGCTGTCTGCGATTCTCCTTCGCCAGGGATGAGCTGGAGAAATCGCGAAAACCCAGCGCCACTGCGTGTGCATAACCTTGCGATGCGCGGTGCGAACTGCGGCACCGAGGTGATTCCGGATAGAGCTACTTCTACTTTTCCGGAATCAAAACAGGGGCGCCCTTGGTTTTCAGCAAGAGCACGATGAATTTTGCCGGCTTGGTTTTGCTGGCGTTGCGACCGACGACGTGGACATCGTTGGGACCTTCATAGAAGGTTTGGCCTGGCGTGAGCGTGACTTCTTTTCCGCCCTTCACCTGCATAACGATGCTGCCTTCGAGAACATAGACGAACGCGTCGGCATTGTGGCGATGGATGGGATCGGAAGAACCTGGCGGATAGACGACGGTGATCATCAGGCCTTCTTTGCCGGGAAAATCGGGGAGATCCTTCGACATAAGTTCGGTTACTTGGGCTTCGGGGGCGGCGGCGGCTTGAGGCGCGGCTGGTGTTGCTGGTGATGGCGCTGGCGGTTGTTTCGGCGTTTCGTTTGGCTGTAGCGTGACGGGAACCAGGAACAGAGACAGCAAGATCAGATTTGCGATCCACATAGGCGGTCCTTTCGGTTTTTAATTTTTCAGATGCGTTCTGCTTACATCTTGCCGAGCTGGGGCGCAGCAATGCTGCGCCCCTACAACACCGTGATTCGTGCGACGTGCGTTTATGTTTTTGAGTTTTGCTTCGGCTGGCGCGCTAGTGCTTCGCCGTTGCCGCTTTTGCTGTGTTTTGCGCGGCGGACTGCGCGAGCCACGCTGCGAGGCGCGTTGTGCCGAGGCGAGCGTCTTTGCCGGGGAGCAGCGTGCGTTCCGTGATCAGCGCGCCTGCGTAACGGCCGTTCGGGTCGGTGATCACCGGGCGAGGATCATTAGCTGCGGCGAGGCGCTCGCGGACGAGATCGTCGAGCCGGAACTGCTCCGGGCCACCGGTATCGACGACGCCATTGATCGGCGGCTCGACGGCGACTCTGGCGACCGCGGTCGCGACATCGTCGGCAGACATCGGCTGGAAGAGTACGTGGGGGATGCGGATGTCTTTGCCGTCGTAACAAAAGTCGGCGAGCTTTTGCAGGAATTCGAAAAACTGCGTCGCATGAACGATGGTGTAGGGGACGGATGAGGCCTTGAGCAATTTTTCCTGGGCGATTTTAGCGCGGAAATAGCCGCTCTCGGCCAGATCATCGGTGCCGACGACCGACAATGCGACGAGATGCTTGATGCCGGCGGCCGCGCCGTAGCTGAGAAGATTGCGGGTTGATGTTTCGAAGAAATTGAGTACCGCGGCGTCCTCCCACGATGGGGAGTTGGAGACGTCAACGACCACCGACGCGCCGGTGAGAACTTCGGAGAGTCCTTCGCCGGTGAGCGTGTTGACGCCGGAATTGGGAGATGCGGAGATGGCTTCGTGTCCGCCTGCGCGCAGTTTGGTGACGAGCTTTGAGCCGATGAGTCCAGTACCGCCGATCACTACGATTCGCATGATTGCCCTCCTGAAGTTACTAGATTCGCCACTGTCCCGTCGGGATGCTAGGTATTTTTAGTCGACGGAGCGGGAGGCGTGCGTGCTTCGAGAGGCGTTTTGGTTCAGCTCAAGCGGGAAGTCCGAAGATTTTCGAGAGAGTGCCTCCTAGAACGAGCTTGCGGGCGGAGACGGGGACGCCGTTTGCGTCGAACATAGCGTTGTACTGGGATAGGACGTTGGCTGCGTTGGCGACAGTGGTGTCTGTACCAAAGACGATTTTGGTGAAGGCGCTGGGATTTTTGTCGGGAGTTTCGGTGCCTTCGCCGGTGTTTGACCACCAGAAGAATTTCGAAAACTCATCGAGACGGCCACTTAGTTTTGTGAGTGTCGAGCCGCTCAGGTCGAAAAAGACGTTGGGATTCCAACGAGCGATTTCGGCGGACCACTGATAGTCGGGATTGCCGCAGTGTGCGCCGATGACTGTGATTTGAGGGAATCGGCGGGCGATCTCTTCAATAAATTGTGAACTCATGCGGTAGGACGCGACATCTTCTGGTTCGGTGAATTTTGCGCGCAGAACGATGCCCGTGTGAAAAAGGACGACCCATTTGTAGCGATTCGCGAGTTCGTAGACTTTTGTGTACGACGGGTCGACGTAGGTTTTCTTTGGGAATTCGAGTTCACCGAGACCGCGATAGCCGAGGTCGTGAAGCTCCTCGATCTGCTGCGTGGCATCAGGCGCGTCGAGGAGAACAGAGCCCATGGGAATGATGCGCGTCGGATGCTTTTTGGCGACTTCGGCGACCTCTTTGCGGTCTTCGAATGGCGTGAGAATGCATCCGGTGAGGTTGAGATGCTCGGTGGTGCGGAGGAAGTCGTCAAGGAATCCGGGTTTTTTCTGAAAGTGGATATGAATGTCGACGATCCGACTTCCGCTTGATGCGGTGGCGGCGGGAGAATCCTGTGGCGTTGGGGCGGAGTTCGCCTGCTCTGCGGCGGAAAGAGCCAACGTAGCGGCAGCAGCGGTTTTGAGCGTGCCGGTCATAAATGAGCGTCGTGACAGTTCACTTTTCATCGAGTCTCCAGGGAATGTGAGTTGCATCACAATCTGTTTTTTCTTCAGGCAAAACTTTATCGCGTCGTTCGGACCGCACGCTTGTTTGCTAGAGCGGATTCGAAAATGTCGATTATCTTTTCGCCGGGAACTAAATGCTCCGTCGAGTCATGGCCCGCGGATTGTAGTGGATTTTGGCGGATGCTGAGGTCCAGCGCACAGCGATGGTCGACTCTAATCACTACAACGCTGTGTTTGTTGCCGCCAGATTGGCTAAGCACTGGCGTTTGTGGAAGGTTTGGTAGGGGCGGTGGGGATCGAACCCACGACCTTCGGCTTAAAAGGCCGCTGCTCTACCACTGAGCTACGCCCCTAAATTTTCAATTCACTTTCACTTGCGGGTCAATCGCCGCTTCGCCTGATAGCCCGGGTCCAGTTCTAGAGCCAGTAAAAGTGCCCTTTCGAACCGTCGGGTTCTCCTCCAACCGCGCCACGACGTCTTGAAGCGCGGTCAGACGCAAATGCGCGTATCTCTTCGTCGTCGCCAAAGTCTTGTGGCCAAGAAACTCGACGATGTATTCGAGTTTTGCGCCCTTCAGTCGGAGACGACGAGCGGCCGTGTGGCGTAGATCATGCCAATGGAACCGTTCAATCTTAGCATCCTTTAGCGCCCGCTCAAACCGAGTGTGCGGACCACGCGGGGGCGCTCGAAGCACCTCTTCGTTGTGGCGTTTTGGCACCTTTTTCTCATTTGGTCCATCGGATCGGGACCAAAATGGATCGCATGGCGTCGAATGGATTACTAATAGGTGAAAATTCGCAATTTAGATTGACAGTGAATCCAGACTTCGGGATATTGCAATCAGCGGTGTGCATGGGTTTGTGACCACCGTTTCCCCTCCAAAGAAATCAGTAGTCGACGCCTGTAATTAAGGGTCGAGAATTTCAGCCATCCCCCTATCTAATATTATATATAAATAATATATTATATTAGATAACAACGGCAGATGGATTGCTGCTCCATTGAGAACTGTTTGGAGGGTTTGGATGTTTCGCCCTAACGGTGGCTGCTCCGTCCTTCTGATTTCGCTCCTATCTGGAGCGCTTGGTCTCTTCATTTTCCTCGCTCAGGGGCGTGCCCGTCCACGGGCCTCACAATCTCCGGCCGAGCCTCAAGCCAAAAGCTCGGGACACTCTGTGGACCCGTCCCTTTATGTAGGTTCTGAGACGTGCAAGACGTGCCACGAAGACATGCCGACGAAAGATTTCTTCAAGAACTACGAAGCGTCTCCTCATATTGCCACCACGCTGGATACAAAAAAGGGACCCGAGTGGCACGGTTGTGAGGCCTGCCACGGTCCCGGCAAAGAGCACGTTGACAGCGGTGGCGACAAAACAAAAATCTTTACGTTCAAGAACGCGTCCGCGAAGGACATCAGCGCGAGGTGCTTGGGCTGCCACCAGTACGGCGAGGAGCACAGCAACTTTGGCCGATCGGCGCACCTGCAGAACAACGTGGGCTGCACCGATTGCCACGACCCGCACCACGCGAAAGAATCGCAATACCTGTTAAAGGATAAGCAGCCGCAGCTTTGCTACACCTGCCACCTTGAAGCGAAGCAGCAATTCAGCCGAACATTCCATCATCGGGTAAACGAAGGGTTGGTGAAGTGCAGTGACTGCCACAACCCGCATGGCGGATTTCTGAATCGCCAGTTGCGGGCGACGGCGTCGGAAGATGCTGTGTGTTTCAAATGCCACACGGAAAAAGCTGGACCGTTCGTGTATGAACACCCGGTGGTGAAGACCGAAGGGTGCGCCGCTTGCCATACTCCGCACGGATCATCGAACCCAAGGCTCCTGAAGCGTAGCCAGACAAACCTGCTATGTCTGGAGTGCCATTCCTTCAACGTCGATGCGGGCGCGCCATCGACACCCTCGTTCCACAACCAGGCTCAAAAATACCAGTCCTGCACCTTGTGCCACACGGCGATCCACGGCTCGAACTTCAGCAGCGTGTTCTTCAAGTAGGGGCTCTCGATGCTAGAAAATACGACCAAACCGAACAACTTTATCTTTTCGTTGATCCTTCCGATGCTCCTTTCCGGATTCTTCGTGCCATCGGCTGTCGCACAAGACGATGAGCAGAAAGGCGTAGACCAGGGCAACTACAACATCAAGCAATCGATCGAATTTGGCGGGCGGATAACCAGCATAGGTGGAGACACATCCACGTACGACACGTTTGTGAACCTGCAGCAGGGACCCAGACTGTTGGGTTTTACGACCGAAATGCAGTCGTTAAATCACCACGGATCGTTGTTCGACAGGTTGTACTTCGACAATTTCGGCTACGGCGGCGATCCCAATAACATCAGCCGCCTGCGTATCAGCAAGAACAATTGGTATGACTTTGATGTCTTGTTCCGGCGCGACGAGAACACGTGGAACTATTCGCTGCTAGCGAATCCGCTGAATCCGACAACTCCGTTTGCGAACGGTCCGGCGGGATACGGGCCGCCCAGCTGCACCAGCTGCGTTATCGGCAACTCGCCGCATCTGTACAATACGCGCCGCCGCATGAGTGACTACACGTTGCTCCTGCTGCCGGAGTCAAAGATCCGTTTTCGCGCTGGATACTCGCGGAACGTCAACGAGGGACCGACGCTGACAACGATTCATCAGGGCACCGAGCAGTTGCTGTTCCAGGACGAGAAGGACACGGTCAATGCCTACCGCGTCGGCGTCGATTTCCGAGTATTGCCGCGAACCAACATTAGTTATGACCAAATTCTGAACTACTACAAGGGAGACACCGGTCAAACTGACAACAACCAGAATTTTTTGCTCTCGACCGGCACTCCCGTGGACTTGGGCGTTTCTTTCAATGCCGCCGCGAAACAACCGTGCGGCGGAACGTTTCTGCCTGGCGGCGTAGTAAATCCCACCTGCAGCGCGTACATCAATTACTTGCGCCATGGCCGAACGCGAACCAATTCTCCGACCGAGCAACTCAGCTTGCAGTCAAATTATTTCAAGAGCTGGGAATTTTCCGCAAAAGCCAGCTACACCGCCGGCAACATGAACGTCGACAACTGGCTCGAAACGCTGACCGGCCGCGAAGCCCGAACCAACCTGTACAACCAGACCAACACCGGGCCGGTCTTCGGACGCCACGTAGCGGCGAACGCCGACTTTGGCGCGACCTGGCGCATCACAAGCAAGCTGAGCTTCGTTGATTCGTTCCATTTCTCGAATTGGCACAACCCCACTGAATTCGATAATTCCAGCTGCTCTTTCTTCACTCCGAGCCTGGTGGCGGCACCGAACGTCCTTGCCGCGCCGGGAAGTCTGCCGTTGTCCAATACGTGCTTGCCTCCCGCCAATGGAGTTGCAGGAACTCCGACACACAACGCGTCTTCGGCCCCCGACGTTTCTTTCGCGGTTTCCAGTCTCTTCCTGAAGCAAGACGAGAAGACCAATCTGTCCGAGTTGGAATACCAATTTTCGTCGAAGCTCGGAGTTCGCGGCGGCTTTCGCTATCGTCATCGCTCGATCGACGACAATGATTTCGAGACGGCCACCGAGATTTTTTTCCCCGACAATGCAAATCGTGGCGATTGCGCGCTTTCAGGGAGCGCTCTGCCGGCGGGCTGCACGCCGATTGGCGGTGGCGCGTTCGCCTTTGTGACGCCCGATGCTGCAGCGAGTCCCGACGAGACGCTGATCAACGAATACTCCGGTCTGTTCGGGATATGGGCGCGTCCTGTGAACCACATGAAAATCAGTTTTGACACTGAATTGACGAGCGCAGACAACTCGTTCACGCGCATCAGTCCTCGGCAGACGCAGGAGTACCGGCTGCGCACGACCTACAAACCCGCGGATTGGTTCAACCTCAGTGGCTCAGTGACGATCTGGGAAGGCCGCAACAACGTATTTGAAGTGAATAACTTGCAACACAACCGCGTATACGCGGTCTCAGCGGGATTTCAGCCGAACGAGAAATTCGGACTGGAGCTGGGCTACGACTTCAACGATGTCTTCTCACAAATCCTGATCTGCTTCACCAGCAGCGCGGTCGTGACTGGCCCGTCGACTGTGAATTGCACCGGGGTTCCGGGTTTGGTCCAACAGCTTTCCACTTACACCAACAATTCGAATTTCGGATACTTCGACGCTTCCTGGACTCCGACGCGGCGACTGACGGCTAGGGCAGGCGCGAACCTAACAGGCACAACCGGCACAGTGCTGATTATTTCGCCGAACGCCCCATCGGGGCCGCTGGATTCGACCTACTATCAACCGTTCGGTGGGATCGACTACCACTTTGCGAAGGGATGGACTGGCAAAGCGTATTGGGGCTACTACGGCTACCACGAGGACCAAGACAATCTCGTCCAGGACACTTTCGCACCACGCAATTTTCGGGCGAACTTGGTCACACTTTCTTTGCGATATTCGTTTTAAATGCGGGTTCTGGGAGCGAAACATGAAAGCGGGACAGACTCAACTTTGGGTTATGCAGATTGCCCTGTTGTTAGCCCTGCTGGCTTTTGCGGCCCCTTCGATGGAAGCACAAGGGGCAGATGCCGCTCTCTACAAGACAAAGTGTGCCGCGTGCCACGGTCCCGACGGAAAGGGTGACACCTCCATTGGCAAGGCGAACAAATTGCGCGATCTCGGTTCGAATGACACTCAAGGACAAACCGATGCGGCTCTAGCGCGAATAGTTGCGGATGGTAAGGGCAAAATGCCCGCATACCGGAAAAGCTTGGCGCCCGAACAGATTGAGTCCCTCATAACGTTTATTCGAACCCTTGCGAAAAAATAGAGATTATCTGGCCGGTGATTGACGTCGCGGCCGCTGCGGTAAAAGTCGAGCGATGCTGACCACGACAACGTTGATTGTCTCACTCTCGCTGTTCAGTGCCGTGCTCATTGGTGTCCTCATCATTCGACCCGGCATCACTTCGACCACGGGCGGGAAAATCCTCGCTTTTCTCGTTTTGTTTTTTCTACCTGTACTCTGCGGTGCTATGGGACTGTCCAGCGAGATGGACCGGTCGAAGACGACAGCGTTCTGTTTGTCGTGTCACACCATGGAACCCTTCGGAAAGAGCCTTCACGTTGACGATTCGGGACATCTTCCCGCCGCCCATTTTCAAAATCATCGGGTGCCCTCCAACGAAGCTTGTTACACGTGCCACGCGGACTACGCCATGTTTGGAACGCTGAAAGTGAAGCTGCGTGGCTTGCGGCATGTCTACGTCTACTATTTTGGCGTTCAGCCGGCCCCTGAAAACATCAAGCTTTATGAGCCCTTCGACAATCGTGAGTGTCTGCACTGCCATCTAGGTGCGCGCTCCTTCGAAGAAGGCGCAGTACATACAGCTGACCCCGCGACGCTTCCGGCGGTCAAATCGAATTCGCTTTCGTGCATGTCCGGTGGGTGCCACGACGTCGTACATGACATCGCCGGTTTAAAAGGCGCCAAATTATGGAAGGATCCGAGTGACGCCGAACTCAAACCCGTTCAGTAAGCGTCTTCGAGCGGCAGGAAGTTGCCTGATTGTTGGACTCTTGATCGAAGCGGCATGTCTGGTCTGGGCTAAGCCGATTACCTTCGTTCTGTTCGTAGTAGTTGGTGGAGTGTTTCTCTTCACTGGCGTGGCTCTCTATCTTCTTTCGGTGGTTTTTGAAACCTCAGGACACCTGACAAAAGATCATGAAAGAGGGACAAGCTGAATGTCGTGGTTGGACAACTACCGGAATAAACTTCGTTCGGCAGATGACGCGCTTCGCTGTGTACGGTCTGGAATGCGAATATACATTCAGCCGGGGTGTGGCGAGCCCGAAACGCTCCTCGCCGCTCTCTTGAGGAGGGCATTTGTTCTCCGGGATGTGGAGATTGTTCACCTCTTGACCCTGGGATGCGCAGACTACGTCGCGCCGGAGATGGCTGGCCACTTCCGTCACAACGCATTTTTCATCGGCGGCAATGTTCGGGATGCTGTGAATGATGGCCGCGCCGATTACACTCCGATCCACTTGAGCGAAGTCGAAGATCTTTTCGAAACGCGGGCGATGCCACTTGATATCGCTCTCATCCAGGTTTCACCTCCAGATGCCCATGGATTCTGTAGTTTCGGCGTTAGCGTTGACACGACCTTGACGGCCTCAAAGTGCGCGAAATGTGTGATTGCTCAAGTAAACGACCAGATGCCGAGGACGTATGGGGACAGCTTTATTCACGTCAATCAGATTACAACTTGCGTCGAGTCGTCTCGCGCGCTTTGCGAACTTCCGAAACCGCCCATCACCGAGATGCACGTCGGAATCGCCAGGAACGTTGCCGGACTGATTGAAGATCATTCTGTGCTACAGACAGGGATTGGAGGAATCCCGGATGCCGTGTTGCCGTTTCTCGCGGACCGGAAGGATTTGGGAATTCACTCGGAGCTAGTTTCCGACAGTGTGATTCCATTGATAGAAGCGGGGGTAGTCACGGGTGCGAAGAAAAGTTTCAAGCCCAGGAAGATTATCCTTGGTTTTGTGTTGGGCACCCGGAAGCTTTTTGAATTTGTCGGCGAGAATCCCGCTTTTGAATTTCATCCCACGGCCTATACCAATGATCCTGCACTGATAGCCCGAAACGACAACATGATTGCTATCAATTCCGCGCTTCAGATTGATCTCACCGGTCAAGTTTGTTCCGACTCGATTGGGACGATGTTCTATAGTGGTATTGGCGGCCAAGTTGATTTTCTCCGTGGCGCGGCGCGTTCAAAGGGAGGCAAGCCGATCATTGCTCTGCAATCGACAGCAAAAGGCGGTGAGCTTTCTCGCATCGTTCCAAACTTGAATCCGGGGGCTGGTGTCGTAACATCCCGAGGTCTAGTCCGCTATGTGGTTACGGAGTATGGCGTCGCTTACCTGCACGGGAAATCCATTCGGGATAGGGCCAAATCTTTGATTCAGATCGCACACCCTAGTTTCCGTGATCATCTCTATGAATATTGCGAGCGCACCAAATGGCTCCAGCGATCAGAGAGTGCTCGGGATGGTGTATTGAGTTAGCGTCTTGAATTCTGTTATCGCCATGCGTTGGACTGTCAACCTTCACCTGCTCCAAACCACAGATGAGCCTCATGGAAATATTTCCGCACGGAATCGAACTGTTGAACAATCAAACCTTGGATCGGCGTTGCAGATTATCTCTGCGCTGCGCTCGAATCGAGCGGCATCCTGAAGCATGAAACTCGCCGCCATCTCTGGATCATCGACGCCCACGGGCCGCTGCATGACCGGCGCAACGATCTCTCTTCCGAACAACGGATATATGCGCAACCCGCAGAGCTGGTTTCCACTTGGACGAGTCGCGTGTCCGGAGTGATCGACTTAAGCGATGTCATTGCCAAGGTCGACATATCGGTCCTGATCGGTCTTTCGACGGCGCCCAACTCGTTCAACGAGTCCATAGTTCGCGAGATGTCGAGGAAAATTAGGCGCCCTGTTATCTTACCGAGGTCAAATCCGACCGAGAAGTCTGAAGCCAAACCGTACGACCTGATTTGTTGGTCAGGTGGCCGCGCAATTGTAGCGACTGGGTCGCCATTCGCTCCAGTCCAATACGAAGGACGGAACCTAACCATCGCACAATGCAACAACACATACATTTTCCCGGCGGTGGGTCTTGGAGTGGTGGCGTCGCAAGCCTGTCGCATCACTGATAGCATGATGATGGTTGCGGCTCATGCGCTTGCGGGGAGTTCGCCAGCCATCGTTGATCCTTGGGGGCCGTTGCTCCCGCCGTTAGCAGAAATACGGAAATCGTCATTGGCAATCGCCGTCGCAGTTGCGGAAGAAGCCCAGAACGATGGCGTGGCTCCGGCCATCAGCAATGACGAATTACTTCGCCGGGTTCAAACGAATCAATGGATGCCTCGATATGACTAGTGATTCCGGGTGCGAACCACGATCTACGCCCCTGTGGCGTGAATCCCGAAGTGTGGCATGAGACTACGCAATGCCCTTGCGCTGGCGGGCTCGGAACTCTTCTGAGCTGCTTGAGCGTGGGCACACTCACCCTCGCTGAGGCATCTCCTTTTCATCCGGACGAATTTGCCACCCGGAGTTCATTGCTCGCCGTTAGAGTGGCGTCGCGTGGGCTGGCGTGGTCGTACGTGGTTTCGGCGAAAACGGATTGACGTGGGCGGGAATCTGCGGGAACTTGCATGGCGTGTTTTGGGGCTACGAGACGAACTCCTTATGACTGAATTGGTGCGGTACGCGACGGAAGACGGTGTGGCGGTGGTGACGATCGACAATCCGCCGGTGAATGCGCTGGGGCCGGGTGTGGCGGAGGGGATCGCGGCGGCGCTGACTCGGGCTGAGGGCGACGCTGACGCGCGCGCGATTGTTGTGATCGGAGCGGGGAAGACGTTTGTGGCGGGCGCGGATATCAAAGAGTTCGCGAAAATGCGCGCGAGCAAGTCGTGTGGGCCGGGGCATACGGCGTTTTTGATGCGCGTTGAGGATTGCGCGAAGCTGGTCGTGATGGCGATTCACGGTACGGCATTTGGCGGCGGGCTCGAATTAGCGATGGCTGGGCACTATCGCGTTGCGGCGGCGGACGCGCAGGTCGGACAGCCCGAAGTGAAGCTGGGGATCATTCCTGGCGCAGGGGGAACGCAGCGATTGCCGCGGCTGGCGGGTGTGGCGAAAGCGGCGGAGATGTGTTCGCTGGGCGACCCGGTGAAGGCGAGGGACGCGTTTGATGCGGGGATCATCGACAAACTGATTGATGGCGCATCGGGCGAGACGGAATTGCGAGCGGCGGCTGTTGCGTTTGCGCGTGAGATTGCGGGGAAGCCGGTTCGCAAGACGCGCGAACGCGAGGATAAGTTGGTTCGAGGCGCGGATGCCGACAACGCGAAGGTTTTTGCTGCGGCGCGCGACGCGGCTCGAAAGAAATTGCGAGGAAGAAAAGCGCCACTTGCGGCAATTGACGCGGTGGAGGCGGCGACCAAGCTGCCATTTGATCAGGGGTGCGCGCGAGAGCGTGAATTGTTCATCGAGTGTTTGTTCTCAGAAGAATCGAGCGCGCTGATCCACGCATTTTTTGGCGAGCGCGAAGTGGCGAAGATTCCCGACGTGCCGAAGGAGACGCCGACGCGGACGATTCGCTCCGCGGCTGTCGTCGGCGCGGGCACGATGGGCGGCGGAATCGCGATGGTGTTGGCGAACGCGGGCATTCCGGTCGTGCTGAAGGAGACCGAGCAGGCGGCGCTGGATCGCGGGTTGGCGACGATTCGTTCGAATTACGCGAACTCGGTGAAGCGTGGCCGATTCACTCAGCAGTACGCCGACGAGCGCGTGGCGCTGATCACGCCGACGCTGAGCTATGACGATTTCGGCAGAGCTGATGTTGTGATCGAAGCGGCTTTTGAGTCGATGGCGCTGAAAAAGGAAATCTTCGGCGAGTTGGCGCGGGTATGTAAGCCGGAAGCGATTCTCGCGAGCAATACTTCGACGTTGAGCATCGACGAGATCGCATCGGTTTCGGCGCGGCCGGAGGCGGTGATCGGGACGCACTTCTTTAGCCCGGCGAACGTGATGCGGTTGCTTGAGGTGGTGCGGGGAGCGGCGACGTCGAAAGAGACGATCGCGACGTGCATGCAGCTATCGAAAAAGCTCGGCAAAGTCGGCGTGCTGGTGGGGAACTGCCGGGGATTTGTCGGCAATCGGATGTTTCATCCGTATCGGCGCGAGGCGCAGTTTTTGGTCGAGGAAGGCGCGAGCATCGAAGGGGTTGACCGCGCGTTGTATGACTTTGGCATGGCGATGGGGCCGCTGTCGGTGGCGGATTTGGCGGGGCTCGATATTGGGTGGCGGATTCGAAAGGAACACCGGCACCTCGAGAAATCGGGCGTGCGGCAGGCGTTTGCCGAAGACAGACTCTGTGAGATGGGGCGATTCGGGCAGAAGACGCGTGCGGGCTGGTATCGCTACGATGAGCAACGGCGCCAGGTCGCGGACACTGAGATTGCGGATTTGGTGCGCAGCTGGAGCCGGGAGAAGGGAATTGAGCAGCGCGAGATTTCGTCGCAAGAAATTGTCGAGCGGTGCGTGTATGCGCTGGTGAACGAGGGCGCGCACATTTTGGAGGAAGGCTACGCGCTGCGGGCGGTCGACATCGACATTATTTATCTGAATGGGTATGGGTTTCCTGCGCATCGTGGCGGGCCGATGTGGTACGCCGATAGTGTAGGGCTGAAAAAAGTTTACGAGCGTGTGTGCGAGTTCGAGCGTCGGCACGGCGAAAACTGGACGCCGGCACCGTTATTGAAACAGTTGGCGGAGCAGGGGCAGTCGTTCGCAGATTTTCAGAGAACGTGATCGGCGTTTGATCGACGGAGGGTATGAGGCGCGTGCGATTCCTTTTGCGATTGCTCGTTGTGTCGGTTGCGATGTTTGGGGCTGCCTCGTCGGGTGAGTCGCAGCTGCCGTCGGATCTAAGGGCGCAGCTATGGCCGGCGAAGTGGATCACATCTGGCGATGCGCCTGCGCGTGACGAGGCGGTGCTCTATTTCCGGAAGCATGTTGATCTCGCGAACCCGGAGGGGCGCTTCATCGTGAACGTCAGCGCGGACAATCGATTTGTGCTCTACGTCAACGGCCAGCGCGCAGGCAGCGGCCCGGCACGTAGCGACTTGGCTCACTGGCGCTACGAGACATTTGATATCGGGCCGATGCTCAAAGCCGGCGATAACATTTTTGCCGCGGTCGTGTGGAATTTCGGTGCGCGCTCGGCATTGGCGCAAATTTCAGACCGGACGGCGTTCCTGCTTGCCGGGGCGAGCGAAGCAGAGAGCGCCGTGAACACGGGAATCGACTGGGACGTGGCGATCGAGAAATCGATCCGCACGCTTCCGAAACCGCAAGAGTTGGGCGGATATTACTATGCGGCTGAGCCGTGTTTGCGCGTCGATGGCGCGGCGTATGCGTGGGGATGGAATTTGGGGGCGAGCACGCCGGGGCTGGAGTGGAAAAAAGCGATCTCGATTGGGTCTGGCGCGCGGCGTGGGGCATCACTGCAAGAAAACAATTGGCAGTTGACCGCTGATCCTTTGCCGCAAATGGAGATGGAGCGGCAGCCGATGGGCAGTGCTGTACGTAAATCTGGAGTCGAAGTTTCGGGTGACGCGGCTAGTGGTGAATACAAGATAGCTGCACATTCGCATGCGACCCTTTTATTAGATCGCGGCTACCTGACGACCGCGTATCCGGAGTTTGCCGGCGACGGCGGCAAGGGCGCGACGGTGAGGTTGACGTATGCGGAAGCACTGCTCGATGCGAAAACCGAAAAGGGCAATCGCAACGAAATCGAAGGCAAGCACATCGTCGGAGTGTTCGACGAATTTGAGCTCGATGGTGCGAAGGATCGCGTCTACGAGCCACTCGTGTGGCGCACATGGCGTTATCTTCAGATCGATGTGTCGACGACCGACGAGGCGCTGGTACTTCGGCACCTACAAAGCTGGTTCACTGCGTTTCCATTTGAAGAGAAGGCCAAATTTGCGTCCGACGAGCCGGACCTGCATAAAATCTGGGAGGTTGGATGGCGCACGGCGCGGCTCGACGCGCACGACACCTACATGGACACGCCGTACTGGGAGCAGATGCAGTACATCGGCGACACGCGGATTCAGGCGCTGGTTTCGTATTCGGTTGCCGGCGACGACCGCTTGGCGCGGCAGGCAATCACAGCGTTCAACAATTCGCGCGTTCCCGATGGCGTGACATTGAGCCGGTATCCGACGTCGATGTTTCAGGCGATTCCGACGTTTTCGCTCTTGTGGATTGGAATGATTCACGATTTCTGGATGTATCGCGACGATCCCACATTTGTGCGCGAGCAACTTGCCGGAACGCGCACGACGCTCGCCTGGTTCTTGCGGCATCAGCGTCCGGACGGTCTACTCGATGCGTTGTTCTGGTGGCCGTTTGTGGATTGGGGCAGCGATTTCGGATTTGGGATTCCGCCCCAGGACCGCGATGGCGGATCGACGAGCATGGCACTGCAGTTTGTCGAGGCGCTGCGCAATGCCGCGGATCTGGAAACCGCTCTCGGTGACTCCGCGCGTGCTGAATCGTATCGCGCGGCCGCGGAGCGGGTGGTCAACGGTGTTAAAACACTCTGTTGGAACGAAAAGTACGCGCTATTCGCCGACACGCCGGCACAGAAACATTTTAGCCAGCACGCCAACATTCTCGCGGTGTGGCTCGATGTCGTGCCGCGTGACCAACAACAAGAAATGCTCACGCGTATCTTGTCGGCGACAGACGCGAAGTTTCACACCGATCGCAAGATTCCTCCGATGACCGCTGCGACCTATTATTTCCGATTTTATTTGGCGCGCGCGATTGAGCACGCAGGGCTCGGCGATCGCTATCTGGATTTGCTCGGGCCGTGGAGGACGATGCTCTCGCTAGGACTGACGACGTGGGCCGAGCAGCCTGAGCCGACGCGCTCGGATTCGCACGCATGGAGCGCGCATCCGAACTACGACTTGCTGCGAATTGTCGCGGGAATTCGCCCGGCGAAGCCGGGATTTGCCGCGATCACAATTGAGCCGCATCTGGGTGCACTAAAGCATGTCCAGGCGTCGGAGCCTCACCCATCTGGACGCATTGATGCCGAATTTACCCGAGGCGTGTCAGACACGCGTGCACGTATTTCGTTGCCCGACCGCGTTCCCGGTGCATTGGTGTGGCACGGCAAAACGTATCCGTTGCACGCCGGTGAGCAAACACTCTCCCTGCCGGTCGACTGACGAAGGCGCCGCCGATTTCCACGATCGCCGAAGCTCGCATTCGCACCGTTCCAGATTGACCCTCGTTTCGGAAGCGATTCTCTTTCTGCGATCAGATTAGTCTCTTCCAACGCTCACAAAGCGAAGCACTGGTCCGTTGCGCGATTCACCAAACCTGAAATTAATCCGTCTTGATTGCATTTAGCCGCGATAACGCACCCCCGGTGTCGTTCTTGCGACGCAGTGCGTTGTAGCGCTGAGAAATTTCTGAAGAGAGAAATACTTTTGCCGATGGTGTCGGTTGACGACGGTGGCGCGTGCCTGGTGATCGCAGCTCTGGCCCCCGAACTGCAGATTTTATTTTCGAGGCACCGACCGCGACACCGGATTAAACGGCTCTTATCTCCAACGCAGTGCAACGATTTTGCGAGGCGTGACTCCGCATGAGCGACGACATCGTCCGCGAGTTTCTGGTCGAGAGCAGTGAGAACCTCGACCTGCTGGACCGCGAGCTGATCAATCTCGAGAAAGATCCTGGCAATCGTGGAACCCTCGCGAGCATTTTCCGCACAATTCACACGATTAAGGGCACCTGCGGATTTCTCGGATTCACAAAACTCGAATCCGTCGCGCACGTCGGCGAAAATTTGCTGAGCAAGCTGCGCGACGGCGAACTGGCGCTCAACCCCGAGATGACCACGGCGCTGCTTCAGATGGTCGACGCCATTCGCCAGATGCTCGCCAGCGTGGAAGCAATCGGCAACGAAGGCGAGCGCAACGATCAGGAATTGATTCAAACGCTGACGCGGCTGTTGCAAGGAAGCGCTGCGGCTCCCAAGGTTGAGGCGCCTCCGGCGCCCGCGGTGGCGGCACAAGCCGCGCACGACGAGCCCACCGTGGACGCGGTCGAAGCGCCGGCGATCCCATCAACTCCACCAGCGGACGCCACTCCAAAAATCGACGCCAGGCCCGAGCACGTCGAGCACGCCGCCGAACACGCCCCGGCGCCAGCAGCCGAAGGGGCGGGGCAGTCGCAGTCACGCACCGCCGCGAGCGAAAGCTCCATCCGCGTCGATGTCACCTTGCTCGATAAGCTGATGAATCTGGTCGGCGAACTCGTGCTCGCGCGCAATCAAATCCTCCAATTTTCGAACGCCACCGAAGATGCCGGCCTGCTCGCGCCGAGCCAGCGGCTGAATCTCATCACCACCGAACTGCAGGAAGGCGTGATGAAGACGCGCATGCAGCCGATCGGAAATATCTGGAGCAAGTTTCCGCGCACGGTGCGCGACGTCGCCACGATGTGCGGCAAACAGGTGCGCATCGATATGGAAGGCAAAGAGACCGAGCTCGACAAGACCATCGTCGAGGCCATCAAGGATCCGCTGACGCACATCGTGCGCAATTCGGTCGATCACGGCATCGAAAAGCCCGAGAAGCGCGTCGCGGTCGGAAAGCCGGCCGAAGGTCGCCTTTTGCTGCGCGCGTTTCACGAAGGCGGGCAGGTCATCATCGAGATTTCGGACGACGGCGGCGGCCTCGACGGCGAAAAAATCCGCCGCAAAGCCGTCGAAAAAGGATTGATCACGCCCGAACAGGCCGCGCGCATGAGCGAGCGCGAAGGCGTCAACCTGATTTTCCTCCCCGGTTTTTCCACCGCGGAAAAAGTAACCAATGTGTCGGGCCGCGGCGTCGGCATGGACGTCGTACGCACCAACATCGAGAGAATCGGCGGCACGGTAGATATGCAGTCGAAAGCGGGCGCGGGCACGACCGTGCGCATGAAAATTCCTCTGACGCTCGCGATTATTCCCGCGCTGATCGTCACCAGCGGCGGCGACCGCTACGCGATTCCGCAGATCAGCCTGCTCGAGCTCGTGCGGCTCGACGGTGAAGACGCGCAAAAAGGCATTGAACTCATCCAGGGCGTGCCGGTGCATCGCTTGCGCGGCCGCTTGCTTCCGCTCGTGTATCTCAATCGCGAACTCAAAGTAGAAGACAAAGCGCCGGATCTCTCAAAATTGCCCGCCGTCAACATCGTCGTTCTTCAGGCCGACGAACGGCAATTCGGCCTGGTCGTCGACGAGATCAACGACACCGAAGAAATCGTCGTAAAGCCGCTCGGCAAGCAGCTCAAGGGAATCAAAACCTTCGCCGGCTCGACGATCATGGGTGACGGCCGCGTTGCGCTGATTCTGGACGTGCTGGGAGTCGCGCAAACTTCCAATGTCGTCAGCGAAAGCCGCGAGCGCGCGCTGAGCGACAAAGAACGGCACGTCGCGTCGATCACCGGCGAGCGTCAAACGATGCTGCTGTTCCAGTGCGGCGCCGACGGGCGTATGGCGATGGATTTGTCGCTGGTCGCGCGGCTCGAGGAATTCAAGCCGGAAATGCTCGAGCGCGCGGGCCACACCCAGGTCGTGCAATACCGCGGACAGATCATGCCGCTACTGCGCGTTTCCGACTTGCTGCTCGGTCCCGGCGCAAACGGCAACGGAAACGGCAAGCAAGAGCTCACGACGCTGCAGGTGGTCGTCTATTCGGAGCGAGGCCGCAGCGTGGGCCTGGTGGTCGATCGCATTCTCGACATCGTCGAAGAAAACATCGTGCCGCAGCAGCCTTCGAAGCGTGAAGGCCTGCTTGGTTCCGCGGTGATCCAACAGCGGGTTACCGATCTGCTCGACGTGCGCGGCTTTGTGCGCGCCGCGAATCCCGATTTTTTTGAGGCGGCGGTCGCGACCGCGGAGCGCTGAGCGTGAGCAACGGACAACAGTTCTGCACGTTTTACGTCGACCGCCAGTTTTTCGGCGTGCCCGTGCAGCAGGTGCAAGAGGTGATCCGCTACCAGGAGATGACGCGGGTGCCTCTGGTGCCGCGCGTGATCCGCGGATTGATCAATCTGCGCGGGCAAATCGTGGTGGCGATCGATCTGCGTCGCCGGCTCAACGCACCCGAGCGCCCCGAAGATCAGTTGCCGATGAACGTCGTTGTGCGCACCGCCGACGGCGCGCTGAGCCTGCTCGTCGACGAAATCGGTGACGTGATCGAAGTGCAGGAAGAAACTTTCGAACGACCGCCCGAAACCTTGCAGGGCATCGCGCGCGAGCTCGTGCTCGGCGTGCACAAGCTTCCCGCGGGGCTATTGCTGATTCTCGACACCGAGAAAGCGGTGAACGTCTCCGACGCCGACCCGCTTCACGTCGGAGCCGAAGCGTGAGCGCTGCCCGCTTCTCGCCGCTCGGTGCCGAACCAACCCTGCCATTCGGCGACGGGCGGCCACCGGCGCTTGGTCTTTGCTGTTCGGGCCCAAACGATGCGTTAACGCAGTGCTCGCTCCGCACGGAGCCAAGGGAGATAGCGTGATGGGAGTTAAAGTACCTGCCGTTCGCCGTACCGATTCATTGTTCGCGCAGCTGGGCGGCAAAGCCAACATCGCCACCATCGTCGACCGTTTCTACGACAAGGTGCTCGCCGACAACGACCTGCGCCCCTTATTCGCCAAAGCCAACGTCGGCGCGTTGAAACAGCGTCAGGTTCAATTTCTGGCGCAAGCGCTGGGTGGACCGGCGGACGGGCGCAACCGCGAAACCTCGCCGGCGCATGCTCATCTGTTGCAGCAGGCGCGCCACCTCGAACGCGCCACCACGCATCTGGCGTTAGCCTTAAGCGAGATGAACCTCGCGCCGGATATTGTCGATGAGGTGATGGATCGCGTCGCACAGGAGTCGGAACGCCCCGCAGCCGGTTCGGACGCGGGGTTTGATGAAACTCGTTCCGCCGATGACGACCGGGAGCGTGAAGAAATGCTCGGCCAAATGGCGGCGATCAGCAAGTCGCAGGCGGTGGTCGATTTCGAGATGGACGGCACGATCGTCAGCGCCAACGAAAATTTTCTACGTGCCATGGGCTACATGGCGGACGAAGTGAAGGGCAAGCATCACAGCATGTTTGTCGAGGAAAGCTACCGCAACAGCCCGGACTATCGGGAGTTCTGGGCCAAGCTGAATCGCGGCGAATACCAGGCCGACGAGTTCAAGCGCATTGGCAAAGGCGGCAAGGAAGTCTGGATCCAGGCTTCCTACAACCCTATTCTCGACTTGAACGGCAAGCCGTTCAAAGTCGTCAAGTACGCCACCGACGTCACCGCGCAAAAACTAACCGCGGCCGACGCTGCCGGGCAAATCGCGGCAATCGGGAAATCGCAAGCGGTGATCGAGTTCAGGATGGACGGCAGCATTGTCGAAGCCAACGAAAATTTCCTCCGTGTTATGGGCTACATGGCGGACGAAGTGAAGGGCAAGCACCACAGCATGTTTGTCGAGGAAAGCTACCGCAACAGCCCGGACTATCGCGAGTTCTGGGCCAAGCTGAACCGCGGTGAATATCAGGCCGGCGAGTTCAAGCGCATTGGCAAAGGCGGCAAGGAAGTCTGGATCCAGGCGTCGTACAACCCCATTCTCGATCTGAACGGTAAGCCCTGCAAGGTCGTCAAGTACGCCACCGACATAACCCCGCAAAAGACCGCTGCCGAGGATCTCCGCCGCAAAGTGGACTCGATGTTGAGCGCGGTTTCAGCTGCATCGAAGGGCGATCTCACGCAGGAGATTACCGTGAGCGGGCAGGACGCCATCGGTCAGATGGGTATTGGATTGTCGGCTCTGTTCACCAACCTCCGGTCGAGCATCGGCAAGATCGGCCAGACCGCCGCCACGCTGGCCACAGCGTCCGGCGAGCTCTCCACTGTCAGCCAGCAGATGAGCGCGAACGCCGAGGAAACCTCTTCACAGGCCAACGTTGTCTCGGCCGCAGGCGAGCAAGTCAACCGTAACCTTCAGACCGTGGCCACCGGCAGCGAAGAGATGAGTGTTTCCATCAAAGAGATCGCCAAGAACGCCACCGAGGCGGCCAAAGTCGCCACCGAAGCGGTGAAGGCGGCGCAAACCACCAACGTAACCGTTAGCAAGCTCGGCGAATCCAGTGTCGAAATCGGCCAAGTCATCAAGGTCATCACCTCGATCGCCCAGCAGACCAACCTGCTCGCCTTGAACGCCACCATCGAAGCTGCGCGCGCCGGT
This sequence comes from Candidatus Acidiferrum sp., assembly GCA_036493835.1. Classification (GTDB taxonomy): domain Bacteria; phylum Acidobacteriota; class Terriglobia; order Acidiferrales; family UBA7541; genus Acidiferrum. Next base: position 16,824 of record DASXPD010000076.1, on the reverse strand, counting down.
GAAGCCGGCAAAGGTTTCGCGGTCGTCGCCAATGAAGTCAAGGAACTCGCCAAAGAAACCGCGAAAGCCACCGAAGACATCAGCCGCAAGATCGAGAGTATCCAGATCGACACCAAGGGCGCGGTCGAAGCCATCGGCGCGATCACCCGCATCATCACCCAGGTGAACGACATCTCCAACTCCATCGCATCGGCGGTCGAAGAGCAGAACGCCACCACCAACGAAATGTCGCGCAACGTTACCGAAGCTGCCCGCGGCGCGAGTGAAATCGCCAAGAACATCGCCGGTGTCGCCGAAGCCGCACAGAGCACTTCTCACGGGGCAGGCGACTCACAAAAAGCGGCGCAGCAGTTGACGGCCATGTCCGGTGAGCTTCGCGAGCTGGTTGGCCAGTTCAAGTACTGAGCTTCGCTCCGAAACAATTGCGTCATGAAGCGCCGCGCTCATTGAGCGTCCCTGACTTACACGCTTCGGCTTCGTGCCGGGAAAGGCTGATACACGCTTCGCGCTATGCCGCCCATTCGTATCCTCGTCGTTGATGATTCTGTCGTGATTCGTAAGGTGCTTTGCGACGCACTGGCGAGTGACCCCGCCGTCGAAATCGCGGGTACGGCGTCCGACGGGCGTCTTGCGCTCGCGAAAATCGGCCAACTCAAGCCTGACATCATCACGCTCGATGTCGAGATGCCCAACATGTCCGGTCTCGAAACCATCAAGGAAATCCGCAAATCACATCCGCAGCTCCCGATCATCATGTTCAGCACGCTCACCGAGCGCGGCGCCACCACCACCCTCGATGCGCTCGCCCTTGGCGCCAGCGACTACGTCACCAAGCCGAGCAACACCGGCTCTCTCGACGTCACCATGCTGCGCATCAAGGAAGACCTGCTGCCGAAGATCAAAGCGCTTTGCGGCCGCGGATGCGGCGACAAGAAGCCCACGTTCCCGCCGCCCAAGCAGCCACTGCCCGTGGCGACCGCCGAACGCGCAAAAGCGCGCATTGAAGTACTCGCCATTGGCACCTCCACCGGCGGCCCCAACGCGCTCGCGGTCGTCATTCCCGCGATACCCACCGACTTTCCCGTGCCTATCGTGATCGTCCAGCACATGCCTCCCTTATTCACCCGGCTCCTTGCCGAAAGGCTAGACAAAGCCTCAGCCATCTCGGTTCACGAAGGCGAACCCGGCAAAATGATCGAGCCGGGCCATGCGTGGATCGCTCCAGGCGACTACCACATGGTTCTCGAGCGTCGCGCTGCGGGAGTCCATCTCGCGCTGAACCAGGGTCCGCCCGAAAATTCCTGCCGCCCCGCTGTGGACGTGCTTTTCCGCTCGGTCGCTGCGACCTTCGGTGCCAACACTTTGGCCGTCGTTCTTACCGGCATGGGTTCCGACGGCGTACTCGGCTCGCAGGCGGTGCGCGAAAAAGGCGGCCGCGTCTATGTGCAGGACGAAGCCACCTCGGTTGTGTGGGGCATGCCGGGGCAAACCGCGGCGGCGGGCTTTGCCGACAACATATACCCGCTGCAAAACGTTGCTCTCGAAATCGATCGACACGTTCGTGCCAGCCGGAAAACCTCAGCCGTCGGCAAGCCGATAGGAACGAAGTGAGACGCGATGCCCCTTGATACTCAAACTCCGCCGAAACCCGTAACCAGTTCTTCCCGCGACGACGACTCCCGCGATCCGGCGTATGTGAAAATTCGCGACGTCATTTATCAGGCCTGCGGGATATACCACTCCGAAGAGAAACTCTATCTTCTCGCGGGCGCATGCAAACGCCGCATGGCTGCCGGCAGCAAAGCCACCGACCCGCGCCAATATCTTGAACTGCTCACCGCCGCGTCCACCCGCGTCGTTGAACTTCGCGAATTGCTCAACGAAATCACCATCGGCGAAACGTGCTTGTTCCGCAGCCAGCCACAGCTCACCGCGCTACAAAACGTCATCCTCCCCGAACTGATCGCTACGCGCGGCCAGATCGGCCTCAAAAAACTCAAGATCTGGAGCGCCGGTTGTTCTACCGGCGAAGAACCCTACACCCTCGCGATGTTCCTCCTCGAGCAAAGTACGAAACTCCTCAATGGATGGACGTTCGAAATCCAGGCCACCGATCTCAACGACCGCTCGGTCGAAACCGCCCAAGCCGGCATCTACGGCGGCTACGCGCTGCGCAACACCAGCGACCTCTACAAGCGCAAATATTTCACCGCCGCCGATGGAGAAAAGCTTCGCGTCAAAGACGAAGTCCGCAGCCGCATCACCTTCTCTCGCCTCAATCTCAACGACGACAGCAAGATGCTCTTCATGAAGGGCTTGGACTTGATCTTCTGCTGCAACGTTCTCATCTATTTCGACATCGCCTCGAAGCGCCGCGTCGTACAGCACTTCTTCTCTGGCCTCCAAGCCCCGGGCTACTTCTTCCTCGGCCACGCCGAATCGCTCTACCAGGTCACCGATCAATTCCGTCTCGTCCATCTCCCCGGCACTACCACCTACCTCAAGGGCCTGCCGGGCTCGGAAGGAAATCCCAAACCATGACCACGATTGCCCCACGTGAAATGCAGAAAAAAGTCGAGGCGCTGCGCTCGCTGCCGTCTTCACCCGCCGTTTTAAAACCGCTGCTCGACTTGCTACACGAGCCTCCCGACAAAGTGCCGATCGACAAAGTCGTCAAGCTCGTGTCGTACGAAAAAACAATCGCCGCGCAACTACTTCGTATCGCCAATTCGGCGCTCTACGGCCGCACGAAGCCCGCTGAAACGATTCAGGCGGCGATCATAACCTTGGGCATCCAGCGCATCGAAGACATCCTGCTCAGCAACTGCTTCAGCAGAATGGTGCCGAGCGACAAATGGGTTGTTGATCCCGGCGTCTTCTGGCGCCATTCCTTCGGCTGCGCCTTGGTCTGCCGTGAATTTGCCGAGCGCATCGGCTACCACGATCCCGACAAGGCATATCTCGCCGGGCTCCTCCACGATCTCGGCATCATCGTCAATTCGCTCGCTTTCACCGACCAATACCGCGAAGTTTTGGCCAAAGCCGTCGAAGCCGGGCGCCCACTCGACGAACAGGAAGAAGAAACCCTCGGCTTCACGCACTGCCAGAGCGGTGTGATTCTAGCCAAGGCTTGGGCTCTGCCGCAGAACATTCGCGACGTTATCGAGTGGCACCACACTACGACTCTCGCTCCAGCAGGCAATCCGCTGATCGCCATCACCCATCTCGCCGACCTCCTCTGCCGCGTGCGAAACCTCGGCTACGGCTACGAAGAGTGGCGCGTCGTCGATCTGGTCACCGATCCCGGCTGGATCGATCTCGGCGAACACTGTCCGAAGCTCGCCAGCATCGACCTCGCGCGCTTCACCATGGATCTCGACGCCTACGTCGTGCGCATCACCAAGCTCGTCGACACCATTTTCTCGGTCCACTGACGCACATCCACAAAAAGCGATCGAAAGATTTCAGAACTAGGGAGCGGGAAACAGACATGCAAAAAGGGAATTCAGGAGATTCACAGTGAAAAAACTTAAAGTCTTGATCGTCGACGATTCTTCCGTCATGCGCAAAATTGTCGAGCGCGCACTGCGCCAGGCCGGACTCGAACTCACCGAAGTCGCCGAAGCCAGCAACGGTGCCGAAGCGCTCGCCGAAGTCGCGAAAAGCGTGCCCGACATGATTCTCTCCGACATCAACATGCCTGTGATGGACGGCCTCGAGTTCCTCAAAAATCTTGCCAACGTCGAAGCCGCGAAAGGCGTGCCGGTGATCATGATCACCACCGAAGGCAGCGAGGCTCGCGTCGTCGAAGCGCTCTCTGCCGGCGCTAAAGGATATTTGCGCAAGCCTTTCACTCCCGAACAAGTGAAGGAACGCGTTGCGCCGCTTCTTGGAGGTGGTCAGTGAAATCGATGACGCAATCCCGAACCCCCGCAGTTGTTCCTTTCGATCCGAACTGGAAAACCATCATGGAGTGTGCTGCCCTCGAAGTCTTCGAAATGATGGCCAACGTCCGCCTCACGCTCAACCCGGCGCCGTCCGAAGCGCCAGCCGGCGGTCAAACCGCAATGGTCGGCATGGCCGGCGCTCTCTGCGGCATGACCACCATCCGCTGCACCCGTTCCACCGCGGTCAAGCTCGCCGCGCTCATGCTCGGCGAAGAGGCCAACTCAAATCCCGCCAGCGCGCGCGATGCGCTCGGCGAGCTTTGCAACATGGTCGCCGGAAATTTCAAATCCAAAATCGCCGGCCTGGCCGACGCGTGCATGCTCTCGGTTCCAACCGTCATCGCTGGCGAAGACTATTCGATGGACACCGCCGAGCCCGCCGAGGGCGTTACCAGCGCGCTCGTTTACGAAGGCGAAAACAACTGGGTCACGCTCGTCACGCATTCCTGACGCGCGACACACCGCTCGCTCGAATCTCCAGCAGTCCTCCGTGAACGGGCGCAGCACCGCTGCGCCCCATCTCGGCAAGACGTAAGCCGCCTCCTTCTCCATCTTCAATTTCATCTTCGCCGCTCGCTGTTGTCTTTCATTTCACCCCGTTGACGAATCTCCGTTTCCTGCTCAGACTCTCTCCGGCTGCCAATCCCAAACTGCAGAACGGAGAGAATTCCTGTGATGCCCGTCCGCTCGCTATCTCATTTCTTTTTCATCTCGTCGCCGCGCACGTTGCTCGCATTGTCCCTGCTCGCCGCAGTCGCCGCGTCATCTCACGCCCAGCAATCCCCGCCCAACCCCGACCCCATCATCGACCCCACCGCCGAACTCCACACTTTCCGCCTGTGGGACAAATCCGCCCCCGGCGCTCTCGGCGACAAAGAGGAAGACATCCCCACGCTCACTCTCTATCCCGCCACGCACCACGACAAACCCGGCCCCGCGATCATCGTCGCTCCTGGCGGCAGCTACCGTCACCTGGCCGCAAACCACGAAGGCCGCCAGATAGCCAACTGGTTCAACGCTATGGGCATCACCGCGTTCGTCCTGCAATATCGTCTCGGCCCTCGCTACCACCATCCCATCGAACTCGGCGACGCCCAGCGCGCCATGCGTTTCGCCCGCGCTCGCGCCAAGGAATTCAATATCGATCCCGCCACAATCGGCTTCATGGGCTTCTCCGCCGGAGGCCATCTCGCCTCCACGCTCGCCACGCATTTCGACTCCGGCGTCGCAAACGACGCCGACCCCGTCAATCGCGAAAACTGCCGCCCCGACTTCGTCATCCTCGCCTATCCCGTCATTTCGATGACCGCCGACTACTCCCATCGAGGCTCCGCCGAAAATCTCCTCGGCAATCCGCCCGACCCAGCGCTCGCCAAACAGCTCTCTAACGAGCTCAACGTCACTTCGTCCACGCCTCCGACCTTCCTCTTCAGCACCTCAGCCGACACACTCGTCCCTCCCGAAAACACCGTCGCCTTCTATCTCGCATTGCATAAAGCGGGAGTCCCTGCGGAAATGCACATCTTCGAAAAAGGCCCGCACGGCTTCGGCTTGGCTCTCAACGACGTCGCGTTGTCCGAGTGGGGAACGCTACTGAGGAATTGGCTGCGAGTTCGCGGAGTCCTCGCGAACACAAACTAAAGCTACTCAGGCGGCGCCGTCGACGGCTTCGGCATCTTCGACGCAACATCCTCGTCCGCCTTTTCATGCAGTTGCTGCACCTTCGCGAACTCCGCCTGCGCCTTCTCCTTGTTGCCCATCGCCTGGTAAAGCCGCCCCAGCCGGAAATGAGCGTCCGGCTGCGTCGGATCGAGCTCCACGGCGCGTTGCAGCGCCGTCTGCGCCTCGGGATAGCGCTTCAATTGCGCCAATGCCGCGCCCTGATCCAGATACGCGATGCGAATGTCCTTGCGCTGCCGCACCACCTTGTCCAGATACTGCAGTGCCTCTTCGGGATTGTTTTCCTTCAGCGCAATATCGCCCAAATACGCCAGCGACTGCACATGATTCGAATCGACCTTCAACTCATCCTCGAACGAAGCCTTCGCCTCATCGAGATGACTCGATTTCCAGTGCAGGTACCCCAACCCAAAATTTGCTTCGGGCTCCTTCGGATTCGCCTTCACCGCTTCCTGAAACTCCGTGATCGCTTCCGGCGTACGCCCCAACCCATCCAGCGCCTGTCCCATCAGCACATGCGCCTGCGCTGAATTCGGATTCTGCTCCACGATCTCCCGAAATTCCCGCTCCGCGCAGGCAAACTGTTTTGCCAGCAGGCAGCTCTGCGCTAGCACTTTGCGAAGTTCCACGCTGGTAGGATTCGCCTTCACCACCGGATCGAGATACTTGATCGCATCCGAAAACTTCTTCGCGCCGTAACAGCTCAGCCCCAGCAGCGTTCGCGCTTGGCCGCTCTCGGGATCGGCCGCAACCGCCGCCGTCAGTGGCCCGAGCGCTTCATCGAAATGCCCCTGTTTGAACTCCGCAATCCCCCAATTGAGTTGAATCCCCGGCATGGTCGGCGCTAAATGCGCCGCCTTGCGATACGCCGGAACCGCTTCCGTGTATTTCCCCTGGTGCGCCAGCACGAGCCCCAGGCTCGCATACGCGACCGCATCGCGCGGATCTTGCGCCACAGCCGCGCGCCAGTCCTTTTCCGCCTCAGCGAAATTGCCCTGCTGCTGGGCAGCCATCGCCTGCGCCGCCGCCGGGCTTTGCGCGAGCGCGCCTTCGGCCATGCCCAAGCCGAGCATCGCAAGCACACACGCGCCGAAGCAGGGAAGCAGCCTCCCCGTCCAGCCCGCTTTCACGACCTTCGAATCACTGATGGAGAAACTGCCGTTCCGCATCGCATCCTAGTGTATCGCCGTCGCCCCAATTTGCTGCCCCGTTTCGCGTTCTACTTGTCGTCGGTAGGTCAATTCGCATTTCAAACCTTCGTGCACAAAAAAAACGCGGCGGGATTTTATCCCGCCGCGCCTTTCACTACCGTTTCCGTACTGCCCGCAGCCTGTGAGCTGAATTCAGCCTCAGGCAGTGGGGTTAGAAGTAGATCTTCCCGCCGAGCTGGAAGATGCGTGGATCGAACGCCGACGTGACCGCGCCGAAGTTGCTGGAGCCGAGTGCGTTGCTAACCTGGTTGAACTCCGTGTGGTTCCAGGTGTTGAACGTCTCGACGCGCAGTTCGAAGCGGCTGCCGCGGCTCTCGCTGAGCACGAAGCTCTTGAACAGCGAGATGTTCCAGTTGTCGCGGCCGGGGCCACGCAGTGAGTTGTGTCCCGCATCGCCCCACGCACCGACTGCCGGTGCGGCGAACGCTGCGGTGTTGAACCACTCGCCAACGGTGTGTGGGTACGAATTCGACGCAACCTGATCCGGTCGGTTCGTGCCGTTTTGCAGCCCGTTGCTGCTCTGGCCGCCGCTTAGCTGCGGGTTGACCGGAAGACCGGACGTAACAGTCACGATGCCCGATACTTCCCAGCCGCCGATGGTCGACTTGAGGAACCGATTCTCCGAGTGACGCAGAATCGGCAGGTCGTAAACAAAGTTGACCGACACGTTGTGGGTGCGATCGTAACCACCCGGGCCGACGTCATACAACCAGCCGGCATAGGGGTTCGAAACGTTGCCCAGGTCGCCGCCGCCGTTGCCGGCAGTGGTCGGGTCGATCGTGCGCGACAAGGTGTAGAACGCACGCAGTGTGAGGTCATGGCCAACCTGCGAGCTCAGGTCCACTTGCAGACTGTTGTAGTGCGAGTTCGCTTCGTTGGTTGACAGGTCGATGGAGTGGAAGCCCGAGTAGGGCAGTCCGGGTGCTGTGTTGTAGTTCGCGCCGCCGACGAGAGCACCGAGGAAGCCCTCATTCGGTAGGTTGATTTCGCGCTCGTCGTTCTGGAAGCGGTTCGTGTTGCCAACGTAGGAGACGGCCAACACCGAACGGGCTCCGAGTTGACGCTGCACACCGATGCTCCACTGGTAGCTAGCGGGCTGGTTGTATTCGTTCAACGCCAAACCGACGATGCTGGCTGGGTTGATTGGTAGCGTCCCTGCCGTGCCGGTCGTGAGCGCCAGGTGTGGGTTCACGAATTCCACCGGGGTCGGGGTGTTCAACTGGAAGCTGAACGGGATGTTCGGGCCGGCGTTGTACATGTCGTTGCCCTGGATGCGCTCGTACATGATACCGAAGCCGCCACGGACAACCGTCTTACCGCCGCCGGTCAGGTCATAGGCAAATCCGAGACGCGGACCAAAGTTTGCCCAGTGATTGTTCACGAGGCCCTTCGGTACGCCGTTCTGCTCGGGGATGCCGATGCCGTTGAGGTAGAGAGGAACGCCCGCGAGAATCGAGTTCGGGCTGCTGCCCAAACCGGGGCTGACGCCGCCTGGGCAACCTGTCCCGGCGTTGTCGGTCGGACCGCAGATTGTGCCGGCGGTGTTAAACGTTGCGGCATTAGCCGGGTTGTAGAGCGACGGATAGAAGTTGCCCATCCGATCGTTGGCCTCGTAGGTGTGTGGAACGCCGTCCCAGCGAAGGCCGAGGTTCAACGTCAGCTTGCGGTTCACGCGCCAATTGTCCTGGAAGTACGCGCCATACGACACGTTGTTCCATTGGCCGGAGTCCTGTACACCGAGTTCCTGATAGGACTTCGCATCTCCGAGCAGGAAGTCTGCGAAATCGTTGCCGGTGAAGGTTCCGTCAAACCCGAAGCCGCCCTGGGTCTGACCGAACAGATCCTGCGCCTTCTTGTAGAGCGCCCAGCTAAATCCAAACTTCAACTGGTGTGCGCCCTTCGTGATGGAAACGTCGTCGCGGATCTGATAGTCATCCGCCTTGTTTTTCCACGGCCAGCTCGAGATTTCAAACTTCGTGCCGGTGCCGCCGTTCAGGTCGATGTTCGGAATGCGATTCATGTTGTTCGGACCAGAGAAGAACCGCGTGTTCGTCGCATCGTAGCCCGCCGGAATGGCGAGGCTGCCGAGGCCGGCGCCTGCGAACGGAACGATGTTGATGCGGTTGCCGTTGTAATTGAACGCGAGTTCGTTCAGCAGGTTCGGGCTCACCGCGTAAGTGGTGTGGATAACACCGCTGTACGATGGGTTGCCGAACTGATCGCCAACCGTAGGTACGTTTGCTCCGCTCCACTGACTGATTGCGAAGCCCTGCGAGACCTGCTCGGCGATGAAGTGGCCGAACACCGAGAACTTGCTGCTGAAATTGTGATCGATACGGACGATCTCTTCTTTCAGGTTTGTCGGTGCCGTAGCCGCGCCGTTGAAGATGTTACCGGCCGACGTTGGTGCCGGGAAGATACCTGCGGTCAGCAGCGCCGTCGAGTTGGGGCTGATCATGCAAGAGGGAATCACGTTCCCGGGGAACGGCGATCCCTGTACGACGCCCGCGGGAAGCACTCCACCGGGGCAGTTTTGCGCCAAAACAGATGGTGCCACTTGCGCCGTGGTCGGGACGTTGATGGGGGTCGCTAGGCTGCTGAAGTTGCCGCCGTAGGTTCCCGGATCGGGTACGGGCTGTCCATTGGTGACACTGCCCTGAATCAGGCGGCGCCATTCCATGTTGTAGAAGAAGAAGGTCTTCTTGCGGTCGTGATTGTAGAACTTCCCGAGGGTAACCGGGCCGCCGACGTTGAAGCCGAACACGTTGAGTCGCAATTTCGCAACCGGCGCGGGACCGGCGTTGAAGAAGTTGCGCGCATCAAACGCATCGTTACGGTTGAATTCCCATGCTGATGCATGCAGTGTGCTCGATCCGGACTTGAGGACCATCGTCATTGTGCCGCCTGACGACAAGCCATAGTCTGCGCTGTAGTTCGAGGTTAGCTGGCGGAACTCTGCGATTGCGTCGGACGAGGGCGCGATGCTGATGCCGCCGCCGCTGCCGCGATCGTAGTCTTCGCCGCCATCGAGCAAGTAGATGTTATGTTGCTGCCGCATTCCGTTGAATTCCACGCTGCCATCACCGCCAACGGGTGTGTTTACGTAGCCGTTGATCTGGCTCGAAGCGCCAGGGGCGAGGGCTGCGAGCTGGTAAATGCTGCGGCCGTTGACTGCGATCTGCGACAACTGCTGACCCGTGATGACGTTGCTCTGTTCACCGGAATCAGTCTGGACGCGTACTTCGTTGGCTTCGACGGTCACTGTTTCTTGTGCGCCGCCGAGTTGCATTTGGAAGTCGATACGGGCGCGGTCACCAACCTGCAGGACCAAGCCCTTCTGCTCCGCTACTTTAAAGCCGGATGCTTCCGCCTTGGCGTCGTAATGGCCGAGTTTCAATTCGGGAATGACGTACGTTCCTGAATCGCTCGTCACTGCGCTGTGAACCAAGCCGGTTTCGATATTTGTTACCGTCACTTTCACATTCGGCACCGACGCCCCCGACGGATCCGTAATGGTTCCGACGATCGTTGCGTCTTGTGCTTTTACTGTGAAGGAGAGGGCAACCACTGCGAGGAACAAAACAGCTAAATGATGCAACCGAACGTGTTTCAGAGCTGTGAATACACTCCGACCACACGAGGAAAATAGATGCATTTACGTGCCTCCTACACCCCACGACGATTTGGTATCGCCGTTAACGTACACGGAGATTCCTCCGTTTCAACCCTTGGTGTCAAGCATTTTTTTCGATTCGAACTAGTCACAGGATTGCTGGGTGAAGCGCTTAAACGATTTTGTACTTGAATTTTGAAGGGTGGGATTCGAATCTCGCTGAACGCCGTGGGCGTGAAACATGCCTCGTGAACGTTACCTGTACTCAGCTATGTTCATTTATATCAATGCCTTGCGATAGGGGCGGAGCTTTGTAACGTCCGTCACCTGGTTTGATACTCAGTTAAGACCTGGTTTTCGCTATCGAGACGCCCGCGAAATGGCCTCGGTCAGCTTCAAATCGGTCATTCTCATTTCTCGAAATACGTGCAGATTTGACGACATAACCACCCCCGGACTCAAGTGCACGGAGGGCGGAAAACTTGCCTTCGCAGTGAGGTTATCCGCAAGAATTCGAACCGCGAGTTGACCCTGCCGGTGAGGCTGTTGGTAGATCGATGCAGTGATCGTCCCCTTCTGGAAATACGACGACATCTCCGCGAAAAGGTCGGTCGTGATCAGTCTGATTTTGCCAGCCAGTCCTCGCGCTCCGAGTGCTCGGCACACGGGAAGGCAATTCACCGTGTTCACATAGAGCCCGACGATTGTCGGCGTCCGCCGCAGCAGGTCGAACGTCTTCTGGAAGCTCTCGTCCTCGTCTTCGTGCCCTTCGATGACCGCCGCGATCTTGCCTCCTGGGCAATGCTTCGGAAATGTTTCTGAGAACCCATCCGTCTTCTTGCGGTGGTCTTCCGCGGTCAGCATTCCGGCGACAACCGCCACTTTCGAACCCGGCGGGACGATCTTTCCCATCAGCTCCCCGGCAAGGCACCCGTTCAGGTAAGGCTCGACGCAAACGATGCACGACCTTCGACTCTCGGGCGCGTCCGTCGAGACACAGACGACCGGGATACCGTTCTCTTCGGCGTCATTAATAAGCGGCGTTAATTCCTTCGGGCTTCCCGCAGTGAGTATGATTCCGTCTACGCCGTTCTGAATAAGGTCTTTGAATGCAGCCGCGTCATCGGTTCCGAGGTTTTGAACTGGCCGATTAACGAGCTGAATGCCCAGTTGCGCCACGCGCTTGGCCTCGTCCAGCACTCCGCTCCACAGTTGATCGTAGAAAAAATGAATTTCGCGCGGGATGCAAACGCCGATGCGCGCGCTCGCTTTGGTGACCGACAGTGCGCGCGCCGCAAGATTCGGCGTATATCCGATCTGCCGTGCAATCTGAAGGATGCGCTGGCGCGTCGCGTCTTTGATTCCGCCGCGTCCGTGCAACGCCCGATCAACCGTGCCAATCGACACGTTCGCCATCTCGGCGATCAGGTGAATTCCGTGTCGTTCCTTGCCCATTGGCACAGCTCCCAGGGATATCTTACGTCAGCTGGTGGCGCGATCATCGCACACACGACTTTTTCCGTGTACGTTAACGGTGCTATACTCCGCCGCTTCCACGCTATCTTCGTGGAGGTTCACGATTGTACACGAACGAAGCCCGCGCACTCGTGGCTGTGCCGATTTGGTTCACGCGGCTCGCGCCGCTAAGTACGAGTCATCTGTTTCGTTTGCGTGCGATGGAGTTCACGATGTCATCGCGTTTCGCGCTTCTCCTCGATTCGAGTTTCAATTCGGAAAAGCAAAATCAGAGATGTTTAAGATTGCTTCTTCCGATGCTTCTCGCAGTGCGACGCAGTCGCAGCGTTCTTCTGAGCAATCGATTCGACAGATTTCTCCACAACCCATGAACTCTCGGTGAAAAAATGAAAATCAGATTCCTCGCCGTAACACTTCTTGTCGCAATCTTCGCGATGGCCTCGCCGATATTCGCCCAGCAAGCTGCCGCGCCCGACGACGCACCCTACAAGAATTCAAAACTCCCGACCGAGCAAAGAGTCAAAGATTTGGTCTCGCGCATGACGCTGGAAGAAAAAGCGGCGCAGGTCGGCCACACCGCGCCGGCGATCCCGCGACTCGGCGTCGGCGAATACAACTGGTGGAACGAGGGTCTGCACGGAGTTGCCCGCGCGGGCATCGCGACAGTGTTTCCGCAAGCAATCGGTCTTGCGGCCACGTTCGACGAACCGCTGATGCACGAAGTCGCCGATGTAATCAGCACCGAGTTTCGCGCGAAGTATTACGCCACCGTGAAGCCCGACGGTTCGACCGACTGGTATCGAGGCCTGACCGTCTGGTCGCCCAACATCAATATTTTTCGCGATCCGCGCTGGGGGCGTGGCCAGGAAACCTATGGCGAAGATCCATTCCTGACGTCTCGCATGGGCGTCGCTTTCGTCACTGGACTGCAGGGCACCGATCCTAAATATCTCAAGACCGTTGCGACGCCGAAACACTACGCCGTGCACAGCGGTCCAGAATCTACGCGACACACCGTCGATGTCACTGCGTCGCGTCACGATATGGAAGACACGTATTTCCCAGCGTTTCGCGCCACTGTTACCGAAGCCAAAGCCGAATCCGTAATGTGCGCGTATAACTCGCTGAACGGACAGCCAGCGTGCGCAAACACGTTCCTACTCGAAGATCACCTGCGAAAAGACTGGGGATTCAAGGGATACGTCGTCTCTGACTGCGGCGCGATTGCCGACGTTTTTGGCGGCCATCATTTCTCACCGACCGCAGAGCAAGGCGTCGCGGTCTCGTTCAAAGCTGGAATGGACGTGATTTGCGGCGATTATCGCCATCAGATGAGCACGGAGCGAAACGCAATCGTCAACGCCGTGAAACAGGGAATTTTGCCCGAAGCCGATCTCGATCAAGCGCTCTATCGCCTCTTCAGCGCACGTTTCCGTCTCGGCATGTTCGATCCAAAGTCGGATGTTTCGTATTCAAAGATCACTCCCGCGGACAACGACACCGAAGCGCATCGCAAACTGGCTCTGCGCGTCGCGCAGGAGGCGATCGTTCTGCTCAAGAACAAAGATGGCTTGCTGCCGCTGAAGAAAGCGCCAGCGAGCATCACGGTGATTGGTCCGAATGCCGACGATCTCGATGCGCTGGAAGGGAATTACAACGGAACTCCATCGCAGCCAGTGACGATTCTCGCCGGAATCAAGAAGCGATTCCCGAATGCAAAAGTGAATTACGTCGAAGGAACCGGGCTCGTGAGTCCTGTGCGGAAACCGATTCCGACCGAAGCGCTGTGCACCGATACATCGTGCAAAGAGCACGGCCTGCACGCCGACTACTTCAACAACATGAAAGTCGAAGGCACGCCGACGCTTTCGCGCACCGACGCGACGATTAACTTCACGTGGGGCGACACAGGAATGTCGCCACAACTTCTGAAGAATTACTCCGCGCGCTGGACTGGCGTTCTCGTTCCACCTGTGACTGGCGATTATTACCTCGGCTTCAGTGGGCAAGACGGCTATCGCGTCTGGGTCGATGGCAATTTGATCGTCGAAGATTGGCGCGTGCATCATCCCGCTTCGATCGAGACGAAGAAGATGCACCTCGAAAAAGGTCACGCATACGAAGTGAAGATCGATTATTTCCAGGATGTTCGCAGTGCCGAAGCGCGCTTCATCTGGAGTCCGCCGGATCAAGCGGAACGCGAAGCGGTCGAGGCTGCGCGAAGCGCCGATCTCGTTGTCGTCGCGATGGGGCTTTCCGCTCGCATCGAAGGCGAAGAAATGAAAGTCGACGCCGACGGATTCGCAGGCGGCGATCGTACGAAAATTGATCTACCCGCACCGCAAGAAACATTGCTCGAGAAAATTCACGCTGCAGGAAAACCTGTCGTTCTCGTTCTGATGAACGGCAGCGCGCTCTCGATCAATTGGGCCGATGCAAATCTTCCGGCGATTATCGAAGCTTGGTACCCAGGCGAAGAAGGCGGAACCGCAGTCGCAAGCGCAATCGCCGGCGACTTCAGTCCAGCGGGCCGATTGCCGGTCACGTTCTACAAATCCGTCGATCAGCTCCCCGCGTTCGAGGATTATTCGATGGCGAAGCGCACATATCGCTATTTCGACGGCGAGCCGCTCTATCCGTTCGGCTTCGGACTGAGCTACACATCATTCGCTTATAAAAATGCGCGCGCGGATCACTCGAAAATTTCCGCGAAGGATAGTGCCAAGATTTCCGTCGATGTGACCAACACGGGTTCGATGGCCGGCGACGAAGTTGTGCAGCTTTATCTAACGCATCCCGGAGTTTCCGGTGCGGCGATCCGCGCGCTGAAAGGATTTCAGCGCGTGCACCTCGAAAAGGGTGAAAAGAAAACCGTTACGTTCACCGTCAGCAATCGCGATCTGAGCATCGTCGATCCCGACGGCAAGCGCCGCGTCGTCGCCGGAACCGTTGAGGCATGGCTCGGCGGCGGCCAGCCGGTAAAGCGTGCTGGCGGATCCGAGACGCCGGGGACGAAGACGCAGATCGCCATCACCGGCGACACCGTATTGCCCGACTGACGCGGTATTGCCTGACTGAAGCTGCATTGCGTGACGGAAGAGGTCAAACTCGCCGTTTGGCCGTTCTGCCTTGCTCGGCTCGCTCTGCAGCTGTTCCGGCCGGTAACCCGCTGATCTGGCAACGTTTGCGACATCAAACGCCCCGGCACCCACCAAAACACCGGTGTACTCCGGCACGAATCACCGCCCATAAACGCCCTGGAATCACATTCTTACGCAACACTCACGTGCAACGTCTTTAGAATGACATTCTTGCGAAAAACCAGTGGGGGGCCGGGGAGGCCTGTCCCCCGCATCGGAAGCGTTTCGATTGGACCTCAGTAGCCGGGCTAAAATAGGTGGCAGGGCGGACTGAAGCCCGCCCCTACAACCCAACTATCCCGCCGGAATTATTGTTTGGATTACCCGCAAACGTGGGCGCGGAGAGATTCCCCCATGCCGCAAGCCGGCGCTACCGAGCCTGGCCTTAGAGCAGAGCGCTGGGGCGCGGTGTCCACTTTTTGGATTTGTCTTTGGCGATGCCAGTGACGTCTTTCATGTAGGCGCCAGTTTGCGTAAGGACGTGGTGCAGGTCGTTGCCCAGGCTGATAAAGGTGAAGCCTTTGTCGAAAAATTCGCCGACGCGCGCCGTACCGAAGAGGAAGAGGCCAAGGATGACTTTGTTCTTGCGAGCCTCGGCGATGAGTTTGTCGGTGGCAGCGGCGAGTTCGGGAGACGTGTACATGTCGGGGAATTTATATTTTTCGAAGAGGCCCATGGACATGCAGAGATCGTTTTGGCCGAGGAAGAGAATGTCGACGCCAGGCACTGCGGCGATTTCGGTCATATTCTTGATGCAGTCGGCGGTTTCGACTTGCAGCGCGACGATCAGGTTGTCGTTGGCGGCGCCGGCGTAACCGAGAAGGCCAGCTTTGTTCATGCTGCGCTGCGGGAAGTAGACGCTGCGCGTGCCTGCCGTCGGATATTTGGTGCAGCTGATGGCCTGACGCGCTTCTTCCGCGGTGTTGATGTAGGGGACGAGGACGCCGTCGGCGCCCATATCGAGAGCTTGCTGGATGCCGGAGCGATCACTGTAGCCGCCCACGCGGACCATGCTCTTCGCGCCGCCGCTCCCGATGCCCGCGAGCATCGTGGAGAGACGTTCGTAACCCATCGGGCCGTGCTGCGTGTCGACGAGCAGCCAATCGTAGCCGGAATGAGCGAGCTGCTCGGCGACAGTTGGGCTGTGCGAATTAAGGAAGAGGCCGATCTTTGGCTGGCCATCGCGAAGCTGTTTCTTGAAATCTGCGCCGGTGGTGGCGGAGTCGGACATGGAAGCTCCTTCGAAAGAGTGCGAATTTATTTGCGGGAAGAGTTTAGCCGAAAGTGACGCGCGGGTGGAAGGGAAGCGGAATTATTGCAAAGTTGCAGGACGGCGAGGAACGCAACGTGCATTTGATCTTTCGGGGCGAGATCCAACTATGATTTGTGTGAGTGTTCTGAGAACTGATAACTCAGGACATCCAACGCTTCCGCGTTTAGCTTTGCGGCGGATTTGTTGATGCGAGCCAGGTCGCGGGCGTTGAGTATTCTACGAGTGCGCACTTGAAGATATTTGCGGAGGATTCGCTCGATGAAGGCGGAGCGGGAATTTCCAGGGCCGGCAAGACGATCGACGCTCGCGAGAACGTCTTTTGAAAGAGTGATGGAAGCCTTTACTTTCATGTTTTAGAACGATCGCAAGTTTAGTTCCACGAGCGCAATCATCGTTATGGGCGCCACTAAGAAAATCACGGTCGAAGTACCCGCAGATCTGCTAAAGAAAGCGCAAGAAGCAAGCAAAGCAGGAATCACGGAGA
>DASXPD010000075.1:0-2497 GCA_036493835.1 Candidatus Acidiferrum sp. | reverse complement strand
AGCAGCGCAATCTCAGTGGAATTGAGCTCATCGGCGAGCGCGGCAAATCGATTCGTGACGACGTTTTCTTTATCGACATGGACGGCAAGCGCGGCATGCTGGTGGCGAAAATCCTCTAACGCCTTGCGGCGCTCTTCCAGCTCGGCATCCCGCCGCTCCTTATCATTGCGGAGGATGTTCAGCACGTCGACGGTTTTCGTTCGCCGCTGCTCCGCATACTTGGAAATATAGGCATCGACGACGGAGTTCACCAATTGTGCGGCGTCGTGGCCGTCTGGTAGCTCGGCCATCACATTGATGATCTCGTCCTGAGCGCCGACGACTATCTTCAGGTGCTTCTTCAAAAATGCAACTTTGTTGTCAATGTCGTGAAAACTCTTGAGGTCAGAATTGCCGGGAGCGTCAACCGCCGCCGCCAACACGGATGTCGACTGAATCAGTTCGGCCTGAGTATAGAGGAAGCTCGATGATTCAGTAAATTGTCCGTCCGATGTGAGAATCCTCGGTACGTTGCGTTCGACGCAGATGCGGGAAATACTGGTGTAGAGTGGGGTAACCCGCTGCACAATAAACCACCCCGCTGCGCCACCAATCGTCATCAAAAGCAGAATCAACCAACGACTCTTCCAGCATAGGTGGAGAATGTTGGTTTCGCGGCGATCGATGGCATGTTCGGCGAGCGCGGATTGGGAACCCATCACCGCCGGCGTCATCGGTTCAATCTCGACCAGTGAAGACATAGTGGCCTCTAATCCTCGGTGAGCAATTCAGTGCGCGGAACGACCTTCCCATGCCTGGCAACAATGCGACGGAGCTTGACAACGGCCCGATGCCAGCTCTGATTTCCTGGTTCCGGCAATGGGCGACGACGGGTTCGCCAACGCATCCACCCGTCTTGGCAGCATGGCTGGTTTGGTTAGCTCGCACTCCGCAAAGGAGCTCCGCGTTACCTTTCACTCTATCCGAAAGGGGCTTGACCGACAAACAACTTGCGGCTTGGAAGGGGCTGATTTTCGTTACTGCATTTGGCGATTATGACGAGCTTAACGATCGCGCAAATAGTGCTATTGCAGGGCGGAACATGAAGTCGCAGAGGGCCGAGGGGACCATCTGGCCGTTTTCACCGAAAAGGACGGATTTACCCGAAGATACCTCTCCTTGCCGCGCTGGCATCCGATGCGCCAGTGCCTTGAATAAAACGCCTGCGGCACTATACTGAAAGATTGCCTGCTTTACTTAACTGCCCATGCTGTTTGGGGTTTCGCTGCGGGCGACAGCCGGGTTGCCGGCCCCCGGGTCGCTTTCTTTTGAGCGTCGTCGCGAACAGCGCCCCGCTCCGAGAAGGCGAAACGGTCGAGCAGCCAGGCAAATCGGCTGCGAAGATTCTCGGTGCATCGTGCACCGACGTGGACGGAGTCTGCCCTGAAGACGATGGTCTGCAACACGAGAAGCCTTCCTTATGTTTTCGCTCGCAGCAAACCCGCCCATGACCTGGCCGGCAACGGAGCCGCTGTCACAGTCTCCGCAGGCTTGGACGGTCGCCTACTGCAAGCCGCGCCAGGAAAAGGCGCTCGGCTGGGATTTGTGTCGGCGCGACGTGAGTTATTTTTTGCCCATGGTGATGCGTCAAACATCCTCAGGCGGTCGCCGGCGGCGAAATTTGTATCCGCTATTCCCTTCCTACTTATTCATTGCGGGCGACGAGTCGGATCGAATGTCGGCGCTCCGCACGGATCGAATCGTAAAGCTGATCGAAGTCAGCGAAACGGAACAGACGCGATTGCGGCGCGAGATTTCGCACCTAGAAACCGCGATCCGGAACCAGCCCGAGTCGCTCGAGCTGTATCCTCGTTTGGTGCCTGGAACTTGGGTACGGATTAAGGCTGGGCCGATGAAAGATGTCGAAGGTGTGGTCGTCGAGGCTCACAATAAAAAGAAGCTGCTGTTGGGCGTGAGCGTATTGGGAGTTGGCGCGACGGTCGAGATTCATGCCGACCTGGTCGAATCAAATTGAAGCGGGTCGAAGACGACCGCGCTCATTACTTTTCGCGAAAGAACTGCACCTGTGGCGATGTGTTCGCGATCGCCCAGGTGACAGTTTGCTAGTCTGATGAACGCGAGTCCCATCGTAGCGCAGCCGCAAAGAGAGCAACTCAATCGGTTCAAGAACTGCCGCGTGTACGTCGCCGGACACGGCGGAATGGTCGGATCGGCGCTAATTCGAGCGCTTGCGCCCTTCGAGGCTCAATTGGTAAAGCGGAGTTCAGCTGAACTCGATTTACGAAATCAGCAGGCAACCAGCCAATTTTTTCACGACGAGCGTCCCGAGATCGTACTATTCGCAGCCGCACGGGTCGGCGGGATTCAGGCGAATTCAGCCAAACCGGCCGATTTCCTCTACGACAATTTGGTGATGGCTACGAATGCCATTCGAGCCGCCTATGAATGGGGAACCAGCCGATTTATCTATCTGGGTAGCACGTGCATCTATCCGCGT
>DASXPD010000074.1:0-23300 GCA_036493835.1 Candidatus Acidiferrum sp. | reverse complement strand
AGCGGGTTTTTGCGGAACAAGCGAAGCGCGAAGCGAATGTCTTGGGCTGCAGAATCGAGAGAGGCGCCAGCGCGGGCGTCGCGGACGTTTTCTTTGACTTGCTCGAGGCCGCCGAATTCGATTTGTGCGCGGCGGCGGGCTGCGGCGGGAGCGAGGCCGTGGGCGCGATTTTCTTCGGCGAGTAGATCGGCGTAGGAGCGAAGTTCGGCGTCGAGATCGGACTCGGCGCGTTTGCGATGAAAGAGGTTGCGCTTGAGGCTGGCGAGACGCGTGAAGAGGCTCATGACGATACTCCGTTGTGGCTAGATTGGGGCTAGTTGCTAGTTCGACTCCAGCGCGCGGGCGATGGCGAGCGAGATGCGGGACCAGCGTTTGGTCTCGGAATTGAGTTGGCGGCGGCCGGCGGCGGTGAGTTTGTAATATTTGGCGCGGCGATTGTTTTCGGATTCGCCCCAAGTTGCGGCCAGCCAGCCTTGTTCTTCCATGCGGTGGAGGGCGGGAAAGAGTGAGCCGGGTTTGACCTGGAAGGTGCCGTGCGTGATTTGTTCGAGGCGGCGAGAGATGCCGAGACCGTGTAACTCGGTGAGGGCGAGGGACTTGAGGATGAGCATGTCGAGGGTGCCGAGGAGCAGGTTGGTTTGGTCTGGTGGCATGGTCAGGGCTCGCTTGTATAGACGATCTGTAGGGAGAAAGGTCTCGTGGAATCTTCGATTGATATAGGCGGTCGATAGGAGGACGAGACCCTAACCGCAGGTCGAGTCAACGCGGACCAGGTTGGTGCTCCGTCAGACGGCTTTTAGTACTGGACAGGAAGGCGCTTTCGTTCGCCCATCGGTAAGTTGGCGGGATTCGAGTGGGCAGCGGATTCAGCACCCTTTAGCAGCGCGTCGAGGGCGGCGCGGTCGTAGAGCCGGCCGTTTGCGATTACGGCTTCGATCTTGCGGGTGTTGTTGATATCGGACAGCGGATCGGCGTCGAGCAGGACGAGGTCGGCGAGTTTACCCTTTGCGATTTCGCCAGAGGTGGACTCGGTCCCGAAAAATTTGGCGGGATTGCTGGTCGCGGTCTGTAGCGCTTCCATCGGAGTAAAGCCGGCTTCGACGAAATCGGCCAGCTCGTCGTGGAGGCTGAAGCCGGGCAGGATGTAGATGCCGGGAGCGGTGTCGGTACCTGCAAGGAAAGGGACGCCGGCGTGATGCATGTCGGCAACCATTTTCAGGTTGCGCGCGAAATATTCTTTGCGCAGCGGCAGCGGATCTTTCTGCAGGTCGGGCATCATTTCGTCGTAGAAGCGCTTCCAGGTAACGTCACGCCAATAGGCAGGGACATATTTGCCGAGGGGATCGTGCGCGAGGTCGCGCTGGTCGAGGAATGTGCCGCCGCGCTGCCAAACGAGCGTCGGACATTGCCACGTTTGAGTTTTCGCGAGGAGCGCGAGAAGCGCGCTGCATTTTTTCTGATCGGTGGTACTGAGGAGCAGCTTCGTGTTGCCCTGGCCATCGATGAATTTTTGCTCTTCGCTGGAGCAGCCTTCGAAACTGCCCATCAGGTGCTCGATGCTTTTTTGGCCGGTGGCGACGGCTTCGGTGATGCGGACTTTGTCGGGAACGTGGCCGACGAAGACGAGGTTTTGTTTGTGGGCTTCGGCGGCAGCAGCGAGATAGGCGTCGTGTGAGATGACGGATTGCGTTTTGATGAAGTCGGCGCCTTCTGATTTAAGTTGATCGACGGCGGCGCGCGCAGAGTCTGGCGTGGTGACGGCGAGGGAGCTGGGGAAACGGAGTTTGCCGCTGGGGAGAACGGCATCGAGCATCGGTCCGCTGACGATCATGCGCGGGCCGGGAATTTTCCCGGCGGCGATTTGTTTGCGCCAATCGACAAGGACAGGAAGATCGCCGCCCATATCGCGCACACCGGTGACACCGTTGGCGACGAAGAGCGGAAGGATGATGTCGCGGCCTCCGGGAAACCAATCGCCGAAAGCGGAGTGCACGTGCATGTCCCACAAGCCGGGGATGAGGAATTTGCCGTGGCCGTCGATGAGGATTGTGTTGCCCGGCATTTTGACCATGGCGCCGATGAGAACGGTGCCAATGTGATCGCCTTCGATGATGACGGTGGCATCGCGCTGGACGGTGGAGGTGGCGGGATTGATCAGCGTTACCTGAGAGATGGCAATTGGCGCAGGTTGCGGCGCGCCCTGCGTTTGTGCGAGTGCGATTGAAGCGGCGAGGAGAGTTATTGCAAGCAGGACTGGAAGGCGCATCGCGAGAGCGTACTACAAAAGGCAACGGCGCCCTT
The DNA here is from genome assembly GCA_036493835.1 of Candidatus Acidiferrum sp. Classification (GTDB taxonomy): domain Bacteria; phylum Acidobacteriota; class Terriglobia; order Acidiferrales; family UBA7541; genus Acidiferrum. The sequence continues at coordinate 20,999 of DASXPD010000074.1, read as the reverse complement.
CGCGTTTGCGAGGGCGCCGTTGGAATTTGCGGCGTCGGATTTAGCCGACGCGCTGAGTTGTTTAGTTGACGACGAGCGTCAGAGTCGTCGACCCCGTGGTCGTGCCGGACGTCGCGGTCACCGTGAGCGTGTAGGTGCCCGCGGGAGTGCCGGTAGCCGGAGGCGGGTTCGTTGACGAGCTACCGCCGCCGCAGCCGACGAGCACGGTGGCTGCCGCGATCGGCATCAGGATGAGGCAAAGCGACATGGCAACGCGAAGCGTGCGCATGCGGCCGGCCTGAGTCTGCATCGAGCCGAGCATGATCGCGATGACGAAGAGAAGAGCGAGCGAGGCCAACGGTGCGATTTGCAAGAACGTTGGCGGCTGCATCTTCGTGGAAGGCTGGTTGAACGGCAGGATTGCGCCGCGAGCCGTGGTGCTGACGGTCACCTTGAAAGTGCCCGCAGTGCCCGCGGTCAACATGATCGAGGCCGGAGCCGGAGTGCAAGTGGCTGCGGACGGGGCGCCCGTGCAGGTGATCGTTGCGGTCACGGCCTGATTGCCAGTGACGCTGAGATTGTAAGTGGCGGCTGCGCCGGCTGCGACGGTCTGCGTAGAAGTGTTGGCCGTGACCGTCAGCGAGAGCGTGGAAGCCGCGCTGGTCAGCGCAACAGTTTGACTGCCGGTGCCGACGTTGTCGGCGATCGTGAGCGTCGCACTCTCCGCATTTCCAGTGCTCGGTTTGTAAGTCACGGAGATGGTGCAGTTCTGAGTCGGCAAGATGACGCCAACGACGATGCATGCCTTTGTCGGTATAAAATCGGCTGCGTTCGGGCCGCTCGTCGTAATGCCCGTCACCAACGTCGGAGCGTCGCCATTATTGGTCAATGTAATGGTTTGAGGGGCCGACGTCGTGCCTACAGCAGTGCTGGGAAACGCTAGCGAGGTCGGATTCAGATCCGCCGTCGGAGTGCCGCCGGTGCCCGTTAGAGTAGCTACAGGCGCACCGAACAAGTTGCCGGCAACCGAAATCGTGGCATTCCGGGTGCCAAGCGCACTCGGAGTGAAGACGACGTTGACGGTGCATGTTCCGCCTGGGGCAACAGCAGCCGTGCAGGTGTTGGTCTGCGTAAATTCACCTGTTGGAGTGATGGTAAAGCCGCTAACAGTGAGCGGTGCTTGACCGGAATTGGTGAGCGTGACCGCCACGGGAGCGGACGCGGTGCCTACCGGCTCAGCGGTAAACACGATCGGATTCGGGCTGAATGAAACGACAGCCTTCGGTGAGATGTCGGCGATACCTAGGACGCTGCGGACCCGGTTGTTCACCGAATCGCTCAGGAGGAGGTTCGCCGTCGTGCTGGGGCTGGCGTTGGCCCTGAGAGCGAGGCCCATTGGGAAATCAAGATGAGCCGAGGTCGCGGCACCACCATCACCAGAGAACCCAGTGGTGCTTGTGACACCTACGACGGTATTGATGTTACCGTTCGTGCCCGAAATTTCGCGGATCGTCTGTGAAGACGATGCGAACGTCGGACCTGCCGCCAAAGTAAGCGTGCTATCCGAGAAAAAGACGTTCTCGGCGTGATCGACGACGATCGCGAACGGGAACTGAATTTCAGCGTTGGTGGCCAAGCCGGTGTCACCGGTAAAGCCAGAAGTTCCAGTGCCAGCGATCGTGTAGATCGAACCGGGAACCATCGAGTTAATGTTGATCGCGGGAACTTCGCGAATGCGATGGTTGCCCGCGTCGGCGATGAACAGGTTGTTGTAGATGTCGATGTAGATGCCCATCGGGTGATTGAGTTGAGCCCGGATCGCCGCGTCGTTGTCGCCAGAGAATGCACCGGTGGTGGACTGCATGCCGACGACAATGTTGGCAACCGCAGCACCGCTCGTGGGGACGGGAACTTCCCAGATCACGTTGTTCGTGGAATCAGAGAAGAAAATATTGCCGTGCGAGTCGAGGGCGACGCTCTGGATCTGTCCGAGTGTCGTTCCTACCGCCGCCCCACCCGTAGCAGCAAAGCCGCAGACCGGGTGGTTTGCGATCGGGTTGTTGGGATTGGGGTTCGCCGGTTCGGTACCAGCGACGGTCGTTGTACCACCCGCGCCGATTTCGCGGACGAGGCAGTTCGCGGTGTCCGCGAAGTAGACCGCGCCAGACGCGTCAGTTGCGACGCCCAGGGCACCATTGAGCGCGTTCACAGTGAAGATTCCGTTGAGGAAGCCATTGTTTTCCGGCAGGCCGGCGATGTCAGTCAACACTCCGGTTCCCGCAGCGACTTTGCGGATCATGTCATTGTTGCTGTCGGCGACGATGATGTTGCCGCTCGGATCGACGGCAAGACCAGCGGGAGTGTTCAGTTCACCGCTCGTCGCGACCGCGCCATTTCCGCCATAAGAAGCGTGGCCGTTGCCTGCGAGTGTGCCGATGTTGCCCTGCGCGACCGTTGCACCAAACGCCGCAAAGGCCACGGCTGGAACCACGCGAAGAGCATTGCTGTCTTCGTCAGCGATGTACAGGTTTCCATTCCCATCGACAGTTGTACCAGCTGGGAACGAAAGCGTCGCGATCGTTGCGGCGTGCCCATCGCCACTGAAACCGCTGTGACCAAGCGTCCCGGCTACGACGCTGATAGTGCCCCCGATCGACGGAGAAACCTTCCGAATCACCTGATTCACCGTATCGCAGAAGTAAAGATTTCCGGTCAAATCGAACGAGAGTCCCTTCGGTTGGTTGATTGCGGCATTGGTGGCCAGCACGTTGTTGTCGGCGCCGTACAGTCCGACTTTTCCCGCGACCGTGTGAACGGTACTGCCGGCGGCAAGGACAACGCGGATAACGTTATTATTCGCGGGTGAGGTTCCAGGAGTACCGTCGGGATTAAAATTGTTACCGAGGTCCGCGAAGAAGACGTTGTCGCTGGCGTCGACAGCGACGTCGAACGGTCCATTGATCAGCGCACCTTGTGCCGCAGTGCCATCAGGGGAATAACCGAAAGCTGGAGAACCTGGGCCCGCACCTCCGGCGCCCGCGAAATTATAGATAGACCCCACTACGGTTGCTGCGATCGGCGTGCCCGCGGTCGCCACGATGACGCGGATCTCATTATTGCCACGGTCCGCGACATACAAGTTGCCATGACTGTCGAAGGCGCAGCCGTCGGGAAAGTGAAAATGAGCGTTTGTGGCCACGCCGCCATCCCCACCAAATGATGGATTCGTGGTCGGAGCGCCGGCGAATGTGTGCATAAAGCCGTCGACCGCGGTAACCTCGCGAATGACATTGTTATCCGAGTCGGCGATGAAAAGATTGTTGGCGCCATCGATGCACATGCCGCTCGGGCCGTTCATTTGGGCGTTCGTTGCGATGCCGCCGTCGCCCGAGAACCCTGACGTCCCATTGCCGGCGTAGACGCTCATCAGGCCGGCGGTGGTGACCTTCAGAATGCGAGAATATTTGTTGTCGAGCACATACATATTGCCGTTCGTATCGAAGCGCACCGCGACGGGGCTGCCGACGCTCGCGACGTTCGACGTGAGGCCAACAGGGCCGCCTCCAGCTACGGTCGTGATTTGCGCTTCAACCGACACGCAACCGAAAATCAAACACACAAGGGCGCACAGGGCTAAGCGAACTGAATTCTTCATCGATGTTGCCTTCCTTCGATGGACTTTGAGCCAAAAGGCTCATGATTTGGTCAAACAGGGACAACAGCGGTTTTCTTCTTCGCGCGGATGAGAATAAGTCCCACCCGAGACAAAACCCAATAGTACGGCTTCGAAACGCCATTAGTACTAAAGGAGAGGGCTCCAATAGTACTTTCCTTTGGTATTCACCCAAAAGAACAACAGGCGTTAAGGACCATGGGCGCGATGCTTGCGATTATGATGAGTCTCGCGCAAAAAAGGGCTGCCACGCGGCGTGTGATATTCCTTTTGATTAATACAGCCGTAACTGTACACAACCTCACGTCGCAATTTGCGACAGGGATCTAGTCGCTGGCACTGAATCCCGCGCTTTCTGCGAAATATCGCACAAATCTGATGCGTGACCCGCCTGCGCCTCCCGCATCAAATTGACGGCCATTCAGGCTGGCTGCTACATTGCTTTGTTTGTGCAGGATAGGGTGTAACTCATTGAAGCGACGTGTTGCGTTATGGATGGTTGCGGCGACAGTGGCGGGATTCGGCTTGGGTTGCGGCGGCGGGAGAACGATCAGCACCCGGACCACGGTCGCGCCCAGCGAAAAGCCGGTAATTAAGGACGCGACGCGCGAAGAGCTGCTCGACAAATACAATCTCTACGCGCAGAACATCAAGACTGTGAACGCGACTGTCGTCCTGAAGCCCACCGCCGGTTCGAAATATAGCGGCGTCATCGAGGAATACCACGAGGTAAAAGCATTCTTGCTCGCGGCGCGCCCCGAGAATATCCGCATGATCGGCCAGGCGCCGGTGATCGGCACAACCGTTTTCGACATGGCCAGCGATGGCGAAATGTTCCGCGTTTCGGTGCCGTCCAAAAACAAGTTCCTTGTCGGCCAGGTATCAGCGGAGGTCAACAGCAATAAACCGATCGAGAACCTACGGCCGCAACATTTACTCGATGCTCTGCTATGGCCCGAAATCCGCAAAGAGGAAGCTGTGCTGTTCGAGGAATTCAACGATGAAACGGCGCGATTTTACATACTGACGGTTTTGCGCGGCGGCTATCGCACCGAAATTTTGCGCAAAATCTGGTTCGACCGCGCTGACTTGCAAATTTCGCGGCTGCAGACTTTTGCGCCGAAAGGCTTGCTCGTGTCCGACGTGCACTTTTCCGATTGGCAGCCAGTCGATCCGGCGCAAGCAGGCACGCCCGTAACCGGGCCCGTCACGACGTTCGCGCGAAACATTCGCATCGATCGCCCGCATGACGACTATCGCCTCGATCTCCAAGTCACGAAAATCGTGCTGAATTCCGACATTCCCGCCGACCGCTTCAAACTCGAGCAGCCCGCCGGCAGCGAACTCGTACGCGTCGGCGAACCCGAAGGAAACAAACAGCCGTGATGGGCGAACTCATCGCGCGCAATTTGCTCCATCGGCCGCTGCGCACTTTCATTGGCATCATGGCGGTCGCGGTGGAAGTCGCGCTCGTGGTCCTGATCGTCGGGCTTACCTCGGGCTTGCTGGCAGAGAGCGCGAAGCGCATTCAGGGCATCGGCGCCGACATCGTCCTCCAGCCTCCCGCGGCATCGATCTTCCTCGGATTCAGCGGCTCGCCCATGCCGATAAAAATCGGCGACAAGCTTGAAACTCTGAAGTATGTGCAGGCGGTCGCGCCGGCGCTGTTGCAGTTCAATTCTACGGGCGGCGTCGAAACCGTCTACGGAATCGATCGCGATTCTTTTCGCGCTGTCTCGGGCGGATTCGTTTTTCTGCACGGCCACGACATGGAAGGCCCCGACGACATGCTCGTCGACGATTGGGAAGCGCGCGCGAAAAAACTGAAGGTCGGCGACACCTACAATCTGCTGAACCACGACTGGAAAATCGCGGCCATCGTCGAACATGGCAAAGGCTCGCGCATCTTCGTGCCGATCCTGACGCTGCAGGAACTGGTCGGCGCGCGCGATAAAGCGTCCATCTTCCTGCTGAAGTGTACGCGCCCCGAACACACCGACGACGTGATGGACGAAATCAAATCCGTTTTCCCCGGCTACACCATCCGGCCGCTGAAGGAATTTCTCTCGCTGCTTACTTCAACCAATGTCCCTGGGCTCGAGCCGTTTATTCACTCGATGATTGCGCTGGCGGTGTCGATTGGCCTGCTCGTCATTTTCTTGACGATGTACACCACGGTGATCGAGCGCACGCGTGACATCGGCGTGCTGAAATCGATCGGCGCGAATCGCGCATTCATCATTCGCGCGCTGCTGACCGAGTCGGCCGTGCTGTGCCTTCTCGGCATCGCCGCGGGAGTCGCGCTGAGCTACATCATCCGCGCCGCGTTTCTTGCCGGATTCCCGACGCTTTCGATCCTCATCACCATTCCGTGGATTCTGCGCGCGGGAGCGATCGCGCTTACTGGCGCCGTCGTCGGAGCCAGCTACCCGGCGTGGGTGGCGAGCCGCAAAGACGCAGTCGAGGCGCTCTCATACGATTGATTTTGCAAGTAAGACAAGCGCTCCAAGCGGCAAAGCTAAACCGCGAAACGGTACGACTGGCATCATTTTTTTCGCGCTCACTTATCTAGGCAGCAGGCGGCAAACGCAGCTACAATACAAACCCACGACGGATCGCATCTTCCAGGGTAAAAGCCAGGACCAAAACGAGTGGAGTCGATACTTAAAACCGAAGGACTGTGGAAGCTGTACCACGCGGGCAAGGTAGAAGTGCCGGCGCTGCGCGGCGTCAACTTCCAGGTTGCGCCGGGCGAATCCGTTGCGGTAATGGGCCCTTCCGGCTGCGGAAAATCGTCCCTGCTTTACGTAATCGGCGGGCTCGCGCAGGCTTCGCGCGGCCACGTTTTCGTCGACGGCAACGACCTCACCGAAATGAGCGACGCCGCGCGCACCAAGCTACGACGTCACAAAATCGGTTTCGTATTTCAAAGATTCAACTTGCTGCCGACGCTGACCGCGAAGGGTAATATTGCGATCGCGCAATTCATCCACGGAGACGGCTTCGACCCGCATCGATTCGATGTCGTCACTAAAATGCTGGGGCTCGAGGGCCGCTTGCATCACAAGCCGTCCGAACTTTCCGGCGGTGAGCAACAGCGCGTCGCCATCGCTCGCGCCATCATCAACGAACCGAAAATCTTGCTTGCCGACGAACCGACCGGCAACCTCGACTCCAAGAATTCCGACATCGTGCTTGAAATGTTGCGCCAGTTGAACAAAGATCTCGGCCAAACCATCGTGATGATCACGCACAACCCGGAAGCCGTCACTTACTTCGATCGCGTCGTGCACATGCGCGACGGCGTCATCGTCGATGGCGTTCCCGCCGACTGAAATGGCCAGCGTCAAAACCATTCTCGCGCGCACGTTTTTCTGGTCGTACGAACGCGGCACGTGGCAATACGACCTGGCCGTCATCGTGATTTTGATCTTCGTGCTCGGCACGCCGCCGCGCTGGTTCCACGACGAGCCGCAGGTCGGGCTGCCAAGTTCGCCCACGCAGGTGGAACTCGTCGCCGGAACCGAAAAAGATTCGCAGCAGACCTATCGCATCGATGCGCGCGTTCTCGCTCCGCCAGAACAGACGCCGGCGTTGCAGAGCGATCTTCACAACGCTCTCAAGAAGGCGCTACCGAAGCTGCGCGATGGGCGATTCTCAATTCTGCATATCGATCCGGTGCGCGACGAAGACGGAAATGTCATCGCCTACCAGGTCGAGATTCGTCGCTGACGAGGCTTCACCTCAACATTGTTCCACGTTGGATTTAAGCGCCCCGCGACGCCCCTCACCGAAACGTTCCGCCCCGTCCGCGCATCTTTTCTATGTGCTAGGATCAATTCAGCGGAGACCGGCGGCCAACAATCCGCACCAGGGGCTCATTTTGAAACCAAAGATCTGGCTTGCTGCTGCGCTCTCGCTGACTGCGTTCTCGTGCGCCGTTTCTCTTTCCGCGGGCCCCCATCGCGTTCCCCCCGCCGCCCCAGCCGGAGCCGCGCAAGCTGTTCAGGCAACAACTGCCGCCGTACTCGCCACGATGGACAAAGCCGCTGCTGACTTCCGTTCGCTCACAGCCGATCTCGAAAATACGAAGTACACCGACGTAGTCAAAGACACTTCCGTCGAGAAGGGACATATCTACGTCCGCAAAGATTCGAAAATGCGAATCGAAATCACCGATCCCGATCCACGCACGATTCTCCGCGTCGGCGATTCGCTTTTTGTTTACACGCCTAAAATTAAGCGCGTCGAAGAGTTCGATCTCGGCAAGAACCGCGCGATGGTCGATCAATATGTCTTGCTGGGATTCGGCACCCGTAGCGAAGCGCTTCAAAAAAGCTACGACGTGAAGCTAACGGGCGAAGAACAGCTCGACGGGAAGAAAACCTATCTGCTCGAGCTGACGCCCAAGTCCGACGATGTAAAACATCAGCTCACAAAGATTCAAATGTGGATCGACTCGGCATCGTGGCTGCCCGTTCAGCAGAAATTTTTCGAAACAGCCCCGGGCGACTACATCCAGTTTCACTACACCAACATGATGAAAAACCTGAAGATCCCCGATTCACGGTTCAAGCAGGATTGGCCGAAAGACGTCAACCGCGTCAAGCCGAACCGCTAGTCCACTCGCTTCATCTCAACTTTTTCTTTCCGCGTGTAGGCGCGGGGCTTGTCGCAGACTCTGAGCTTCGAAGGGCTCCGCCCGGCCATTGCGTCTTGTCGCAAATGTTCCACTTCGCAGCCTCTTCGCGCCAATAAACAAATTCGCGCCGCCCGGCAGAAGATTGGGTGTGTCTTCCAGCCGAACGACGCGACTTGCTTCGATCGAAATTGTTGTTGCCGCTTAGCTTGCGGCGAGCCGTTCCTGCTCTAGCAAGCGCTCTTTTCGCGAAATACCCCAACGGTACCCCGCGAGGTTTCCGTCCTGCCGCACCACGCGGTGGCACGGCACAACGATCGACACGGGATTGGTCGCACACGCTCGCGCCACAGCTCGCACCGCCTTCGGATTTCCAACCGCCTGCGCGACCTGCGAGTACGTCTTCGTCATGCCCGAAGGAATACGCTGCAACTCTTGCCACACCCGACGCTGGAACGCGGTCGCTTGAACGTCGAGCGGCAGTTCGACGCGCGGCGGTTTCCCTTCGACGCGCCGCACGATCTCGCTCACCCATTTCTCGAACGAACGATCCGCCGCGTTAACTTCCGCGCGCGGATATTCGTCGCGCAGTTCCTGCACCAGCTTTGGCTGCGAGTCGCCGAGATACACGGCCGATACTCCGCGCTCCGTCGCCGCCACCAGCACGTCTCCCAATTTCGACTTCGCGATGCTGTATCCGATCTTCATATCCTTTCCTCCTTTTCGATAAGTCGCCGGCGTCATTCCGAGCTGTGCGTTGCTTCGTTCGTATACGCGGCTCGAGGAGCCATATCCCGTTTCGTAAAGCGCGTCCGTGATTTTCTTCCCGGCGCGCAGCAGTTTTTTGAATTTCGCGAGGCGCAGCGCTTCGGCCAACTCGCGTGGACGCAACCCGGTCACTTGCAGAAATGCCCGGCGAAGTGTCGCGGTCGTCGTACCGAGCGACTTCGCCAGCGCGCCAAATCTCACGGCGTCATCATCGCCGCCCGATTCGATCAGTCGCGTGGCCTTTGCGACCAGTGCGATCGAGCCTGCAATTTCGTCCGGCTTGCATCGCAAACACGCCCGGTAACCTTGCTGCCTCGCTTCTTCCTTCGTTTTGAAGAAAATCACGTTTTGCCGCAGCGGTCGTCGCGCCGGGCAAGAAGGCCGGCAATAAATGTTGGTCGTCCTAACTCCGAGGACAAACGTCCCATCCGCACGTGCGTCACGCGCCGTCGTCGCACGCCAATAACGCTCGGCCGCGCTTCCTGTAATGCCTGCTCCGGTTTGTTTGTTGCTTTGGTGTCTCATCACGCTGCCAAAATAACGCAACGCAAGATCCAAATCTATCCGCAAAGACGCATCAAAGTAATTTGATGTTTGGCCAAGGGGAAAGCATCAGAAACCGTCAAAACGCTGGATCTTCGGTTGCCTCGATTACTTTGGTGCGCGCAGTAATCGCGGCCTTGGAAGTGGCACGATGAGGCGCAGTAATGACCAGCAGCACGGCGGCCAGGATCACCGCACCGGCGAGAATCGTCCTCAGTGTGATCGCTTCGTGCAAAAACAACCAACCCAGGAAAAGCGCCACCAACGGGTTCACAAAAGCATAGGTCGCGACTCGCGTGGCCGTGCTGTGCTTCAGCAGATAGATGTAAGACGAAAACCCGATCATCGAGCCGAAGCAGACCAGATACACCACCGCGACCCACGACCGCGTCGACACCGTCGTGACGTGGAGCGCTCCGATTTCGCCCGTGAGGCCGGCGGCAATCCACAAGATGATTCCGCCGACGAGGCCTTGCATCGATGCGCCCAGAAGCGGAGAACTTGGCATTTGACCGTGTTTCGAATAAATGGAGCCGCACGCCCAAGCGAACGACCCGACTCCAAGAATGACGACGCCGATGGGATCAATCCGCCCAGAGCCGCCGAGATCTTTCGGGCCAACCAATAGCGCCAGTCCTGCGAATCCGAAAATGAGCCCAACGATGACCCGCGGCACTGGCCGGACTCCGCCTGGCCTTAACCAGTCGATCAGCACCATCCACAGGGACACCGTCGCGACCAGCAACGCGGCAACACCGGACGGCACGCGTTCTTCAGCCAAGCAAACTCCGCCATTTCCAATCGCCAACAGAAGAAATCCGGTTATCGCCGCTGTGCGCCACTCGGCCCAAGTCGGTCTGGTCTTCGTCTTCCACAGCATGATCGGAAAAAAGATCAGACCAAACACCGAATGTCGTATGCCGGCGACAAGCAGCGGCGGGAAAGATTCATCGCCAATCCGAATAGCGAGAAACGTCGAGCCCCATACCAGATAGATCGCCGCAAACGCGGCCAAGAGGGCGGTCGAGTTCGCCGTGCCATGTGCACCCGCGTGCGCGGTGCCGGGATTCGAGTTCAAACTGTCGCTTGGTTGGTTTTCCGTCTTAGTCATGGTGCACGGCGTTGACCGAAACGCCGGCGTTTCTCAGAAATCTAGAGTCGTCACGACGCGAGATACAGCACCATTTTGGTGCGGCTCGCAATGTAGCTCACGTGAATCTTTGCATCTATCCGCGAAGCATCACCAAACTCGCCATGGCCTCTCGGGTGATGCGATTCCATTGCAAATCCTTCCATTTCAGTACCATTACCAACCATTTGATCTTAGGACACTTGACGCGTTTTCCACAGGTTGACGCTCGCCTCCTTCGGTGACATCTTAGCGACCCAACTTTTACAAGGCTGGGGGCGAGCGTTGCTCGCTGTGGTTGGTACTAGAATCAGGGACAGAATCTGTAGCTTGGGTCGGTATCCGGCGTTAAATTGGTATCGCTGAGGGGCGATCATGAGGTCTACGAACCTCGCAAGAGTTCTTGAGTCCACTGCCAAAGACTCACTGGCGGAGACTCGTACATCGTTCGCGGCTGCTACCGCGACAGCACAACCGCAAGTCGCGACGCCGGACCGCATCCCCGCGCTTCGTGTCATGCCACTGCTCACCGACACCCAGACGCGCCAGTTCGTTCGCGTTCCGACGCACGCCGTCGGCGTCCACCCCGAGCATCGCGAGTATCCCCGCGCGACCCTGCGCCTGCCCCTGCGCCTTCGCAGCGTGAATGACATCCAGGAGAAGTATCCGATCACGTTGGTCACCCGCGATATCAGTTCCAGCGGCGTCTTCTTCCTCTGCCCAAAGGAGTTAGCGGCCGGCACTCGGATCGAGATTGAGATCGTTCTCGTCAGCCGCCCAATGGGTCGCGGCAACGTCGTCGTCGCCACCGCCGCCCGCGTCAAGCGCCTTGAACCTGCCGCCACTCCAGGCTGGTTCGGCGTCGCCGCCCTCTTCGAGGACGTAGCCTTTGATCGCGACGATCGCGTTCCAACCCGCTTCTTGAAGTAGCGAGCGGCTTTCACCTAAGACACAGCACCTGTTCGACCTAGCCTGCTACCCTTACGCCTTCATGCCGAAGCCGCCTTCCAGCCTCCAAGCGGTCCTGTTCGACTGGGACGGCACGCTCCTCGACTCCTTCGACGCCGACTCCTCCGCCTACCTCGCCATGTTCCGCGAACTCGGCATCCCCTGGGGCATGAATGAGTTAGCCACTCACTACACGCCCAACTGGCATCACGTCTACCGCGCAGCTCACATCCCGCGTTCGAAATGGGAAATCGCCGACAAACTCTGGGCCAAGCACTACGCCCATCACGCTCCAAAGCTCGTCCCAGGCGCCCGCCGCATACTCGCCTGGGTCGCCCATCGCTACCGACTTGGCTTAGTCACTAGCGGAGATCGCGTCCGCGTCTCCCGCCAACTCCGCTACTTCGGCCTGACCCGCCTCTTCTCCACGCGAGTCTGCGCCGGCGACACTCCTCAAAAGAAGCCTCACCCCGCCCCGCTCCGCCTCGCACTAAAACAGATGTGCCTCAATCCACACGCCTGCGTCTACGTAGGCGACTCCCCGCATGATCTCGAAATGTCGAAACGCGCAGGCGTCCGCGCCATCGCCATCATCGGCCGCTTCCCCACAGAGGCCGGACTCCGAGCCGCTAAACCCGAATTTCTGCTGAACTCGCTGAAGGAACTACCAGCGATCCTGAAAACGTTCGAACCGTAACCACTGCCGACACGTCACTGCGGCTTTGGCGCCGGCTGTGACTGCGGCGGCTGAACCGTCGGCTGTCCAGTCGACGACTCCGGCGGTGCCCCTGCCGACGAAGGTGCCGTTGAGGATGCTGGCGCCGCCGCCGTATTCGAAACCACAGCCGCCGCCGGCTTAAAATCCGCCCACTTAATCACCAACCTCACCGAAAAATCCCCATCCTTCAAATGCAATGTCTCATCGGCCCGCGTATAACTTGGAAACCAATATTTCCCATCCACATTTTCCCGATACGTCTCAAACGTCACGAACGGCATCTGCGCAAACTTCACGTCCCCCAGCTCATTCACCCATTTCCCATACGTCTTCACCACTTCCAGATACTTCGTGTCCACCCAAATAATCCCGTCCAGATACGCATGCGCCCGATCCACGCTCTTCGGCGTCACCTTAAAAATATACGTGTCGATTTCATCGACCTTTTCCTGCCCGATATATTTCAGATCGTATTTCGCCAGCTGCGACGAATTCAGCGGAAATTGTGGAATTCGCTCCAGCTCCTTCACATCCGCCGGCTCGATCGCAATCGCATGCAGCGTCGACTGCGGATGCTCGATCACCTTATTCGCGACGCGTCCGTCCGGCATTCGCGTCGCTTCCGACACCTGCAAAAATTGCCCGACGATATTCCCCGTTCGATCGTATTCATCGATTCGAATCGTCTTCTTCGCCACAAACGTCGGCCGAACCTCGGCGAACTGATCTTCCTTCGCCACGAATTTTCGAATGATTTCATCCGGCGGCAGCGAAGGCGGCTCAACCGCCTCCGGCGTATTCCCCAGCCGCTTCACATCGTGCTCCGGAGGCGGCGTCATCGGCCGCTGCTCCTGCCCCCGCGCGACACCAGCCGACAAGGACATCGCCGCCAACAAGACCACCGCGCCAGCCGCCACCAATCCGATTTTCAACGCCGTTCTCATATTCACTAAGATGCGCTCACGCCCTCTCGCGCAACTCCAACCTCAATCTCACAGCTTACTCCACGAAACTCATTCCCGCCTCCGCCTGACATCCCTCCCGCCTTTCGCTACAATTCCAACGTTTGTGGACAACGCAAAAAAAGCAGCGCGCTTTTTCGTCACAGGCCGCGTGCAAGGAGTCGGCTTCCGTTTCTTCGCCGTGGCTGAAGCCGAGCATCTCGGCCTCAGCGGCTACGTGCGCAATCTGCTCGACGGCCGCGTCGAAGCCTACGCTATCGGCACGCCCGAGAAACTCGCGAAATTTCGCGCCCGGCTCGAAACAGGCCCGCGTCTTTCCAGCGTTAAGTTCGTCGCCGAAGAGCCCGCGGAACTCGACCCGCAATACGCATCCAGTTTCGTCACCACGTACACCATTTGAATCCGACAGGAGCCCGCAAGGATGGACGATCTAAAAAAGTTGATCCGCGAAGTGCCCGATTACCCGAAGCCCGGAATCCTGTTCTACGACCTCACCACAGTTCTCAAGGATAAGCAGGGCTTCCACAATCTCGTCGATCAACTTTGCGCGCACTACGACGGCCACAAAATTGACAAGGTAGCCGGCATCGAAGCCCGCGGCTTCATCTTCGCGCCCGCACTCGCCTATCGACTCGGCGCCGGATTCGTCCCCGTTCGAAAACCAAAAAAACTCCCCGCCAAAACCCGCGCCGTCTCCTACGCTCTCGAATACGGCACCGACTCGCTAGAACTCCACGAAGACGCCATCACGCCCGGCGACCGCGTCATCATCTGCGACGATTTGCTCGCCACCGGCGGCACCGCAGCCGCCACAGTGAAACTCATCCAGGAACTCGGCGGCAAAGTCGACGGCCTCGCCTTCGCCGTCGAACTAACTTTCCTCGCCGGTCGCAAAAAACTCCCAAACCTCGACGTCTTCTCCCTGATCCAGTACGACAAATAGCCCGCGTTCTCGCGTCATCCAACCTTAAATAAAGCGAATAAAGCATTGTCGTCCTGAGGCGGCCGCAAGCCGCCGAAGGATCTCAACGTTCAGTCCTACCGCCAAACTGGCCGACGCAAACGACTCGCGCCCGAACGCCCCATCGCCTCTATCGTTACTTCATTACTTCTTTGCCTCACTACTTCGCTTCTTCCTCTGCCTCACCACCTCAAACAAAACCACCCCCGCCGCCACCGACACATTTAGCGACTTCACCGGCCCCACCGTCGGCAGCGACACTACAAAATCGCATCGCTTCCGCGTTAACTCATGCAGCCCATTCCCTTCGCCTCCCAACACAATCCCCACCGGCGAAGTAAAATCCACTTCCGTATATTCCCGATCGCCTTCCTCATCTAGTCCCACCAGCCAATATCCCGCCTCTTTCAACTCTTCCATCGTCCGCGCCAAATTCGTCACCTTCGCCACCGGCAAATGCGACAGCGCTCCCGCCGAAGCCCGCGCCACCGTATCCGTCAATCCCGCCGCGCGCCGCTCAGGAATCACAACGCCGTGCGCGCCCGCCGCCAGCGACGTTCGAACAATCGCACCCAGATTGTGCGGATCCTCCACGCCATCCAGCAAAACAATCAACCCTTTTTCCCCGCCAGCAGCGCCCGCATTCGCCACTTCCAAAATCTCTTCAATCGTTCCCGCCGCGCGCGGCGCCACCAATCCCACAATCCCCTGATGATCTTTCGAATCCGCCAACCGATCCAGTTGTGACCGATCCTCAAACCTCACCGAAATATTTCGCGCCCGCGCCATCTGCACAATTTCTTCCACGCGCGTATCCTGCCGCCCCCGCGCGATCACGATGCGGTCAAACGCCCGCCCCGCCTCCAACGCCTCCCGCACCGCATGTATCCCCGTCATCCGATCCACAAATCACTCCATGTTTGCTGCGTTCACCACAAAACTCGCGTCCGCCACAAAATTAAACCGCCGTCATCCTGAGCGAAGCGAAGGATCTCAGCAGTCAGCCCCGCTACAAAACGCACCGTCCGGCGCCTCTTCCTTCACTCCATCACCGAACAAAACTCCACCATCCGCTCCCGCACCGTCTTCACCGCAAACCCCGCCTCCCAAGCCGGATCGATCAACAAAATCACGCGATCCAACCCACCCTCACCCGATCGTCCCGCCAGCGCCAACCGCAACGGATGAAACAATTCCCGCCCGCGACTCTCCAACTCCGCCTTCATGGCCGTAACAATCTCGCTAAATCTTTCTGGCGTGCAAGCCCCGCCATCCAACACCAACCGCGCCAACGATCGAATCACATCGCGCGCCCCATATCGCGTCATCACATTGTGCGCCTCGACGTCACTCATCATCCGCGCCGCGTCATACTCAAAAACCAATCCCAACAAATCCGCCAACCCAGCCAAATCCGCCACTTGCAGCCCCAACAAAAACGCCGCGCGCTCGAACCATTCGCCGCGCGCAGCATCGCTGCCACGTTCCGAGACAACCGCCATCCACCCGCGCGACGCCAACACCTCCGCCACATCCGCCGCGCCGAACGGATTCACCACAACCGCTTGTTTGTCTCCAGGAATTTCGCCCGCGCTCATCCGAAGGATTCTACAGCAGGCCCATTCGAATCGCTGACTGCCCACCCACACGCTGAAAGACTAACTTCGCCCGCTCACCGTCGCCGCCACATGACACGCAATCGCCTCACCGCGCCCGACCGCGTCCACACCCTCATTCGTCTTCGCCTTCAAATGAATCTTCTCTGCCGGAACACCTAGCGCCTTGCCCAACGCCTCGCGCATTTTCGGAAAATGCGGCCCCAGCTTCGGCCTCTCCAAGATCACCACCGCATCCACCCACTCAATCGCAAACCCCGCGCCATCCAGCAACCCGCGCGCATGCTCCAAAAATTGCAAACTATTCGCGCCCTTCCATCGTGGATCCGTA
Organism: Candidatus Acidiferrum sp.; assembly: GCA_036493835.1. Taxonomy (GTDB): domain Bacteria; phylum Acidobacteriota; class Terriglobia; order Acidiferrales; family UBA7541; genus Acidiferrum. The sequence goes on along the minus strand of DASXPD010000074.1, from coordinate 4,732 downwards.
TCCGGAAAATGTTTCCCGATATCTCCCAGCCCGCCCGCACCCAGCAGCGCGTCGCACAGCGCGTGCGCCAACACATCTCCATCCGAATGTCCCACCGGCCCTTTGTCGAACGGCACTTCAATGCCGCCGATCATCAACTTCCGTCCCTCTGCCAGCCGATGCAGATCGTATCCAATCCCGCAGCGCACGCTCATTTCGCCGCACGCCCCCGCCCGCTGCCCGAGCCGCTCGTCCCGCTCGACGCACCGGCGCTCGCGCCCGCCTGCTCCCGTTCCAGATAAAATTTCGCCAGCTCCATATCCGCCGGCTTCGTAATCTTGATGTTCCGCTCCGAACCCAGCACCACAAATACTTCGTGCCCCAGCCGCTCCACCAATCCCGCTTCGTCCGACGCGCTCACTCCGTCCGCTTCCGCTCGCGCAAACGCATCCTTCAACAATTTCGTCGAAAAAACCTGTGGCGTCTGCGCCAGCACCACCCGCTCCCGCGGAATCGTCGCCGTAATCAGCGCCACATCCTCCGGCAAACTCGCGCGCTTCACTTCTTTCACCGTATCCATCGCCGGAATTCCCAGAATCGCCGCCTGATGTTTCCGCGCCTCTTCAATCACGCGCACAATCAGCTCTCTCTTCACAAACGGCCGCACGGCGTCATGCACCAGCACCAGTTCCGTCTCCGCCGCCACTTCCTTCAGCGCCGCCGCCACCGATTCCTGCCGAGTATCTCCGCCCTTCACCACACGCACGTTCTGCGCGAATTTCTCGCCGCGAATCGCGTCCTCAATCTTCGCGATCCCGTCCCCACGCGTCGCCACGATAATGTCCGTCACCAGCTCGCACGACGCAATCCGCCGCAAGCTCAGCATCACGATCGGGACGCCATCCAGTTCTAGAAATTGTTTCGGTGTCTCGGCACCCATGCGAGTGCCCAGACCAGCGGCAGGTAAAATTGCAGCGATTCGGCTCATTTTAAGTTTCGCAGGCTGAAGAGAAAGCAGTGTACATCAACGCCCACTCAGTCGCGAAACCGCCGTTTCGTTTCCGACTACATCCACCCCTGGAACGTCATCCTGAGCGAAGCGAAGGATCTCAGAACTAAACACCATCTCCCAACCGGTACGTTGGGCACCGCACTCTCGGGCACTATGAGAGTACGATTCTTCCAAATGTGCTTGGCAACATGTATGGATTCGACCGAAGCGCACTGCAGAAAATCTCACCAACGAACTAACGAATCTCCCCCTCCACCATCTCCCCACTTCGCCCGGCACCCGCCGCCGCCCCACGCGCCAATCCAACCTCAATTCCCTTCTCATCCACCCGCCCAAAAATCATCTTCCCCGCCGCCGTCTGATGCACCGACGTCACCACCACATCGACGCTCTTGTTAATAAATCGCCGCGCTCCATCCACAACCACCATCGTTCCATCGTCCAGATACGCCACGCCCTGATTCGCTTCCTTCCCTTCCCGCAAAATCAGCACCCGCATCGGCTCGCCTGCAAGCACCACCGGCTTCAGCGCATTCGCCAGCTGATTCACATTCAGCACCGAGAGCCCGTGCACCCGCGCCACTTTGTTCAGATTGAAATCGTTCGTCACAATCTTCGCGCCAATCTCGCGCGCCACTTCGATCAACTTGCGATCCACATCTCCCACTGGACTCGCGGGTGCTCCAGCACTCGCACTTCAATCCCCGGCATCTTCCGAATCCGCTCCAACACATCCAGTCCTCGTCGTCCGCGCTGCCTCTTCAGTGCATCGCCCGAATCCGCCACGAGCTGCAATTCATGCAGCACAAATTCCGGCACCAGCAGCGGCCCATCCAGAAATTGCGCGTCGCAAATATCCGCAATGCGCCCATCGATTAGCACACTCGTATCCAGCAATTTCGCAGTCGACGCCACGCTCGCCGTCGCCTCTCGCGGCTCAGCATCGCGCTGCGCCACCGCTTCGCGTTGCTCTCGCTTCTCCTTATTGGCCTCGCGCTCCGCCGCCTTTTGTGAACCCAGCACCGCTCCCAGGTAAGCGAATGCCACCAGCACGCCACTCTCAAAAAACGATTTCGTCTGCTCCGGCTCGGCAATCCGAGACACCACCGCCGTCACCAGCACCGCCGCAAAAATTCCAAGCACCGCACCGAACGCGCCACCCAATAATCCGCGCGGCGTCGATCGGCGCAACCGCATCTCGATCACGAAAATCACCGCCGCCAGCAACAACCCCGCTCCGACCGCAGCCACTCCATACAGCCCAAACGGCTTCAGCGACCAGCACAGCGCCACGGCCACCACCGCAAGCCCTCCACGCAGCATCCATGGTTCGACGTGCAACACCGCTCTCACAGGTTCTGGGATACAGGATTCATTGTCGTCTTGGGAAATATCGATTCCTGCTGAAAAAATTGTTCCAACTGCCCGGCGTTCGACTCCGGTATACGCTCGGCTCATGCGACCTCAAAGGACTTGCTTAATCACTGCAAAATCGGCGCAGCCTCCCGCAGAGGTGGGACCATGAACCATGCGGGGGTAGAAGCTAGTTACGTTCCGGAGGCGTATATACTCCATCGGAATAATGCCGTCAAGTTAAGTCCTAGTCCCTCGATCTGAATCTGTGGAAAACAAGCCACGCTGCAATCGGCGACCATATGGAGTGCGGCCAGCCTGCCACTTTTACCGATGAATCCATCCTCAAAGCAGCCGCATCGGTTATGCGTGTAAACCCTTGGTACTCCCGCGGCAAGCATACAAAACAAACCGGCGACGCAACCCGTGCGCCGCCGGCCAAATCGTTACATCATTACTTCGTTGCTTCGTTACGTCGCGTCTTTATTCCCGGTAGACTCGCGGCACCCTCGCCGTAACCGCGCAAAGCAAATCCGAAGTTACCGTTCCAATCCCGCGCGCCACGACATTCGCCGCCAACAGATTTTCCCCGTCCGTCCCGTAAATCGTCACAACATCGCCAATCTCCACGCCGTTCACATCCGTCACGTCGATCATCGTCACATCCATCGACACAATGCCAACGATCGGCGCCGACTTCCCGCGCACCAGCACTGTCCCCTTCGTTCCCAGCGATCGATGCACGCCGTCGCCATACCCCGCGGCCAGCACCGCGATCACCGACGGCCGCGTCGCCACAAACTTCATTCCGTATCCCACGCCCGAGCCAGCCGGAATTCGTCGCAAGTTGATAATCCGCGTCCGCAAACTCATCGCTGGTTTCAGCGGCAGCTGCTTCTCCGCCTCTTCCCGCTTTTCCTGCGGATCATAGCCCGGGTGATACCCATACAAAATCACGCCCGGTCGCACCATGTCGCCCCACGTCTCGGGACGGCTCGCGATCGCCGCACTGTTCGCCAGATGCACGATTCCCGGATCGACTCCCAGCGCGCGCAACCGCTCCAGCGCCACAAAAAAATGTTCTTCCTGCTCGCGCGTCTGCGCCCCCACGGCTGACGTGGAAAAGGCTTCCGACGACGCGAAGTGCGTCATCACGCCGCCCAGCCGCAAGCTTTGACACTTCGCCAGTTGCGCCGCAAATTCATCGACTTCGTTCGACGCGATTCCCAACCGGTTCATCCCCGAATCGATTTTCAAATGAAACGACAGTGGATCCCGCTTGTCATCTTTCGCCGCCGCGCGATTCAGCTGCGCGAGCTGTTCGATCCGGTGCACCACCGGCGTCAGGTCATACTTCAGAAGATTTTTTTCCTCGCCAGGCCAGAAGCTCGTCAGCACCAGAATCGGCTTCTTCACTCCCGCTTTTCGAACCTCGATGCCTTCCGCCGCTGACGTCACGCCGAACCAGTCCGATCCGGCTTTCTCCAGAATCTTCGCCACCTGCGGCCCGCCGTGCCCGTAGCCGTTGCCCTTCACGATCGACAACACCAGCCGAGGCGTTTGGCGCATCTCGTTCTCAGGATTCACAAACTTCCGGATCGCATCGAGGTTGTACGTCAGCGCCGAGGTCGAAACCTCCGCCCAAACCGGCCGCCCCACTTTGCTCACAACTTTCGCCACGTCCGCTCCCACCCCCGCCAGGGCATACTTCACGTTCAAACCGCTCCGCCCCCTCGGCGCGACTGCCGTAGTTTTCCCAGCCGTCTTCGAAACGCCATCGGCGTTCGCCTTCGATGAAGCGCTCTTCACCGTCCGTGTTTTCTTCCCTGCCGTCAATGTCTGTGTCATGTCCGATCCCCGAAGAGACCCAGTTTACCGTCCTCCGCAGCCGCCCAAACCCCATCACCACCAGGCAAGCCGCGTGAAAGACAATATCCGGCGAACTAACTCAACGCCAACCCGCCAGCTCGAAGCCAACCACAAAGTTCGAAGCCACCAAGCTAGCTAGGTGAATATTCGATAGCTCGCTATCGCTCTTCGCCCATCAAACTAGCAATCCCTTCGCCCACCCCTAACCCCAATCCCCTCAATAACAACAATCATCACCCCCATCCCAATTGTGTAGCCCAGCCCACACCCTGTATCCAAGTCTGTTCTGCCGCAGCGGCCCATGCCATCCACTCGATCAAACCGCCGCCAATCGCCCCCCGGCGACACCCATATGGAGTGCGGCGGTTCACCGCCGCCTTTGAGGTGCACGCCCAACCACCATCCTACCGATCAGCCCACCCCACGCGCCCACCGCAAGAACAACCCCAGTCCACAACCGCCAGCGCCACCCAACTTATATGGAGTGCGGCGCCCCTGCGCCGCCTTTGAGGTCTAAAC
>DASXPD010000073.1:0-2775 GCA_036493835.1 Candidatus Acidiferrum sp. | reverse complement strand
CTGTTGCGTCGCCAAAGAGCAAATCCATCAATGACTTGCGTGCCCGTTCGGGATGGACCAGCACGGGCTCACCGCTGATCCCCACTGACTTCGCCGTGTCGAGCACGGCGGAGCGGAAGTCGGCGACTTGATCAATCAGGTGCAGGTCGAGCGCCTGTTGACCGGTCCACACCCGGCCGTCGGCAATTCCTTTAATATCATCAACTTTGGCGTGACGACCCTCGGCCACTGCCTGAACGAACTGGCCGTACATCTTGTCGATCAAACCCTGCATATACTGACGCTCGGCGGGGGTCAGTTCGCGGGTTGGGTCGCCGGTATCCTTGAATTGACCCACCTTCAGCACCTCAGGCTTCAGCTTGGCCCAGCGCATAAGGTCGCCATAATTGACCCACTCGGCGATCACGCCGATTGAACCCACTACGCTGCCGTTGTCGGCGTAAATCTTGTTGGTCGCCGAAGAAACGTAATACGCGCCACTCGCCCCGACGGTTTGAATCGAAGAGACGATTGGCTTGTTCTTCTTGTCGTGAATGCGCTTTACTTCACGATAGATTTCTTCGGACGCGGCCACGCCGCCGCCGGGCGAATTCACGTGAATGATGATGGCTTTGATGGAATCGTCATCGCTAAAGCGGTGCAGGTCCTCGACCATCTCGTTGGGATCCATGATGACGCCCTCGAGGTCTACGACGCCGATCTTGTCGGCGAAGGCGTGAATGCCGGCTTGCTGTCCGCCTGCGTGCATCGCGAGTAAGACCAGTGTAAAGACGGCCAGCACGAAGAGGAAGAATGCTCCTCCTCCAATCAGGATCCACAACCAGATGCGCGTACGTCCGTTGTCAGCCATAAAGATTGCAGTAGTTTAGCACCGGCAGAGCAGGCTTGCGTCATTCGGGAGTGATCACCTTTAGGGCGCTCCGAACTACGCTGAATTCGACGGGAGTCTTGCAGACGTATTCCCCATCGGCATAGACGTCGAGGGGAATTTCGGTTTCGATGCGAACGCGGTCAGTTTGCTCGTACTCGACTTCCTCGAAGCGAAGATGTCTGCCGAGATAAACAGTTGGGAAAAGACAGAAAAGCTTGAACGGGTTCATGCCGCGAACCACACAGATGTCGAGCTTGCCGTCGTCCAGTTTGGCGTTGGGAGCGATCTTCATGCCTCCGCCGTAGGCGGGAGCGTTCGCTACCGAGGCGAGAATGGTGGGTTCGAAGCTGGAGCTGTGAGCGCCGTTGCGAAAAACCTTCATCGGAAACGGCGCGAAGCGGACGAGTTGCCCGGGCGCGCTAAGCGCATAGCCGCCGCGTGCGCGAATCCATTTGGGAAGGGCATTCGCCCGGCGGGCGATTTCAGTGTCAATGCCAACGCCGGCAACGCAGCAGAAGTAATGTGGGTTGGGCGCGATTGTTTCGTCGATTTCGCTAGTTTGTGCCGCAACTTCGCTCGACGGGAAAGGCAGCACGTCAACCGCTACCGCCGTCTGCGCTTCCCTGCTAACTCCCCTTGGAATTGGGGCGAATCGAAGTGACACAACTTGATCCGTGCCGGAAGCTCGCTCTTGATACGTAGGCCCTTGTCCGTGGGTTTGTCGAGACTGAGAAATCACGCCGAGATCGATTGCGCGAGCGTTGCCGCTCGCGGCGAAAGTCTTCCATGCCTTGGCCGCGTCGCGCACATTTCGGATTTTCAGGGCCCGTGCGAAATCGTTTCCGCTTCCGCAAGGAACGACCAGGACGGGAATTTCCAGCTCGACGAGTTCGGCCAGATGCCGATGGATGGTGCCGTCCCCGCCAAAGATTACGGCGACATCGGCTTGCTCAATGAGCGACGTCCACTCAGCGCCCGTAAGGCGCTGAAAGGTGGCAAGCGATTTTGCGACATTCCCCGGCCCAAGAATTGCAGCAGCGCGCATGCGCTCGCATTAAAGCACATGCGCCTATTAGGCGCATAGTGTTTACCAGACTTTAACGCAAGTGTCGCCGTGCTTTGTCATCCTGAGCGGAGAGGACCATTCGCGTTGCGAATGATCCTAGAAGTCGAAGGACCCCGTGTGAACTTCCTGTTCCGAAGGCCTTGCTAGGAGTTTTCATCCCCGATAAGAAAATGCCTGTCTGTGCCGCTGGTTGTTCAAACGTGCGCGAGGTCCTTCGACTGAGTGGAACGATTTGCAAGCAAATCGCTCTATTTCTCAGGATGACGACAAATGACCTTACCCGGGATCGGCGGTCGGCTAATCGACCCAAAGGCGATATCTTTACCAGCTGATCACCACAATTCGAATCCGTCTGCCGACTCTCAATGGCAATCTTAGCGGGGGTGCTCCGGCATGGGAGAAATAAGGTTCCGTCAGCACACGATCATCGATTTTCACGGATCCCTGCTTGAGCTTTCTACCGGCATCGGTTGTAGAATCCGCAAGTCCGCATCGAACGAGCAGGCGGTCTGCCCGTATTGTTGCCTCTGCACCGCGTTCAGTATCAACGACGTGTCCTCCGACCTCGTCGAGGGCGATCAGTACTTCCTCCACATTCTCCGGAGCTTCATCCTTCTGGAACTGTTTCGCCCAATCGTCTGCCGCCTTGGCTGCGGCGTCGGGTGAATGGAAGTCTTTTACTATGCGCGCGGCGAGATCTTTCTTCGCCTGCATGGGATGTGTCTCCCGCTGCATGCGCTCGATCTCGGCCATCTGCACATCGGTCAGCAGTTCGTAGTAGCGCCACATCATCGCGTCGGAGATCGACATGAGCTTGCCATACATTTCGAGCGGCGCT
>DASXPD010000072.1:0-53347 GCA_036493835.1 Candidatus Acidiferrum sp. | reverse complement strand
TGAGCGCAAAGTAGCGGCTAGCCCAACGTAAAACGGCCGGCAGTTTTGTGTACGGGCGCAGCACTGCTGCGCCCCAGCTTGGCAGGATTTCAAACTCGTCGTTCTTCTTGAATCGTTACTTCGTTACGTCGTTGCTTCATTACTTCGCTTTTACGTTTCGAGTTTGAATCTCGTCGACGCCAACCGATACAACCGTCTCCACACAAACCGATTGATCAGCACCACCACGCTCGCCATGATCAGCGTCGCCGCCAGCAAGACATCGAACTGACCACCGTCGCTCGCCCGGCTGATCGTGCTGCCCAGTCCCGTCGTCGAAACGATGTGCCCCTGAAAGTGAAAATATTCAGCGATGATGCTCGCGTTCCACGCGCCGCCTGAGGCCGTCACCATGCCGGTCACTAGATACGGAAAAATTCCCGGCAAGATCACGTAGCGCCAGCGGTCCCACCTTCCAAACCGAAAGATCTTTGCCGCTTCTTTCAAGTCCGTAGGAATCGCCATCGCCCCGGCAATCACATTGAAAAGGATGTACCACTGCGTCCCCAGCAGCATCAGCACGAGCGCGGCAATCTCAAGTCCACCGCGCAGGCGAATCAAGAAAAGTAAAATCACAGGAAAAAGCGCGGTCGCCGGAATCGAAGCGGCAAGCTGTGCCAACGGTTGAGCGATGCGCGCCAGCTTCGGGTTCGAACCGATCGCCACGCCGACAGGCACAGTCCAGAGCGCGCCGATGAGCAGCGCCGCATTCACGCGGATGAACGTCAGCGCCGCGCTGCGCAGCAAATGGAAATAATCCGCGCGATGAAGATCCGATAATTCGCGCCCAGCGTGAAACACCGCAAAGCCTAGCCCGACCAAAATCACGCTGCCGAGAACGATCAGCAAAATCTTGCGCGTGCGTTCCTGCTTCGGTGCCGTGAATCCAACCGACACGCGCTCCGCGCCGACCGCGGCATTCTGAATCAGCCGGTTCGCAAACGGTCGCACGAATGCGCGATAGATGCGAATCACAAACGAAGCGCGGCCGAGCAATCGGAGCAACGTATTCGGCGTCTGGCTCGCGCTATCGACTTGCTCGAATTTAAATTTGTCGGCCCACACAATTACCGGGCGCCAGATGAGCTGGTCCATCAGCACGATCACGCCGACCATCGCGGCGAGTCCCCACAAGACGGCGCGCGTGTTGCCGTTGCCCGCAGCCGTCTGCAAAAATGAACCGAGCCCCGGCAAACGAAAATCGCGATCGCCGAGCACGAACATTTCGCACGCCATCAGGAAGAACCAGCCGCCGGCGACCGACATCATCGAATTCCAAACAAGGCCGATCGTCGAAAAAGGCAAGTCGAGTTCAACGAATTTCTGCCAGTGGCTGAAGCGATAAATGATCGCCGCTTCGCGCAATTCGCGCGGCTCGCCTTTCAGCGACGAATAAAAACTGAATGCGATGTTCCAGACTTGTCCGGTGAAAATCAGAAGGATCGAGCCGAGTTCGACGCCGATTTGTTTATGCGGAAAGATCGCTACCATCGCGAGCATGACGCCGGGAAGAAAACTGAGAACGGGGATGGACTGAAGAATATCGAGGAGGGGAACAAGAATAATTTCGGCGCGGCGCGAGCTTGCGGCGACGTAGCCATACGCAAGCGCGAAAACGAGGCTCAATCCGTAGGCGATGCTGATGCGCACGACGGAATACAGCGCGTAGAGCGGCAATGCGCTTGGGCTTTGCGAAATGTGTGACGTCGGCGCGATCGGGCTGAGCCAGGTGCGGCCGATCGCGTACATTCCATAAATCGCGGCGAAGACAAAGATAAAAACCGCGATGTCGATCAGGAAAGACCAAGCCCAGCGCGAACCGGCGGGACGCGCCACCGCCGGTGGCAGTGGCGTCGAGGTATTGGGAGTTACGAGCTGAGCGTTCGGCACGAGGTCGTTACGCCCCGGCCGGTTCTGCGAGAGACGACTCGGTGAGTGTCAATTTTCCTGTGGCGGCATCGTAATCGAAAATTTCGGCGTAGCGTCCCCACTGAATCGCAGTCTCAAGCTGACGGCGCGATTCCTCTTCGCTGAAATGTTCGTCGATCAGGTCGTGGAAAAATTCGTCCGACAGCGTGCGATCGGATTTCGCTTTGAGCGCCTGTTCCATCTGGCGAAGGATCGGAACGTTGGCGAGCGCCGCCTTGCGAAACATGGCTTTGCGGGCTTGAATATCGGCTTTGCGAAAATCGTAGCCGCTTGCGGTGATAATCGCGGCGCCGTCTTCCACTTTGATGAGGCCGAGAATCACGGCGGTGTCGACGGTCGGAAGCAGCGCGTCAACTTCGAGACTTAATTCATCGGCAAGTTTGTGGAGATCGACGCGGCCGCCCTGGTCGCACAAGATTTCGAGAAGTCCCGCCATGCCGCCGGGGCGGGTGTGCGGCAACATAATCATTTTGGCCGGTACATTCGACGAACCAGCCCCGACGGTGTTGTGAATCGTGTCGCCCTTCGCGTCGGGACGCGTCAGTACGCGATAGATTGCGTCGACGAGCTCGATAAATCGCGAAGCTTTGCGATTGCGCGGCTGCGCGATGTCGACGCTGAAGTCGGCGTGAATGTGCGCGGGGTTGCGGCCGAGCACGATGATGCGATCGGCGAGCACGACCGCTTCCTCGATGTTGTGCGTGACGATGAAAATCGCACGCGTCGGAATTTTGTGGCCCATCCACAATTCGAGCAATTCGCCGCGCAGCGTTTCGGCCGTGAGCACGTCGAGTGCGGAAAATGGCTCGTCCATGAAGAGCACTTCGGGCTCAACAACGAGAGCGCGGGCGACACCGACGCGCTGTTTCATGCCGCCGGAAAGCTCTTTGGGGTAGGCGCTCTCGAATCCGTCGAGGCCAACGGCGTCGATGATGCGCAGAGCGCGCTTGTGGCGCTCGATCGGTGCCATGCCGCGCGCTTCGAGCGGCGCTTCGACATTTTCGAGAACGGTGAGCCACGGGAACAACGCGAAGCTCTGAAAAACGATGCTGACGTTGGGCGATTCGTCGCGCACCGGCTGGCCATGCCAGAAAACTCCCCCAGCAGAAGAAGGTGAGAGTCCGGTGAGCATGCGAAGCAAGGTAGACTTGCCGCAGCCCGATGGGCCAAGCAGCGCGACGATCTGGCCGGGATACACGGCGAGATCGGTCGGCGCGATCACTTGAACGCGGCTGCCGTCGGGCTGCGGGTAGAATTTCTCTAGCTTGCGAGCCTCGATAATCGGCGCTTCAGTTGTGACGGAACTTGCCATCGGAGCAATGTATTATCGCTCAGGTTGCAGTACGGCGCATGCGCGGATCGGATTCGCTTGCGATGTTTGTTGACGGTTACAATTTCGTGAACGCCGCATGACTGCCGAGCCGACAACCGCTTCCTCTCCGAGCGCTGGAAAATTCTCCGGCAAATTTTTTAGTCATTGGCGCGGCTGGCTGTATGCCGCCGCGGTTTCGTGCGTGGTGTCGCTGCTCATTGTGTCGCCGTTTTTCTTTTACGGCAGCGCGTCGGGACACGATTTTGAATTTCACGCGGCGTCGTGGCTCGACGTCGATGGGCAGTGGAAAGAAGGAATCGTATTTCCGCGGTGGACCGAGTGGGCGAATCACGGATTCGGCGAGCCGCGATTTATTTTCTATCCTCCATTTTCGTGGGTGCTGGGCGGCGCGTTGAGTTTTTTCTTTTCGTGGACGTATGTTCCGGTCGCGTTCATCGTGCTCGTTCAAACGTTCGCTGGTGTGTCGGCGTTTGCGCTGGCGCGCCGACTCTTGCCGGAGCGCGCGTCGCTGTTTGGCGCCGTTTGTTACGCGGCGAATCCGAATGCGCTGCTGATTATTTACATGCGCAGTGATTATGCGGAGTTGCTGGCGACGGCGTTTTATCCGCTTTTATTTTTGGCGGCGCTGCAATTGGGAGGAGTTCTAGCGGCGCGGGTTGATACGGACTCGGCGTCGATAGGCGCGGCTCTCTTCGGATTTGATGGGGCGATGCGGAAGTCGTTGGTGTTTTTCTCGGCGATGTTTGCGGCGGTGTGGCTGTCGAATGCGCCGGCGGGAGTGATCGCGACGTATAGCGTTACTTTGTTTTTTGTGTGGGTGGCGTTTCGTGCGCGTGCGCTGGCGCCGGCTGTGCGCGGTTTCGGTGGAATGGCATTGGGGTTTGCGTTCACTTCGTTTTATTTGTTGCCGGCGGCGTATGAGCAGCGGTGGGTGAATATTACGCAGGCGCTGTCGGCGGGTTTGTTGCCGGCTGAAAATTTTTTGTACACGGCGACGAATGATCCGGAGCACACGATTTTCAATTGGATCGCTTCGACTACGGCGATTGTTTTGATCGTTGGCGCGGGATTGGCGGCGCTTGCGGCACGATCGCGGCGAGGCGCTACGGCCGGGCGGAGTGAACCCCGCCCCTACAAAGACTCAGACGAGCACGCCGCGCTTGGCGGATCGAGCGCAGACTCGGAACGATCGAGCCAATTCGCGGATTCGTCGGGAAGTTCGGGGGCGCGCGGTGACTTGCGAGCCGAGTTCGGACTGACCGATGTGGTGTGGCAGTCCATGTTGGTGGTGGCGGGGGCGGCTACGTTTTTGATGCTGCGGCCTACGATGATTTTTTGGGATTTGTTGCCGAAGCTGAAGTTTGTGCAATTTCCTTGGCGGTGGATGTCGATTGTTGGTGTTGTGTTTGCGTTTTTTCTTGCGGCGGTGGCGGCGCGATCGCGATTCCGGTGGGTCTGGGTTGTTGGCGTCGCGTTGGTGCAGGTTGGCGGTGCGACTTTTTTTGTGCACGCGACGTGGTGGGACACGGACGACATCACGACGCTGCGGGCCGGAGTTGTGGCGGGCAGCGGATTTGATGGCGTCGATGAGTACGATCCCAAGGGGGACGATCATTACAATTTGTCGTTGAAAGCGCCGCAGGTGCAGGTGTTGGCGGCGGATCCGGATGCGGGCGCGGCGGCCCCGGCTGGTGCCACGATTTTGGTGGAGCGTTGGACGGCGAGTGAGAAGCGATTGCATGTTACTGCGCTGGGGCCGGTGCGCGTGGCGCTGCGGGTGTTGAATTATCCGGCTTGGCGCGTTGAGGTGAATGGGGCGCGGGTGGCGCCGGAGAATAATGGGGATACCGCGCAGATGGTGGTGGCGGTGCCGGCGGGGGCGTCGGACGTTAGCGTGGTGTTTGGGCGGACTTGGGATCGGACGGTTGGTGGAATTGTGAGCATGGTTAGCATTTTGTTTGGGGCGGCGTTGATTCCGGCGCGGCGGCGACGAAGTTAAGTTTTCAAAAACAAATTTAAGTGGTCGACAACAATTAAGTCTCTGCGGACTTGGGGCGCAGCAATCCTGCGCCCGTTACGAGTTCCGAAATGGGACGCAGGGGGGTATACCCCGGTATGTTTGCTAAGAGTGAATAAGACTTTTGGAATGTGATTGTTGCAGACGGTCGATTTCAAGAGTGCGCAAGGCCTTTTGAATTAGGGAGTTGCGGGAGCGCAAAAGTGCTGGTCAGTGAGCCTGACTGAATGAAATCCGTGACTGAAAATAAAAAAGGCGCCTTGTGGGCGCCAGACGCAAATTTCTATGTCGTGATTATAGCGTGAGATTGCATCTTGCCGAAGCGATTTCTGGTTGATCTGAAAAATTTTACAATTTGAAAAGTCGAGTGAGAGAGTTCGGCGCACATCGAAACTTACTCGGGGGACTGAAGCCCCTCTTGTCGCATGCCTTGATGTTGTGGCCGAAGCCACGATCCACAAAACGCCTCGTCGCAAAAAACGCCGGCTGGAAGCCCTTCGTTTCTCAGGGCAGGCCGGCGCTACCACTACGGTTTGGAGGCGCGGGAGGCGAAGGCTTTGGCGCTGGACTGCATGGCGGCGATGCGGCGGCGGCCTTTGGGGGAGCGCTCGATGACTTTTTCTATGTTTTGCATCCATTCGGGGAGGTTCATTTCGCGGCGGAAGGTTTTTAGGTAGGGCTGGATTTTGGCGTATTGGAAATACATCTCCTGGCAGGTGTCGTAGACGAGGGGTTCGGTGAGGGCGCCGTGGAGGACGAAGGCGCAGAGCATGTCCCAGTAGCCGAAGACCTGGAGGATGTAGGCGGTTTGTTGGTCGCCCTTTTTAATGTAGTCGATGAATTCGTCGGCCGACGCGGGTTTGAAGGGACCGCCGACGTAGGAGCGGGCCTGGCGCATGACGGGTTCGCGGCGGAGTTCGTAGAGGTGGAGAAGGAGTTCGGCTTGGGCAATTGCGGGAGTTTTTTTTGGCATAGTATTCGTTCCAATTTTCACGTTGAGACGCAGATCTAAGGAGCAGGTGCTGCGGCCTTGACGGGGATGTCGAGGCCGGCTTTGCGGAGGCCTTCGAGAAGGTGCTCGACTACTTCGGGGTCGTAGAATTTTGAGTATTCGAAGCGGGCTGTGGTTGCAAAGTCGGGGCGGAGCGCCAGGAGCTCTCGCAATGGCTTTTTGGCCTCTTCGCGGAGGCCTAGTTGGCCGAACGCAACGACTTGGGCAGCATGGGCGTGATACGAGCCGGGGACATTGACTCCTAGAGCGGCGTCCAGAGCCTGTCGGTATTTGCGTTTGTGGTAGGCGTTGAAAAATACGCCGAGGTTGTACCAGCCGGGATGATTTGGATTCAGCTTCAGTGCGGATTCCACGAGGCCGGTTCCATGGTCCCAATCGCCTGCGCCGGCTAACAGAAAACCGAGATAGGCGATCGTCGATCCGTCCATCGGATTGAGTTCGATGCAGCGTTTCGCGGCGACACGGAAGGCGAGGAGGTCTTTCTGAAAGAAGAGCGTAGAGGCCAACGCGAAGTATGCGAGGTGATTGGTTGGTCCTATTTCAACGGCACGGCGCGCGGCGGCGAGCGCACGCCCGAGAGGATCGGGTTGACCTTTGAACCCGTAGACGTGCTCGCCGCGGTACATCATCGATAGCATCGACCAGCAGTCAGCCTGTTCGGGAGCTTGTTGGACGGCACGCTCGAGCGCGCGAACCGCTCTAGCGTGAGCATCCGCGGTGAGACGTTCGAAATAAGCGAAGGCGCGGAGGACGGCCTCGTGCGGAGTAAAAAGACTTTCGTCCTTGCTGCGGAGCGATTCGCCAATGCTGCGCGGCAGAATGCCGTATTGATCGGCCACGGTAGAAACGATGATGGGGACGAGTTCGTCCTGGATGGCGAAAAAATTGTCGGCAGAAAAAGGACGATCGTAGGTTTCGGCCCAAAGATGGGCTCCGGAAGATGTGTCCACGAGTTGAATGGCGACGCGAAGTTTGGCGCCCGATTGGCGGAGATTCCCTTCGATCACGTAGCGGGCACCGAGTTGCGCGCCGACTTCGCGCAAATCGACGGTCTGATTCGCGTAGCGGAGCGTGGAGCCACGCGCAATCACACGCAGGTACGAAAAGCGAGAGAGGCCGGTGACAATCTCTTCGGAAATTCCCTCCGCCAGCTCATTTAGCTCCGTATTTGTGCCGCTCGATTTGAATGGGAGGACTGCGATCCAGAATCCCTCGGCGGTGCGAGCGGTGCCGGAATCCGCGGCACGCATTTCGCGGGTTGAAGGGGGCTTGGCCTGCGAGGGATTTGCGGGGGTGTGCCGCGCCAAGTCTCGGAATTCGTTGCCGATATCGCGCGCGGTCTGGACGCGATGGCGAACATCCTTTTCCATACAGCGACGAATGATGCGGGCGAGATCGGCCGGGAGATCGGGGCGCAGATCGGTGACGGGAGCCGGAGTGTCGCGCAAGATTGCGGACATCAATTCGGCTGACGACGATTCCTCGAAGGGCCTGCGGCCAGTGGACATTTCGTGGAGGACGATTCCGAGAGAAAAGATGTCGGTGCGATGGTCGATCTCACGTCCTGCGATTTGTTCCGGGGACATGTAGGCAGGAGTTCCCATGACCATGCCCGCCTGAGTTTGGCCGGCTGACGTCAGCGTGGCGTTGCTGGCGAGTTCGGAGCGGATATCTTTGGCGAGACCGAAGTCGAGCACCTTGATGCTGCCGTCGGCTTTCACCATTACGTTAGAAGGCTTCAGATCGCGGTGAACGATGCCTTGCTCGTGGGCAGCAGCCAGTGCGGCGGCCAGCGCGGTGCCGATCTCGACGATTCGTTCCACCGGCAAGCCGTTGGAGGGGATCACGCGATCGAGCGATTCGCCTTCGACGAGCTCCATGGTGAGGAAATGGATTCCGTCGCATTCCTCGACCGAAAAGATGGTGACAATCTGCGGATGATTCAGAGATGCGACGACGCGCGCTTCACGTTGGAAGCGAGCGAGACGGTCGGGATCGTTGGCCATTTCGGCGGGAAGAACTTTGAGAGCAACGTCGCGCTGAAGCTTGGCGTCGGCGGCGCGGTAGACCTGTCCCATGCCGCCTGCACCGATGGCGGAGGTGATTTTGTAGTGGGAAAGGGTGCGGCCGATCAGAAGGAGCCTCTTGGGAACGAATCGAGATTTGCCGGGACTGACAGAAGGGCCGAAGAGCAGGAGTGAGTCTACATGAAGAGGTTTGTTGGATACACCTTGGGGCGCGTCGGCAAGAGAGGGTTGTAATCGACGGAGGAAGGGTGTGGATAAAGACGAGCACGGATCGAGAAAGAGGGGACGGATCCGGTGGGCGAAGACCCACCCTCAAAAACCGAGGGTGGGGCACCCGGCCGGTTGGGGGCTAGCGGCGGTCGACGGCGGGGTGGCGGACGTCCTGGCCTTGGACGATGTAGATGACGTCTTCGGCGATGTTGGTGGAGTGGTCGCCGATGCGCTCGAGATTTTTGGCGACGAGGATTAGTTCGAACGCGGGGAAGACGACGCTGCTGTCGCCCATCATGTAGGTTAAGAGCTCACGGAAAATTTGGTCGCGGTAGTGGTCGACTTGATCGTCCATGGCGAGGACTTTTTGGGCGAGGTCGACGTCGCGGCGGACAACGGCGTTGAGGGCGTCGCGGACCATTTCTTCGGCGACTTCGGACATGCGGGGGAGATCGACGTAGGGCTTCACGCGCGGGTGGCGGAGGATACGGACGCTGGCTTGCGCGATGTTGACGGCCTGATCGCCGATGCGCTCGAGATCGTTGTTGATGCGCGAGACGGCGAGGACGAAGCGAAGATCGGCGGCCATCAATTGATGGAGCGCGAGGAGCTGGACGACGCGATCGTCGATTTCAAGCTGGAGCTCGTTGATCTGGTTTTCTTCGTCGAGGACGCGCTTGGCGAGCTGTTCGTCGGAGTCGAGGACGCTGTGGACGGATTGATGGACGGCGCGCTCGGCGAGCGAGCCCATCCAGAGGAGGCGTTCTTTGACGACGTTGAGATCTTTTTCGAAGTGGCGTTCCATTTGATCCTCAGCTGTAAGCTACGAGTCGCTAACCTTCCAATGCCTTCACAACTGTCAGTCCTTCGGGCGTTACGAGATACCAAAGCTCATCGAGCCGTACCGGAGAAAATTCTGCAACTACCGAATGCGGTGCTTGTGGCGACAGAACATATGCTTTCACAAGCCCGTCGCGAATGAGATCGGTCAAATGCCGGGCCATTTCATCCGCAGTTACTTCTATTTCAGCTTCATTTGCCCACTTCTGTATCTGCTCTTCAATCAAAGCGAAGCTTTCCCAGTCGTTTGCCACTGATTTCAGAACCATTTCGCGTAGCGTTTCCTCGCGGTTCATGAGAATCAATCAGCCGAAGCGGCCGGTGATGTAGGCCTCTGTTCTGGGGTCGCTGGGTGTGGTGAACAGGTGCGGCGTCGGGCTGAACTCGATCATTTGGCCGGTCAGGAGGAAGGCGGTGAAGTCGCTGACGCGGGCGGCTTGCTGCATGTTGTGGGTGACGATGGCGACGGTGCAGAGATCTTTAATTTGAACGAGGAGCTCTTCGATTTTCGCGGTGCTGATGGGATCGAGAGCAGAGCACGGTTCGTCGAGGAGGAGGACTTCGGGTTCGACGGCGAGGCCTCGGGCGATGCAGAGACGCTGCTGCTGGCCGCCGGAAAGCTCGTAGGCGCTCTTGTGGAGATGATCTTTGACTTCGTCCCAGAGCGCGGCATGGCGAAGGCTTTTTTCGACGGCGTCGGCAATGGGCAATTTCGAGCCGTTGATTTTCAGGCCATAGGCGACGTTGTCGAAGATCGATTTCGGAAATGGGTTGGGGCGTTGGAAAACCATGCCAACGCGACGGCGAAGAAGCGTGACGTCTTGCGAAAGGATGTTTTGGCCGTCGAGGAGGATTTCGCCTTCGAGTCGCGCATGGCGCACGGTCTCGTGCATGCGGTTGAAGGTGCGCAGCAATGTGGATTTGCCGCAGCCGGAAGGGCCGATGAGAGCGGTGACTTTATTCGCAGCGACGCCGAGGCTGATGTCGAAGAGCGTCTGCTTGGCGCCGTAGAAAAAGTTGACCTTGTTGACGCTCATGCGCATCGGCAACGGAGCGGTGGACTCGCGATTGATCGATTGCGGCGTTCCAGTCGGTGTGATGTTCACGGACACAGCCTGCCTCACGGATGCCATATCATTCATGACCTCGGGACCGAAACCCCGCGAGCAAGAATCGTGCGTGCGAGGATGTTAACAATCAGAATCAGGCCGAGCAAAACGAGTCCCGCTGCCCAAGCCTGTCGCTGCCAGTCTTCATACGGGGAAATCGCGTAAATGTAAACCATGTGGGGAAGAGACTCGATGGGCTGATTCCAGCCGGGGCTCCAGTAGCGATTGCCGAACGCGGTGAAGAGGAGCGGAGCAGTTTCTCCGGCGACGCGGGCGAATGCGAGGAGGACAGCGGTGAGAATGCCGCGATAGGCGGCGGGGACGATGACGGTGGCGATCGTCTTCCACTTGCTGGCGCCGAGAGCCATGGCGCCTTCGCGGAGCGTGTTGGGAACGGCGCGCATGAAGTCTTCGGTGCTGCGCAACGTGATGGGAATCATCATGACGCCGAGCGCGATGCCACCGGCCAGCGTGGAGAAATGCTTGAACGGGAGGACAACGAGAGTGTAGGCGAAGATGCCGATGACGATCGAGGGCACGCCGTTGAGCAAGTCGGCTGAGTAACGGACGACGAAAGCAATCGCCCCAGTGCTGAATTCGGCGAGATAGATGGCGCCGAGGACTCCGATAGGGACGCCGATGATCGAAGCGAGGAGAAGGAGCTTGGCGCTGCCGACGATGGCATTGGCCATGCCGCCACCGGTTTCGCCGACCGGAGCGGGGAGCTTGGTGAAGAAGTTCCAGTTGATGGAGGTGCCGCCATGGTAGACGAGATAGCCGAGGATGAAGAAGAGAACGGCAACGGCGACGAGCGCGCAGACGCCCGTCATAGTGAGCATGAAGCCGCTCACGAATTTGCGCCAACGCAGGCGAGCATTCATCGCGGCCATTAGTGTGCACCTCCGCTGCGCTGCGAAGTGGCGACAATCAGGATGCGAGCCAGGCCATTGAGGATAAAGGTCAGGAGAAAGAGGACGAGGCCAAGCTCGATCAGAGATTGGAGATACAGGTCGCCGGTGGCTTCAGTGAATTCATTGGCGATGACCGCGGCGATGGAGTAACCGGGCGAGAAGAGCGATGTGCTGATGGTGGGCGTGTTGCCGATGACCATGGTGACGGCCATGGTTTCGCCGAGAGCGCGCGCGAGCGCGAGGAAAATCGAGCCCATGATGCCGGTGCGGGCGAAGGGAACGACAACTTTCCAGGTGGATTCCCAGCGCGTGGAACCGAGAGCGAGAGCGGCTTCGCGCTGATCGCGCGGGACGGAGAGCAAAACTTCACGCGACACCGAGATGATGTACGGGATCACCATGATGGCAAGGACGAGGCCTGCCGTGAGGAAGCCGATGCCGTAGGCAGGTCCCGAGAAAAACGGAAGAAAGCCGAGCGAGGACTTAAGAGCGGGTTGGATGTATTGCCGCATCATCGGAATGACGATGAAAACACCGAGCACGCCGTAGATGACGCTAGGGACGGCGGCGAGAAGATCGATGAAAAATTGCAGCGTGTCGGAGACGCGCGCGGGAGCGAGTTCGGCGAGGAAGATCGCAGCGCCGATGCCGAGCGGGACCGCAATGATCAGCGAGACGGCGGCGGTGACGAGGGTGCCGTAGATGAAGGGGAGCGCGCCGAAGTCGCCGGAGTTGGGATCCCAAACTCTTGTGAAAAAGAAATCGAAGCCGAACTTATGGCGCGGCAGAACGGAACCGCGCCAGAGTTCGAACACGAGCAGGACTGTGATGAGCACCGTCGCGGCGGCGAAGACGAAGGTGATGAGACGCGCGATTTCGTCGCCGTCGCGGAGGCGATCCAAAAACGAGCGCGAGCCCGCTACGGGGCCCGCGCTGTGAACGGTAGTAGTAGTTGCAGCCATTTCTCGTAACGAAGACGCTCGACTTGGAATTATTGAATCTTCGAGATGGCCTTCAGCTCCTTCGCGACGACTTCCTTCGGGAGCTTTGCGTAGGACAATGCTTCGACGGCGCCCTGTCCATCGGTGATAGCCCACTTGATGAAGTCTTTCATGGTGTCGCGTTTCGCGGCGTCAGAAAACTTCTCCGGAATAAGAAGCCACGTGAAGCTGGAGATGGGATAAGCCGCTTTTCCGGGGGCGTCGGTGATGGAGACGCGGAAATCGTCGGGCATGGTCTTGGCGGCGCCCGCAGCGGCGGCGCTGACGCTCGCCAGTTCAGCCTTAACGAATGCACCGGACTGGTTCTTCACAGCGCCATAGGGAATTTTGTTCTGTGCGGCGTAAATGAGTTCGACGTAGCCCATAGAATTGGGGGTCTGCTTGATCAAACCGGTGACGCCCTCGTTTCCTTTTCCGCCGAGACCGACGGGCCAGTTAATCGAGGTGCCCTTGCCGGCTTTATTCTTCCAGTCTTCGCTGACCTTGGAAAGGTAGTCGGTCCAGATATAGGTGGTGCCGCTGCCGTCGGAGCGATGTACCACGACGATGTCGTTAGCCGGAAGGTTAACGCCCTTGTTGGCGCTCGCGATGAGGGGATCGTTCCACTTGGTGACGCGGCCGAGGAAGATGCCGGCGAGAGCTTCGGGGGTGAAGTTGAGCGCGGCGGAGACGCCGGGGATATTGTAAGTGGGAACGTCGGCACCCAGTACCGTCGGGAAATGGAGAATGGCGGACCCGTGCTTGTCCTGGTAAGCCTTCATCTGTTCATCGTTCATGGGGCCGTCGGATGCGCCGAAATCGACGGTGCCTTCGGTGACCTGCTTGATGCCTGCGCCGGAACCGACGGACTGATAGTTAATCTGAATGTTACCGTGGACCTTGTGATATTCGTCGAACCACTTGGAATAGATAGGATACGGGAAAGTGGCGCCAGCGCCGTTGATGAGCAGATTGCCTTGCGAGTGGACGGCGATTGCAGCGGCGAGAGCGACGACCAAAAGTGCGGAAAGCTTCTTGAGCATTCGAATTTTCTCCATCAATGCACCTGGGTGCAATTGAGCTGAGTATTTGACCTGAGAGCGTTCGTGGAGTTTGGCGTATTTGTGTTACAGGGGTGTTACAGACGGTCGGGGATACGTTGACAGTTCGCGGGGTGGTTAAGTGGTGAAGGAACAGCGGGTTGCGAGGGATGACAGGTCTGAAATAGTGCGGATGTGGGGCGCAGCGATGCCGCGCCCGTACATGAATGAGTCGATGGTTACTTTTTGGATCTGTGGCGCCGGGCTTACCAGAGGAGCTTGAGGCCGAATTGGACCTGGCGGCTGCTCGTGGTGGTGGCGGTGATGGCGCCGGCGGTTCCGGAGACGCCAGTCGGATTTTTGGCGCTCGGCGGAGTGAAGGTGATCAAGTTTGGGGTGTTGAAGTTCGTGCGATCGAGCAGGTTGAAGATCTCGGCGCGGAACTGCAACGAGAGGCGTTCGCGGAGCTTGGTGTCTTTGAGGACGCTGAAGTCCCAAGTAGCGAGGCCGGGGCCGATGTAAGTGTCGCGGCCGAGATTGCCGGCGAATCCGCTGGTGGATGGCGGCGCAATGAAGGCTGCGGGGTTGAACCACTGATTCGGATTGCCTGTGACGATCTTGCCGGTGAAATCGGGATTGAGGAACGGACGGACTGGATTGCGCGTGTCGCCGGAATTGCTCGGGTTGTAGCTGAGCTGTGGCGTAATGGGGAAGCCGGACTGCGCCGTGACAATGCTGGAGAGCGCCCAGCCGCCGATGAGGCTGCCAGTCCATCCTTCATAGGCGCTGCCGAATTGGCGGCCGCGGCCGAAGGGGAGTTCGTAGAGAAGATTTACGACGCCGATGTTGCGGACGTCGAAGGTGGCGAGGCCTTTGTCGGCAGCAAGATGAAGCGGATTCGAAACGAGGCCGGGCGCGTTGTTCGCGGTGGTTTGATTGAGAGAGTCGCCGTCGTCGAGAGCTTTGGAGAAAGTGTAGGCGGCGCGCAGCGTGAGGCCGTGGCTGAAGCGGCGGCGAACGTCGACTTGCAGTGCGTGGTAAGTGCTGACGCCTTCAGAAAACCAAGTCCAGGTATTGGCTATGGCTGGGTTAGCTTTCTTGGTGCCGACGGGAATGTAGTAAGTACCAGCGGGAACCGGAGCGCCGGCGAGTGGCGAGCCGACGAGAAAGCCGAGATTCGGATCGTTGGTGGCACTGGTTGGAAGCGCGGGATTCCACGTCGGGAAAACGGCGGGGCAGGGGGACGCAGGGCAAATCACGGATGGGGATTCGTTGGCGTCGACGCCGACGAGTTCATGGTAGCCGTGCGAGCCGACGTAGCCGACTGTGATGCTGGTGTTAGGCGAAATCTCGTGTTCAACCTTGAGAGTCCACGAGATGAGCGTGGGCGTTTTCATGTCTGGCTGGACGCCGCCGGGGACGAGCTTCGCGGTGGTCGGAATCGCCGTGGTCGGATCGATTGGGAAATTCGAGACCGGAACCGATGGAATGCTGTAAACCGGATTGAACGGCGCGTTTTGATCGGCGCGATAGCCGAGCGCGTCTTGTAGATCGTTGAACATGCCGAAGCCTGCGCGAACGACGGTGTTGCCGAGGATGGAGAGGCCGGGACTCCAGGCGAGGCCGATGCGCGGCTGGGGGAGAAATGTGGCGTTGTTGGTAGTGAAGAAACTACTGCCGATGCGCGGATCGGTATTGATGATCCCGTTGGTGAAAGTGTAGTTGGCGGCGCGGCCGTGCGCTTCGTTCCAACCGTTGGAGTATTCGTCGCGGAAGCCGAGAGAAAGCGTGAGGTTGCGGCGGACGCGAAAGACGTCTTCGGCGTGAAATGCAGCGAAGAGCGAGCGCCAGTTGAGCGGGGTCGATGACGGATCGAAGAGGAAAGTGCCGACTGTGCCGCTGAGAAATTGCGCCAGGCTGCTGAAGGTCGCCTGGCCGAATTGGCTGAGCGCGATGTTTTCGTTGGACTGAAATTGCTGGAACCACGCGCCGAAGCTGAGTTGATGGCGGCCGCGCGTGAGCGTGACGCGATCTTCGTACGTGTAGATGTTGCGCGCGATGCTGAGATTGCTGCCGTTGTTGCTGCCGGCGAGGCCAATGCTGGCTTGCGGATTCGAGGCTGCGCTACCGCCGACAACGGCTGCGCCGACGGGGAGACCGGAGAGGAATCCGGGAACGGTTGCCGCGGGAGTGCCGGGTGTCGGCTCGCCGCTGAAGAAATAACCTGCGCGCGAATAGCCGACGCGCGCGGTGTTCAGCAGGTTTGGCGAAAAGATGTGGGTCTCTTCAAGGCTGAAAACTTGTTCGCGAAGCGTGAGCACGTCGGAGCTGAAAGGATTGGCAGGCGTCGCGGTGAAATCCGAGCCGTCGTCGATGGTGTAGACGCCGGCGAGCGAATCTTTCTGCGAAAAAATGTGGTCGAGGCGAAGCGTGCCGAAATCTTCGCGGATGGTTTGGAGTGGGCTGCTGAAGACTTCGGCGATGCCGTTGAAGTCGGGCGCGCCAGCGGGAGCAGTGGGCCAGAGATTCAGCAGGGGCTGCACACTCGGAACGGCGGAGGCGCGAGACGCGGCGTCGGGAACGAATGCTGCGGAAGTTTGATGGAGAGTTTGACGAAAGCCTTCGTAGTTGCCGAAGACAAATGTTTTGTCTCGCTGGATTGGACCGCCGGCAGAGGCGCCGAACTGATTGCGCTGGAATGACGGAGCGGAGCCCTGATCGAAAAAGTTGGGCGCGTCGAGCGCATTGTTGCGGAGAAATTCGTAAACCGAGCCGTGAAAACGATTTGAGCCGGACTGCGTGGCGATGATCACCTGACCGCCGGGGTGCTTGCCGAATTCGGCACCGTAGTTGTCGCGCTGCACGTTGAATTCGCGGACGGCGTCGACGCCGAGCAGCAGGCCGCTGGCGCCGCCGGGCTGCATGTTGTTTTCGGCTGCTCCGGTGAATTCGACACCGTTGAGAAGAAAAATATTTTGCTGGGGGCGATTGCCGTTGACGGCGAAATTGTTGGCGGTGGTGGAATTGGAGATGCCAGTGCCGCCGGTTTTTTGCGAAGTGAAATTGATGATGCCGGGATTGAGGGTGAGAAGGAGGTCGTAGCTGCGGCCGTTGAGCGGAAGATTTTTGACGGCTTGCTCGCCGACGAGGCCTGATATGTCGGTGGTGGAGGTGCTGACCATGGGTGCGTCGGCTACGACGCTGACATTGTCATTGCTGCTGCTTGCGACCTGGAGTGTGAGATCGATTCTCGCATCCTGGTTTACGAGGAGTTTGACGGGCCAGGTGGCATCGCGGAAGTTTGGATTCGAGGCGGTTACGCGGTAATCACCGACGGGCAAGTCGAGGACGAAATATCGGCCCAAGCCGTTTGTGGTTGTGGTTCGGGTCGCTCCGGTTTCGGTATTTTTGACATTAATGGAAGCGCCTGCTATTACCGCGCCTGAGGAGTCGGAGACGATACCGGTGATACTGCCGGACGTTTGCGCACGGGCTGCGGGAATCGCGAGCGACGCAAAGAGCAGGCACGCGATCAGGGCCGTCAGGCGATGGAACGTTTGTGTTCGAAGAGTGGAGAGAGAGTTAGACACCAGCAGAGACAACGACTGCGAATTCATCGATCCCCCAAAATAGATGTGAAGTGCGGCGCGCGGAGCGACCACCCCGGTCCAAGCGCGCAAATTCTTGGATGAATAAACTATCTCATATGATTCAAATTGTTAGTTTGAACCGACTTCATACGGATTAGGACATTTAGACCCGCTGAACGTGCGTTTTCCCTTGTTGGATATCAGGACCAGAACCACTGTTCACCAAATGGTGGCGAGACGAGAGAGACAAAATCGGCGCTCGGAGCATCTATGATAAAGTGGAGAGAATGAGGAATAGCAGCTTGCATTCAGGAAATAAGGCTGGCCGCCTGCCATGGCGCGCAGTCTGTTTGGTGCTTGCGCTGTTCTTGCTCTATAACCCGTTTTTCACGATTTGCCCCACTGCGGGCCCTGCCGCGACGCTCCAACACCACGTAAGTTACCGGTCGACGATCGCCGCGAGCGAACTGGGCTGCAGCGACCTTCAGCACTCGGAAGTATCAATCGAGCCGATTGTTGCGATTCTCGTTACGTATTTCGACTCGGTGCGTCCGGTTGAAGAGGTCGTACCGAGACCTTGCGAAGAGACCGTTGCGGCTTCGGACGGTTTTGCGTCTCCGCTGTGGTCGCGGCCCCCTCCTGCGCTCTAAATCTCTCTCTCAAATTTCATAACGAAGCCGCGCGAAGCGGTATAAGAGTCTAAGTTCTAAGGTCAGTTGCGGAATTTTGCGCGTGTCGGCGTACGGGCCGGGTGTCGGTCCGACAGCCTGCGGCGCTCAGGAAATCGAAATGAACATGAAGCGATGGATGGTGGCCGGCGCACTGGTAATTGTGGCGATCGTGGTCGTATGGATGTGGTCGGGGCGCGATGGCACTGACGCGGAATCGCGAAGCCAGGCCGAAGCGGGAACGAGCGTGCCAGCGGCGGTCGCGCGGGCGCAGCGAGGAAACCTGGGCAACACGCTGCGAATCGCAGGCGAATTCAAGCCGTTTCAAGCCGTCGACGTACACGCAAAGGTGGCCGGTTACATCCGTTCGATCAATGTCGATGTAGGCGATCACGTCAAGCAGGGGCAAACGATAGCGGTGCTCGAAGTCCCGGAACTGGCGGCGCAATTGTCGGGAGCTGACGCCGGGACGCGAACTGCGCAGGATCAGATTCGGAAGGCGCAGGGAGATTTGCAGCGGGCGCAGTCGACGCAGTCTGCGGCTCACTCGGCGTACGTGCGTTTAAAGCAAGCGGCAGATTCGCGCGCGGGCTTAGTCGCACAGCAGGAAGTGGATGATTCGCAGGCGAAGGATCTCGCCGGTGCCGCGCAGGTCGACAGCGCCGAAGCGGAGCTTTCCGCCGCAAAGCAACAACTCGATGTAGCGCAAGCGACCCAGAAACAATATGCGGCGCTCTCAAACTACACACGCATCATCGCGCCGTTCGCCGGGGTGATCACAAATCGCTACGCGGACACCGGAGCGTTGATCGCGGCGGGAACGTCGAGCAGCACGCAGGCGATACCGGTCGTGCGGCTCGCGGAGATTTCGGTGCTGCGTCTGGTCCTGCCGGTTCCGGAATCGATGGCGGCGCAGGTTCGGCTAGGCCAAGTGGTGAAAGTGCATGTGCAAGCGCTCGATCAGGACTTTACCGGCAAAGTCTCGCGGTTCGCGGATTCGCTGGACATGCAAACACGAACGATGGAAACGGAAATCGATGTACCGAATCCTGGCGGCAAGTTGATTCCGGGGATGTACACGGAAACGGAGCTTTCGTTGCGCGAGAAGAAAGATGTACTCACGATTCCGCTGGAGGGAGTTACGCGGAATGGCGAGGTGTCCACCGTGCTGCTGGTAAATCCGCAGGGCACCGTAGAGGAACGGCACATCCAGCTCGGGATGGAAGAGGCCTCGAGAGTCGAGGTTTTGTCGGGGCTTTCCGAAGGCGATATGGTCATCGTCGGCAACCGCAGCTCGTTCCGCAACGGCGAAAAAGTTGAGCCCAAGGAAGTCGGATCGACGCCGAGAAAAGCCGAGGGCAAGAGCTAATGTCCGGGTTTTCCATCAAATATCCATTTTTTATCATCGTGGCGTGCCTGGTCGTGGCCATCGTCGGCACCGTGACGCTGGTGCGCATGCCCGTCGATCTTTTTCCGCCAATCAATATCCCAGTTGTAGTGGTAGCGACCTTTTATTCGGGCATGCCGCCGCAACAGATTGAAACCAACATCACCAATCCGTTCGAGCGATTTTTTACGCTGGCAAGCGGAGTCGATCACATCGAATCGCGATCCCTACCCGGCGTGAGCTTGATCAAAATTTATTTTCAGGCCGGCACAAATGCCGACGCGGACCTCAGTACCGTCTCGAATCTGGCGATGGCCGATCTCCGGCGACTGCCGCCCGGAACACTGCCGCCAGTCGTGTTGAAGTTTGACGCGTCGAGTTTGCCGGTATGTCTGATCACGCTCAAGGGTGAAGGACTCAACGAAGTTCAGCTCCACGATATCGGCCAGTACACTGTGCGAAACCAGATTGCCAACGTGCCTGGCGCTTCGGTGCCCCAACCGTTCGGAGGGCTTTACCGACAGATTATGGTCTACGTCGATCCTCTGAAGCTCGAGGCTCATCAGCTCAGCCCGATGGACGTGGTACGCCAAATAAACGAGAGCAACCTGATTCTGCCCGCGGGCGACGTGAAGATCGGGCCGTTCGACTACAACCTGTTTTCCAACAGCCAGGCCCCGACGGCGAGCGCGATCAACAGCATGCCGCTCAAAGCCGTTGGCCAATCCTCGGTGCTGGTTGGTGATGTCGGCAAGGCAGTCGACGCAAATGCGATTCAGACCAATAT
Organism: Candidatus Acidiferrum sp.; assembly: GCA_036493835.1. GTDB lineage: Bacteria > Acidobacteriota > Terriglobia > Acidiferrales > UBA7541 > Acidiferrum. The sequence continues at coordinate 33,468 of DASXPD010000072.1, read as the reverse complement.
CGTACGCGTCGACGGGCAGCCCTCTGTATACCTGCCGATTCTGAAACAAGGCGGCGACACAAACACGATCGCGGTTGTAGAAGGTATTCAGAACGCCCTGAAACATCTGGTGGATATTCCGTCGCAACTCAAGGCAAAGGTGGTGTTTGATCAATCGCTGTTCGTCAAGACGGCGATCAACAACCTGCTGCACGAAGGCACGATCGGGCTGATTCTCACCGGCGTGATGATCCTGCTGTTCCTGGGCAGCGTCCGCGCAACGGCTGCGGTCTTTCTTTCGATTCCGCTGTCGGCGTTGGCGGCGTTTCTCGCGCTCGGCGCTACGGGCGGCACGGTCAATACCATGGTGCTGGGTGGCTTAGCGTTGGCGTTCTCGCGGTTGATCGACAACTCGGTCATCGTCCTCGAAAATATTTTCCGCCACCTTGAAATGGGCGAACCTCCCGAAGTGGCCGCGGAAAAAGGCGGCCAAGAGGTCGCGCTTGCGGTGCTGGCGGCAACCATCACGACCGCGATCGTGTTTTTCCCGGTCGTTTTTCTATACGGTGTAAGCCGTTTTCTGTTCGTCGCCCTTGCACTCGCCGTCATTCTCTCTCTCTTCGCTTCCTATTTTGTGGCTATGACCGTCGTGCCGTTGTTTTGCGCCAAGCTCATCAAGAAGCACCAAGCCAACGAAGAAGTGGGCGAAGGCTCTATCGGGGCACGCTTTGGATGGATTGCGCGGAAGTTCAATAAGCGCTTCGAAAACATGCTGGGAAAATACGATCGCACTCTCAGTACGGCACTTTTGAAACCGGCTGCAACACTCATCGGATTGACGGGAGTTTCGTTGCTCTGCTTAGCGCTGTATCCCTTTCTTGGCGTTTCGTTTTTTCCTCGCACCGACCCCGGCCAGTTTGTAATCAATCTGAAGGCGCCATCAGGAACTCGTGTCGAGCTGACCGAAGGTTACGTGAAGCAGGTCGAAGACATCATTCGGCAGGTGGTTCCGCCCAGCGAGTTGCAGATCATCGTGTCAAACATTGGCATTACTACCGATTTTTCTGCGATCTACACCCCAAACTCCGCATCGCACACGGCGTTCGTGCAGGTAAGTCTGAAAGAGGGCCACAAAACCGGAAGTTACGAATACATGCGGCGCGTTCGCGAACAGCTCAGTCAGAAACTGCCCCAATTGAGCACCTACTTTCAGTCTGGCGGTCTGGTCGACGCGGTCATCAACCTGGGATTGCCGGCGCCGATTGACATTCAGGTCAGCGGAAATCACCTGAACGAGGTGTACGCGACCGCAGCGAAAATCGCAGGGCCCGTGCGGGCTTTGCGAGGCGTCAGCGACGTTCTTATTCCGCAGGACATCGACTATCCCGCCCTTGAACTTGATGTCGATCGCGAAAAGGCCGGTCTTCTCGGGCTCTCGCAAAGAGAAATCGTCGACAACGTGATCACCGCGCTGACTTCCAACAGCATGATCGCGCCGAACTACTGGATCGATCCCCGGAGCGGAAACCCATACCTGTTGACGGTGCAATACCCCGAGAACGCAGTGAAGTCCGTGACCGACCTGAAACAGATTCCGTTACGCGGCGTGAAAAGCACGCAGCCCACATTCCTCGACAGCGTTGTGAAAGTAAAAACCATTCCTTCGCCGACCGAGGTCGATCACTACCAGTTGTTTCGTGTGATCGATGTATACGTCTCGCCGAAAAGCCAGGATTTGGGCGGCGTGACCAAACAAATCGAGAAAATTATTAATGACGAGAAACTTCCCGAAGGGGTTCGCATCAACCTGCGAGGTTCGGTGCAGGGCATGCGGGCCTCATTTAAGAGCTTTGGCATCGGCCTGATTCTTTCCGTCGTACTCGTTTACCTGGTCCTGGTCGCTCAATTCGCATCGTGGCAAGACCCATTCATCATTCTTCTGGCGATCCCACCGGGTGTCGCCGGCGTTTTGCTGGCGCTGTTGGCGACGGGAACCACATTGAACGTGATGTCGCTGATGGGGTTGGTAATGATGGTGGGCATCGTGGTTTCCAACAGCATTTTGATCGTCGAGTTCGCGCGTCATTTGCATCACGACGGCAAGCCACTCAAAGAAGCCGTCGCGGTGGCCTCGCGTTTGCGGCTGCGACCGATCTTGATGACCTCGCTTGCTACGGTGCTCGGGCTGATCCCAATGGCGCTTGGTACCGAAGCGGGCAGCGAACAGTACGCGCCGCTGGCCCGCGCGATTATCGGTGGACTCTTGGTGTCGGTGGTCGTCACCGTCTACCTCGTTCCGGCGGCTTATCTGGTCGTTCATCGCAAGGAAGAGAAGCTCGAGGAGGCGCGCTCGTGATCCGCATCCTGTTGTTCGTTCTTGTGTTTGGCGCCGCGAGTCCCGGTCTGCACGCACAAAGCCAGAACGGCGCAACAGAAGCAAAGCCCGCTGCCGAGCGCACCACTCTGACTTTGAAGCAGGCCGAAGCTCTCGCGCTGCGCAACAATCCACAGATCACGATCGGGAAATTGAGAGCGCTCGAAGCACGCGAATATGTTCGCGCGACGCGCTCTGCGTTGCTGCCGACAGCTTATCTCAGCCTCACCGGCGTGGATTCCGAGGTTGGTAGTCGCATCGCCGCGGGAGGGCTAAACAACCCGATCGTTTTTCCACGCGCTGCTGCCGGCGCAACTGTGTCGCAACTCGTTACCGATTTCGGCCGAACAACCAACTTGCTGTCGAGCTCGAAATATCAGGCGAAAGCGGAAGATCAAAACGCCGCGGCGACTACCGCCGACATTACGCTTGCGGTCGATCAAGCTTTTTACAATTCACTCGAGACGCTGGATCTTGTCACCGTGGCCGACCAAACCGTGCACGCGCGCCAGACGCTGGTCGACAAAATACAGGCGTTGACCAACGCGAAGTTGAAGTCCGACCTCGATCTTAGCTTCGCGAAAGTAGACGTGGCACGGGCGAAGCTGCTGCTGCTCGAATCGCAGAACAATTTTCAAACCGCTCTGGCTGCGCTCTCGGCGATCCTCGGGTATCAGGACGAGCAGAACTTCGACCTGCAGCGGCCCGATGAAACAATGCCGCCGCCGGCTCCGGAAGTCGGGCCGCTGATCCTGCAGGCGTTGCAACAGCGGCCCGAGCTGCAATCGCTGCGATTTCAGATCGAATCGGCACAGAAGAATGACGCTGCCGAGCACGACTTGTGGCGGCCGAGCGTGAACGCGCTTGGAGTGGTGGGTCTGGCGCCGGTGCGCGATCCGAATATTCCGAACTGGTACGGGGCCGTCGGCGTGAACGTGAATATCCCAGTGTTCAACGGATTTTTGTACAACGCTCGTGCGAAGACAGCGGATTTGCAGACCGAGATCGCGAAACAAAAGCTCTTAGACTCACGCAATAACATCGCGCGCGACGTGCGGACGAGTTGGCAGCAGACGAATCAGGCGTATGAGCGATTGTCGGTGACGCAACAGCTCAGCGAGCAAGCAAACCTCGCCCTGAACCTCGCGCAGGCGCGTTATAACTTGGGGCTCGGTTCGATCGTGGAATTCACGCAAGCCGAACTCGGCAAAACCGAGGCTGACATCGCGAACACCGACGCGCAGTATCGTTATCGCTTGACCCAAATCGTACTCGCTTATACGATTGCGGCACCGAAGTAGGCATCGACTTCGCACTGTCTTCGGAGCGCAGTGACCCAAGGCGCTGTATTTTTCCCTCAGGGCGACCACGCATGAAGTGGAGTAGTTTTCGAAATCAGATGCTCCAAATTCATGTTAGCAGCTCGCTGTTCCGCTATTGTTGAAGCTCACCTCCGTTCTATAATTCCAATCTAGTCAATCAGATACGAATACCCGTTTCAGTGTGTTACAGGATATTCATATTGGGTTGACGCAACCGTAAGACGCACCCTTTACCTTGTCGCGCGGGGTGAACTTACCAGCTTTCGTGTATCTCGTTCGTCCGAATTTCGAAATTTTGAAAAGCAAAGAGAGAGGCAATGAGAAAACTTGCAGCACTCGTACTATCGCTGTTTCTGACCTCGGGGGTGGCGTTCGCCGATTCACCGAAGAACGCTGATGCGCCCGCGGCAAAATCGTCGGAACCTGCCAAGCCGAAAGCCGCAGCCAAAAAAGCGACCAAGACAGACTCGGAAATCGCTGCGGAGCTCGAAGAACTCAAGCAGGCCATGCAGGCGCAGCAGGAACAGCTCGAACTATTGAAGGAAGAGCTGAGCAAGCGCGACAAGCAGATCGACGAAGCACGCGAAGCGACGGCTTCGGCCAACGCACGGGCAACGGAAGCATCGACGAAGGCTGTCGAAGCGGTGAACGCTTCGACGGAAGCGAAGTCGAACGAAGCGACGCTGACCTCGAGCGTCACCGACTTGAAGGCGAGCAACGCGGCGCTGACTTCGACGGTCAACACCGTTGCGGCGACGACGAATGCGGGCGGCAGCGGCCACCCACAGAACTCGGAAGATGGTCCGGCGTCGATCAAGTTCAAGGGCATCACGCTGACCCCGGGCGGATTCGTCGCGGCAGAAACCGGAACTCGGCAGCGTGCGACGAGCTCGGACATCAACACTCCGTTCAACAGCATCCCGTACCCGGGCAACGCGCTTTCGAAGGTCGGTGAGAGCAACTTCACCGGTCGTCAGAGCCGTTTGAGTCTGCTCGCGGAAGGCAAGTATGCGGGCACCAAACTGACCGGCTACTACGAAGCGGATTGGTTGGGCACCGGCGTTACCTCGAACAACCGCCAGAGCAACAGCTACGTTCTCCGTCAGCGCCAGATTTGGGGACAGGCGAAGCTTGACAGCGGCTGGAGCTTTACGGGCGGCCAGATGTGGACGTTGGCGACGGAAGATCGCAAGGGCATCGACAACCGCCAGGAAGCGATTCCTCTGACGATCGACCCGCAATACTCCGTTGGCTTCACTTGGGCGCGCCAGTATGGATTCCGCGTCGTCAAGAATTTCGGCGACAAGTTCGCTCTCGCGATTTCGCTCGAAGGGCCGCAGGCAACAATCGGCGGCCGTGGCTTCTCCAACGTGACGACGATCAACAACGGCGCGGCGCCTTCCGTAATCGTCCCAACCGGTGGCACCACAAGCATCAGCGGGAACACCTTTCTGGATGCGATTGGATCTGGCGGCGGTCTCTTCAACTTCAGCGATGCCACCGGTTATACGATTAACAAGTCGCCCGACATCGTAATCAAGGCAGCGCTGGATCCGGGCTTCGGACACTATGAGCTGTTCGGCATCATCAGCACCTTCCGCAACCGCATCTATCCTTGCGGCGTGGTTGGAACGAACGCGAAAGACACTGTTGTACCGACGACCCCGACGGAGATCACCTGCGTGTCGGCCGCTCCGACGACGGTTAGCTCGTTCGGCGCATTCAACGACACGCGAACCGGCGGTGGTCTCGGTGCCAGCGCGCGCTGGACAGCCGCCCAGAAGAAAATTGAACTCGGCGTCAAGGCTGTCGGCGGCGACGGCATCGGCCGTTACGGCTCAGCGCAACTTGCCGACTTGACCCTCCGTCCGGACGGCAGCGAAGCGCTGATCCGCACGGTACATGGCTTGGGCGCTCTCGAATTGCATCCCTCGCCGAAGTTTGACCTCTATGCCTACTACGGCGCGGAGTATGCGTTCCGTGCGGCATACACCGGTTACGACAGCATCACCAAATTGATCACTGCGGCGATCCCGGCGACGGCAACGTCGCCCGCTATCCCGTCGACAACTACCACCACGATCAAGACGAACGGCATCGGCGGCTACGGCTCACCGTTCGCCAACAACTCCGGCTGCAGCACAGAGAATCCGCCGATAAACCAGCTGGACCCGTCGGGTGGTGGCACTTGCGCCGGCGACACGCGCCTCATCTGGGAAGGCACGCTCGGCTTCTGGCACAAGATTTACAACGGTCCGAAGGGCGGTCTGCGCTGGGGCATTCAGTATTCCTACATCACGCGGACCGGCTGGTCGGGGAACAACAATGTGTTGACGGCTCCTGGTGTTGCACCCAAGGCGGTCGACAACATGGTGTTCACCTCGTTCCGCTACTACATCCCGTAAATCTCAACCACGGCTGAACGCAGCCGTAAACGTAAAGAAGGGCAGCTCTTCGGAGCTGCCCTTCCTTATTTGTATTTGAGATTTTTTCTAAATCGCCGACGCGTTTTTTCGCATCGACGGGTTGGAGTCTAAATCGCTAGAACTTGTAGTTCAGCTCGACGTAACCGAGAGCGCCGTTACTATTGGTCGGGAAGATCGACTTGATGACTTGGCCGCCTTGCGCCCAACCGAAATACAACGTCGCCGAAACACCGTAGCCAAATTTATAGTCCGCGCTCATGTCATACAGGTTGGCGAGCTTGGTGTGACCATTCGACGGCCGGCCCTGGAAGCCGAAAGTCCAAGGCTGAAAGGCGCCGCCGCCTGAATACCAGAGGTCGGAGCTGCTCGACAGCCATATGCCGTGCACATCGCTGCGGACGACGAGCTTCTTGCCCGGCCGCAGCATTACTTCGCCGAACGCATCGGTGTTGTTCATGGAGTTGAAAAACGGAAAGCGAGCATAGACGCGCGGCGTCGGTAGCACCGCGAAAAATGTGCCGTGAGTTCCGTCGTTGGGATTTTTGTCGCCACTGGAATAGTAATAGCCGCCCCGGAGCCACGGCCGAACCGTCGCGCCGAAATTGGGCTGCCAGCCGGCTTCCGTCGCGAACGCTCCCGCGCGCTGCGTGAGCGCTCCCCAGCGACCACTCTGTAGAACGCCCCATCCGAGAAGGTCGAACGTCCCGGAACTGGTGGGTGCCGCAACGATCACGTGACCGCCATACGTGCCGATGTCGATCCCGTTGTTGAGATCGGCAGTTTTCGCGGGCGTCGAACGATTGTCGGTCTTGAGGATCGACCGGTCATCGTTGTAAAAAATTCCGAAAGCGCGCCACTCGGCGTGCGCCGAGCCAAAGTTTGCCTGCTTGTTGAGCGCAACGTAAGTGACCGGCGTCTTTACCCAGCCCCATCCATCTACTTGAAATACGCCGCGGTCCGGGATTGCACTCACGACGGTGAAATTCCACGGGCCGTTCGTGTATCCGTACTGCACTCCGTCCAAGCTGCGCATGACGTCGGAGTATCCGAAGTTGCCGATCAGGCGCTGGCCGATGCGGTCCGCTTTCAACGACGCGAGCGTCGGATCTTTCGGCTTCACTTCGCTGCCGTCGGTGAATTCGAATCGCCCCACACGCAAACTCGAGTGAACACCCTTGAAGCGAACGAATGCTTGCTTCGGAAAAATCATCGCGACGTTCGTGCTGTTGTCGTTCGCGGCGAAGTACGAGCCGCCAAGTCCGAGCTGCCCTTGCGGAGCGGGCCGCACGGCACCGTCAGGGAGACCAAGCAAAATCGGCGCTTCAAACTCGATATTCCAATCGAACTTCGCGTGTGTCTGCGAAAATCCGAAACGGATTTGGGTGCCGGAGAAGCCGTAGAGATTCTGGCCGGCCGTCGGAGTGAAGAAGTCCCACGCTTCGTAGCGTTCGCGAATGTTTCCGGAGAAAGTGACGCCGCCAATTTCAATCGGCTGAGGATCCTGCGCAAGGGCGGGAATTGCGGATGCTAGAAACAACGATGCCACTAAGACGAGCTTTTTCACTTTCGTACACACTCCCTGAAGTCTTCGACTGATCGACCATATGCCGCCGCGCGAGTCATGACGGGTGTCGCGGCGGCTGTTTTGAGTTGGAGAAATAGTCGGGTGGAGCTACAGGGAGCGGCAATAGTGCGAATGCACTAGAAGCAGTCGATTCGGGAAAAGGGGGAGCAGGGACCGGAGCCAGGGGTGCACCGGTCCCCGTGGAAGGAACTAGAGTTGAAGATCAAGCACGGCGAGTATCGCAAGCACCGGCTACATCCCGATGACGGCGGTGTGAATTCTCCGTAACCTCACCGGTGGAAATTTTCGATGGCCGGAGCCGCCACAGGGACCTCGGAAGCCGCGCCTGAAGCAGCCACAGGGGAGCCGGCGGTAGCTCCGGCTGCCGCTTGGGCCCGCGAAATCTCGATATCAGCCGGCTGCTCGGGTCGCACTAAACCCCGGCCATGCCGCACATCCAGGCCGCGCACCCAGAAGATGATGTCTTCGGCGATGTTGGTGGCATGGTCGGCAATCCGCTCCAGATGGCGCGTCGCCAGAATGAACTGAAGCCCAGGGCTGACGGCGGCGGGCTCCTGCGTCATGCCTTGCAGCAGGCGGTCGAAGATGCGATCGCGATACTGATCGACGATGTCGTCGGACTCCAGAACCTGCGTTGCCATGTCGACATTGCGAAAAATCAGAGCGCCCAGACTCTTCGCCACCATCGTGCGAACGGCCGTCGCCATGGGGCTGAGTTCGTCGGGCAACTCAGCGCCGGGCAATTCGCGCAGCGAAATGACGCGCTCCGCAACGTTAACGGCGATGTCGCCGATGCGTTCGAGGTCGTTGGTGATCTTGAGTGCGGCGACGATCAGGCGCATCTCGTCGTCGGAAAACGAGCCGCGACGGAGCAGCCGGATCGCGTGCTCATCGATCACGATTTCCATCTCGTTGATGCGAGGCTCGAGCAGGAACACTTCGCCCGGGAGTGACGCGGTGGCCGGGCTTTGCAAGCCGACGAGCGAATCGAGCGCGCGGTTCATCGCGCCTTCGACGGTGCGCGCCATCGAAACGAGATAGTTCATCAGCGTGTCGTACAAAACGGTTTCCGTAAGGCCCGGAGCAGTTCCCATGGTTCTCCCAGGAGCGGCGCAATCACACCTCCGCTCATACCTGGAATCGTCGCCGAGCAGCGTTACCAGCGCTTTAAACGTTTGTGAACAACAGAAAAACGGCCGAGAGCCGTCAGGTAGAACGGGGAGAGCTTCGCGCCGGATTTGAGTTGCCGGAAGTGCGGACAACTGCGCGTTCTGGATCGAAAATCGGAACCGAAAAGTGGAATTGCGAGCCCTGGCCAATTTCGCTGTCGACCCAGATGCGCCCGCCGTGAACTTCAACCAAGTGCTTGGCGATGGCGAGCCCGAGGCCGGTGCCGCCGGCTTCGCGGGAGCGCGCGGCATCGACGCGATAGAACCGCTCGAAAATTCGGGACTGGTCGGACTTCGGAATTCCGATGCCTGTATCGGATACAGTAAAAACAACGTCGGCATCGCGTGTTTCGGCGCTTAACGTGATTCTCCCACCCGGCAGCGTGTACTGCGTGGCGTTATCCAGCAGGTTCTGCAAAATTTCGGCAAGACGGCGGCGATCGCCCGCGATGTCGGGCAAATCACCTGAAGGAGCTAACTCGACCTCGACCTCTTTTTCGGCGGCGCGATGTTGCGTGGTTTCGAGGCAGCTTTCGATTAATTCATTGACGCTGACGCGGCGGATTTCGAGCTCGAGCCGGTCGGCATCCATCGAGGACAGTTTGAGCAGGTCGTCGGTAAGACGCGCAAGACGGCGCGAGTGTTCGAGGATGATTCCTAGAAAGCGCTCGCGATTTTGCGGATCGTCGATCGCTCCCGCCAGCAGCGTTTCGGAAAAACCCTGTATCGCGGTAAGCGGCGTCTTCAATTCATGCGAGACGTTGGCGACGAAATCACGGCGAACCCGTTCGAGTTTTCGGAGTTCGGTGATGTCGTGCAAAACAACGACGGCGCCCAGCGTGTCGCCCGCGCGAACCGCGGCCACAGTCGCCGCAAAATAATGCTGGCGCAGCGTACCGGTCACGATTTCGGCTTCGACGCGCGGCTCCCCGGCAAGAACACGGCGCACCGCTTCGATCAATTCGGTCTGCCGCACGACTTCGACCAGCGCGCTGCCAGATTTGGGCGGGACATCGAGTTCGAGAATGTTGGCGAATCCCTGGTTGGCGAATACCAGTCGCTCGGTAGCATTAACGACAGCGACGCCCTCGACCATGCTGCCCAGAATCGCCGCCGACAAGTTGCGCTCTTCCGTCAGCGTGCGAATCGTCCGGTCCATGCGCGCCGCGGTCTGATTCAGCGAGCCACACAATTTCTCAAGTGCATCTCCGGAATCACCTCCCGGCAACGGACGAAAGTCTCCTTCGGCGACGCGCCGCGAAAATTCCTGCAAACGCTCGACGCGATCCGAAATTCCGCGAGACACAAAAGTCGAAGCGATCCCAGCAACAAGTAAAATGACCGCCGATGAGAGCCACAAGCTCCATCTCAGCGAGCCCAGCGCGACGTCAGCCTCTTCCAGCGGGATCGCGAAGCGCAGCACAATCGGCGAGCCATCCGGCAGATTGCGGCGGACGGCGTAGTACACCATATCGCTCTGCATCGTCACACTGTGACGCACTGAGCGGCCCTCGCCATTTTTCAGGGCTTCCTGCACTTCGGGCCTACTTGAATGATTTTCCATGCTCGCCGGATCGGACACCGTGTCGGCCAGAACCTGTCCGTCCGCGCGAACCACAGTGATGCGCACGCGCTCGGCTGCCGAGTCGGCGGCCCAATTCTTTAGCAACGCGGACGCGCCGGCGCTTTGAGAAATCGCGGCGGATAAATCAGGGGGATGGAGCTGCGAAAATCTCGCCAGAACGGCGAGTTCGTCAAACGTCGCGCGCTCCGAGACGCGGCGCAACGCCCTCTCGGCGAAAAAATTCACCGCGAGCAGCACTCCCGCGAGGAGCGCGATAAACGTCAGTGCAAGTTTCCAGAAAAGGTTACGCCGCACGAGTCTCGAACAGATACCCCGCGCCGCGCACTGTCTTCAGATGGTTGGGGTTCTCCGGATCGCTTTCGATTTTTTCGCGCAAGCGGCGAACGTAAACGTCCACGCTGCGCGGTGTGACGAAGCGATCGGTGCCCCAGACTGCATCCAGAAGCTGATCCCGCGTGAAAACGCGGTTCGGGCGTGAAGCGAGGTAATAGAGCAGCCGGAATTCGAGCGTGCTCAGAGGAACGGGCTTGCCAGAATGGCTGACGCGATACGAAGCGGGATCGATCGCCAGTTTGCCGATCTCGATGATGCGAGGTGAATCGGCGGGCGGCTCGGCGCGGCGCAGCAACGCCTTGACGCGCGCAAGCAACTCCCGCGGACTGAACGGCTTGGTGACGTAGTCGTCCGCGCCCATCTCCAGGCCGACGACGCGATCGGCTTCTTCGCCGCGCGCGGTCAGCATCAGGATAGGGAGTCGATTCAGCGATTCATCGCGCCGGACTTCCCGGCAAATATCGAGGCCGGAAAGCTTCGGCAACATCAGATCGAGGAGCAGCAAATCGGGAGGCGACTTTTTGAGGGTGCTCAAGCCCCCGCTGCCGTCATACGCAGCGCTGACTTGAAATCCTTCATTGGTCAGGTTGTATCGCACCAGCTCGACGATATCTTTATCGTCTTCAATAATCAGGACACGTTTCATGCAGGTAGCACGTTCCGTCCGCCGGCTTGCCCGAAGTGTACCGTACACCGGCGCAATGCGGTAGGCATTGGAAGACGTTCGGTCAGCTGGCTGGTGTGGTAGCACAGTTGAAGGCCTGAGTCTGGGGGTCGCGAATGACGGGGGGATGAAGCAATTGTGAATGCAATGTTAAAGAACGTTTTTATAGGCGCCCGGCGCTGGATCCGAAAACGGGTTATTCGCCTGCCGTGGTGGTAAACGCCAGGCTTACCAGGGTCTTTTGCTCCATATCGTGGGCCTTGGCTGAGCCTGTCGCCGGGCTGGCGCTTGCCGAGCGCTTTACCGCGCGGATGCGGCGGCCCTGATGCTCCGCGATGCGCTGCAGCCGCGGCATAACGTAGGAATGCGGACCCATGTTGGCCGGCTCTTCCTGCACCCAAACGATTTCGTGCGCATTGGGATTCGCCGCGATTGCTTCAGCGAGTTCACGCTTTGGCAGCGGATAGAGCTGATCGAGGAAGAAAATCGCCGTGCTCGTGTCTTTGCGCTTGCGGCGCTCGGCGCGCAGATCGTGACCGACTTTTCCGCTGGCGATCAAGATGCGCTTGGCGTCCTGAATTTCGTTGTCCACGACGAGCGGCTGAAAATGCGAGCGTGAAAACTCGGAGAGCTGCGAGCTCGCTTCCGGGTGGCGCAACATGCTCTTCGGAGTAAAAACGATCAGCGGCTTGCGCCATGAGCGCTTCGCCTGCCGCCGCAGCATATGGAAATAGTTCGCCGCGCTGGATGGCTGGCAGATAACGACGTTGTCTTCTGCGGCGAGTTGCAAAAAGCGCTCGATGCGAGCGCTGGAGTGCTCCGGCCCTTGTCCTTCGTAACCATGCGGCAAGAGCAACACGAGGCCAGTCGGGAGCGCCCACTTGTCTTCGCTGGCGCTCAAGAATTGATCGATGATGATCTGCGCGCCGTTCACGAAGTCGCCGAACTGCGCTTCCCAAAGCACGAGCGCTTCGGGATAGTCGCGGCTGAAACCGTATTCGAATCCGACGCACGCGGCTTCGGAAAGCGGCGAGTTGTGAATTTCGCAAAACGCCTGTTCGCGCGAAAGATGCGACAGCGGCAAGTAGTTGTGTTCGGTCTCGGTATCGATCAGGACAGCGTGGCGCTGGTTGAACGTGCCGCGCTGGGAGTCTTGCCCGGTGAGACGGATCGGCGTGCCTTCCAGCACGAGCGAGCCGAACGCGAGCTCTTCGGCGAAACCGTAGTCGATGGCGCGCTTGCCGTGGCCCATTTCCGCGCGCTGCTCCAGCAATTTCGCTTGCTTCGGATGGAGATGGAATCCTGCGGGCACGCGCACGAGACCATCCGTGATCGCTTCGAGCTGTTCGCGCGATACGCCGGTTTCAGGCTCGACGAGCGTGTCTGATTTGCCGTGAATATACGGCGTCCAGTAATTCGGGAGCTGCCGCAGATGGGGCATCTTCTTCAGCGATTTTGCTTTGGTCTGCTCGCCTTCATATTCCTTGCGTACCGATTCCGTCACTGCGGTGGCGTCGATGCCGGTTTTTTCCGCGTAAATCTTCCAGAGCGGCGCGTGATTTTTGATCGCGTCGTATTTTTTCGGCTGCGTGATGGTGGGATCGTCGACTTCGCTATGACCATGGCGGCGATAACCGATGAGATCAACGACGACGTCGCTGCCAAACTTCGCGCGATATTCAGCGGCCAGGCGGCCGATGCGCACAACGGCGTCGGCGTCTTCCGCGTTGACGTGGAAAATGGGGATGCTCTGGCGCTTTGCAATGTCGGACGCAAAGCGCGAGGAGTGCTCCTGGACCGCCGGAGTGGTAAAGCCGATGAGATTGTTCACGACGATCTGAATCGTGCCACCGACGGTGTAGCCCTTGAGGTCGGCGAGATTCAGCGTTTCGGCGAGGATGCCCTGGCCGGCAAATGCCGCGTCACCGTGCATCACGATCGGCCAAACTTTGTTGAGCGCTTCGCGCGAACGATCGACGATCGGCCCGTCGGCTCCGCGACGCGTCTGCTTTGCGCGAGCACGGCCCATCGCGACAGGATCGACGGCCTCCAGATGGCTCGGGTTCGAAACGATATGAATGTTCAGCGATTTGCCTTGTGTCGTCGTGTATGTACCCGTCGCGCCGACGTGATACTTCACGTCGCCGGCGCCCAGCACGCTGCGCGGATCGACGTCTTCAAATCCAGACACAACTTCGTGCGGCGGCTTACACGCGGCGTGGACCATGACGTTGAGGCGGCCGCGATGGCTCATCGCGACGACGGAGTCGAGTGCGCCGCTTTCACCGGCAGTGTCGAGAATCGAATCGAGCAGCGGAATCAGCGCGGTAACGCCTTCCAGCGAGAAGCGCTTTGTCCCGAGATAACGCGCCTGCAGAACTTGTTCGAACAAGTCGGCTCGCACCAGGCGCTCTAGAATTTTGTTCTGGTCGACATCGGTGTGAATGTTCTCAATGCGTTCGATGATCCACTGACGGCGCTCCGGCTCCACCAGGTGCATGAAGTCGGCGCCGACGGTGCCGCAGTAGATGGCGCGAGCTTGAGCCGCAATCGGGCCGCTAATCTGCAAGTCAGGATATTTCAGCGGCTTGAAGAGCTTGAGCGGGTCGAGATCGGCTTCGAGATAGCCCCACCGGCGAAATGTATCAAAAATACGCTCTCGCTCTTGGGGATTGGAGGATGTTTTTTGCGGCGCCTTGGCCGTCTTGGGCCGGCGCGATGCTACCAACGTGGTTCGATTAGCCATTTCTTTGTCCATCTATATTTTGCCACAGAACGCGAGGCTGCACCCGACGCCTGGAGTCGCGCGTGCTCTATCCCGCAAAATACACATTTATAAAGAGATTGAGGCGTTAAAGGGACTCCATGATCGATCGCAACTGAGTGGCGATTTGTTCCGGATCGGTGCCCGGAGGAAAGCGAACCGACGAGCCGATTCGAACGGTGATTTCGCCGCGCTTTGCGAAACGCCGTCGTTCGCGCTTCATTTTCCAGACGCCGTCCAGTCGCATCGGCACGATCGGGACATTCAGGTTTTCGGCGAGCAGCCCGATGCCGCTCTGAAATTTGTCCATCTCACCGGTCTCCGTGTTGTTGCCGTGGCCTTCTGGAAAAACGAGCACGCTGTAGCCGCGATCGATCGCTGCGCCGGCGAAGCGAAAGCTTTCGCGAAATCCGGAATATTGCGGCAGCGGAAATGTCGTGAAGAGCGCCGTCACGAGCCAGTAGCCGATTTGATAGGTCCACCGTCTGGCGAAAAACCAATCGCTCGGCGGATGACGGAGTTGCTGGATAGTTTCTCCGCCGACGGCAGTGGCCAGCATGTGCCGGTATCTTGGCGGCAGCGCGGCCATGACGAGGCCGCTGTCGGCGAGGCGCGTCACGTGATTCGAAACGACGAGGACCGGGCCGTGCATTTCACGAAGGTAATCGATGCCGACGATTCTCGGATGGCCGAGAATCTGCGTCGCCGGCCAGACGAGCGCGTAGTAGACGGCGAGGCGAAGCCATCGGATCGGCGCGCGCAGAGTCCACAGGGGATAGGCAAAGTCGGTGCGGCGCGCGGTTGGTGCGTTGAGTAATTTTTCGATGTCGGCAACGGTTTTTGCTTCGGCGAACTGCGTTTCGTTGAGTTCTACCTGGTAGCGGTCTTCCAGCGCGCTCATCAGTTCGACGCGATCGAGTGAGCTCAGACTGAGCTGGTTTTCGACTTGTTGCGTGTTCTCGCCACTGCGCGTCGCCGAAAATTTATGCAGCAGCGCTGTTACGTCGCCGCCGTGGCGTTCGTTGAGGGGTGATTCACTCACCGCGTTGTTTGCGGCTCCTCCGTTGAACATTTGCATCGCGACAGCGGTGATGGCGCCGAGTCGCGGCTTTCCGGTCGGTGTGCGAGGGAAATCGGTGTCGGGCCACGCGACCCAGCTTCGTATCCGCTGATATTCCGCCAGCGAGGTATTGGCATGGTCGATCGCATGCGCAGCCAATTCGCTGGCATGCGCGCGATCTCCGCCGTCTTGCATGAGCAGCACCGCGCATGGTTCCGCATTGCCGCCGCGCTCAATGGCGACAACCGCGCAGTCTTTCACGCTCGATTGTTGCCGCAAAGCGTGCTCGAGATCGGTGGGATAAACATTCAATCCCGCGGATGTGACGAGGACGTTTTTTTTGCGCCCGCGAAAACGCAGATTGCCTTCGGCGTCGAGTTCGCCGACGTCGCCGGTTGGCAGCCATGCTTCGCCGTCCGGCGTCTGCACGCCGCCATCCTGCCAATAGCCAGCACTCACATTTTCGCCGCGCACGAGGATTTCGCCGTCTTCCGCGAGGCGGAACTCACGCCCAGGCAACACTTTGCCGATCGACCCCTGCGCTGCGCGAAACGGGTGGTTAAGGCTGATCAGCGAAGCGGTCTCGGTCATCCCGTAACCCTGCACGACCGCGTATCCGATGCGGCGGAAAAATTCTTCAGTGTCGGGCGTCAGCGCCGCTCCGCCAGAAATCAACGCCCAGAATTTCCAGCCGAAGCGGCGATGGATGCGGCGGAATTTCCACGCACGCCGAAGAAATTTCTGGCCACGCGCGGATTCGAACGCGCGTGTGAGCCATTTTTTCTGGCCGCTTGCTTCGAAATCACGCTCAATTCCGGCGCGAAGTCCATCAAGCATTCTTGGCACGGCGATCAGCGCCGTCGCGCGCTCGCGTTTGATCGTTCGAATGATTTCCGATGGATTTGTCGAAAGCTCGAAAACCGTCGTCGCGCCAAGTAGAGGCGGCACAAACAACCCCATCACCTGCCCGAACACGTGACTCAGTGGCACGAGCGAAACAAACCTCAGCGGATGCATCCATTTTTCGTATTTGCGATAAGGATCGATGCCACGCTCGAGCGGCTCGATGTTGGCGAGAAAATTTCCATGCGTCAGGACGACGCCGCGCGGCTCTGCGGTCGTTCCGGAGGTAAATAGGATTTCCGCGTTGTGATTTCGTGTGATGGGCTCGTCGGCAAGTTGCGCGTAGTCGGATATCTTCGCTCGCCAGGAGGAGTTTTCTTTGCGCGTCAGATACTCGAGGCAAATCGACGCTGTGCCGCCCGACCTCTCGTCTCCCGAGTTCGGCAAAATTTCCGGCTTCCCACGCGAGACAAAAACCAGCTTCGCTTGTGTTTCACGTGCAACACGCGTCGCAAACTCAGTCGTTGCACCGTCATCCAGCGGGACGGCGACTGCGCCTCGCAGCAAGCATCCCCAGAACGCGGCCATCCATTCGAACGAGTTCGGCGCCCACAAGATCACGAGGTCGCCGGTTCGAACGCCGCGTTCGCTCAGCAAATGCGCGCAAGTCGTCGCAGTCTCAATCAGTTGTGCGTAAGTCCAGCTTTCACGCCGGTAGCCGCGCCGCTGCACCACAGCGACATCGCGCGAGTACGTCGCAAAGTCGGCGAAAAGCGAAATGAGGTTAGCTCTGGGCACTTAGAAACAAATCCCGATGCGATATCGCGACACGACGATTCGAAACCTGGACGAGCACTCGCGCGAGCTTATGCGGTCGCGGCGACGCGCTGCGAGCATACGCCGTCTCCAGCTTCCTAAACCGTTTGGATTCTGCACGCACCCCAAAGGGCGTGCCTCCCACTCCGCACTTTCGATCCGAAACAATTGCAACCGTCGATACCCAAAGTGATTGTTTCTTCGCGAGATCAGGGAGATGATTCGGCGGTGATGAAGCGAAATCCGCCGATCGGTTCTTCTCACCAGCTGCGCGCTTACCTGTTCATCGTCGTCGCCGTTTTCCCAATCGCCGCCATTCTACTGACGGCGGGATGGCTCACCCACAATGTGCGCGCCGATGGCGTCTCTGGCACCGCCGTTTATCGCGAATACTGTGCCTCGTGTCACGATCACGCGGGACCTCGCATTCCACCGCGCAGCGCCCTGCAGGCGCTGTCCGCCGCGCGGATACTTCGCACTCTCGATGCGGGCGTGATGATGCGAATCGCCTACGGGCTTCAGCGCAACCAGCGCGAAGCCGTCGCAAAATATCTCGGCAAGGCAGCCGACGACACCGTTCCTCCAGCGAGCGCGTTTTGCACCGACCGAAAATTCTCGCTATCGAATTCACAGCCCGACTGGTACGGCTGGAGCGCGTCGCCCGCGAACGATCGATTCCAACCCGCGGAGCTAGCTTCGCTCACTGCCGAAAAGGTTCGCACCCTCAAGCTCAAATGGGCGTTCGGATTCTCCGGCGACATCACGGCATACGCCGCGCCAACAATCCAAAACGGAGTTCTGTTTGTCGGTAGCGCCGGCGGCGTAGTCCACGCGATGAACGCGAAAACGGGCTGTCTCTACTGGACTTTCCAAGCCGACGGCCCGGTGCGCGCCGCGACGATGATCGCGCCGAACGGTGGCGGTCGCGCGATTTTGTTCCCCGATCAGATCGGCTCGTTTTACGCGCTCGACGCCGAAACCGGACACCTGCTCTGGAAACGCAGGATCGATGCGCACGAAGCGACGCGGCTTACCGGTTCTGCGGTCTATCGCAACGGTGTGGTGTTCGTTCCGGCAGCGTCGTGGGAAGAAACGCGGTCGGGGAATCCAAAATATCCGTGCTGCACTTTTCGCGGCAGCCTTAGTGCTCTTCGCATCCGCGACGGTTCGGTCGTCTGGAAGACGTACGTCGTCGATCCGCCGAAAAAAACCGGCACGAACAAAGAAGGCACGCCGCAATTTGGCCCATCAGGAGCCGGCATTTGGTCTGCGCCGACGATTGACTTCAAACGCGGCGTAATTTATGTCACCACCGGCGACAACTACACCGAACCGACAACCAAGACGAGCGACGCCGTCATTGCTTTAGATCTGAAAACCGGAAAAATTGCCTGGACCCAGCAAGTTCTCGCGGAGGACTTCCACAGCGGTGGCGCGTGTCCCGACGACGACTCGAAATGTGGCCCCGACTATGATTTTGGCTCGTCGGCGATTCTCGTTCATCTTGCCGGACGCGATCTGCTCGTCGCCGGACAGAAATCGGGCATCGTGTATGGGCTCGATCCCGACGCGCGTGGAAAAATTGTGTGGCAAGCACGCGTTGGCAAAGGCGGGATGCTCGGCGGAGTGCAATGGGGCATGGCGAGCGACGGAGACAAAGTGTATGCCGCGGTGTCGGACGCTGTCGGCATCGACGATCCCGAGGGCGGCGAGCGCCCGCCCGTCGGCGGTGAGAATTTCGATCCGAACGCTGGCGGCGGATTAACCGCGCTACGGCTTACCGACGGCTACAAACTGTGGTTCGCGCCAAGCTGCCCATGCACTCCACCGCGTCGCGGTTGCAGCCCGGCGCAATCGGGTGCAGTCTCCGCGATTACCGGCGCGGTATTTTCGGGCTCGATGGATGGACACATCCGCGCGTTTTCTGCCACCGACGGCAAGTTGATCTGGGACTTCGACACCGAAAAAGATTTCACGACCGTAAACGGAATCACCGCACACGGCGGATCGCTCGACGGCGCGGGTCCGGTGATCGCCAATGGAATGGTCTACGTGAATTCCGGCTATCCGCGGTTTGGCGGCGCGATCGGAAATGTGCTGCTGGCATTCGCGCCAGACGAAGCGGCGAACAACAAGTGAAACGCCGCAACATAAAGGTGTGTCACGACTTACGCTTCGATTGCATCTAACGAAAAGTCCGAAGTCGAATTCCAGGGTTCTCAGATACAATAGTAGACTTGGGGGCTGCGCATCGTTCGCCCTCGTGTCGGCAAAGCGTTCCGGTAAAGCGACTTAGCAAACGCGAGCCGGCAGCAACTCGGCAACACAAGTCAACGCGAAGGATCGACGTAGCAAATGCCCGTACCGATTTCACAAGGCTGGACCGTAGCCACTTACGTGCTGAAGCAGAAACTTGCCGGCCGCAAGCGCTACCCGTTCGTGCTGATGCTCGAACCGCTTTTCCGCTGCAATCTCGCCTGCGCCGGCTGCGGCAAGATTCAATATCCCGCCCACATCCTCAAGAAAGAATTGTCGCCCGAGGAATGCTTCAAGGCGGTCGATGAGTGCGGCACGCCGATGGTTTCCATCCCCGGCGGCGAGCCGTTGATGCATTCGCAGATCGACAAAATTGTCGAAGGCCTCGTCGAGCGCAAGAAATACATCTATCTCTGCACCAACGCGCTGCTGCTGAAAGAAAAACTCCATCTCTTCAAGCCCAGCAAATATCTGACGTTCTCGGTTCACGTCGACGGCCAGCGCGAACATCACGATTTCTCGGTCTGCCGCGAAGGCGGTTACGACCAGGCCATCGAAGGCATCAAGGAAGCGGTTAAGCTCGGCTTCCGCGTCACCACAAACACGACACTTTTCGACGGTGCCGATCCCAACAGCGTCCGCTCGCACTTCGATGAAATGATGGAGCTTGGCGTCGAAGGCATGATGCTCTCGCCCGGCTATTCCTACGATAAAGCGCCGGATCAAAAGCACTTCCTCGGCCGCGCACGCACGCGACGCTTGTTCCGTTCGATTCTCTCAAATCGCAAAAAGAGCTGGAAATTCAACCAATCTTCGCTATTTCTCGAATTCTTGATGGGCAAGCAGCATTACAAGTGCACGCCGTGGGGCATGCCGACGTACAACGTCTTCGGCTGGCAGAAACCGTGTTATTTGTTGCAGGACGGATACGCCGACACGTTCCAGGAATTGCTCGACACTACCGAGTGGCAAAATTACGGCACCGAATCGGGAAATCCCAAGTGCGCCAACTGCATGGTGCATAGCGGCTACGAAGCCAGCGCGATGGACCATACATTCAGCGGCTTACGTGGCTTGTGGGAAGCCGCTCGTTCAAACTTCACCACGGAATATAGAGATTCTGATGCGCTGCAAATGCTCAACGAGCCGGTGAAGCCTGTGCACGCGTTCAATCCGCTCGTGCAAATCACTTCGACCGACTCCGCGATGGAAGAGACGCGCGCGTGAGCGCCCCAAGTCATTCCGATCGCGCCGCCGCAAACGCCAGCCACGTGTCCAACCAATCCGCCGCAAACGCTGCGCTCGATCCCGAAAAATTAGAAATCGCGGCAGGAACCGCGCGCCAAAACGTTGAAGGCTGGGTGCCCGAACTCGCCACCGACGCCGATCTACGCACCGCGCTCGAAGAAGCATTCGAATATCGCGGCGACGTCACCATCACCCGCAAAGACGGCGCTACATTCGAAGGCTACATCTTCGATCGTTCGACCGGAGATTCGCTCGCAACCTCGTTCGTCCGACTACTTCCGAAGGAATCCAACAATCGCGTAAAGATTTCCTATGCCGAAATCGCGGCACTTGCCTTCACCGGTCGCGACACGGCTGCCGGCAAAAGCTACGAAGCCTGGGTGAAAAAGTACTGGGCGAAAAAGGCTACCGGCGAGGGCGAAGCCAGCATCCAGCCGGATGCCCTGGAATAGGGCACTCTGGCCTCCGGTTTTTCATAGCCAAGAAATAAAACCAATGTAATCAGTCATATGTAGCTAAAACTGCCGCGCTCAGGGTGTCCACATACCCTCGACATTTCACTCCTTTTATGGTACTATTTTCACAGCGTTTGTTGCTCTTGAACTGCCTTTTGGCCCGTTCGATTAGGCTGCGAGACGGATGCTTTGCGGCGTTTTCTGGAAGGGACGAGAGACGTCACGATCTTGGGAAGTCTGGGGGCTGTAGCTTTCTACTGGTTCCAGGAAGCGCGACCAAGAGACGCAAAGCAATTCCAACTCGAGGTGCAGTAGCTGTGAAGGAACAAGGCACAGTGAAGTGGTTCAATGCTTCAAAGGGCTACGGCTTCATCCAGCGGCAAACAGGAGAGGATGTTTTCGTCCACTTCTCGGCCATCATGATGGACGGATACAAGTCCCTCAATGAAGGACAGGCAGTTGAATTTGAAGTAAAGAAAGGCCCGAAAGGCCTTCAGGCAGAGAACGTTACCAGCCTCTAGCCAACCAGGAGCCTCGGCTCCGGCTGGGGCTCCGATCAAAATTTTCTGCATCAATCGTTAGAGTCCAGGAGGACATCGTGCAATCAATGGCAGAAGGTCAGACAATCAAGCATGAGGTTTATGGTCTAGGCGTCGTCACCGCATCCGATGGTGAGCGCACCTCCGTGGACTTCGACGATCATGGCAGCAAGCTCTTCGTGACCAGCATCATGACGGCTGAATTGATCGGCGAAGCTCCGGCAACCCCGCCGAAGACGAAGCGCCGCCGCAAGGCCTCCACCGCCGCGAAAGCCGCCAAGAAGGCTGCCGCTGCCACCGAGAAGGCTACAGCCGCCGCCGCTGCTCGCTCCTAAACCTCTTAGTAGTCGAAGCTTTCGACGCCTCTGAGCCAAACGCTCCGGGGCGTTTTCGTTTTCGGGCGCGTTATCCCTTGCGTTCCGTTACACCTCGCGGTCGTTGACTCGACCTCCCTGAGAATTCAGTATCGATATCACTAGGTCGTTTCGCACGGGACGGTCGCCATTGGGCGATGCGCGTCATCTGCGCATGCCTTAGACGGTTTCTGGACGAACGAGGTTCGACGAGTTTCGCCGCCGAGCGTGACGAGATCTCGTCTGGGCATTTGAGCCGATGAACGCGAATCCTCATCCAACGACACCACTTACCAAAGCAGGTATGAGCGGCCCTGCGCTCTCGACGCGCTCTACGCGTCTCGGCATAGGTGTACTTGTGACTTTGTTTCCGCTTGCGGTATGGGGCCTGGTGAATCTTGCGTTCGGCGCCGACCTGATCGAAAAAAACTCCTGGCGCTTGCACCTCGACCCTGTGCAGATTCGCATTTGGCTCTTGATCGCGGCAGGACTGCTGGAGCTGATCGCCGTTTTTCTTTTGCGCAAGACCGATCAGAAACCGCGAGACTGGATTTCGATTGTTTCGCTCATCGACGTCGGCCTTTCGATTTTTCTCGCGGTATTTTTCTGGGCGCAAATCAGCCTTTTGATCTTCGGTGCCACTTAGAGCAGCGAATCACCGCGCCTAAAACAAAAACGCCGGCAAGAAGCCGGCGCTACCAAATCATTCCTTTTGATCGGCTTACGTGATCACTTAACGGCGGCTTCGGTTTGCTCGAAGGCGTGATAGGACGAGCGCACCAGCGGCCCCGCTTCTACGTGTTTAAATCCCATCGCTTCGCCGGCGACCTTAAATTCCGCAAACTCATCGGGATGCAGATATCGAACGATCGGCAAATGATCGCGCGTCGGCTGTAAATACTGCCCCAGCGTCAAAATATCCGTGCCCTGTGCCGCCAGATCCCGAATCGTCGCCAATACTTCGTCTTTCTCTTCGCCGAGCCCCAGCATCAATCCCGTTTTGGTCGGCACGTCAGGATGCATTTCCTTCGATCGTCGCAGCAGTTCCAGCGACCGCTCGTACAAGGCGCCCTTGCGCACCTGCCGATACAACCGCGGCACAGTCTCGGTGTTGTGATTCAACACGTCAGGCTTCGTCGCCAGCACAACATTCAACGCATCCCAGTCGCCGCGGAAATCCGGAATCAACACTTCCACTTTGCATCCCGGCACACGATTGCGAATCTCTTCAATCGTTCGCGCAAAAATATGCGCGCCGCCGTCTTTCTGATCGTCGCGATTCACCGACGTCACCACCGCGTACCGCAGTCCCATCCGCGCTACCGCTTCAGCTACGCGCAGCGGCTCGTCTTCATCCGGCGGACCAACCGGCTTGCCCGAAGGCACCGCGCAAAATCCACAAGCGCGCGTGCAAATATCGCCCAGGATCATGAACGTCGCCGTGCCGTGCTCCCAACACTCGCCCATGTTCGGACAGCGTGCGCTCTCGCACACGGTGTGCAGGTCGAGCGTCCGCATGATGCGCTTCAAGTCCTGATAACGCTCGCCACCAAAAAACTTCACCCGCAGCCACTCCGGCCGCGGATGAGCGTTCGGCGACGGCATCGGCAGCTCCGCTCCCGGTGCGTTTGAAATGATGTTGAAAGGTGAGTCCATTGATGGTCGAGACGCAGCGGCCAGCTACCAGCCGCGAAACCTCTATTTTAGCGCATTCCGCCCAGCCCACAAACCGACCTAGCCCAGCCGGCTCCAAAGCGCAAACCCGCGCCTCGCCGAGGCAACCCGTGGCACACTTCGCCACGTCTCGTGTCGTATACTGCGCCCAAAGGTGCCCAATGCGTTCGATTGCCTTGGTGTTGCTGCTCCTCGCCAGCGTGACATTGACGGCCGCTCAATCCAATTCTCAAGCGCCCACCGCTCCGCCCTCACCGGCAAACGCCAACGCGGCCGCGAACGCCAAACAGCAAGATTGCACCATCTTGGGAATGGTCGTCGCAATGGCCGGCAGCGTCCCTCTGAAAAACGCACTCGTCACACTGAATAGCGTCGATGACCGTTCGCGTGCCGAGGTCACGATTCGATCCGAGGCCGACGGTCACTTCCAATTTCGGGGAATCATTCCGGGCCAATACCGGCTTCGCGTCGCGCGAAACAACTATGTCACGCAGGAATACGGACAACGAACGGTGACGGGACCCGGAGCGACGCTGACTCTGCGGGCCGGCCAAGAAATGAAGGATCTGCTTTTCCGCCTGATTCCCTCTGCCACAATCGCCGGCCGCGTCCAGGACGAAGATGGCGAACCCATTTCATGGGCTCACGTCACAGCACTTCGTTCTTCCTACGCAAACGGCAAACGCACATTTAAATCCGTAGCGACGAACACTACGAATGACCTTGGCGAGTATCGATTGTTCGGTTTGCCACCGGGACGCTATTTCATTTCGGCCACGTACCATCCGGGCGCGGCACACGGCGGTTTTGAGGAAGACTTCGACTACAACGGAGCTGACAGCCTGAAAGAGAATTACGTGTTGACTTACTATCCCGGTGCGTATGACGCGACGAAGGCGCAATCCATCACTGTGAAATCGGGAGAAGAGATTCCCTCAATGGATTTCACGATGCGACCAACGGCCGTTTATCGAGTGCGCGGCCGAGTCATCAACACGATTCCCAACCCAAAACATGTTGACCATCCCATGGTGTTTATCATGCCGCGCGGAGGAGCGATTCAGAGCGAATCAATGACGTTTAGCTCAAACAACGAGGTCAAGAAAGACGGCACGTTCGACCTTCCGGGAGTCGCGCCGGGCTCATACACGATACAGGCGATGATAAATGATGGAGATGAGCAACACGCGGTCACGCAGAGCGTTGAAGTCGGCGACGCGGATGTCGAAGGAGTTCAGCTGGTCCTCTCGAAAGGATTCAGCGTCTCCGGCCATGTTCGCTGGGATGGGACGCCCGGGCATGTTGAAGACGATCTCTATTTGATGGGCCACATGGACGGCCAAAGTCTGATGATCGGCGGCTATGCACGCATCGATCGCGATGGGTCGTTCACATGGAACGAGCTTTCCGATGGCGCGCTGCACCTCCAATTTGGGGGCTTGAACAACAACGGGTACATCAAGGCGGCCGACTACGGCGGAGTCGACGTACTCGAGCAGGGATTTACACCGCGCGCCGGTTCGAATGCCACGCTCGAGGTTACGCTGAGTGCGCAAGGGGCGCAGATCGAAGGCACTGCCACCGACGAAAATGGGTTGCCAGTCGTGGGCGTTTGGGTTGTGCTCGTGCCCGACGCGAAACATCGCGATCGTCACGATCTATACAGAACCGAACGAACCGACCAGCACGGCGTTTTCAAGATCAAGCAGATCGCGCCCGGAGATTACACGCTCTACAGTTGGGATGAAGTGGAAGACGGCGCCTGGGAAGATCCGGATTTCTTACGGCCGTTCGAGCGGAAAAAACAAGGGGAGAAGATCACCTTGCAGGACCGCGACGACAAGTCGTATCCCATCACCGTGATCAAGACATCGGCGATCGAAGGGCAGAAGCAGTAGCGCTTTTGTATTTCAGCGGATCTGCGTGATTCGGCCTTCGGTCTTGAACTTCTTGAATTGCAGCGCGTCGTGTCCCGGAACAACACGATCGACTGACCCTGCCAATTCAACCATTCGCTTCTGCGCAGCGATGCTCGCAGCATAATCCGTGGTGCTGAAAGTCGCCGACGGCTTGTGCTCGATCAAACTTCGATAAAGACACGCGTTGTCGGACGCCAGCACGAAGTTCGGATTTCCGTCAATGCGCAGATATTGCGAAGCGTATGTATGACGCCCGCCTGTGTAAGCGCGAATCCCGGGAAGAATTTCAACGTTGTCGCCATCGACCAGCCGCACGCGTCCTTCCGTGTTCAGCTTCACCAGTTCCTGTATGTCGTCCGGATCGATTCCGCCATGTTGACCGCCCGCTTGCCAGGCGTCGCCGGTGTAGTAGCGAAATTCTTCCTTCTGGATCCAGACCGTTGCCTTTGGAAATAAATCGATCCCGCCCATGTGATCCCAATGCGCGTGGCTCACGACGACATCGGTGATTTCTTCTGGCGCAACACCGGCAAGTTTTACGGCTTCGTCGGGGCGCAAATAATCCTTGATCGTCCAAAGCTTAAACCAGCGCTCGCGATGAAAGCCGCTGTCAAACAAAATGTTGTGCCCGCCGCCGCGAATCAGCCACACGGCATACATCGTGTCGATTTTTTCGTCTTTCGGTGCGCCGACGACCATCTCGGCCACCGAGTCGCCCGGCGAATCGGCGATGCGTATTGCTTGGATCGAGTAGGCGGGCGTTTGCGCGAGCGTGGCGCTCGACGCGATCGACAGGATCGCGAACGCTGGGACAAAAAGTCTCAGCCAACGTCGCGGCGCACGGGTAAGAAGCTTGCTCATTTCGACTCCCTGAAAAACCAACTCCCGCGGAAACGTAAATTCCGCGGGAGTTGTTTAACACGTTTTGTCAGCGTTCGTCAGCGGTGGTTGATACTCCAAACGTACGCGGCGACTTCTTTCACTTGCTGCGGCGTGAACTGCGCGCCTCCCATCGCCGGCATCGGACTGCGATATTTTTTCGGCTGAGCGACGCCGTCGGTGATTATTTTCGCAATGCTCGACCAGCTTCCGTCGCCCCACAGCCAATCCTTGGTATTGAGCGGAGGACCGATCGTCGTGCCCTGGCCGCTGTCGCCGTGGCAACCGATGCATGCGTTCGTGTGATAGAGTTTGTCGCCCGCCGCGACCATCGCCGGCGTCGCACCCTTCGGCACAGTTCTTCCTGCGTCGGGGTTCGTTCCCTCGGGCGGCTTCGCGCTCGCTTTTTCGAGCGCGCCTGCTCCAGCGGTCAGGCTCGGGCACGCCGTTATGCCAGCGGTGCCATCGGCCGAACCGCCATTCCACGTCACGCGATAAATTCGCCCTTTGATATCGTCCGAAATATAAAGCGCGCCGTCGGGCGCGACCGCCACTCCATCCGGCCGGTGATCGGCCTTCTCTGGCGATTTCACCGCTCCGGCAAAACCGTCGGCGAAAATTTCGCATTTTGCCGAAGCCTTCGCGCCAGACATTGGCTGGAAGACGATGTTGTACCCACCTTGCGGAAACGGCGCGCGATTCCACGAACCGTGAAACGCGATGAAAAGTCCATCGCGATAACGCGCTGGGAATTTGTCTTTGTCGTAGCGCGTCATGCCATTCGGTCCCCAGTGCGCGGGGAACTCCGCGGCCGGTCCGGTTTTCTGATCGCACATGCCGGTTTTCTTGCCGTCGCCGCCATATTCCGGCGCGAGTATCAATTTCTGCTGAAAGTTGTCGTAGAAGCAGTACGGCCAGCCGTAGTCGCCGCCCTTGTTCAATGCCAGGACTTCTTCGGCGGGTAGAGTCGCCTCCAGGCCCGGTGCCTTGAAGATCTCCGGCCAGTTCGTGTGAAGTTGATCGCGGCCGTGCTGCGTTACGAAAACCTGGCCGTTGGCGTCAATCGCGAAACCTTCGCCGTTGCGGATGCCGGTCGCGTAGCGATCGGACATCGAGAATTTTTGGTCGGTCTTGTTCGCGTCGTAGCGCCAGATGCCGCCGCGCGTCTCGAGTTCTTTGCATGGATTGTCGCCTGGCGATTTAAGAGTCCGATTCTTGGCTTGGCAGGAATTCGTCGCGGTCGCCACATCAACCAGCATGGAGCCGTCGCTCGTAATGATGAACGGATGCATCGGGTGATCGCCACCGAGCGGTAAGCCCGAGACGACCGTCACTGCCGAGCCCTTCGGCACGATCGATCCCGGCGTCATCGCATATTTTACGATGCTGTCGTTTGTCTCGGCGTAGATCGATCCGTTGTAGATGCCAATACCGGTGCCGCCATGATCGCCCGTTTGCTCTGTGCCGCCGAAGCGCTCGATCGTGTCGGCTTTGCCGGCGCCGCTCTTATCCTGCATCGCGACGAGAAATCCGCCTTCGTGCGTCTTGTCGTTCCCAAAGTATTCGCCGGACCAGGTGTTTGCATAGACGGTCCCGTCGGGCGCAACCACGATGTGGCGCGTGTGGCCGACGCCTTCGGCAAAAATCGTTGCGCAGAAACCGGTCGGCAATTTCAAACCCGTGTCGTTCGCCGAACATCCTTGTCCGGCCGGCGCAGCAGTTTCGGTCGCACCAGGCGCAGCAGCCGCAGCCTTCGATCGATTCTCGGCCGACGTCACCACAATCCCCGCAACAATCACCGCAACCACCACAACCATCACAATTTTGTAAGCCCGAGACGCCAACATGGAATCCTCCGGCGAATTTGAAAAACGAAATTGAAGACCAACGTCAGCAGTTGTGCCGCTGTGATGATAGACGACTTCGGGCAGTTTCAGTACAGCTTGCTATCGGTCCGGCACCGGCAAAGGAGTCACGAGCAAAAAGAACGCTGTGATTAGGCCACTCGCAAAGACAAACCTCAACGCAATCGATCGAAATGGAGATTTGAAATTTGAAATGCGAAGGGAACTACAGAGGCTGGCGTGAGCTGCGGACAAAGTCCCGCAGAACAGTCACGTTGGGACCGTACGCGCCGATGCGTCCTGCATCCACAGGCAGTCCAAGCCGCTCGGCCTGATCCAGATCAACACCAGCATCATCCAGTTCCGATAGGCTGAATCCCTGCGCAGGCAACACGCGGTTCAAACCCGTTGGATACACGGGCCGAGGCGGACGATGCCGCTGCCATGGCCGCCGGGCCAATTCATAAAACTGTTGCCAATCGCGTTTGTGCCAAGTCGTCATACGCTTCTCGCTGGCAGACCGATTCGACTTCAACAAACTTGTTCCTTCCCCAACTGCCCGCATCCCAAACTACGTCCGGGATTCTGCATTGGATGCCTTCTCGCGTCCGATGGTGGCATCAAGTTACCTGACACCCTCGGGCAGAACCATGTAGCTCGTTCGTGCCGCGCGCCGCCTCAAAAACCGTCGCTCGGCCTGCTAAACATACTCGCCTGCCCTATATACACGAAGCCTTTCGACTTCTGCTGTACCAAACACGTTACGGGGTTATTTGTTTCGCGCCATTTCAACAGTCCGACCCTGCTATCACCGGCCCGTAAATCGCGCGCCTTGCGTGAGCCGCACATATAACACAACGCCGCCGGGACGCAATACGCCGTCCTTACAGTTTGACGCCAGAAATGACAAGTCGTCGCCAGGAATTGGGAGGGAGGCCGGTGCGTCAGCGCCGACGCAAGTTCCGTCAGCCGCCGCGCTGATATCGTTCGACCTTTTTGTTCCCGCGAAGTCGTCACGAAGCGGCTGTATACTACGCGTAATAACCAGAACTTTACCAGCGAAAAATTACCGAAACCATTTTCTGTGGATTTTAGACGCAGAGGTGCCGCATTTAACTTTTGGGAGGAGACTGCAGCGACCCGCTGGGATGAGGGTCGCACCGATCGAGAGGGTTATCGAGAGACTGCTCTTACGATTACCAGCGGTTTCCGCGATCGCCGCGGTCGCCGCCGCCACCACGATCCCCACCGCGTCCGCCGCCACCACCGCCACCATGTCCGCCGCGTCCGCCGCCACCACCACCGTGGCCACCACGCCCGCCGCCATAACCGCCACCACCGCCGCCGCGTCCACCACCGCCACCACCGCCGCGTTCGGCCTGAGGTCTCGCTTCATTCACCACCAGGTTGCGTCCGCCAAAATTCTGACCGTTCAACGAGTTGACCGCGCGATCCGCATCGTCGTCGTTGCTCAATTCAACGAATGCAAATCCTCGCGACTGGCCCGTAAAACGATCCCGAATCAGATTGACGCCTGAGGGAGTTACACCGATCTGAGAGAAATACTCGTGAAGCTGATCTTCCGTCGCGGAAAACGGAAGATTCCCGATATAGAGCTTCTTCACCTGCCTGCTCCTTCTGCCCGGAACCCAGTAGCGAGTCGCGGAGCGCGCCAAAGTACGAGCGTCGTACACGGGCAGTCCGGGTAGCCCAGCCAGCACGGGCGCGAGACAGGCGCTTCAGCGGTCAGGGGAATCGTCTCGAAAATTAACTGGTTTTGCAACGGAAACGTTTTTGCTTAGGCTGGCAACCTTTGCCCGATGGGACAGGTGGCTAGAGATTACCGCTTTGTGCCGTCGTGATACCATCCGCGCTGCGTCGGCGCAGTTGGGGTTTTGCAGCCGACGCCCTGCTTTCCGTTCCTCTGCTGTTTTTTGGTCGTGAGGTTTCTGCATGCGCGGCACGATGATGGAGTTTCCGCTGACCCTGCCGCACCTGCTCGATCGCGCCGGTTTTCTCTTTGCCCGCTCGGAAATCGTATCTCGCTGCCCACGCCGAACCACGACGCGCACAACCTATGCCGATTTTCACCGCTGCGCCCGCCGCTTCGCCTCCGCTCTAACGAGGCTCGGCCTCCAACCCGGCGACCGCGTCAGCACGATGATGTGGAGTCACGCCACCCACATGCATCTTTTCTTCGGCATTCCCTGCGCGGGCGGAATCATCAATCCTCTCAATCTGCGCCTTCATCCGCAGGAACTCGCCGCGATCGCCAATCACGCCAGCTCGCGATTTCTTATCGTCGATGACGCCTTGCTACCCGTTTACGAATCGTTGCGCAACGCAGGCGCTTCGTTTGAGAAAGTCATCATCAATCGCTATGCCGGCGGCGAAGTCCCTCCCGGCTTTCTCGACTACGACGAACTCCTCGCCGCCGAAGACGACAATTTCGTATACCCCAAGCTCGACGAAAACGACGGCGCGGCGATGTTCTTCACCTCAGGTACGACAGGCTGCTCGAAAGCCGTCGTCTACACACACCGCTCGCTCGTGCTCCACGGTCTTTCGCTGGCTATGGCCGACTGCTTCGCGCTCAGCCACAACGATGTCGTGCTACCGATCGTTCCTCTATTCCACGCGAACGCCTGGGGCATGCCGCATGGCGCCGCGATCACCGGCGCGAAATTCGTTTTGCTCGGTCCCAACGTCGATCCCGAATCGATTCTCGACGCGATCGTGGAACACGGCGTCACATTCGCCGCCGGCGTCCCAACCATTTGGCTCAACGTGCTTTGCGCGTTAGAAAAATATCCCGACCGTTGGAAATTCGCGCCTCTGCGCGCGTTGTGTGGCGGCAGCGCTCCGCCCCTCGATCTGATTCGCGCGCTCGACAAGCGCGGCATCCACATCATGCACGCCTGGGGCATGACGGAAACGTCGCCGCTCGCAACCGCGCCGCTCATCAAGCCGCATATGCGTGACTACAGCGAAGACGCACTTTACGAATTCCGCGGCAAGCAGGGACTCGCCGTCCCGCTAGTTGAGCTGCGCGTGATGCGCCCCGAAAATCCCGAAGACGAAAATTGCGAAAAAGCCGCCGAGGCGCCGCGCGATGGAAAAACTCCCGGCGAACTCGAAATCCGCGGCCCATGGATCGCCTCGAGCTACTACAACTGCCCCGACCAGTCGCATCGATGGAGCTCCGACGGCTGGTTCCGCACCGGCGACGTCGCACATATGGACGAAGAAGGCTACATCAAGATCGTCGACCGCGAGAAGGATCTGGTGAAGTCCGGCGGCGAATGGATCAGTTCAGTCGATCTCGAAAACTCGCTGATGGGGCATCCCGCCGTGAAGGAAGCAGCCGTGATCGGCGTCCCGCATCCGAAATGGCAAGAGCGCCCGTTAGCCGCAGTGGTGTTGAAGGAAGGCGCGGCCGCCACGCCGGAAGATCTGCGCGCCTACCTCGCAAAGACATTCGCGAAGTGGCAACTCCCCGACGCATTCGTCTTCCTGACCGAAATCCCCCGCACCAGCGTCGGCAAATTCAAAAAAACCGCCCTCCGCCAACAATTCGCCAACTGGAGTTGGGAGTAAAGCTCACGCACCGCCTATCGATAGATTTCTCTACGATGGCCGATGCGCAAAACGAGAACGAGAAGACGTTCATCGACGATCTTGCAAATCAAACGATAATCTCCCACCCGATATTTCCAAAATTCACCAAGTTTCGCGCCCTGAAGCGATTGGCCTAGCGCGCGAGGATCGTCTGATCGCGCCACGCGGTCGTTGAGGAATTTTAAAATCCTGCGGGAGTGTTGTGGGTCGAGCTTGTCCAGTTCGCGGGAGGCGCTTTCGGAAAACTCAACCGTCCAAGCCACGGCGCTTTAGAACCTCGGCAAGAGGAATCGTCGCTTCTTCGCCGCTTTGTATACGCTCCAGCCTATCCTCGGCTAGATACAGATCTTCGAGGTCCGAGAGATGCGTGAGGATTGCTTCTCTCGCGTAGAAAGTTTTTGTGCGTCCGGTACGCTGAGCGAGCTTCTCCAGGCGTTTTTCGATTTTTTCCGGAAGACGAATTGCCAGCATTCTGCACCTCGCTATACAAGTATAGCATATTGCGGTCAGCGAGAGTCTTTCAAAACGAAAAAGAGTGGCTCGATTTCAGCCACCCTTTTATAGGTTCGAGTTTGATGTGAGTGGCCGCTCTACGTCCGATATGACGCGTTGATGCGGACATACTCCGCCGTGAAATCGCATGTCCAATAGCGCGCCGCCGAGCGCCCGGCATTTAGGTCAACGACGATGTGCACATGCGGAGTCAGCAGCCGGTTGCTCGCTGCCCGCTCATTGAAATCGAGTGGCTTGCCGCGGCTCAGCACATGAATTCCCGCCATCGTGATGTCGACGCGATGCGGATCGAACTTCACTCCCGACCGCCCCGCCGCCGCAAACACGCGCCCCCAGTTGGGATCGCCGCCCGCAAACGCCGTCTTCACCAGCGGTGAAGTTGCAATCGTCTGCGCGATCTGCCGCGCCGCCGGTTCGCTTTTCGCACCGCGCACTTCGATTTCGATCACGCGCTGCGCACCTTCGCCATCGGCAACGATCTGCAACGCCAGCGAATGGCAGACATCCTCGAGCGCCGTCGCAAAATCGCGATGCGCTTTCGTGCCCGCCGCAATTGCCGGAGCGCCTGCCTGTCCATTCGCCAACACAAGCAGCGTGTCGTTCGTCGACGTATCTCCATCGATCGAGATCGAGTTAAACGTCCGCGTCGTCACGTCGCGCAGCGTCTTTTGCAACAGTCCCGGCGCGATGTTCGCATCCGTCGCGACAAACGCCAGCGTCGTCGCCATATTCGGATGAATCATCCCCGCGCCTTTCGCGCATCCGACCAGATGCACCCGCCGCCCGGCCATCTTGAACGAAGCCGCCGCCGTCTTAGGCTGCGTATCCGTCGTGCAGATCGCCAGCGAAACTTCCGCAAACGACCGCGCCGACGGCCTCTGCTGTCGCGCAAGTTGTGGAAGTCGGCGCAATATTCTGTCGACCGCAAGCGGCACGCCGATCACTCCCGTCGAACAAACAAACAATTCGCTCGGTTTGCACACGACGTGTCTCGCGGCTTCGGCAACGGTGCGTTCCGCCGCCAAGCGCCCTTCTTCACCAGTAGCGCAATTCGCGTTGCCGGCGTTGATCACCACGCCGCGCATGCGTCCTTTCGACGCTCGCAAGTTTGCCTTCGACACAAGCACCGGCGGCGCAACCACCAGATTTTGCGTGAACACGGCCGCGGCCGACGCCGGAACCTCGCTGCAGAACATAGCGAGATCGAGCGCGCCCGTTTTTTTCAGACCGCACGCCGTTGCCGCGAATCG
>DASXPD010000071.1:0-43563 GCA_036493835.1 Candidatus Acidiferrum sp. | reverse complement strand
CGAAACGTAAAAGCGAAGTAAAGAAGCAATGACGTAATGAAGTAACGATTCGGAATCTCAGAGTCCGACACCTTGCCAAGTTGGGCGAACCCTTCGATGCTCAGGGCGGGGCCGGGCTGCGCCAGTACACAAAAACGCCGGCAGGGAGCCAGCGCTACCAACACCGGGCGCAGCGGTGCTGCGCCCCTACATGATCGTGCCGATCGCCGGGTCATGCTCAGCGGACTAATTCGCGGGCGAGGTTCAGGATTTGGCCGATGTGGTGGTCGGCGTGGGCGGCGCAGTCGAGCATGATGGCGAAGCGGTTTTCAGAGGTGACGCCGGTGCCGGAATAGGACGCGCTCCAATCGTCGGCGGATTGATTGCGAACTGTCTGCTTCACCATTTCAATGGCTTTGTCGAAATTTTCCAGGGCTTCCAACTTTGTGGGCGTCGTGGTCTCCGCGAATTCGCGGGGACGGTCGCGAAGGTAGCCGGTCTGGGCGATTTGCGCGCCGATGTAGTAGTTCAGATTGCCGGTGAGATGCAGAACGAGGTGGCCGACGCTGTTTCCGTATGGAAATGGATTCTTCCAGAATTGTTCTTCGGTCAGCGACGCGACCCACGTGTGTAGATCGACGCGAAGTTTTTCGTAGTAGTTCGCAAAGCTTGCGCTGACGGTTTCTGATAGTTCGGGCATGACGGCTCCTAACGGACTCTTGGCAGCAATGGAAAATGAAGAAAAACCAGATCCTTGCAGCACTTAAAACGTGCCGAGCTGGGACGCAGCAGTGCAGCGCCCCTACAAATGCGTTCGGCTACTTGCCGCCGGTTGCTTCGTTTTTGTAGATGGTGCCTTCTTTCATGACGAAGAAGACGTGTTCGGTGGCGCGGATGTTTTGGGTCGGGTCGCCGGGGACGGCGACGACGTCGGCCAGTTTGCTGACTTCGAGCGAGCCGGTGCGATCGGCGATGCCGAGGAGTTTCGCGTCGGACGAAGTTCCCGCCTTCAACGCGTCGATGGGTTTCATTCCGAGATCGGTCATCTGGTGAAATTCTTCGGCGTTGCGGCCATGAGGATATACGGCGGCATCGGTGCCGAGGCCGATGTTCACGCCTTTGGCCAGCGCGTTCTTGAACATTATGCGGATGTTGTCGATGGCCGCCTGGGCTTTGATTTGAATCAGCGGCGGCAGGTACAGACCTTTCTTGATTTGCTCGTCGAGACCTTGCGGGGCCATCAACGTTGGGACGAGATACGTGCCCTTCTGTTTCATCAGCGTCAAGTCTTCGTCGTTGAGAAATGTGCCGTGCTCGATGGAATCAACGCCAGCGAGAATCGCGCGCCGTCCGGCTTCGGCGCCGTGGCAATGCGTGGCGACTTTGAGCCGCAGCGCGTGCGCTTCATCGACGATTGCGTTTAGCTCTTCCTGTGTGAGTTGCGGAGTGTCGACGTCGTCGGTGGGAGAGAGGACGCCTCCGCTGGCGCACGTCTTGATGATGTCGGCGCCGTATTTGTGATTCAAGCGTACTGCCTGACGGGCTTGATCGGCACCGTTGATGACGCCGTCTACCGGGCCGGTCTCTGGGAACAAGCCCTGGCGGAAACCGGCGGTGTCATCGCAATGGCCGCCGGTGGAGCCGATGGCGTGAACGGATACGAGCATGCGCGGACCCGGAACCACGCGGTGAGCAATGGCGTTGCGGAGACCGACGTCCATGTAATGAGCGGAGCCGACGTCGCGAACCGTGGTGAAACCCGCCATCAGAGTTACGCGCGCGTTGGCGGTTGCGTCGAGGGTTTGTTCGGGAATGGTTTTTTGCAGCGTATCGAGCTCGCGTCCTTTCCAATCGTCGGAGTGCATCATGGTGAGGTGGGTGTGCGCGTCGATGAAGCCGGGGAGAAGCGTGGTGTCGCCGAGATCGATAACTTGCGCGCCAGCGGGAACGGAGGCGCCGGCTCCGACGGCGGTGATTTTATTGTCGGTGATGACGACGAGGCCGGGCGTTGTTAGCGAATTGCTTTTGCCGTCGAACATGCGCGCGGCTTTGAGGACGACGACTTTGCCGGGAGCCTGTGGGGGCTGCTGGGCCGTTGCGATTGACGGAATCGAGAGTGCTGCCAGACACGAGGCGGCAAGAATTGCTTCGACAGGCCATCTGCGAATCATGAATTCTCCTTCGAGCGACAAAACCCGCACAGACGATAACTTGGCGATAGGAAAAGTCAAGATTTCAATGGCTGCGCGATCATGCGTGGTCGTGTTGACGCCGGGCGGAGCAAGCCCCGCCCCTACAATTCCATCCGAGGTCGGGGTTGTTCCGTATGTCTTTGCAGTAGTGACGGCGAGTAATCTTTGGACGTAACTTGAGTTAGGACTTAAAGCTTGGAAAGAGTTCCTGAGATTCGGATTCGCAACTGCAACGAAGCGGCGGTGCGGCCGGCGGCGAAATACGTTTTGTACTGGATGATTGCGGCGCGGCGCGTTACGCATAACTTTGCGCTTGATCGTGCGATTGAGCATTGCGGAGAGACGGGCAAGCCGCTGGTGATTCTTGAGGCGCTGCGCTGCGGCTATGAGTGGGCTAGTGATCGGGTGCATCGATTTGTGATCAATGGGATGGCCGACAGTGCGGCAGCGTGCGCGAAAGCCGGTGTGACGTATTTTCCGTACGTCGAGCCGAAGCTTGGCGATGGGCGAGGGTTGCTGGAGGCGCTGGCGCGCGATGCTTGCGTCGTGGTGACGGATGAATATCCGTGTTTTTTTCTGCCGCGCATGGTTGCGGCCGCGGCGAAGAAATTGAAAGTGCGGTTGGAGGCGGTGGATTCGTGCGGAATGTTACCGCTGCGGGCTACGGAGCGGATTTTTACGACGGCGCATTCGTTTCGGAGATTTTTGCAGAAGACGCTGCCGCAACATTTGGGAGCGGTGCCGACGCCGGCGCCACTGAAGAAAACTGGCGCGATCGGCGGCGCGGCAATCGCTCGCGACATCTTGAAAAGGTGGCCTGCGGCCGATCTGAAGCTGCTTGCAGGCACAGACGAATCGCTCGCTAAATTTCCCATCGATCATTCGGTGAAGCCTTCCTTCCTTCGTGGTGGCGAGAACGCTGCGCGAAAGTGCATGAAGCATTTCTTCGATGTCGGCTTTCCGCACTATGGAGACGAACGGAACGAGCCAGAGAAAGATGTTCAGAGCGGGCTGTCGCCGTACCTCCACTTCGGATTTATCTCGGTGCACGAGATTTTCGCGGAAATGGTCCGGCGCGAGAAATGGACGGCGGCGAAGCTGGCGGTGCGGGCGCACGGAAGCCGCGCGGGCTGGTGGAACATGAGCGCGAACGCGGAAGGGTTTCTAGACGAAGTGATTACTTGGCGCGAAGTTGGGTACAACTTCAGCTCGCACTCGGACAAGTATGAAGATTACGATTCGCTGCCTGAGTGGGCGAAGAAAACGTTGCGCGAACATGCGCGGGACGAGCGGCAACATCTCTATTCGCTCGAGGAACTGGAAGCGGGACAAACTTACGACGCGCTTTGGAATGCGGCACAGATGCAGCTCGTTCGTGAGGGGCACATTCACAATTACTTGCGGATGCTTTGGGGGAAGAAAATTCTGGAATGGTCGCGTACGCCGAAAGACGCGCTGCGCGCGCTGATTCACTTGAACAACAAGTATGGGTTGGATGGGCGCGATCCGAATTCTTACAGCGGAATTTTTTGGATTTTGGGGCGATATGATCGGGCGTGGGGGCCGGAGCGGCCGATTTTTGGGAAGATTCGGTATATGAGTTCGGACAATACGGCGCGCAAAGTCAGGGTGAAAAATTACGGGAAGAAATACGCGCCGGTGGCATGAAATTGTGGGGATCGCGTTGATTTGCGTCTTGCTGAATCTAAACCCCCACCCTCGAAAACCGAGGGTGGGCACCCGGAGCGGAGCGAGGACCGTGTTAGACTCGGCTGAAGTTGCACCGGCCATGACGGAAATTGCTCCAGCGATTTTTAGATCCAACCACATTGACGCGAAATTGCTCGCGGCGTATACGTCGCAGGACGGACAGACTTTGGCGGAGCTCGCGACGCGGCCGTTGTTTCTGGTGTTTTTGCGACATTTTGGGTGCACGTTTTGCCGCGAAGCGGTGGACACGATTTCGAAACAGCGGCAGGAGATCGAGGCTCGCGGGAGCCGGCTGGCGTTCGTGCACCTGGGCACGGAAGAAAAAGCGCGGTGGTTTTTCAAGCCGTATGGCTTGCTGGACGTGGCGCGGTTCAGCGATCCGGAAGGGCCGCTGTATCAGGCGTTCGGATTGCTGCGCTGGGAATGGCGGCAGTATCTGAATTCGGAGAGTATTTTGCGGATGCTGCTGGCGTGGACGCACGGACATTTTTCGGTAGTTCCGGCGGGGGATATTCAGCGAATGCCGGGCGCGTTTTTGATGGATCGGGGCGAAATTCAGAAGGCGTTTCGGCACAAATTGGTGTCGGACCGGCCGGATTATGTGGCGCTGGCGACGCCGAATTAGGGCGCGCGATCGAGCCTGTGGAAAACGTGACGCGGCGGGCGCAGAGTTAAGTCCGCGAATGCGAAAATGCTGGAAAACATTGGGAATTTTGCACTTCGTGAATCGGTTGGCAGTACTTTAATACCATTGTTCCGCGCTATACCGACCCCGAAAATTGATGTCAGCCATGGCCCGATATTCCGCCTTTTTGGGGCGCTGGGTCGAAGTGCATTACCGCGCCGGTGACATCCTACTGCCTGCTTCCGGAACGTTCGTTGCCGATTCCGGCAAATCGATATTTTTGGAGCAGCATCTGGAGCAGCACGGGCAAAATAAGCAATTCCGCTGGGAAATTCCTTACCAATACATCGTGCGATTGGAAGAGCCGGGTGATCCGGCGTCGGCTTTGACGAACGACGGGGCGAAGACGCCGGTGCCTTTGGCGCCGCGGAAGCGGGTTCCGCTGAACTGATGTTTTCGCGCGATTTACTTTCATCCATTCTCAAGACAATTTGACGCACGTTTTGCTGTCCGCGGAATTTTCGCGATTCGGCGCGAACACGCTTTGTGTTTTGCGTTCATCGGCTACAATCGAACCGGAAATTTGTCGAGGAGGCGTCGTGGATTCCGGAGCAAAAGCGAAGATTGGGTTCATCGGGCTGGGATTGATGGGACGGCCGATGGCGATGAACTTGTTGAAGGCGGGGCATGCGGTGACGGTGTGGAATCGCACGGCGGCGCGCGCGGATGAATTGGTGGCGGCGGGAGCGAAGCTGGCGAAATCGCCGAAGGAAGCCGCGAGCGGCGCGGACGTGCTGATTACGATCGTGAGCGATCCGCCGGCGCTGGAAGAGATTTTGTGGGGCAAGAGCGGCGGGGCGGTGAGCGCTGCGGATGCGGCGCTGGCTGGGCTTGCCAAGGGCGCGATTTACATTGATTCGAGCACGGTGTCGCCGGACTTGGCGCGGAAGGTTGCGGCGGAGTGCTCGGCGAAGGGCGTGAAGTTTCTGGATGCGCCGGTGACGGGAGGCGATTGGGGCGCGAAGAAGGGCGAGCTTGTATTTATGGTGGGCGGGGAGGCGGAGACGCTGAAGGCGGCTGAGCCGGTGATTGGGGTGATGGGGAAGAAGTGGTTCCTACTGGGGCCGAATGGAGCGGGGCAGACGATCAAGCTGGCGATGAATTCCATTTTGGCACTGCAGATCGAGGCGCTGGCGGAGGCGCTGGCGCTAGTGACGGCGGCTGGGCTGAAGGGGGAGAGCTTGGTCGAGGTAATGCAGTCGAGCATGGCGAGGTCGGGTGTGATGGATGTGAAGGCTCCTAACTTGTTGAAAGGAGAGTACGTACCGAGCTTTCCGTTGCGACTGATGTATAAGGATGTGAGCCTGGCGATGGATCTGGCGAAGGAACTTGGGGTGAAGTTGCCGGCGGTGGCGGCGGCGCAGGGGACTTATGGGGCGGTGAAGGCGGCGGCGAAGGAAGATTTGGATTATTCGGCGGTGATGAAGTTTTGGAAGCAGTGATGGCGCGTCGGCCGAGACGCTGATCGGGCTCTGGCGGGAGCTTAGTGCTATAGGCCTTGGTCGGGATACTAAGCAAGGTCGGTGTTGTTGACATGAATTTCGCTCAGACTGCGTAGTATCCGCGAACTCACCGGCCACTCCGGCTGCGCCCTGTCTTTTGCGGTCACCAATCCAGCCGGAGCGACCGGGCTTTTTTTTGGGCGGGTGAAGTTCGGTTTCGCGCGGTGTGTGGTTCCCTTCTGCGGTTTTCTTCCACGGATACAAGTTGCGAATCGGAACGGTTGAGATCCTTCGGCGTCCTGCGGAGGCGCTCAGGATGACAACGTTGTTTGTTGTTTAGGTATGCGGCGAAGGAACGTGCGGCGAGGGAACCTGCAGCGACGGTGGCGCCAGCGGTCGGTCGCGGCGAAGAAAGGTGGCGACGTGAAGTCGCCGCTACAAAGAGGTCGCGTGCGCCTGCGGCGAACTCGGGGATTTATTTGGCGAGGTTGGAGGTGTGTGCGTGGCGGAAGCGGAATTTGTTGATGCCGAGTTTTTTGATGCGGAATTCCAGAGTCGAGGCGGGGATGCCAATTTTTTTCGCGGCGCCTTTTGGGCCGGAGATTTTGCCGCGCGAAATCTTCAGGGCATTTTCGATCGTCGTGCGTTCTTCGATCGAGTCGTCGCCGGATTCGTTTTGAGCGGCGGCGTTTGCCGAACCGGGCGCGGAAGAATCGCGGAGCATTTCGGGGTCGATGCTGAGGACGCCGTTGCGCGAAAGAATGACGGCACGCTCGATGGTGTTTTCGAGTTCGCGGACGTTGCCGGGCCAATTTTGGGATTGGAGAAGATCTAGAGTTTTCCTGTCGATGCTCGAGATGGGGCGGCCGAAGCGTTCGCCGTATTTTTCGGCGAAATGCGCGACGAGCGGCGGAATGTCCTCGCGGCGTTCGCGCAATGCGGGAACGCGCACGGGGAAAACATTGAGGCGATAGTAGAGATCGCTGCGGAAGCGTCCGGCGCGGACTTCTTCGGCGAGATCGCGGTTGGTGGCGGCGACGAGGCGGACGTCGACTTGCAGCGTGGTGGTGCCGCCGAGGCGTTCGAACTCGCGTTCTTGCAAAACGCGCAACAGCAAAACCTGCATTTCCTGAGGCAATTCACCGATTTCGTCGAGGAACAGCGTGCCGCCGTGTGCTTGCTCGAAACGGCCTTTACGACGTTCAGTGGCGCCGCTGAAGGCACCGCGTTCGTGGCCGAAAAGTTCGGAGGCGAGGAGCGTGTCGGGAATCGCGGCGCAATTTACTTTGACGAGCGGGCCGCGGGCGCGTTCGGAGCGGCGGTGAATGGCGCGCGCGATGAGTTCTTTGCCGGTGCCGGTTTCGCCGGTGATCAGGACGGTGGCATCGGTGGTGGCGACTTGCTCGACGATTTCGAGCGCGTGCTTTAGCTCGGCGGAGTTCGCGAGGATTTCTTCGAACCACGGCGCCTGGCCGAGTTGTTCGCGCAGCGAAATATTTTCGGCTTCGAGTTGCTGGCGGAGCTTGCGGATTTCTTCGTTGGCGAGCGCGTTGGCGGTAGCGATGGAGAGAGCGCGCGAAACATCTTTGAGAATGGCGCGTTCGGACGGTGGAAATGGGCGCTGCTTGAGACGGATGAAGGCGGCGACGCCGAGCACTTGGCCGCGCATGACGAGCGGAACTGCGGCGTAGGAGCGGACGCCGTCTTTTGCCAAATGATATTCGTGGCGGAACCAGGCGTCTTTTTCGAGAAGATCGTCGCAGATGTAGGGCTCGCCGGTGAGATCGTGGGGCTCCTGCTCCTTGGGATAGGGGAGCAACGGGCGAGTTTCGGTGAGCGGTGGAGGCTGCGCGTAGCGTTCTGACCGCGCGGCGAGTTGCTCGGGCGTTTCGCCGTCGATTGGTGCGATGCCAACGAGATGGAGCGCGAGGAGGCGGTGAAGGTCGCCGTCCTCGTCGGGCGTGGCGTTGGGGACGGTGAAATCGATGATGCCGATGGAGTCGAAGGGAACGAGTGGGAGGAGGACGTCGGCGAGAGAGGCGAGGACGCCGGGGAGTTCGCGCTCGGTGCTGATCGCTTCCCAGGTGCGCAGCATCATGCGGAGGCGGTTGGACTCGGAGTCTGCGGGGCCGGATTGGAAGATGGTTTCAGGCATGTGCGGTTGCGATCAGACTAGCAAGGATTGCGAATATTGTGAATTAGCAATTAACAATTGCGAGTTAATTGCGAATTCTGAGCTGTCGCACTACCAAACTACTTATTCTAAATGATTTACTGGATTGCGAATCTGGCTCATCACTTGCCCTTAAGAAGCATCGTGAGGGCCGATTGATGGCTCTCGAAGAGGACTCGATGTTGCTTTCATTTATCTTTTGCTTCTTGGTGAATCATCTGACTGTGTCGTTGGCGGTTGTTCAGATGAATGCCGCGATGCTTGCGGTGGCGTTGTTTGCGTTTATTGGTTTTCGGTTGCGCGTGGCTGCACGCGATAGTGAACGCCGCGTGGCGGCTGCGCTTTTGATTTGGTAGGTTCCTGGCCGCACGTTGGCCGGCGCCGATTTCTTAGCGAATTGAGTTTAGGCAAACCCAAATTTCGATAGGACATTACGGCTGGGCGGGGCGCAGCAGTGCTGCGCCCCTACATGTTTTGTAGCGGCGATCGGTTGTGCGCCTCAGGCTTCTTCTTCGGCGTGGACCAGGTCGCCGTGGGTGGCTTTGTGGGCGTCGATTACTTTTTGGGCGAGCTCGTTGGGAACGTAATCGTAGTGGTCGAATTCCATCGAGTAGGTGGCGCGGCCCTGGGTTTTTGAGGTGAGGTCGGTGGCGTAGGTCAGCATTTCGGCCATCGGCACCATTGCTTTGATGATGACGTTGTGGCCGCGCACCTCGCTGCCAGAAATACGACCGCGACGTCCGCTCAGATCGCCCATTAAGTCGCCTGAGTATTGATCGGGCGCATAGACCTCGACGTTCATCACTGGCTCGAGGAGCGCCGGCTTCGCTTGCTTCATCGCCTCCTTGAAAGCGA
Source organism: Candidatus Acidiferrum sp. (assembly GCA_036493835.1). Taxonomy (GTDB): domain Bacteria; phylum Acidobacteriota; class Terriglobia; order Acidiferrales; family UBA7541; genus Acidiferrum. The sequence continues at coordinate 34,527 of DASXPD010000071.1, read as the reverse complement.
GCGAGCCGGCGATTTTGAACGCCATGTCGGACGAGTCGACATCGTGATATTTGCCGTCGTAAAGCGTGGCGCGAAAATCGACGACGGGAAATCCACAGAGGAAGCCGCGTGCGGCTGCGTCGCGAAGGCCGCGCTCGACGGAAGGGATCCAGTTGCGCGGGATCGCGCCCCCGAAAACGTCGTCGACAAATTCGACGCCTTTGCCGCGCTCAACCGGTTCCATCTTGATGCGGCACACGCCGAACTGGCCGTGACCACCGGATTGTTTTTTGTGTTTGCCTTCGGCGTCAGCTTTGCCGCGGATGGTTTCGCGATACGGAACCTTGGGCGGTTTGAGCGTGAGATCGACGTGGTAGCGCTTGTGAAGTTTGGCGACGACGACTTCGATGTGCTGCTGGCCGGAACCAGCAAGCAGGAATTCTTTGGTTTGCGGATCGCGTGAGAAGCGGAGAGCGGCGTCTTCTTCGAGAATCTTGTGAATGGAGATACCGATTTTGTCTTCGTCGGCTCGGGTTTTTGGCTCGATGGCGAAAGTGATCGACGGTTCGGGAATTTGCGCACGGCTATAGAAGATCGGGGCGGATTTGTCGCCTAAAGTTTCGCCGGTGGTTGTTTCTTTGAGTTTTGCTATCGCGCCGATGTCGCCGGCGTGCAGCTCAAGAACTTCGGTGAGCTGCTTTCCCTGCACGACGACCGTGTGCTGCAGGCGTTCTGGAGTGGAGCGATTGAAATTTACGAGCGTGGCGTCGTTTTTGAGCACGCCACTCTTTACCTTGAAATAGTTGATGCGGCCGGCGAAGGGGTCGGCGAGCGTCTTGAAAACGAAGACGGAGACCGGCTGATTGTCGTCGTACTTGCGCTCGATGCGATCGCCCTTGCCGGTAGGCTCGTTGAAGCCGATCTGGGAATGCTCGTCGGGGTGCGGGAAACAATCGGCCATGAAGGTGAGCAGGCTCGCGGTTCCGACGTTGTGCAGCGCGGACACCATCAAGACGGGAAAAATCTTTTCGGCAACGATGGCTTTGCGCACGCCGGGAATCAGGTCCTGGATGGGGATCGTGCCTTCGCGGAAAAATTCGTCCATTAGCTCGTCATCGCCTTCGGCGATCATCTCGACGAGCTTTTCGTGCGCTTCCCTGGCTTCGTCGGCGAGCGCAGCGGGAATTTCGTCGACGCTGGGGCGGCCGTCGCCATCGGGCTTGTACATGTGCGCTTTCATGCTGACGAGGTCGATGACGCCGCGGAAGCCGCGATCGGTACCGATCGGCAACTGGAGAGCGACGACGTTGCGGCCGAACACTTGCTCCAACGACTCCATCGCGCGCTCAAAACTGGAGAGTTCGCGATCCATCCAGGTGAGGACGAAAGCACGCGGAATGTCGTACTCGGTGCAGTAATCCCAAACTTTTTCGGTGGTGACTTGCGAGCCGACGTGAGCGTCGACGGTGATCAGCGCGGCATCGGCGCCGATGAGAGAGGCTTTTGCTTCGTTGATGAACGTTGAATAACCAGGGAGATCGAGGAGGTTGATTTTTACTTTGTTGCCGGAGCAGAGCGTGCACGGCCATTCAGCGTAGGCGAGGCCGGTTTGAATCGAAATTTTTCTGCCGATTTCTTCTTCGTCCCAGTCGGTGGTGGTGGTGCCTTCCGCAACTTTTCCCCAGCGCGGCGTCATGCCCGCGGTGAAGAGCAACGACGACACGAGTTGCGTTTTGCCTGTGCCGCCGTGGCCTACAATGCCCACGTTTCGGATGTCCTTGGTGAGATACGTCTTCATGCAGACCTCCATTTTTGCGATCCGGCATCGAGGCCGGGATCGAGCGGCGAGGTCCGCCCAGAAGGGCTGAAGGCGCGGGCCTGCGCCTAAATTGATTTGAGGGAGGAGAACGTGGCCTCTAACCTGGGTCCCCGCGAGTGCGAGGGCGAAGGTGTTGCGAAATCTGTCCCTGGTCCGGTCTCCAGCGAGCGGATGCTAGCACAGGGATTTGACGGTCGCAATCGAGCGAATGGCGAGGCAAATGGCGCGGTTGCAGGAAGCGTCGAACAAGCATAGATTGCTGCGTACTTAAAAACGCCTGCGGATTGCGGGGCGTGGTGTCTTTGGCTGCGGAACGCGCAAGGAGGGCTGCGTTTGTTTTCGCTTATCTGGAAGCTGTGTAAGCCTTATCGCGGAAGTTTGGCGGTGGTGCTGATTGCGATGGTGCTGCAAATGGCAGCGACCGTCGCGGCGCCGTGGCCGCTGAAGGTTGTGCTCGACAACGTCGTCGGCGAGCACAAATTGCCGCATTGGCTCAGCGATTTGCTCCAGCCGTTTTTTCATCACGGGACAAAGATGGAGATTGCCGCGGCAGCGGCGATTGCGCTCGTGGTGATCGCACTGGTCGGCGCCATCGCTTCGGGCATCGCGAACTATTACACGGCGAGCGTCGGGCAGTACATCGCGAACGATCTGCGGCTGCAAACGTACGATCACCTGCAACAGCTTTCCTTGAATTATTACAGCGAACATGACCTCGGCACGCTGCTGAGCACGCTGACCGCAGACGTGCAAACAATTCAGAGCTTTGCGTCGGGCTCCACGCTGGACATTGTTATCGATCTGCTGACGATCCTTAGCATGCTGGCGATCATGTTTTTCTTGAACTGGGACTTTACGCTGATCGCGGTGGCGATTACGCCGTTCATGCTGGTGATTATTTCGCGGTTCAAGAAGGCGGTGAAGAAGGCGCAGAAAGAAGTGCGGAAGCAGCAGAGCAATATCGTGACGGTGGTGCAGCAGGGGCTGGAGTCAGTGCGCGTGATCAAAGCGTTCGGCCGGCAGGACTTGGAGCAGGAAGAGTTGAGCGTGGTCAGTAAGGCGACAGTGGACGCGTCGCTGAAGGCGCGGCGGGTGAAGGCGATGCTTTCACCGCTGGTGACGGTGGTGGTTGCGCTGTGCACTGCGTTTGTTTTGTGGCGGAGCTCGTCGTTGATTTTGAAGGGGACGATGACCGCCGGCTCGCTGACAGTTTTTCTTTCGTACCTGGCGCAATTTTTCAAGCCGGTGAAAGATCTGGCGACGATGACGAATACGATCGCGCAGACGGCGGTCGGAGTCGATCGGATTCAGGCAATTCTGAATGCGAGTGACGTGATTCCGGAGAAACCCGATGCGACTGATCCTGGGCCACTGAAGGGCGACATCGAGTTTGAAAAGATCGTGTTTGGCTACAACAAAGATGCCCGCGTACTCAACGATGTGAGTTTCAAGATCGGCGCGGGGCAAATGATTGGCGTCGTCGGGCCGACCGGGAGCGGCAAGTCGACGATCGTTAGTTTGATTCCGCGATTTTACGATCCGGGTGCGGGGCGAGTGACGATCGATGGGAAAGATTTGCGCGACCTGACGATACGGAGCTTGCGAAGCCAGATTGCGTACGTGTTGCAGGAGACGGTGTTGTTTCGCGGAAGCGTGGCGGACAACATCGCGTATGGCAAAGGAACCGCGACGCGCGACGAAATTGTGGCGGCGGCGAAGCTTGCGAATGCAGACGGATTTATTTCGCAGATGCCGCAAGGATACGACACGCTGGTGGGCGATCGCGGCGACACGCTTTCGGGCGGGCAGCGGCAGCGCATCGGAATTGCGCGAGCGGTCATTCGCGACAATCCGATCCTGATTCTGGATGAGCCGACGGCGGCGCTTGACTCGGAATCGGAAAAACTGGTGATGGAAGCGCTGACGCGGCTGATGAAAGGAAGAACGGTCATCACGATCGCGCACCGGCTGAGCACGATTCGAGACGCCGACAAAATTATCGTGCTGACGCAAGGCGTGCTTGCCGAACAAGGAAGCCATAACGAGTTGATGGCGCTGAACGGCGTTTATGCGGGCCTGTATCACGCGCAATTCGACGAGCAGGTTGCGGCGGCACGACCTGCGGCAGCCACGCTGGTAAAAGGCTAGAATATGGCGGGCCAAATCACGGGGGATGCATGCCGCGCAAGCTGATCGTACTGCCGGACCACACAGCAAAACCGTTTGTGGATGCGGTTGATAAGGCGAAGAAGTCGATTCGCGTGAAGATGTTTTTGTTTTCGCATCCGGGGCTGGTCGATGCGATCGTGCGGGCGAAGAAGCGCGGCGTGGATGTGCGGGTGATGCTAAATCCATCGCGGCGTAGCGGCAAAACGGAGAACACGGCGACCGCGAAAAGGCTCAAAGCCGCGGGCGTCCGGGTGAGCGACAGCAATCCGGCGTTCGATGTGACGCATGAAAAATCGATGGTGATCGACGATCGCGTGGCGTTTGTCCAGTCGCTCAACTGGGACGTGAAGAATCTTGAGGGAACGCGCGACTATGCGGTGGTGACCGACGACAAAGGAGAAGTGGGCGAAGTGATCGCGGGATTTGAGGCCGACTGGAAGCGGCGTCCGTATAAGGTGAGCGAGCGCAATCTGTTGATCTGGTGCAGCGGGAACGGAAGAGAACGGATCGCGAAGTTTATCGATAGCGCGACGAAGACGTTGTTCGTGCAGAACGAACGGTATCAGGATCAAGTGATCATCGAGCGGCTGGTGCGTGCGAAGACGCGCGGAGTGAAGGTTCACGTGATGGCGAGGCCGCCGCACAAACTGTCGAAGGAAAAATTGACCGAAGGCGTCGGCGGATTGCGGATCATGGACGACGTCGGAATCAAAGTGCACAAGCTGAAGCACCTGAAGCTGCACGGAAAGATGCTACTGGCGGATGGTAAACGGGCGATTGTGGGGTCGATCAATCTGGCGCCTGGAAGCTTTGATAGCCGCAGAGAGCTGGCGATCGAAGTGAAAGCGCCGGAGGTTGTGCGAGCGCTACAGAAGGTTGCGCATCACGACTGGAAGCATTCACATCCGCTGGATTTGACTGACGCGGGATTACTGGAAGAATTGAAGAAACACAAGATCGATGCGGCGAATGAACTGGCGCTGGAAGGCGACAACCGCAAACCACGCCGGAAAAAATAATTCTCTAAAAAACTATGTTTTCGGAAGCGCCGACGGCTTCGATGACTGAAGCCATCTCGTTCTGAGCAAATTCGGTGAAGCTGTTGACGACGGCGGGATCAAATTGCTTGCCCGCGACATCGTGAAGGCGTTTTAGCGCTTCGGGGATGGGCATGCCCTTGCGATACGGGCGCGCTGAAACCATCGCGTCGAACGCGTCAATCACCGAAACGATGCGGGCGCCGATCGGAGTTTCGTGTCCCTTGAGCTTGGCCGGATAGCCGGTTCCATCGAAATTTTCGTGATGATGCAGGACGTAAAGGCTGGATTGTTCGAGGCCGCGCAGCTTGCGGATGACGGTCCACCCAAATTCGGGATGGCGCTTCACAACTTCGTATTCTTCGGGAGTGAGCTTGCCGGGCTTGTTGAGGATGTTGTCTGGAACGCCGACTTTGCCGATGTCGTGGAGCAAGGCGCCCATCTCGAGGCCGTACATGTCGCTTTCGGAGACGCCGAGGCTGCGCGCCACAAGAAGGCCCCACTCCGCCAAACGCGTGCTGTGAAGGCCGGTATTCAAATCGCGCAGGTCGAGAAGTTGATTGAGGCAGCAGACGAAGCCGCTGTGCAGCTCGCGGAGCTGATTCTGCAGGTCTTCGACTTGAAGCTGCTGCCTGCGAAGAATTGAATCCTCGCGCCGAGTTTGATTCTCGGCCTTGAGCTCGGGCTTGGACTCGAGCTCTATCGCTGGTGGTAGTTCGCAGCAAGTTTCCATGGTCGTTGACCTACTGCAGTGGTTGACGCGAGAAGGCTGCTGCCTGGAACACGTCCAAGCGGCCGACGCCCATTCCGATCGCGAGAAGCGGGTCGGCATGAGCCAACGACGCCTTTGCGGTTGTCTGGGACATCGACGCTGACCCGTTTTCCAGAAGATCTGCCGCACCGGCGACGAAAGGCGAGCTGAAAGATGTGCCCCAGCCCGCTGCGTATCCGCCGAAAGGATAAGTCGTCACGATTGCTTCACCAGGGGCCGCGATCCAGACGACCTGGTTGCCGTAGTTGGAGAAGCTGGAGCGCTGGTTCTCGTCGTTGATCGACGCGACGCCCATCACGTTGGCAAAGCTGGCGGGGTAGACCATTTCGATCTTGCCGTCGTTGCCGGAGGACGCGACGAAGACGACGCCCTGAGCTTCCGCCGAGCTGATGGCTTTCGCGAGTTCGTTCGACGGACTCTGCAGATCGAAGCTCATGTTCACGACGTTCGCGTTGTTCTGAGCGGCGAAGTAGACGGCGTGAATGATGTCGGACAAGTTGCCGGTGCCGTCGGCCTTAAAGGCTTTGAGAGGAAGAAGCGAAGCCTGGGGCGCGACGAGGTGAAGAATGCCAGCCACCATCGTGCCGTGACCGAACGCTTGATATGGCGGTCCATCAACCATCGCGATGCTGCGCTGGTCGACCATGGCGATCGAACGCTGGTTCACCTTGCCGGGCGTGCAATTGACGCACGGAGTTTCCGTGACTGGCGTGCCAGCGGGAAGGTCGTTCATCTCGTTGCCGCCGACCTGATTGCGGGTGAAGTCGTAGCCCTGTAGCAAAGCCGGCTTGAGAACCGGATGGTTGGGGTCGACTCCCGTGTCGATGTCCGCGATGACGCCACTGCCGGTGAGATTGAACTGATGCTGAGCGCGGGCGAGATGAATCATGTGGGTCGCAGGCTGATCGATATAACCGGCCCACACGGTGCTGCCGAAATATTGGACTGGGGTGGTGTTCACCAGTGCCGGCGGAGGATCGGTGGCCGTGGCGCCGCCCGAAACGACATTGACGACTTGATCGAGCTCGGCATCAACGACACCCGGCAAAGCACGGACGATCGCGAGCAACAGGTTCGGATCCAGCAGATTGGGTGCAATCACGACGAAGAGAGAATTGAGAAGGCCATCAACCGGGGCGAGAACCTGGCAATTCAAAAGGAGGCACTGGCGCTTCAGGCCGTTGGCGTCGGTAGTGCGGACGATCAGGCGATTGCCGAGTAGCAGGCCATTGGGGCCGACCAAATCATTGATAGTGACTTTGAGAATGCCCGGGACCGATTGGAGAACGCTGGCCAGGAAGTTCGCGTTGGCGGAATTGGAGGTCGAAACCACGAAGTAGTTGTAGGGCGAACCGGTGACGCTTTCGACGACGCGGCAACCACGCAGGAGGCAGACTACGTTGATAGCCACCGGATTGAGAGTGGTCTGCACAGTCATCTGGGTGTCGGCTGCGGCCCGCGAGGAGCAAAAGAGGGGCGCAACGAAAAGGCAGAGCGCAATGAGAAGTGATTTCTTCATATTCGGGCTCCAAACCTGAATTTAGCTCGCTATCAGGTCCTAGACGTTTCAGTACTCTCTCCCCAGAGACCACAGTTTCGGATTTCTAACGCCTCCGGACAATGGTACGGGGGTGTTTCAAACTGGTACTTTTGATTAAAGTGCCGATAAATGAGCGATTCATCGATTTTCGAAATTCGAGCCATTTCTGGACATTCCTGCGTATCTCACTGATAAAGAACTACTTATTGACCTCTAGCGGGCCGGGACTTACCGCTTCGGGCTTTTGGGAGGTGCGTGCCGGGCTCTGGGGGGAACTCGCTGCTCCCGGCACGCACCCTTGGTACCGGTAGGAGGAGTACTCGGATCGATGGAAAATACAGGGTGAGATGTCTTATCTGCTTTGGTGTGTCTCGAGGGTCAGCTTGGACCGACCTTGGACGGCGTCCTGTCCGAGGTTCTAGGTTTTTCCCACAATGGTGAAGGGAGCCCAGTAGTAGGGATGGGGGTATTCCTCGCGGATCTCTTTGGCGGCTTCGGCGGCAGCCGTCGCCTTGTTTTCACCCTGTTGAAACCGGCGATAGAAGCCAGCCATGAATTTGTGGGTGCTGGCGTCGTTGACGTCCCAAAGGGTCAGGAGCAGCGAGCGAGCGCCGGCATAGAGCGCTCCGCGGACGAGGCCGAGGAGCTCGTCGCCGGCTGATACGACGTTTAGGCCGGTGGCGCAACCGCTGAAGGCGAGCAGCTCGGCGTTGAGGCGCATCTGGTAGAGCTCATAAAGGTGCAGGTAACCGTCGCCGAGGGCAATGCCGGAGAACATGGGGTTGTCGGGACGGAAGCTGCCGTGGGTCGCCACGTGGATGACGCGGCTATCGACTCCCTTTTCGACTAGTTTTTCGTGAGTAGCGGCGGCGCCGAGAAAGAGCTCGGAGTCGGGGAGCATGCGATGGACGGCGTCGACTTCGTCTTGAATTAACGGCGCCTTTTCGTCCGGGATACCGAATATTGCCGAGGCGGTCGCGGTTCCCTGGTGCGGACGGTGGCAGAGAGTGAATACCGTGGCGCTGGGGGCGTAGGAAACGTCGTGCAGGTCGACCAGGAATTTTTCGCCGTTGTAGAGCGCGTGGAACGGCAAGTAATGCAAGTTGCCGTGGGGAACGACGACCAAGTGTCGAGTTTGAATGTTCTGCTGCACGGGATCGATGAGCTCTTTGTGGAGTTCGGCGAGGTGGGCGACCGTTGAATCGTACATTTCCTTTGCTGCACCGGGACCGAGATGCGCCGAGAGGTGAAGGCGGCCGAGTTGGAAGCGGAAGAAGCGGAGCGATTCGGAGACTCTTGCCAACGTCGTGACGTGGACGATGTGGAAGGATTGGCGGGTGACCACAGCGGCGACGATGTAATCGCCGGCGGAGTAATACTCGAGGAGAGTTGTATCGGCGGGGAGGACCGATTGAACCTTGTCGATCGTGGCGCAGGCAGCTGGGGTGATCGCTGAGGCTTCGGGAGATCCCTGCGGGAGGTCTTCGAGGGCGGCGAGGAGCGTTCTTTCTTTTTCGTTGGCTTTCTCTCGCAGACCTTCCAGCGTCTCGGCCGCATTTTTGGCGGGCTTGAGCTGTTCGAGTTCGATGCGGTGCTGATACCAGTTCAGCTCTTCTCGCAATTCGCGGATTTTGTGGACCAGTTCGCTCTGGCCAAACTTAGGAGCGGGTGCGTTGTGGCCGCGCTGAAACATGAGTTCCGAGAGGTTGCGCGACTTGGCTAGCTCGATGTACTTGAACGCTTCTTCGTGAGAACCTTCGGTGAAATCGGGGTTGATGCAGAGCTCGACCATGCGTTCGTAGAGCTCTGACTTGTTTTTCATGAACGAGATTTTTAGTTCGTCGCGGTAGAGATTGCTGCGCAGGCCCTCCAGGCTGTGGCGTGCTTGCTGATACTGGAGATAGGCGGAGGCATGGGAGCCTGCCGCCTGATCGATACGGCCCAACAGGAAGCGTCCCTGATATTGCAGGATGGGGCTGTCGAGTTTTTTTACGATGTCGAGACCGGTCAGACATTCGCTGCGCGCGGTGCTGAGATCGCCTGTGTGAATGGCGGTCTGAGCCAGTAGGAAGTGGCAAATCGCTGCTTTGTTCGTTAAGAGCGTGCCGTCGAAATAATCCGCTGCGCCCGTCGCAAAATGGCGCGCCTCGTAGTAACGGCCGGCTGAAAACAAAACGATGGCTTGATACAGATCGATCATCCACTGCCAGACTTCGTTCTTTTCCTTGATGAAGAGGCGCTTCGCTTCGCCGAAGGTTTCGAGCGATTTCGCGGTTTTGCCTTCTTGACCAAAGGCGATCGCCTGATTGACGAGAGTTTTCGCTGCTTCATAACCGATTTCGAGCTCACGGAAAAGCTGAAAGCCGTGATGGGCGATGTCGTGCACTTCGGAGCTGAGATTGAGTTCGACGTAGATGTCAGAGAGATCGAGGTAGCAGAGTGCGACGAGGTATTTGTCGCCAATTTTGTCGCCGGCGACGCGAGCGCTCTTTAGCCCCTCGATCGCGCGACGATAATCGCCGCGCAGGTAGTAGAGGTAGGCGATGTTGTAGTCGGTGGTGAGATGGATCAACGGGATGTCGTGGTCCAAGAGCAGGTATTTCGCGCGCTCGTAAGTGGACAGAGCTTTGGCGAAATCGTTGAGGCTGATCAGGCACATCGACATGTTGTTGAGCGAAATCGATAACTCTTCGGCGTCTCCGTAGGGGAGCAATTGCTGATAGGCGTGCTCGTAGTGCGTCAGCGCTTCCTGAAAGCGGTCTTGTCGATGAAAAATGTTGCCGATATTGTTTTCGAGGCGGGCCAAGCGGCGCTTGTCGCCCATTTCGGAAAAAATATCCTGCGCTTTCGTTGCGAGCGCGAAGGCACCGTCGTAGTCGCCAATCATGATGTGCGGATGAATTGCCGCGGTGACGGTGCGTCCGACGCCTTCTTGATCCTTGGCTTGCTCGAAGAGTTTTTCGGCTTCGATGTAGAGAGCGACGGCGCTTTGGTATTCGCCGCGTTCGGAGAGAACGTGGGCTTTGATGCGCTTGCTCTGTGCAAGTAGTTCCAGACGGCAAAGGATGTTCGCGATGAGGATTGCGGTATCGGCTAGGACCAGCGCGGTGGCGGTGTTGACGCGAAATTCCTGGAGCGTCGCAGCATTCAGTTCCGTGACGACATCGGCTTGGACGAGAGATTTGCGGTCGGCCAGGTATTTGCGGCGATCTTCGGGCGTGTTCAACACGGAGATCTTTGCAAGATCTTCCGGGGAGAGCAGCGGAGTTGTCGCGGTGGAAGTCACGATGGTTTACGCACTAGCCGTTAGTGGCAGGTCGCTCCTGTCGGTCGAATGAATTGCTCATCAACGTTCCACAATGCGTAGGGATCAAGAATGCCTGGGCGAAAGTTGCCGACGGTCGACTGCGCGCCGACGAGAATGTCGGGGCTCAACAGGAAGACGAGCGGAAGATTCTGTGCGACGATTTCCTGCACGCGATCGTAAAGCTTTTTGCGCGTTGCGTAGTCCGTCGTCGTCATCTGCGACTCCATCAGCTTGTCGAGTTCGGCTTCCCAAGGAGTCGCAGCGGTTTTCTCTCCCATATCCCATAAATGCATTTCACCGCTATAACGCCACAGGCCCATCTCCGGAGTCGGATCGACGTCGCCGTTCACCAAGTTCATGAGAACGGCGTCGTAGTCGTGAGTATTCATGACGCGGTCGACGAGCGCGCGGAATTCCAACGGCACGACGCGGACATCGATTCCCAACTGCTTTAAGTCGTCCTGGGCGACCGTGGCAATTTTGGTCCGCTGCGCGTTCGACGAGCTCACGACGACGGTGAAGGTAACGGGATGCTTCTGAGAATCGAGTAGGGCGCCATTCGCGTCCCACGAGAAGCCGTCGGACTTCAGAAGTGCTTTTGCCTGATCGATCGAACGTTCGGGATACTGGATGTTTGCGCTGAGCCAAAGTCTGTTTCCGGGACTGACATTGCCCCAGATCGGCGTCGCGCGTCCGCCGTAGACGAGACGCACCATGCCTTTTCGATCCATTGCGAGCGAAACGGCTTCGCGAAACTTGAGATCGCGAAACCACAATTCTTTCGCAGCGATGTCGGCGTGCTTCGTCGCGTCGACAGAGTTCATATTCAACAGAAGGAAAACGAACTCGAGTCCTGGGCCGACGTCGGAAAGACAGAGGCTTTTCGAAGAGCTGTCTTTTTGCAGCAAGTTGAAATTGTCGGCGCCGACACGCTCAAGAATTTGTGTCTCTCCGCTCTTGAACTTGATGACCTGAGCGTCTTCGTTCGCAACGACCGTGAAGAGCAATTCGTTGAGATACGGCAAGCTCTTTCCACGAGCATCTTTTCGCCAGTAGTTCGGATTGCGTTCAAGAAGCAGTTGCTGCCCGGCGACGTAGCTCTTCAGACGGAACGGACCGAGCCCGGCGATCTCCTCGGGCTTTGCGTTGACGCCCCACACCTCGCCGATCTTGTGGTCGCGGTATGCGGCTTCAAGCGAATGCTTGGGGAGGATTGCGAGACTGTCGAAGATTCGCTCACCGGGGCCGTAGGGCTTCGTGAGATCGAACTCGACGGTATAGTTGTCGATCTTTTTGACGGCGATCGGCTTGTTGTCGATGACAAGGAGATCGCGTTGCGGGGAGTTCAGCGCTTCGTCGAGATAAAGCTGGAACGTAAATACGACGTCGTCGGCCGTGAAAGGCGCACCGTCGGAAAATTTGACGTCATGACGCAATTGCAGCGTGTACTTGTGACCGTCGGTCGAAACTTTCCACGACGATGCGAGGGCGGATTCGGTGCGCTGCGTCTGACGGTTGATGTGCACGAGGTCGGCCTGCATCGCTCCGATGACTTCCCGTGAAGTCGTGTCGACGGCGAGAATGGGATTGAGTGTTTTTGGATCGGTGCGAAGCGCAACGGTAATTCGTCCGCCCGCGCGCCCGATTTCGGCCGTCGGCTGCGGGCTCTGCGCTTTTGACGCCGCGCCGAGCAACGTGAGAGCGAACAACGCGCCCGCCAACACAATTTTCAGCTGCAACCAGCTCCGTGATTTGCTTTGCTCGCTCATGCGATTGGCACTTCGACTTTCTGTTGAATCGTCGTTGACGCCCAGTGATAGATCAAAAAAAGCGCGACAAGCGCGACGCCAGGCGCGTACATCCACCAATAGTTCACGAGCACGTTGTATTTCTGCAGCTCCGCCAGAAGCGTGCCCCAGCTCGGAACCGGCTCGCCGATGCCGAGCCCGAGGAACGAAAGCGTGACTTCGGCCAAGATGAATTGCGGAATAAGATACGCCGCCATCGTCAGTAGCAAGCCAGACACTTGAGGAAGGATGTGCTTTCGCAGAATGTGAAAATGCGAGGCGCCCATCGCGCGCGACGCGAGGACGAAGTTTCTTTCTTTGGCGCTGAGAACCATCGAGCGTACCAGACGCGCCGGACGCGCCCATCCAATGATTCCGACAACCGCGATCAACAAAATGAAAGTGTCGGTGGTCTCGATGCGCAACGGGAGAATGGCGCGAACCGCGAACAACAGGTAGAGCCAAGGAAGCGCCATGAACAATTCAACGAGGCGCATCGTTACGGAATCGACCCAGCGCCCCGAGTATCCCGAGATCAATCCGACGATTCCGCCAGTGAACAGGGCGATCGCGGCACCGATCCAACCGGCGAGAATCGAGATGCGGCCGCCGTACAACATTCGCGAAAATTCATCCCTGCCGAAATCGTCGGTGCCGAAGAGAAACAGGCGTCCTGGTTTCTCGGCACCAAGCAAATGCGTGGTCGCGACCCAGCCCTTGACGACCGTATACGGCGAACCTGTCGTGAAGAACCGCAGTGGGTAGATTTGTGACCGATCTATTTCGTAAGTACCTGTATCCAAAGCCGCCCGATCCCACCCATATACGAATGGACGCAACGAGAACTGACCGTCGGCGAGAACAAAGTGCAGGCGCGTCGGTGGAGCAAACGGAACGTCGCGCGATTGCTCGGCATAGCCTTGGGTGGAAAAGAAACCAGGGAGAATTACGATGAGGTGCATCGCGATGAAGAGCGTCACGAACACCTTGGTGCTAGCGCGCGCGTTCATGAGTGCACCGGGCGGATGCGAGGATCGGTGCAATACAGAAGGACGTCGGCCAGCAGATTTCCAACGATCAAGCAGGCCGCGGAAAACATCGTCGCAGCGACGACAACATATATATCTCGAGCTAGAACAGCCTCAACCACAAGCGGCCCCAGACCAGGCCAGCTCAGAATTATTTCGACGAGCAGAGATATGCTCAAGAGAGATCCAACCGAAAATCCGAATAGAGAAATAAGCGAGTTCAGCGCGACGGGGAGCGCGTAGCGAGACAAGAGCCGAAACTTTGGAATGCCGTGACCTCGCGCGGCCGTCAGAAACGGCGCGTCGAGGACGCCGACCATCGCGGAACGAACGTGGCGCGCGAGAATCGGCATGGTGGTTAGGGCAAGTGCTGTCGCTGGCAAGAAAAGGTGCCGCGCTAAATCCCAAGCTTTCGCCGCAGCAGACAGCTCAGCGGCATCCGTCGAACTCATCCCACCCGTTGGAAACCAGCCCGTACGCGCAGCCAGCAAGAGTAAAAGCAGCGCGAGAAGAACGTCGGGCATCGCCAACAACAACGCGAGGATGACTTCGCCGGTCCGATCGATCCAGCCGCCCTTGTGCAGCGCTTCGGCGATTCCCCAAGGAAGCGCCACCATCCAAGCCAAAAGAACGGCGAATGTCGTGAGCAACAGCGTGTTGCGCGCCCGCTGCCACACCAATCCACCCACCGGGCTGTGATACGAGAGGGAATATCCCCAATCGCCGCGCACGATAGACGCGACCCAGCGCGCGTAGCGTTCGGGCAGAGGCCGGTTCGCTCCGTATTGCGCTTGCAACGCCGAAACGGTGGCGGATGAAATTTGCGGATTGAGTTTTAATTCATCGAAGAAATTGCCGGGCGCGGCCGAGAGCAACACGAACGAGCACAGAGACACCCCTACGAGCAGAAGGATGCTCTGACCCAGCCGCCATGCGAGCTGTCTCATCCATTACTCGTTTACAGATGGCATAACGTGCAATCGCATGCCTTCAGTATCCTTTGCAGTGGAGACAGTGCCTATCGGAGTCGGACCTGCATGTATGTCGGGAGTAAACAGCCGCGGCGCGGAATCGAGGATCTGGCCGGCCTTCATGGCGAGTACATCGTGCGCCAAAAGGCGAGCCATTCGCAGGTCGTGGGTGATGAAGAGATACGCGAGGGAGTGAGCGCTCTGCAGATCCATCAAAAGATTGGCGATATGCGATTGTGTGGAGAGATCGAGCGCGCTGAGGGCTTCGTCGAGAATCAAAATCTTGGGTCGCGCAACCAATGAGCGGGCGATCGCGACGCGCTGCCGCTGGCCTCCACTCAGTTCATCCGGGCGTCTGGTCAGCCATTTGGAACTGAGCGCCGCCTGCTCGCAAGCGGAAACCAGCCGCAGAAAGCGGTCTTTCTTGCCCAACGTGGGCTCGTGAATATCCAAGGGCTCGAGCAGAACCTCCTCGATCGTCATGCCGGGATTCAGGGCGGAAGCGGAATCCTGAAAGATGAGATGGATGTCGCGCCGGAAGTCTTTCAACTCTTTGGATTTCAAGCCGATGACATCGCGGCCGCCGTAAAGAATTTGCCCGAAGCTGGGTTTCTCAAGGAGTACGAGGCAGCGCGCGAGGCTCGATTTTCCGCATCCAGAAGGCCCGACGAGCGCCAGCGTCTTGCCGCGAACCAAGTCGAGCGAGACATTGGAGAGAGCGGTCACGGCGGTCCGGCTCTCAAAGGGTGTCTTGTGGGCGTATTGGAGCGAGAGGTTGCGGACCGAGAGGATCACTGGATTTGCGGACGGCATGGGCTGCAGCTTAGTCTGCATAGAGGTGGCACTCGACGCGCCGATCGTCCAATTCGCTGCTCGGCGAAGGTTGCTGCGAATCGCATTTCGTCATGCGGCGATCGCAACGCGGTGCGAATTCACAGCCGGCGCTGACGCGTTCCGGGTCGGGTGAATCGCCAGGAATGGTCGGCAGCCGGGCCGCTTTTGAATCACACGGTTCCTGCAGCGCGGGGGACGCGCACGCTAGGAGCGACTGGGAATAGGGGTGCTGCGGGTGGCGGAAAAATACTTGGGCGGGAGCGTCTTCCACGATGCGGCCGGCGTACAGGACGGCGACGCGGTCGGCGAGATCGGTGAGAATTCTGGGATCGTGCGTGATCAGGATGAGCGCCATGTTGCGCTCTGATTTGAGTTCGGCGAGTAGCTGGAGGATTTCGGATTCGCTGTCGGCGTCGAGGGAGGCTGTCGGTTCGTCGGCGATGACCAATTGCGGGTGGCAGCTCAGGGCTTGAGCTATGAGAACGCGTTGTTGCTGTCCACCGCTGAGTTGGTGGGGATAGGCGTCGTACATACTGCGATTGGGCGAGGACAAACCGACACGCTGCAGCACGGATTCGGCCTCGCTGCGGTATCTGTCTCTGGGCCAGGCATTGTGTGCGCGGAGGACCTCGGCAACCTGATTCCCAATCTTCATTACAGGATTCAGGGCCAGGCCCGGCTCTTGCGGAATGAGAGCGACTTCTTTGCCGCGATATTTCTGGAGTTCAGGCTCGCTGAGATTGAGAAGATCACGATCGCTGAATTCGATCGAACCGTGCGTGATGCTCGCGTTTCGCGGTAACAAGCGCATCAAGGCGCACGCGAGGGTTGATTTGCCGCTTCCCGATTCACCGAGAAATCCGTAGCAAACTCCGGATTCCATTTGAAGATGAACACCGCGAAGCGCGCGAACTCGTGTATTGGCGAGGAGCGCGAACTCGACCCGAAGATCGGCGACGTTGAGAAGCGATGGCATCCCGGTCATTTCAGTCTCCGGGAGACTCCGCTTCTCCGCAAGACGCGTGTGCCCTTAAAGCACCCAACTGGCATTCTTTTCGACAAAGCAGAAGCCGCAATTTTGCCAGGCGGTGTCGGGCCATTGGACGTGCCTCATCGAGGCGCGCCCGACGAGAACTTCGGAGCTTCGGCTGAGCAGAAAAACTTCGACGATCGCGCCGGGCTCGAGATCGACGCTGCATTTGCAGAGGAAGCCGTTGGCGCTGACATCTTCGGTCGAGGTGAGCAAATCGAAACGTTTGCCGCTGGCGCTTGTACCAACCAACTTGAGAATTACCTTGAGGCGAATTCTGTGGTCGCGGCGGCGTTCGTTGTGCGGGCTGTTGATCGCCCGTTGAATCGAGGACTTGAGCTTGTCGAAATCGAGCGGCTTCTGAAAGAAATCGCGGGCTCCGAGGTTGAGACAAAATTCGCGGTGTTCGTCGGCGGACTGTCCGGTGATGACGAAGATGGGAATCGTTTGTGTGTTGCTGACCGAGGCGAAAGTCTGACAAAGCTCGAGTCCGGAAAAGCGCGGCATCATGAGGTCAACAAGAATGCAATCAGGCTTGGAAGCGAGCGCGAGGCCGAGCGCCTCGGTGGCGTCGCCCGTATCGGTTACTTCAAAAGATTCACCCAAGCGCTGTCGAATCAGACCGCGCATGCTTTCGTCATCTTCAACGACCAAAATCCGTGGCATTCACACCCTCCACCATATTCGCGCGACCATTGTCGCAATCGCGCGTTTCAACCCTCTGATTTACTGCGTGCAACTTGGTCGGCCGATGAAACTAGATTCGAATCGAGTATTTCTCGTAGCTTGTGAGCCAACTTGACCCTGGAAAAAGGCTTTTGCAGGAACGCGACGTCCTTGGGCAGGACGAACTTATCGCCGAGCGCGCCGTCCGAGTAGCCGGACATGTACAAGACACGAAGCTCGGGTCGAAGAGCGCAGAGAAAACGCGCCAGATCCGCGCCATTCATGTCGGTCATAACGATATCGGTGAGGACGAGGTCGATCGTGCCTGGAAATAGTTGGACGTGGCCGACGGCTTCACTGGCGGATTCGGCGTTCAGCACCTTATATCCGGTCGATTCCAGAAAATCGACGATCATCTTGCGCAACACCGGCTCATCTTCGACGACGAGAACTGTCTCAGAACCTCGCGGAATTCCGCCGCGTTCCGGAATTTTTTGACTCGGCTCGACGTGAAGATCGGTCGCAGGCAACAAGAGGGTGAACGTGGAACCCATTCCTTCACGGGTGTCGACCGTGATGAATCCATTGGCTTGCTGAATGATTCCGTATGCCGTCGCCAGACCGAGGCCCGTGCCCTTCGATTTTTCCTTCGTAGTGAAAAATGGATCGAAAATATTCGCGAGAATTTCGGGACTGATGCCCGTGCCGGTGTCGGCAATTGCCAAGGAGACGTAGCGGCCGGCCGGAATCGTCGCCTTGCCGTCGTCGCGAGATTCAACGTAACGGTTCGCGATGCTGATCGACAGTTTGCCTCCCTGTGGCATCGCATCGCGAGCGTTGACGGCGAGGTTGATGATGACCTGTTCCATTTGTCCGGGGTCGACCGTCACAGCGTTGACGGATGAGGCGGCGTAAACGTTGAGCTTGATGTGTTCGCCAATCAATCGGCTAAGCATCGACGACAGATCGTTGACCAATGTGACCAAATTCGTGGCGCGCGGCTGGATGACTTGTTTTCGACCGAAGGTGAGCAGTTGCTTGGTCAAATTCGTTGCGCGGTCGCAAGCCTTTGCGATTTCTTCCACGCTGCGGCGCAACGGGTCATCGCTCGAAAGCCGCTCGAGGATGAATTCGCTGTATCCCTGCACGACGCCGAGGGAGTTATTGAAGTCGTGGGCGACGGCACCAGCGAGATGTCCCACGGCTTGAAGCTTCTGAGCTAGAAGGAGCTCTTCTTCAAGCTTCTTTTGCCGCGTCACATCGCGATAGAGTCCAATCCCGCCAACGAGTTTGCTTTTCACGAGAAATGGGATGCCCATCATTTCTACCGTAACGGGTGTCTTGTCGCGGCGCAGGCGGACTGTCTGTTTCGAAATGGGCTCCAGCAGAACTTGTTGGGTAAATTCCGAAGCTTCTTCTCCAGTGGGCGCAGTGAGGATTTCGTCGACGTGACGCCCAAGTGTTTCGGAAGAGCCATACCCGAACATATTTGCGAAAGCGGCGTTGGTTAGGAGAATTTTGCCGTTCGCGTCGTGAACGACCGTTGCGAGCGGGCTATGATCCTGTAGCGCGTTGAGAATTACCGTCTGGTGTTCGAGCTTATTGCTCGCAACCGCAATCTCCGAGACGAGGCACCCTACCGACAACCCGACCAGACCAGCTCCTAACATCATGATCTGGGATTGCAAGGTGCTCGAACCGGAAGCAATTACGCCTCGAAGAGACCAGAGCGCCGCGATGTTTGACAACATGACCGCAGCCACGACACCTCGGACTCCCTGACGCATTGCAATCCACAGGGTCAAGACCAGCACGAGATAGAAAACGTTGTGAGGACGCGCAAACCCGTAGGTCAGCAGGAACCAAGGAATCGCAAACGCGGCAGTCAGTTGGAGGTAACGCTCAGCTAGCGTAATGCGAGACGGTTGCGTGGCGCGAGCCGTAAGTGACCACTCGATTGAGCCGAGGTCGGGAAGTTCCTTGCGAGGTTTCAGCGAGGGAACCACGTGAATCAGTAGGAAGGGCGCAACCGTAATGGCGCCCAACACGTGGCCGATCACGATTGCGCCGAAGAGTAGCTGCGTATTGACGGATTCAAAGGCCAGACCGTTGTAGCGAATGAGATAGACGAATCCACCGATGAGAACAGAAGTGGCCGCGATAACACCGAGCATTCTGCCAAGATCGCTGACCCTCATCATCAGCGAGTCCGCACGGCCCAAGCGGTGAAGTGCAATCGAACCAATCGCGCAACACACGATGGTGACGCCGGCTTCCGACAATACCGTCTGAGGTGAAACGAAAAGGGAGCCGGCCAATGCACTCCCCAGAACGCTGGCGCAGAACAATATCGGCATCGCCACCCAACCGTTCGAATAGACGGCGACGATCGCCAACCCGGTCAACGGAAACCACAGGGTTGCGGTGAATCCGTAGTCCTGACCTCCAAAAACAAACTGAATGGCAACTGCGGCAAGAAAATAAAGAGTGAGCGCGACGTGCGTGGAGGTCCCGGAGTCGTTAGCCGAGATCTGTTCCGCGTTTATTTCGTGGAGTTCGAAGACGTCAACCATAGCTTGCCTGAGTCCGGTCTTAGGCCCGATTCGTCTTCGCACCACGCGGAGAGTCTCGCCATTTGCCACATCTACGCCATCGGACCTGGATTTCCTATATGTGAGGGTCGATGCGGTTTGATGTCACGTGGAACTGTTGGTGGAAGCACGAATCCCTAAACCGAACTTACGCTTACGTATAGCTACGTACGTATTTATTCGGACGCGCCGACACTCTTTACCAGTAGTGTTCTAGTACCCATTAGTCCTATCGACGTCTCTCGCTACCGAAGCCATCATTCATACAAAGAAAAGCAGGTCGGAGTAAGCGAAGTAAAGGGGAGGGTTGTCGGCGAACGATTCGGAATCGACGACCGGTTCTGCGGGACCGGAGACCAAACAGGGAGTAACCCTGACAAGGGGCAATGATCATGAAGAGTCTTATCGAGAGTTCTTCGATAACAGCCCGACCGTCGCTGCCGAATAACGAGAATGTGCGGTTAGTACGGGAGTGTCTGGACGGAGATCCGAACGCCTGGGCCGAATTGGTCCAGAAATACAAGAACCTGATTTTTTCGGTTCCGATCAAGTATGGACTGACGCGCGACGAGGCGGCCGATATCTTTCAGGACGTATGCGTCAAGCTGTTGTCGGACCTGAAAAACGTAAGGGATCCGCAAGCCCTGCCAAAGTGGATCATTCAGGTCACTTCGCATAACTGCTTTCATTACAAGATCAAACGGAACCGTTTCGTCTCGAGCGACGATGAGGATCAGAAAACGCCCGAGCCGGAGGTCCAAGCCGACACCGTTGAGCAGATCGCACGGACCGAAGAAGAGCAGATGATCCGTGAGGTACTGGACGAGTTGTCGCCCCGGTGTAATCAGCTCATCCAGATGCTATTTTTTGAGGAACCTTCGCGCTCTTACCGTGACATCGCGTCGGACCTGGGTATTGCCGTCGGGTCGATCGGAATGATGCGGCAACGGTGTATTGATCGGCTACGGAAGCGGTTCGAAGAGGTTGGTATAGCCTAGAGGCCGGTATAGCCTAAGGTAGCCGGCTCGGTCGGACTGTCCATAAGGGCTACATCATCCCCTGTATCATCCGCGCCCGAGCCTACTCTTATCTAGCGTGGATTGGAGAAGTTCGGTGACACTCCCTTCTAAGTCGCCGAACAACAACAACATGGCGCATTTTTCTTCTCAGGACTGGATCGACTTCGCACGCAACCTCGCGTCCCCGCAGGACGCCGCGGCAATGAAGAGTCATCTGCAAAGCGGCTGTGAGAGCTGCGCAAAGGAGAAGGCCACCTGGAGCAAACTGGCCACCTTTGCCAAGACCGAGGCGCAGTACGAACCGCCGGCACACGTTGTGAACATGGCGAAAGCTTTGGTTCAGGCGCCCAAACCCGAGAAAGCATTGCGTTTGCGAGAGATCGCGGAATTGGTTTTCGACAGCTTCCTGACCCCGCAGCTCGCTGGAGTACGGTCTGTTGCCGGCGTTGGTTCGCGCCAGCTGCTGTATCGCGCTGGAGAAGTGATGATCGACGTGCGCTTTGAGGCCAACGACGAAAGTGAACGGTTTGCGCTCACGGGTCAGGTTTTTCGAGATCAGGGATCCAAGGTCGGAATAACACGAGTTCCAATTTCACTCATCAGCGGCAAGAATGAACTTGCTCGCACGTCGACGAATCAGTTTGGTGAGTTTTACCTGGAACACGAGTCGGCGGACAAGAATCTGCAGGTTTCGCTGGAAGTGAATTCGGAGAAAGACGTTTTCATCCCGTTGGACGAATCGATCTGGCGCATCGCGCGACAGACCAAGTAGATCTCAAGCTTCGATGATCCCGTTACGAACCGCGTAACGCACCAAGCCGGTAACGGATTCCAGATCGAGCTTCAACATGATTCGGGCACGATGCGCCTCTACGGTGCGCACGCTTATCCCGAGAACTTGAGCGATCTCTCGATTCTCTTTGCCTTCCGCGATCAATCTCAAAATCTGCGTTTCCCGATTCGAAAGGTCTTTGGTCATGGACCCCGTCCAGATTTGGCGGCTATTTTTCAGCCCGGATTCGCGTCAGGTTTGATGGCGAATGTCGATCGAGCGGTTCGACCGCCCAACCGAAATTCTTTCTAGAAGCTAACGGATACTAATCCATCGATTCCGTCTTGGTTCCAACCATTCAACTACTTTGACATTTTGGTCAACAACTTTTGTTTCAGGGCACCCTTTCGAGAGTAACAGCGAGGACGCTGAACGCTTGTCGAACGCGGCACCCACCTTCGGGCTGTCGTAACTACCTAAATACATGTGCCTTACGTACGCGCCATCATGCCTGCAGATCGTCTTTTAAGACTTCGAGATTCAATCTTGGTTAGCATTCCAACCAAACAAACGTGATGCAACGGCTTCAGTCAGTCCCATTACTCCGGAAAATGAAACAGTTGTAGCATTCGGCTGCCAAGTTGCGGCTTTGGTCTCACCGCGTGCGAATAGCGCGCATCTTTGAGATCCCCACGTATCAAACTCCCCGGCCCCAACTCTTTCATTTCAATACGCAACTACTCCTTGTAATAGTCGGGCACACAAGACCCGGTGGTACCGCTGCCACCGGGTCTTCCTCCAACTAGCAACCCGCTCGGAACGCCAGCCAATTCAATCCACGACGTCATCATCCCCAGCAACCCCGCCGGGATGTGCCCGATTTGGCACGCAAAAACGTCGCCAATGTACGAAACCCAACCGCCTCGACTCCTCTTACCAGCGAGACAGAGACTTGATATGCCAAAACTTCTCATTGCCGATGACTTCGGACCGCTGCGCTCCTCCATCAAGAAATATTTCGAGGCGCGGGGTCTGGGTACCTGTCTCGAGGCAGAGAACGGACGGGAGGCGCTGAGGCTCGCCGAGCAGTTGCGGCCGGATGTCGTCATCCTCGATTACTCGATGCCGATCATGAACGGTTTGGACGCAGCAAGGGCGGTTCACGAAGCGCTTCCCGGTGTCCCCATCTATCTCGTGACTGCTCACGGTGAAACGGTTCGCCGATTTCTTGGTGATCTGCCAATTTCCGGTATGTACATGAAGGACAACCTCATCCCGCTTCTCAACGCAGTACGTCAACGGCTGGAATCGATCGTCTGCCCGACCTAAAGATCCACGAAAGATTCATAAGTTTGGTTTCCCCAATAGTGGCCCGATTCACAAGGAGACTAGAGATGACGAAGTCGGCGATTTTATTCGTTACCCTACTCGGTTTGACCATCAGTAGTTCGGCCGCGGAGCCGATGCTGAAACCCGCGGCGAAGGTCAGCAAGATCAGCTTCCTTCTGAAGCACCGCGCGCCGGAGCAGCACAAAGACCGGCTTGCTCATGGTCGCAAGTAGTTCCACAACGTTTAGACCGCTGCCGCTCTTTCCCGCGGCGCTTCTTTGCGGCGAGGTGAAAGATGCCCGATCGAAATCTGGTTGCTTCGACGATTCTCGTCGCCGATGACAACGAATCAAACGCGGAACTGCTAAGCGAAATCTTGCAGGAAGTCGGTTACCGGACGATCTGCGTCCGAACGGGCTCGGAAGCTCTATCGAAGGTCACGACTGGCGATGCCGATCTGGCTGTTCTCGACGTGAGGATGCCGGACAAAAGCGGTTTCGAAGTCTGCTCGGCGATCAAGTCCAATCCCTCGACGCGATTCGTTCCGGTGATTTTGGTTACCGGGTTAAGCGCCGCAAACGACCGGATCCAGGGAATCGTTTCGGGAGCGGACGATTTTCTCAACAAACCGGTAAATCAGCAGGAGGTTCGTGCGCGGGTCAAATCGCTGCTGCGCTTGAAGTCCTACATCGACGAACTGGAGCACGCCGAGATTGTTTTGACGTCATTGGCCGCGAGCATCGAAGCCAAGGATCCTTACACGGCCGGACACTGCGAGAGGCTCTCGAACTATTCGGTCGCTTTAGGAAAGAAGCTCGGCCTGTCCGACGAACTCTGCGTCGCTCTTCGGAAAGGCGGGATCGTTCACGACATCGGAAAAGTCGCGGTGCCGGAACGAATTCTGCTCAAGCCCGAACGACTGACGCCCGAAGAGTGGTACATCATGAAGCAGCATCCCGCCGTTGGTGAGCGCATCTGCGCCCCCCTGCGTTCGTTTCGCACGGTTCTTCCCATCATTCGGCACCATCACGAAAAGCTCGACGGCACCGGGTATCCCGATGGCCTGAAAGGCGACGAGATTCCACTCACCGCAAGAGTTCTGCAGACCGTCGACATCTACGATGCCCTCACTACGGATCGGCCGTATCGGCCGGCGATGCCCGTCGAGGAGGCGCTGGAAACAATGCGAAGCGAAGCGAAACGAGGATGGTGGGATCACGAACTCATCGACGAATTCGAAGCGCTGGTTGCCGTTCCAGTGGAGGCCGTCCATGGAGACTAGGATCAAGGCACGCTCGCCTGAAGCACAGTCGAACGGTACAGCTTTGGCACTTTCGCTGCTGGTTGTGGCGACTGTTGCCGTGTATGTTGCGAATCTTTGGCGGCCTTCGTTTTCCGATGGCTCCGTTAACTTTCAGCACGCTCTGACTTCGAATCCATTTTCTTTCGCAGGGACTTTCGCACTGACATCGATCGGCTTAGCCGGCGCGCTCGGCGCCGTGTTCGTTCTGCTACGCAGTCAATCGCGACTCGCCACCGCCAACCAGGATCTGCATCACGAACTGGAGCTCTTGATTCAACAGAGCATCTCTTCGCGCGAGGAACTCGATCGCTACTTTACGTTGTCGGTCGATATGCTGTGCATTCTGGGCTTCGACGGCTACTTCAAGCGACTGAACCCGGCATGGGAAAAGACGCTCGGATATTCCGTCGATGAGCTTTTGAAAATCCCCCGCATGGACCTGGTTCATCCCGAAGATCGCGCTGCAACGATCAATGAAATTCGGAGCCTGCGCGCCGGCCGCAACACGATCTGGTTCGAAAATCGCTATCGACGCAAGGACGGCACTTACGTCTGGCTCTCGTGGTCGGCGACGGCTGTGCCGGACAAACAGCAGATGTATGCGGTAGCTCGCGACGTCACCGCGCTGAAAACCACGGAAGCAGCTCTTCGGACTGCGAAAGAAGAAGCCGAACGCTCGAGCAGATTTAAAGATCAATTTCTGTCGACAATGAGCCACGAGCTCCGCACACCGTTGAACGCAGTCGTCGGCTTCTCGGAATTGTTGATGGACGACAAGCACGGGCCGCTCACGGAACGCCAACAACGTTACGTGAAGCACATCCGCACGGGAGGCTTTCATCTCTTGAAGCTGATCAACGACATTCTCGACCTTTCGAAAATCGAGGCGGGGAGACTGCAACTGTCGACGCTGACGCTTGATGTGAGCGAATGCTTTCGGGAAGTTGTGGAGTCGCTGTGTCCGTTGGCCGAAAATAAAAAACTCACCGTTCGGCAAGGCTATACGGACTTGACCGTGGCTGCCGACGAAACCCGCTTCAAGCAAGTCCTGATGAACTTGCTTGGAAATGCGATCAAATTTACTCCCGAGCACGGCCACATCCAGTTGGACGCTCACCCTCAGGACGATTTTGTTCGAATCGACGTGCGGGATTCGGGACCGGGCATTCCGCCGGGCGAGGAACAGCGCATTTTCGAAGCGTTTTATCGCACGCAACAATGGGGCAATACCGTCGAGGGCAGCGGACTCGGCCTCGCGATTACCCGTCGCCTGGTGGAATTGCAGGGCGGCCAAATTTCCGTCGAAACCCATCCGAACGCGGGATGCTGCTTTTCGTTCACTTTGCCCAAGGGGCTCATCAGTCCATCGACGATGCAGTCGCGCGATTCGTCGCCGGCTCAACCAGCGGCCAACTCTCATCCGAAAGGCGACGGCTACGTACTCGTCGTCGAAGATGATGGAGCGACGCGCGAATTTCTTCGCGATTTCCTGACAAAACACGGACTCAACGCACGCGCCGTCACAACCGTACCCGAAGCGCGCCGGCTGCTTTCACTTTCGCCACCGGACCTGATCGTGCTCGACCTCATTCTGCCCGGCGAGAGCGGAATGCAAATGCTGACAGAGTTACGAAACGACGATCGAGATCGCGATATTCCCGTTCTCATCCTGACGAGCAAGGACCTAACCTTGTCCGAGCAAAGCTTCCTCCGCCAGAACGCAACCTCCGTCGTTCGAAAAGACGGCTCCTGGCATGAAACGCTGCTCGATCAGATGCGTCGGCTACCTCAGAGCCGCTTGGTGATCACCGAGGCATGAAAACCTTCGTATTGGTGGTTGAGGACAACATCGCCAATCAGGAATTGCTGCGAGACTGGCTGGAGACCGAAGGATTTGATGTAGCCAGCGTCGGCAACCTCCAGAGCGCTCTGAACGCACTGGAGGCACGCACACCTCAGGTCGTGCTGCTCGATGTCCAACTCGGTACCGAGGATGGACTCGCTCTGTCGGCCTGGATCCGCAGCAACCCGCCGATCAGTCATATCCCCATCATCGCAGTTACCGCTCACGCCATGATGGCCGACCAACAGCGCGTCGTTCAGGCGGGCTGCAATGCTTGCGTCCCCAAGCCCATTGATTTCAAGGTGTTGCGCGGGCAATTGGCTCACTGGCTGGGCACAGCGCCGTCTAGCGCTTGTTTCGCCCCAAAGGCCAAGGTCGAATCTCGACCCTGAATCGGTGCATTGGGGGCATTTTCTTGCCGCCTCGGTACTCCTAATTTGAAGGACAACGGAGTGTCTCGAAAATGAATCTACCCGTGTCGCCGCAAAACGTCGGTAACAGTCAGCTGAACGTCTCGGTCCCAAAAACGCGGCCCGAACAGAGGCCTGAGCCGAGACCAGACCAGAAGCTGGATCACAGCGTTCGCACGGAGCTTATCCATCGCGAAATGCGGATGGCCAGCATAGAGAAAGCTCTGGTGATCGACGATCACCAGCCGACGTCGGAATTCATCGCGGAAATTCTGCGTGCATGCGAAATCGAAACCTACAACACGACTGACAGCAAGCTGGCCGAAGCACGACTCCGCCGCGAACGATTTGATGTTGTTTTTGTGGATGCAAAGATGCCGGCGCCCGACGGACTGGAGCTGACTCGCAAGATTCGCGCTTTCGGACCGAACAAGCGCGCCACCATCGTCATGATCACCGGCGAGCAAGGCCATCACTTCATGAAGCGCGTCTTCGAGGCTGGAGTAAACTTCGTCGTGTTCAAGCCCGTCGATCGCCAGGCTCTGATGAGGATGCTGCGCGTGACGCAAGGTTCCGTGGAACGCGAGCGGCGCCGCTACGCGCGCATCAGCGCGACCTGCCCGGTGGCAATGGAGTTCAGCGGTCAGAGTTCGTCCGGAACAACCATCGACATCAGCCTCACCGGCATGCGCGTGAAGATGAACCGCACCTTCCCGGTCAATTCCATTGTGCAAACCACATTGGAACTGATGCCCAATACCCCGAAGCTCACCTTCAAAGCTCGGGTCGTGCGCCAAATCGACGACGACTGCATGGGCCTGGAATACGAAGGAATGGGAGAAACGGAATCACAGAGGCTGGAAGAATTTCTGCTGCCGAAAGTTTTAGCAATGGCCCGCCGCAAAGCCACATCGCTCGGCCAAGCCATCACCTCATCCCCGACATTATCAACCGTAACGAAGTGAATTGGCTCCTCGAGCCAGATTCAACCGTTGGGATGTAGTCGCTGCTTTCCAAAAAATGTGGCGCCGATGCCTCAGGCATCCGGCACCCGTCTCGGCCGGGTTTTAGTTCCATCCATCTCCGACCTGCTCATCTCGATGAGAAAATTCTTTTTCGCATCGATGTTCTCTGACCGCCTTCCTGCCTGAATAGACACAGACGTATTTTGACCTCAAGTCCGACACTCCTCTTGCCGATAACCAGCTTGTCGTTGGCCGCCTTTCGCGTGCTCTGTCCAGATCCATGAAGCGATCGCTGTAATGAGGCCGGCTGCGTCCCCAGGAGAACCTTACGGCTTATGCAAGACCAATCATCCTCGAACGAAAAGCGTCTCTCCCTTAAGCAGCGCTCCAAAGGCTTTCAATACGCGAAGATTTCCGGCCTGATCGTTTTGGCACTTGGGATTCTCGCTATTCCCGTCTTCGCATCGCCGGCAACGATCACCTTTGTTGCAGGAATCTCAACTCTGGCCGGCACGGGAAGTCCGGGTCTCGCCACCAGCCCGACACAAGCCAACACCTCGCCGCTGCTGGGTCCGATTGGTCTTGAAACCGATGCCGCGGGCAACGTGTATCTCGCAGACGGTCAATTTAATACTGTGTGGAAGATCAACCGGCAGACCGGCATCATGGCCATCTACGCCGGTATTCCCGGGCCAAGCGGACAAACCGGAGACGGCGGCCCAGCGGTCAGCGCAAAGTTTCGCGGGCCGGAAGGCGTGAAGCTCGATCAGGCGGGCAATCTTTATATCGTGGATACCGGCAACTTCGCGGTCCGCAAAGTCGATACCAACGGCATCATCACCACTGTCGCGGGAAAACTCCACATCAGCGGATACACGGGCGATGGAGGCCTCGCCACCAACGCAACACTTGGCGGCCCGTCGTATATCGCGTTCGACCACGCGGGCAATCTCTATATCTCCGACCTGATTAACAACGTAATCCGCAAAGTGGATGCAACCACGCACATCATCACGACCGTAGCTGGGAACAATACTTCTGGATTCTCTGGCGACGGCGGCGTGGCCACCAGCGCGCAGCTGAATTCTCCCAATGGGCTCGCTTTTGATTCCAAGGGAAACCTTTATATTTGCGATCGCGGCAACAACGTGGTTCGTGAAGTAGCCGCGGCAACTGGAATCATGACCACCGTCGCGGGCACCGGCGGATCTTCCGGATCGACCGGCGACGGTGGACCGGCCACCAGCGCGTTGCTGAATTTTCCGTGGTCCATCACGATGGACAGCAGCGACAACCTTTACATCGGCGACTTCCTGAACGGTGCAGTCCGCAAAGTCGATGCCGCCTCTCAGGTGATCACGACCGTCGCCGGAACGATCGGCAGCCAGGGCAACAGCGGCGATGGTGGTCCGGCAATTTCCGCGGAACTCTCAAATCCAACCGACCTTGCTTTCGACAATCAGGGTCATCTGTATATCGCAGACCTCGTCAGCACAACGGTCCGCGAGGTCGACTTTCAGCCAAGTTTTCCGAACACCGCCGTTGGCTCCACTTCGAGTTCGCAAAACCTGATTCTTCTCGTGACGGGAACGCTGACCATCAACAGCATTGCCGTCCCGAATTCGCAAGGCGGCACTCCTGAATATTCCGTGGGATCTCTGACGGGCACCGGCTGCAGCATTGGGTCGCCCATCGTCGGAGGAGGGTCCGGAATTCCCTGCGTGTTGCCAGTGACGTTCTCGCCAGCGTTTCCCGGAGCGCGGCGCGTTCCGCTGCTTATTTCAGCTACCGCTGGCTCAGCCGTGAGTTTTAGGGACGGCCTGAATGGAGTCGGCGTGGGACCACAGATCGGATTCACGCCCGCGCTGATCACCACCGTCGCAGGCAATGGCACGCTGGGCTACACCGGCGATGGCGGTAGTGCGACAGCCGCTGAATTTCAGCAGCCGTCCGCTGTTGCAGTGGACTTCCAAGGCAATCTGTTCATTTCCGATTTCAGCAAAGACGTCGTTCGTCGTGTAGACGCCTCCACACATGTCGTCACCACCGTCACAGGGAACGGAACCGCCGGTTTTGCCGGGGATCTTGGTCCGGCCTCGGGCGGCACATTGCACTCTCCCGCCGGACTCTCTTTTGACGCCGCCGGGAGCCTTTACATCGCCGATAGCGCCAATCAATCCATTCGGAAAATTGATGCAGCCACGGGTCAGATCTCAACTTTCGCCGGCGACCAGGTCGCCGCTTACTCGGGCGATGGAGCCGGCGCTAGCTCCGCGTCTTTGCATACTCCCAAGGATGTCGCTTTCGATAATGAAGACAGCCTTTTCATCTCCGACTCTGCCAACGATGCCCTTCGCAAAGTCGACCCGACTTCTTTGTTCATCACCTCGGTGGCGGGTAATGGTTCCCCCGGCAGCACCGGCAATGGCGGGCTAGCGGTAAATGCGTTGCTCGACGGTCCCGCCGCAGTTGCAGTGAACACCGCAGGCGACGTCTACATCGCCGACAACTCCAACAACGTGATCCGCAAAATCGCCGCCGATGGAAGCACCATCACCGTTGCCGCCGGCACCGGCACTGCGGGCTTCAGCGGAGATGGCGGGCTGGCTACCAGCGCCAAATTCAACAATCCGCAAGGATTGGCCGTCGACGCTGCGGGCAATCTTTACATCGCCGATTCCGCCAACAACGTATTCCGCAAACTGAGTGCGTCGACGCAGAACGTGATCACGTTGGCCGGTAACACCACCGCAAACACCGCCGGCTATTCCGGCGACAACGGCGCGGCAACTTCGGCTTTGCTGCACACCCCCACGCATCCGGCACTCGACGCCGCGGGTAACATTTATTTTGCCGACAGCGCGAATGGAGTTGTCCGAAAGATTGCGGGAGTCGCTCCGGTTGCTTTTGCTAGTACCAACGTCAGCTCGCCTTCCGCCGCGCAGGACGTAACCATCTCAAACAATGGGACCGCCGCCTTGGTCATCAGCGGTTTGACTCTTCCCGCCGACTATAACCTGAGCGGCGCGGATACCACTTGCACCGCCAGCACCAGCCTCGCTCCGGCGGCAAGCTGCGTTCTCGGGATCGTCTTTGCGCCAACAGCCTCCGGCGCCTTGAATGAGTCGCTGACCGTCACCGACAACCTCGGCACGCAAACGATCAATCTCACCGGCACGGGAGTGGCTGCCTCGGTTCCCCCAGTTCCGATTGTCACCACGACCACGCTCACCGTACCGACTCCGCCGCTAGCATCCGGCCAGGCGGTAACGCTCACGGCCACGGTCGCTCCGGCGCCGACAGGCAGTTCGAAAGGAACCGTAAGCTTCCTCGATGGCGCAACCTTGCTCGGAACCTCGAACGTCAATTCTTCCGGTGTCGCAACATTTTCCGCCCAAGGCCTGGCCGACGGCGATCACCACGTCACTGCGGTCTATTCCGGTAATTCCACCTCGGCCGTCTCAACTTCCGCTGCCGTAACGGTCACGATCACTCCGGCAACCACAACTCCGCAATTCAACGTGACTGCTCCGACCGCCCCTGTTTCCGCAACACCGGGCAGTCCGGTCAACGTCACGATTGGTGTGCCGCCCATTGGCACCTTTAACAGCCAGGTGACCATGTCCGCTTCAGGATTGCCGGCAGGCGCCACCGCGACCTTCAATCCGCCTGTCGTAACTCCGGGCTCAACCGGGGCACACACAGTGATGACCGTCACCTTTGCCAAAACTGTAGCCTCAACACAGCTGCCGGCACCGTCGCAACCAACGCAACGAATCCCGCCGGCGCCATTGGCGCTGTTTGCCATTTCGGCGTTGGGCCTGTCCGCAATGCTCACGCAGAAGCTGGCCGTGCGATTCCCCAGACCGCTGACTGCAGCATTTACGACGGCGTGCTTGCTCGTTGCCTCTGTCGCAGTCGTGGGGTGCAACGGCGGTTTTGCTGGTCCTTCTGCAAATACGCCGGCGCCTCAGACCGTAGTTGTCACCGTAACCGGAACGAGCGGTTCCATTAAGCATTCCACAATCGTCACCATCCACTTGCAGTAGCTCGACTTGCAATGGCCAAGGTCCACACAAAGAGATAGGAAAGATATGAATCTCAAATCAAGCATTTCGCGAACGTCGTTTTGCCCGCTGCTTGGATTGCTGGTGGGCTCGCTCGTGTTCATCTTGGCTCCGCAAGCTCATGCGCAATCAAACTCAAAGTTTGAAGTCGGCGCAGACTACAATTACGTTCGCAGCAATGCTCCCCCGGGAGGCTGCACCTGCTTCTCGTTAAATGGCGGCGACGCTTCCGTTGCGTATCATTTCGATTCGGCGTTTGCCGCCGTCGCCGAAATCAGCTCCGTCCACGCTTCCAATATTTCCGGCTCGGGAGCGGATCTGACGCTCACCTCTTACCTGTTCGGCCCGCGTTATTACTGGCACAACCACACCAAGTTCACGCCATTTGGGCAAGTGCTTTTGGGTGGCGCTCACGCCGGCACTTCCTTGGCGGGAGTCAGCTCCGATGCCAACGCCTTCGCCGCAAAGATCGGCGGCGGAGTGGATTACGCGCTAACTCACCGTTTTTCTCTCCGCCCATTCGAGGCAAATTACTACCTCACTCATTTTGCTAACGGCACGAACGATCATCAAAACAACCTGCAGCTCGGCGCAGGCCTCGTCTTCCACTTTTAAAGAAGATCAATCGAATCGGCTAGCGCGGCGTTCGCAGACCCAGACCGGCCCCCGCTCGCATCGGCGAGCTAGGGCTGACCGCTTCCTAGTTCTGGACCGGTGGACTCCCTGATGCAAGATATGTCGGGCACAGAGTGACCTATTGTGCGCTCGTGTGTCCGACGGCCTCGCTGGCAACAAAAGTGACGACTGGTCGGCCTTGGGCCCGGCCGTGAGTCGTGCATATAATGTCCGCCTTCGCGACATCCAAGCGATCAAAGGCAACTCAAAATGAGTCGGATCATCCGGAACGGATTGCTACTTAGCTGCGTCATCGCGCCCGTGATTTTTTTAGTGGCGGCGCGCATCAACGCACAAGCCAAGCCTACCGAGCAAACAAAAGCGATAAAGCTCGGAAAACTGTGGGACGGCCACAAAGTGTGGAGCAATCCCATCGTCATCATCGACGGCGCGAAGATTCGAACCGTTACGACCGATGCATCGGCGATTCCAGCCGGAGCCCAAGTCATCGATTTATCGCGCTATACCGGATTGCCGGGACTCATCGACGTGCACACGCACATGACGATGTACACCGACGAAACGCCGGGCGTCCCAATGCTGAAGCAGATCACGGCGAACCCTCCCGCGATCGAAGTGTTTCTCGCGAGAAAAGGTGCGATGCGCACGCTTGAGAATGGCGTGACGACGGTGCGCGATCTCGGCGCAGATCAATACATGGACGTCGCCATGCGCAACCTGATCAATCAACACGAGATGATCGGGCCGCGTATGTTTGTCGTTGGCTACGGGCTCTACATTACGAACACACCTTACAAGCCGGGCATCAATCCTCCCGCCGGTGGAATCGCGGATGGAGTGCCGGAAGTTCTGCGAGTGGTGCGCCAGCAAATCGCCGCGGGCGTCGACTGGATCAAGCTGTACGGATCGACGGGCACCGATGACGATGTGACTGGCTTTGAGACGTTCAACTACGACGAAATCAAAGCTGCGGTCGACACAGCACATCAATTCGGAAAGCGCATCGCGATTCACTCGTATGGCCCAGACGGACCGCGCGATGCGGTGCGCGCCGGCACGGACACGCTCGAGCACGCCACCGATATGGACGACGCCACCATCCGCGACATGGTGAAGCGCGGCACGTACTACGTTCCCACGATCGATCACAACCGCTATTACATCGACAACGGCGACAAGATCGGCTACCCGCCCGGCTTCAAGGATCGCCTGCAGGCCTTCATCCAGCGCAATCTCGAAACCACCCGCCGCGCGCACAAAGCTGGAGTTAAAATCGCCATGGGCTCCGACGCGATCTACACAATGTTCGGAGAAAACACGCGCGAACTCGGCTGGTTTGTGAAAGCAGGAATGAGCCCGGAGCAGGCGCTCCAGACTGCAACGACTACTGCGGCCGCGCTGCTCGACAAAGAGAAGGAGCTTGGCGCCGTTTCTCCCGGATTTATCGCCGATCTCGCAGTCGTCGACGGCGATCCCCTCGCCGACATCGACGTCGCCATCTACAAAGTAAAATGGGTAATGAAAGACGGCGTAGTCGTCGTCGACAAAACCTCAAGCACGTCTCACTAGACCTAGATGAGAAATAGACGCTTTCAGGTTTCTGGTGACCGCTTCGGCTATCTCTACGAAAAGAAACTGAAACGCCGCATCATTATCGACGGTCTGAAGCCAAATGACGTGCGCGATGATGCTTTTCGTAGAATAATCGTTTCGATCCCCGTCGGAAGAGTCAGCACTTACGGCCGAGTTGCGGCCGCTGCCGGTTATCCGCTCTACCACCGTGCCGTCGCGCGCCTATTGCGATGCGATCCCGTTGACTCATTACCTTGGCATCGCGTCGTTGGCGCCGGAGGCGCGATAAAACTGAAAGCGAGCGCCAAAACAGAACAACGAAATCGCCTGAAGCTGGAAGGAGTGAAGTTCTCCGGCAAGTTGGTCGACATGGATTCGTGCGAACATCAATTTCGTGTCTGGGAACTCGACTTGCCAGAACGCACGCGGAATCGAAAGGACCATTCGTGGCTTTCTCGTCCAAGGTCATTCCCTCCCCTATTGGAAGGCTAAAACTTGTCGCCAGCGATGTAGGGCTGGCGGCGATTCTATGGGACAACGACCGGCCTTTGCCTGTTCACCTCGCTGACGCTGTCGAGAATCCTGCGCACCCGATTCTGCTCTGCGCCGAAACCGAACTAAACGAATATTTCTCTCGCAACAGAAAATCTTTTTCCGTACCGCTCGAGATGCGAGGCACTTACTTTCAAAAACGGGTGTGGGAGGCGCTACTCGCTATTCCTTTCGGAGAGACGCGATCCTACGGCCAGATTGCGAGTCAACTGGGCAACCCAAACGCCACGCGTGCTGTCGGTGCCGCAAACGGCCAAAATCCCGTTCCCATCATCGTCCCGTGCCACCGAGTCATCGGCGCAAACGGTAAGCTGACCGGCTTCGGCGGAGGGTTAGAAATAAAAGATCAGCTTCTTGCCCTCGAAGGACGAGTGCCAGAGATTTGCAGGGATGGTGCCGCGCGGCTGGCAGGTAGCGGCCGAACATTATTTGGATAATTTCTTCCAAACTCGGCGTCGGCGTTCGTCAACAATGACGCGACCTATCGTCGCACAACAGTTGAAAGAGGATGTCGACTGGCGGAAAGAAG
>DASXPD010000070.1:0-3497 GCA_036493835.1 Candidatus Acidiferrum sp. | reverse complement strand
CCACTGCGAGGATTGTTATTGTAGAAAATCGCAAATACCAGACGTTCGCCGCGCGTCGTCGTCGCGTAACCCGATAGCGCGCGTGTGTGTTCGATCTCGCCTGTCTTCGCCTCGATCCGCCTGGACGCCGCCGTTTTGTTCATGCGATATTCCAGCGTTCCATCGACGCCCGCCACCGGAAGCGACGAAATAAAATGTTCCCCCCAAGGCTGCATGGCTGCATGCCGCAGCAGCGTGACCATCGCGCGCGGCGTCACCAGGTCCCCTGGCGAGAGTCCGGAGCCGTCGCTCAATACAACGTCGCCGTCCGCAATTCCCGCCGCCTTCAAAAACGCACGCTCCACTTGCAGCCCCGCTGCGGTTGAGCCAACGCCCGTACGTTCACGCCCCACCGCACGCAGCAGCAGCTCCGCGTGCAAATTCTGGCTCTCCTTATTTGTTACGCGAACGATTTGCGATAGAGGCTGCGAAACGTGCTCCACCAAAATCGTGGAGTTTGCAGGTCCGGACGACGATGACACACTCGCGCGTGGAATTATCGGCTCGCCCGATGGAGTGTTTTCGGGCGGCGGTGCGTGCTCCGCGCGAGTTCCTCCCGTAATTTTCACCCCGCGCGCCTCAAGCAATTGCTTCAGCGCGAGCGCGCTGGTCTCGGCAGGCTCGGTCATCGAAAGATCGAGCATTACTGGCGAAGCGTTCAACGGAATTGTCCCGCGCAGCAAAATAAATTTAGGCTCCGGCTGCCGGACCACCGCGAATTCCGATTCGCCGCCGGCCGGTCCCGTCGCAATTTCGTAACTCATGGAATCGATCGCGGCTCGGGGCTCGGTCAGAATGGTCGCCGGCTCGCCCATCCGAGGTCCCGGTTGCACTTCAACCGAAACGGTGTTGTCGTTGAAATCGATCGCCGATATGGGCGCACCAGACTTGAAGAAAAGGTCACCCACGGTCCATCCCGCGGGATACGGATCGTAAGGAAAATAAGTGTCGTCCGCCACGATGTTCCCGTCCACTTCCCGCAGGCCTTTAGCAACGGCTGTATCGGCCATTTCCGCCAGCGGCTCCTCCGCCGGCCCTTCGCGCTCCGGCCTGTCTGAATACGGAAACTTGCGATTCGAAATGTCAGGATCCCCGCGCCCCACCAGAACCAAATCTCCGGTGAGGTGCCCATCGCTGCGAAGTACCCCCCGAGATTCGAGCGTGGTGCGAATGCGGTAATCGGGACCAAGCGTCGCCAGCGCCAGCGCCGTCGTAAAAACTTTCGCATTCGATGCCGGCGCGAAGTAGTGATCGGAATTCAGCTCGTAGACTGTCTCGCCAGTGTCAGCGTCCGCAACCAGAATCCCCCAGTACACTCTCGCAGCATCCGATTTACTCAGCACTGCATCGACACGCCCGCGAAACGCGGTAACAGTGCTCGCTGCGGACTGCCCGCCACGAATCCCCTTGTGAGTGACGCCCGGCCGCTGCGCCGGCGCCATCGTCGCCCCAAAAAGCGCGGCCAGGACGAAAACAGTGGCGGCCGAGCCCCGGCGAACGAAACG
This sequence comes from Candidatus Acidiferrum sp., assembly GCA_036493835.1. Taxonomy (GTDB): domain Bacteria; phylum Acidobacteriota; class Terriglobia; order Acidiferrales; family UBA7541; genus Acidiferrum. The sequence goes on along the minus strand of DASXPD010000070.1, from coordinate 1,953 downwards.
TCGGCAATGAATTGAGGATCGCTTCACTTCGTGCCGCAGATAATTAGACGAGAGCCGCAATCTCAGCTCAACTCCAGCGCCATTTTAAGAGCGTAATCCAGTTCTGCAAGCTTCGATCCCGATAGAACTCCCAGATAATTCGTCAGTTCCGACTTGCGCACACTCACGAGGTTGTCGCACATAATCCAACTCGAATGCTTGAGTCCTTCGTCAGGTCCGACCGCGATTTGGGTCGAAAGCCCTTCTCCATTGCTGAAGACGGGCGCACAAACAACCGTCGAAAAGCGCGAGTCGATGAGCGTTTGGCGGCTTACGATCACAAAAGCGCGGTATTGCCTCGCATCCCCACCCGGTTTGAACACACGGTAGAGTTCGCCACGCCTCATGAACGTCGGTCACGCGCGGAGCTCACTCTTCTGGCGCCTGGTATTCAAGTATTTCGGAAACTTCGGAGTTCAAACGGTCTGCAGCGGCGTTGATGCGCTCCAAATCCCGGGCGTGGACAGCTTGACGGCCTCGTTCCTCGAAGTAATCGCGAAGAGCCTGCTCGATGACGGCAGAGCGGGACAGCTTCGAACCCGCCACTCGGTCCACCTTCGCCAATATGTCGGGAGATAGTGTGATGGAAGTCTTCTCTTTCATACTACCATTATACTACTACAGGCCAGATTGCGAATCCCTCTCCTACAATTGAATCTTCGAAAAGCAATAGCTCCCGATCGCCAGCAGAATCGCCGTCAAGATGCTCAGCACCACGAAATCCGTTACCAGGCTGAACGCAAAGGCGCTTCCTAGCGACCCGCGCAGGCCGTCCACGCCGTACGTCAGCGGATTCAGCTTGAGTGCCGACTGCATGAATTTTGGCAAGCTTTGCACTGGAAACAGCGCGCTCGAGAAAAAGAACAGCGGCATCACCAGGAAATTCATGATCAGCGGGAAACCCTGCATGTCCTGCAACACCGAACCGAACACCGTCCCCATCGACGTGAAGAACAGCGCGATCAAAAACATGAACACAATTCCCGCCGGCACCAGTAGCACGCTGTGAATCCGAAAGCCGGCGATCATGCAGATTCCCAACACCACCGCGCCCTGCGCCATCGCCACGATCGCGCCGCCCAGCGTCCGCCCGAAAACGATTTCAAGCCGCGAAACCGGCGCCACCAGCGTCTCCTTCAAAAAACCGAATTGCCGGTCCCAGATAATTTCGATCCCCGAAAAAACTGCGTTGAACAAAATCGCCATGGCGACAATCCCCGGTGCCAGGAAATTCAAATAGCTCCCTCCGCCCGCCTTCGCGAACATCGAGCCGAACCCGAATCCCAACGCCACTAAAAAAAGAATCGGCTGCCCCAGCGAGCCGATAATCCGCGCCGGCGAGCGAATGTACCTCTTGAGCTGCCTCATACATAGTATGTAAATGGCCTTCATCGCCGTCCTCCCCCTCGCCAGGCTCTGCCCATCATGCGCATGCGGTCGGTGGCATTGGCTTCCTCTTCGCGAATGGCGTGCCCCGTAAGCGCGATGAACGCATCCTCCAGCGTCGCGCTTCCCGTGTTGGTCTTTAGTTCCGATGGCGTGCCCTGCGACACGATTTTTCCGTGATCGATCACCGCCACATTTGCCGCCACGCGATCGGCCTCTTCCATGTAATGCGTGGTGAAAAACACCGTCACGTTTTCGTCCTTGCTCAACTGCTGAATGTAGCTCCAGATGTGATTGCGCGTTTGCGGATCGAGTCCGATGGTCGGCTCGTCGAGAAAAAGAATCCGCGGCTTGTGTAGCAGGGCCCGCGCCACTTCCAGCCGCCGTTTCATCCCTCCGGAATATTCCTTGACGAAATTCTTTTTCCGGTCCGATAGCCCTACGAACTCCACCAGCATGTCGATACGCTTCAGCCGCTCGGCGCGCGGCACGCCGTACAAAATTCCGTGCAAATCCATATTTTCAAAA
>DASXPD010000069.1:0-30118 GCA_036493835.1 Candidatus Acidiferrum sp. | reverse complement strand
ATAAAACGCAAAAAGCGTGGCCTGCTTGCGCATGCCACGCTCCTCACTGATTCGTTTTTGCGGTACTAAGCGCGAGCTGGAAGCATCGCACTGAGTCGCTTCCGTGAGGCGAATCCCGCCATCAGCAGAAGTCCGCAAGCGAGCAACCCGATGGTGCCGGGTTCCGGCGCTTGCACCGACAGTGTGCCCACACCGGAAGGAAGACCAATCAGGCTCTGGTACGTGCCGTAGGCTTCAAAAGCTCCGGTTTGGAACACATAAATGGCCCCGTTCGTCAGGCTTCCGAACGCAACGATGTCGCCGATAAACTGATTCGTCAACACTGCGGATGGGAGGAAGCTGAGCGAACCGCACCCTTTGCACGAATCGAGATCGCTCTTGAAAAGTACGAGCGTCGTGTTCGGAGCAATGAAGCCCGAATCCGACGTGTACTCGAACGACCCGACCGAGCTGGTAAATGTGTAATTCACGCTGTCTGCCTTGGACGCGGGGACAAGCACGGCCATCGCGATGAGCGCAATACACAGGAAACGCAGGACGGATGTTACTTTCGTTGACAAGCTGGGTCCCTCCGTAACTAGACTTCTACAGCGTGTGAAAGTTACGCGGAGGCTAAGCCTCTGTCGAGGTTCAATTTATGGTAGGTCCTAGGTACTAATACTACTACCTCAATGTGGCGGCGACGTCACGGGGGCCTCAGAAGATACCCCCTGCGAGCTCCGTGGCGGCCGCCGTCCCCGGTCCGGTTTGGCGTTCAGCGCCCCTAGGATACCTTCTTGAAACGCCATTGCCGTTCGCGCTAAACTCTGCGCCCAGACGCTGTGAAAACGTTTACTCAAACTGCCTGACGGAGGCCCAAATGACTCTTCCCCGACGCCAGTTCCTCAAAAACTCGTCGCTCGCCCTGGCTGCTGCCGCCCTTACGCCTCCGGCGGCCCTCCGCGCCGCGTCCTCGTTCGACGCCCGGATCGAAGTCCTTGTCGACGAACCTCTCGGCGTCATCGCGCCCGAGATTTACGGCCATTTCACCGAAAACCTCGGCGGCGTCGTTTACGACGGCATCTGGGTCGGCCCCGACTCGAAAATCCCCAACACACATGGCATCCGCAAATCCCTCACCGACGCCTTGCAAAAGATCAAGGCGCCCGTCATCCGCTGGCCGGGCGGCTGCTTCGCCGATAGCTACGACTGGAAAGACGGCGTCGGGCCGATGGCGAAACGTCCGCGCCGCACAAACTTCTGGTCTGGCGATCCTTTGGTCCGCGACAAAGGCAACATTCCGCAAAAATACGATCCCAATGAATTTGGCACCAACGAATTTGTCGAGTTCTGCAAGCTTGCCGGCAGCCAACCATATTTCGCGGCGAACCTTCGCAGCCTGCCCGCCACCGATTTCTATCGCTGGGTTGAATACTGCAATTCGCCGGCGGGGAGCACGACGCTCGCCGACCTGCGCGCCGCCGGCGGCAGTAAGGACCCTTTTAACGTTCGCTACTGGGGTATCGGCAACGAATCGTGGGGCTGCGGTGGCGACATGACTCCGGGCGAATACGCCACCGAATACCGCAAGTTTGCTGCGTGGGTTCCGCAATATGGCAGTGAGTTGAGCTTCATCGCTTCCGGCCCGAATGATGCCGAGTACAAATGGACGCGCGGTTTCTTCGAAGGCATGTTGCAGAAAGGGCCCAACGCGCTCAACTCGATCTGGGGCCTGTCGCACCACTACTATTCGTGGAATTTGAGCCGAGGCCGCACGACGAACTGGGACGCAGGCAAGGGCGATGCCGTCAAATTTGAGCCCGTCGATTGGTACGAGCTGATGCGCGAGGGCGACAAGCTCGAATCGATGATTCACGGCCACTGGCGCGTGATGAACGAGTTCGATCCCAAAAAACGAATCAAGCTTGTCGTCGACGAGTGGGGGCCGTGGTACAAGCCAGGAACGGAATTCGCGCCAACGCACATCCTCGGGCAGGAGATCACATTGCGCGACGCGGTGATGAGCGGGCTCACGCTCGACATTTTCAACCGCAATCCCGACAAAGTCGCAATGGCCTGCTGCGCGCAGCTCATCAATAACCTCAACTGCCTGTTCCACGCCGACGGCGAAAAATTCGTGAAGACGCCGGTCTATCACGTCTTTCAGATGTACGCCGCGCATCAAGGCGCGCAATCGGTTCGCGCGGAGTTCTTGAGCCCATCGATTACCTACGACCGCGACGGGCAGCCCGCCACATTCTGGAGCCTGAAAGGCGCGGCCTCGGTAAAGGGTAAAGATCTGACGATCACGGTCGTGAACCCGGACGTTTCGCAGCCGCGCGAGGCCGAAATCAATTTGCTCGGCGCCGAAGCGGCGTCGGGCCAGGCCACGGTACTGACCAACGCCGACATTCATGCTCGCAACACGTTCGACCATCTCGACGCCGTGACCCCACGATCCGAGTCGTGGTCGCCTTCCGGCCGCAACGTCAAATTCACTTTTCCCGCCGCGTCTGTTACGTTGCTTCAACTGAAACTTGCGTAGCCAAACGCCTCGCGCGGGGCCGCGTTTGCCTCCCAGGGCGCAACCAAGGAGCTTTTGGAATGCGATTTCGATCGCTTGCCGCTGGTCTGACTTTTCTGTTTCTCGTCGCTGTGCCGTTCGCCACTTCCGCGGAATCTGCACCCGAATATTCGGCAAAAGATCGCTGGTCCATGAAGCGCGCCAACGACTGGTACCAAACGCAGCCCTGGCTTGTCGGCAGCAACTTCGCTCCCAGCACCGCGATCAACGAACTCGAAATGTGGCAGGCCGATACTTTCGACCTTCCGACAATCGATCGCGAACTCGGCTGGGCGCAGAACATCGGCATGAACACGATGCGCGTGTTTTTGCACAATCTCGCGTGGAAACAGGATCCCGTCGGTTTTCTCGATCGCATGGATAAATTCCTGGTGGTCGCCGACAAACACCACATTCGCATCATGTTTGTGCTGCTCGATTCGGTCTGGGATCCGAATCCGCAGATCGGCAAGCAGCGCGCGCCGAAGCCGCACACGCACAATTCCGGCTGGGTGCAGGCTCCTGGCGCCGAGATTCTGAAAAATTCCGCGAGCTGGTCCACGGAAATCGAGCCGTACGTCAAGGCTGTCGTCACCCGCTTCGCCGACGATCGCCGCGTCGTCATCTGGGATTTGATGAACGAGCCCGACAACGAAAACGGCCAGTACAAATCGACCGAATTGCCAAACAAAGCGCAGGTTGCCGAGCAGTTTCTTGCGAAAGTTTGGGTCTGGGCGCGGAGCGCGAAACCGTCGCAGCCGCTCACCAGCGGCGTCTGGAAAAAACTCGATTTCAGCGATGACGCGAAACTCAGCGCGATGGAAAAATTGCAGCTCGAAAATTCCGACGTCATCACGTTTCACAACTACGATCCGCCGGAAAAAATGACAGCAGAAATTCAATCGCTGCGTCATTTCCATCGCCCGGTGATTTGCACCGAATACATGGCACGCCCACAGGGAAGCACGTTTGAAGCGGTTCTGCCGGTGCTGAAGCGTGAAGACGTCGGCGCGTACAACTGGGGATTTGTCTCCGGCAAAACGCAGACGATTTTTCCGTGGGATTCGTGGGAAAAGCAGTATGGCGACGAACCGCCGCTGTGGTTCCACGATATTTTTCGCGTAGACGGTACTCCGTACAACGCGAAAGAGACCGAGCTGATTTTGAAGCTGACGCAAACGGCGCCCCCTTCGCGCTGACCTTGTTTGGCGTCGCGATGATTCCGTTTCGAGCCCCTTCGCGGGGCTTTTTGTTCGATTTGGCCGTTCATTTTTGTTTGGGTTCGGAGTCCGTTGTTCAAATTTGTACTTGTATAAAGAATCCGAAAAAGTAGCTCTAGCATTGTGGGTAATCGTTTGCTCACCCGCTGGACTTCAAGCTAAAATGCCTGCGCTTCGCTCCGGTTCCCGGCGAATGTCCGCAAGATAGAGGCTCACCAACCATGGGTATTTCCGATATGAGGACGAGCAAAATGACGATGGGGTTGATCGTAGGTAATCGCGGGTTTTTCCCCGATCACCTCGCCAAAACCGGCCGCGAAGAAATGATGCAGGTGCTGCAGGCCGCCGGGATCGATGTGGTCGTGCTCACACCGGAGCAGAGCAAGCACGGCGCGGTTGAGACCCACGAAGAAGCGAAGCGTTGTGCCGAGCTGTTCAAGGCCCAGGGCGGGAAAATTGACGGAGTCGTCGTTACGCTTCCGAATTTCGGCGATGAGCGCGCGATTGCGGACACGCTGCGCCTCGCACGACTCGATGTTCCGGTTTTGATTCAGGCGACGCCCGATGCGCCGTCGCACATGACGATCGCGCACCGGCGCGATTCGTTCTGCGGGAAAATGTCGGCGTGCAACAACCTGAAGCAGTACGGCATTCCGTATTCGCTGACGAAGCTGCATACAGAGGCGCCTGGCTCCGCTGAGTTCAAGGCCGACCTCGAATGGTTCGCCGGTGTCTGCCGCGTCGTGAAAGGCTTGAAGAATTTGCGTATCGGCGCGATCGGCGCGCGGCCTGCGGCGTTTAATACAGTGCGCTACAGCGAAAAAATTCTGGAGCATAACGGCATTTCGGTGGAGACGCTCGATCTTTCCGAAGTGATGGGCCGCATTTCGCGGATGAAAGATGATGATCCGGCGGCGGTAGGAAAACTCAACTCGATTCAGAAATACGTTTCGACCAGTGGGATTCCGCAAGTGGCGCTGTTGAAAATGGCGAAGCTGGGCGCTGTCGTCGATGACTGGATGAAGTCTGCCGACGTGCAGATCAGCGCGGTGCAGTGCTGGACGTCGCTGGAAGAAAATCTCGGCGTCGTGCCATGCACGATCATGAGCATGATGAGCGATTCGCTGCTGTCGAGCGCGTGCGAAGTCGATGTGTGCGGCGTGCTGGGAATGCACGTGCTGGCGCTGGCTTCGGGAACGCCGAGCGCGCTGCTCGATTGGAATAACAACTACGGCACCGATCCGAACAAAGCCGTGTGCTTCCACTGCAGCAATTTGCCGAAGCATTTCTTCCGCGAAGTTACGATGGATTTTCAGGCGATTATCGCGGGCACGGTCGGCAAAGACAATACGTTTGGGACATGCGTGGGCCGCGTGAAATCGGGGGCGATGAGCTTCGCGCGATTCTCGACCGACGATTTGACCGGAAAGATTCGCGGGTACAGCGGCGGCGGAAAATTTACCGACGATCCACTGGAGACATTCGGCGGCGCGGGCGTCGTCGAAATTCCCGAGATGCAAAAGCTGCTGCGCTACATCTGCGAAAACGGATTCGAGCATCACGTGGCCGCGAATTTCTCGACGGTCGCTCCAGTAGTGCACGAAGCCGCGACGAATTATTGTGGCTGGGAAATGTACGCTCACGAAGCATAGGGAAACCTCGTGGCCATCGTAGCCGGCGTCGATTTCGGAACTTTGAGCGTGCGCGTCACCATTGTGGACACGCAACGCGGACGGCTTGGCTCCGGTGTTTCCGAATATCCGCTTCATCGCCGCAATAACGATCCCGATTTCGCCACGCAAAGCCACGACGACCACATGAAGGCGCTGGCCGACGCCACGCGCAAGGCTGTCGCCGACGCGAGAATCTCCGGCGACCAAGTCGCCGCGCTGGCCATCGATACGACCGGATCGAGCGTCATCCCCGTCGACAAAAACATGCAGCCGCTGGATGAATATTATTTGTGGTGCGATCATCGGGCAGCTCGCGAAGCGGCGCTCATTACCGACACCGCGCATCGTGATAAACAGGAAGTCATCGACTGGTGCGGCGGAACGTATTCGTCGGAGTGGGGTTTTTCCAAGCTGCTGCACTGGTTGCGCCACAATCCCGAAAAACGCGAAAAATTTGCGAGTGCGTTCGAGCACTGCGACATGGTTGCCGCGGTGTTGTGCGGCATCACCGATCCGGCAAAGGCGCCGCGTTCGATTTGCGCGATGGGCCACAAATGGATGTGGAATTCGGCGCTCGGCGGATTGCCATCGGAGAAATTTCTAACGGACGTCGATCCATTGCTTGCCGGAGTACGCGAAAAATTGAACGGGCGATACGCGGTGAGCGACCAGCTTGCGGGGACGCTGACGGCAGAATGGGCTGAAAAACTGGGACTGAAAGCGGGGATTCCGATTCCGGTTGGCGCGTTTGATGCGCATTGGGACGCGATCGGAGCGGGCGCTCGCACCGGCGATGTCGTAAACGTTGTCGGAACGTCGACGTGCATCATCGCGATGAGCGATACGACGCAACTCATTCCCGGAGTTTGCGGAGTAGTGCCGGGTTCGGTGCATCCGAAGAAAACGGGAGTCGAGGCGGGGCTTTCGGCGACCGGGGACATTTTCAATGCGATTGCGCAACGCGCCGGGAGCACTGTCGGGCAACTTTCCGCTGGCATAGCGACGTACAAGCCGGGACAGACGGGATTGCTGCGGCTGACGTGGGATAACGGCGATCGCACGGTGCTGGTGAATCCGGAGCTTGGCGGCATCACGCTGGGCTGGAATCTTTCGTCGACCGCACAGGATGAACTGTTCGCTGCGATTGAAGGGACGGCGTTCCATACGCGGATTATTCTGGAGCGCATGGAAGAGGGCGGCGTGCCGATCCATCGCGTCATCAACGGCGGCGGCATTCCACAGAAGAACGAGGTTTTGAATCGCGTGTATGCGAACGTGCTGAACAAGCCGATTTTGATTCCGCAGTCGGATGTGACGAGCCTGGGCTCCGCGATTTTTGCGGCGATGGCGGCGAAGGCGTTTAACACGATTGAGGAAGCGCAGGCGGCGTTGTGCCCGAAGCATCGTGTGATTGAGCCCGACCCGAAGGCGGCGAAAGTGTACGAAGAGCTGTACGGGCTGTATCGCGAACTGTATTTTGGATTTGGCAAACCTGACAGCAGCGCGATCTCCGTTGGGCGCGTGCTGCCGGCGCTGCGGCGCATCGCGGCGAGCGCGCGAGGCAACGCATGATTCTGAAAACCCTGCGCGAAGAAGTGCTCGAAGCGAATCTGGAGTTGGTGCGGCGCGGGCTGGTGCTGTACACGTTTGGAAATGCGAGCGGCATCGACCGAAAGCAGGGGCTGGTTGCGATCAAGCCGAGCGGTGTGCCGTATGAGTCGATGAAGCCGGAAGATCTGGTGGTGGTCGATCTCAACGGCAAAGCGGTGGAAGGAAATTTGCGACCGTCGTCGGATTTGCCGACGCATTTGATTTTGTACAAAGCGTTTGAGGGTATCGGCGGTGTGGCGCATACGCATTCGCGATTCGCGACGGCATGGGCGCAGGCGGCGCGCGAGATTCCGGTTTTTGGCACGACGCACGCGGATTATTTTTACGGACCGATCCCGGTGACGCAGGTTCTGACGCCGAAGCAGATTCGCGACGACTATGAAGTGAACACGGGGCACGCGATCGTGCGGCGGTTTGCGAAGTTGAATCCGCTGCACATGCCGGGAGTGCTGGTGGCGGGGCACGCTCCGTTTTGCTGGGGCGCTACTCCGACCGAAGCGGCGCACACGGCGGTGATCGTGGAAGAGATTGCGGCGATGGCGACGATCACGGTCACGGCGAATCCGAAGGCGAAGGCCATCTCGAAGCATCTGCACGACAAGCATTTTTTGCGGAAGCACGGCTCGACGGCGTACTACGGACAGAAAAAGTAGATTTCCTCCCTCGCAAAAGTTGTCGGTTCCATTTTGGGACGGACACCCCACCCCGGCTGTTTTGTTAAGAGTGCGCAAGTCGCGAGGAATGAGTGGGTTGCGTGCTTTTGGGGCGTGCTTTTGTGTGAAGAGTGAATAACTCGAATGGATTCTGATGGATACGAAGCAGCGAGTTTCGCTTATTGATCGCTGGTGGTCAGAGGCGGGAGCGGCGAGATTTTGCGACGCGTACACTGGGGACATTAGCACGCGACGGGTGTTTACCTAACGAGAATGTGGCGAACGGGAGAACATCGCCAGCGAAGAGTTGTTTGGAGCATTGAATGGGAAGTGTTCGAATGCGGGAGCGCCGGAATCATCCGGATTTGGATTTGGAACTGCGCGTATCCCAGTTGCCGAGTTGGAGCGCGGTCGCCATACAGGCGTCACGCAACTCATCGGCTAGAGCGCGGTCGGCCAACGAGCGAGCGGCAACCATTCCACCGACGCAGAGGGCAGCGATTGCTCGGGCCTTAGTGCGACGAGGGCGATTTTTTTCGGCAACACTGCGCTCCAATATGCTGACCATCGCTTTGAAGACCGTCTCGTAGGCCTGCTTCACGCTTTTGCCGCTGCGCGCAACGTCGCTGGGAAGCGCGACCATGGGGCAGGAGTTTTCGACATCCTCGAAATGTTGGCGGGAGAGATAGGCGCGAACGACTTGCGGGCCGACGTCGGTGGAGGAGAGATCGACGTGGACACCTTCCCAGCAACTCTTCCATTCAGGATCGGTGAGGAAGCAGCCTAAGACTTCGGTGTAGAGATCGCTTTTGCTTTTGAAGTAACTGTAGAAGCCGCCGTGCGTGAGGCCGGCGCCGGCCATGATCTGCTGGACGGTCACATTTTCGAAGCCGTGGCGGTTGAACAATCGACGCGCGCTGTGAACGATGTCTTTTCTAACGGAAGCGCGGTGTCCGGTGGGGTAGGGCATAAGATCTCCAATGCGAAGGTGCGGAGTATGGCTGAAGTGTGTTTGCGTGGCCAGTAAAACATTACTTTGAACATATTTTAGTTGCGTGTTTGTATGCAGGTGCGCGGGCGAGCGAATGAAACGGGGAATGAATTCTGGAGGCAATGATGAACCAGCGAAAAATTATGGGGACGGCTTCAACACGACGCAAGCTGATCACAGGGGCGGTAGCAGCGGTGGGTGGTCTGATCGCGAGCCCGGTCTTGAGCGAGGCGCAGGAGAAAATTAAGGAGCCGCAAAGCACGGGGATCGAAGGGCTGCTGACCTATCTACATCAAGAGATCGATATAAAGGCGAGCCGGGAGCGCATTTATGAGGCGTTACTCGATTCCAAGCAGTTTGCCGCTTTTACCGGGATGCCGGCAGAGATCAGTCGGGAGGCGGGCGGGACGTTTCGCACATTCGGAGGGTTGATCGTTGGGCGAAACGTGGAACTGGTTGCCAAGGAGCGGATCGTTCAGGCGTGGCGGCCTGCGGATTGGGAAGCGGGAGTCTATTCGCTGGTGAAATTTGAATTGAAGGCCTGGAATTCGCAGACGAAAGTTATCCTCGATCATACGGGGTTTCCGGAAGGGAATTTCCGGCACTTAGACGCAGGGTGGTACTTGCGATATTGGGAGCCGCTGCGGAAATTTTTGGCTTAGCGCTGAGGGCGTTGATCGGCGGCGCTTCGTCGTGGCGATGTACCAGAGATCGTTGAACCTAAATTCGTGACTTACGGCGACGGCTCGCGCGTTACACGCCGGAAGTAGGATCGCAACCACAGCTTCCAACGAAGACCGGCATGGCATGCCGTGCCCCTACAGGCAGTATCAGGCGATTCGCGTAAGCGGAGCGATCGAGGTGACGGAGTGGCCGGGCGGAGTGAACCCCGCCCCTACAAGAGTTGGCCGCGATAGTTGGGCGCGATTTTTGATGAGGACGTGAAGGTGCAGGTTCGGGTTAAGACAGGTGCAGGCTAGGAGATGATGCCTTTGCGGACGGCGTAGAGGATTAGTTCGGGGACGCCTTTTAGGTTTAATTTTTCCATGATGTTGCTGCGGTGGGTTTCTACGGTGTAGACGCTGAGATTTAGGATGTCGGCGACTTCTTTGTTGGATTTGCCTTCGGCTATTAGTTGGAGGACTTCGCGTTCGCGGGCGGTGAGGAGGTCGTAGGAATTTTCGCCGCCGGTGCGTTTTAGTTTTTGGACGTAGTCGTCGAGGAGGACGCGGCTGACGGTGGGGCTGAAGAAAGATTTGCCTTCGGCGACACTTTTGATAGCGCGGACGAGATCGGATTCGGCGGAATCTTTGAGGAGATAGCCGCGTGCGCCGGCTTTTAGGGCGCGGAGGATGTAGGTTTCGTCGGAATACATGCTGAGGATGACGATGGAAGTTTTTGAGTCGCCTTCGGAGATTTGCTTGGCGGCTTCGATGCCGTTGAGATTGGGCATGCCGATGTCGAGGACGGCGACGTCGGGCTTGAGTTGTGTGGCTTGAGCGACGGCCTGGCGGCCGTCTTCGGCTTCGCCGACGACGGTGAGTTCGGGCTGCTGCTCGATGAGGAGGCGAAGACCGCGACGGATGAGCGTGTGATCGTCGGCGAGCAGGATGCGGATTTTTTTCATGACTGGCTCATGATTCGGCGTGCGGGGGTTCGCTCGCGCTGGCGATTGGCTCGACGGGAAGCTCGGCACGAATGATGGTACGCGTTCCGGGGCGCGATTCGATGGCGATGGTGCCGCCGAGGCGTTTGACGCGCTCTTCCATACCGAGAAGGCCCATGCCGCGCGTGCGCTTGGGATCGAAACCGCCGCCGTCGTCTTCAATCTTGACGCTGATGGAATTGGCGGATTGTTTCAGCTCGACGACGACGTTTTTGGCGTGTGCGTGACGGTTGGCGTTGTTGAGCGCTTCCTGGACCATGCGATAGACGCAGAGTTTCAGCGGGTCGGGGAGAGAGTCGGAAATATTTTCAGCCCGAACTTCGACTTCGGTTTCGCCACGGCGCGACATTTCGCGCGCGTACCACTCGACGGCGGGAAGCAAACCAAGATCATCGAGCATCGACGGGCGGAGAAGGAGCGCCATGTTGCGCACGGTCTGTACGGTGCGTTCGGCGACGGTTTTGATGCTGCGGACGATTTCCTGTTCTTTCGTGTCGTTGGGGCCGAGTTGCGTGGAGAGGCGGCCGGCGTCCATGAGGAGGAGGCCGAGAGCCTGGCCGACTTCGTCGTGAAGCTCGCGCGAGATGGCGCGGCGTTCGGTTTCTTGCGCGTCGACGAGGCGCGCGGAGAGTTGTTGTAGCTCGGTGCGGCTGCCGACGAGTTCGGCGTAGCGGAAGCGGGCCTGGCGCTCGAGGCGAAGGATGTAGATGGCGCTGACGACGGCGAGCAAAAAGCCGGAGATCAAGGCGAGCATCAGAAATTCGCTGAGATTATTTTGCAGGCGGCCGAATTCGATGTAGTTGGCCTGTTTTGCGGCGATGGTTTCCTGATTATTGATGAGTTCGATTTTTTCGGCAATGGTGACGATGCCCTGGCGTCGCGGCAGGATTTCTTGCGCGATCATTTCCTGGCCGCGGAGGCGGCGCTCTTCGGCGTTCCAGGCGATGGCGGAGCGGAAGGCGCGATCTTCTTCGACGATGTAGTTCTGAAGTTGCGCGAGGAGAGCGGCTTCTTCGTCGGTGCGGTCGGAAGGATATCGTTGCAAAGCTTGGCGGGCTTCGTCGGCGCGGCGCGTGGCGTCGTCGTCGCTCGGGTTGGCGGCGTCTGCTGGATTGACGCTGAGAAGATAGGCCTCCATGTGATCGCTGTAGCTGTTGGTGGAGAGGATGACGGTGGAGAGGACGCGGCCGCGGTCGAGCGAACGATTGCGTGCGACGTCTTCGGCGACGTGGAGATCGCGGAGCGTGTGGAGCGCGTTGAAGCCGGAGTAGAGCAGGAGAGCGAGGAGTCCGCCGAAGCCGAGGAGGAGGATGAAGCGGAGGCCGCGGTCGGGGCGGGCGGCGTCGCGATGGATTGGAGCGGCGACGGTTGGGGCGGACGAGTCCATGAGGGTATTAGACATTTTACTGGAAATGGATGGAATCCCTACGATTGGGGATTTTTGGAGGGGGATGCGAAAGGGGTGAGGTGAGGTTGAGTGCTGAGATCCTTCGCTTCGCTCAGGATGACGGCGTCTTGTTGGGTGGCTGTTTGTTGCGCGGATTGCGATTGGCTGCGTGAAGGCCGCGGTGTTGGGTCCGAAGTGTGGCAGAGCGATTGTGATTGAAGTTGACGCCGGGCGGAGCAAGCCCCGCCCCTACTAAGGCAGATACGGGATCGCTCCGGTAAGTCGTTGAGGAGTATGGAGATAGGGAATACCAAGTTGTTGGGAGTGAAGATACTCAGTGGTGGGGAGATGCAGAAATGGGGAAGTGCCGTCTAATTTGAGGTGCACCGATGCAGGAACGCTGAAGCGTGGCGAGCCCAGCCGGTCTGAAATCGAAGTGACTGTTGCGTCGAATCATCGAAGGGTCGATTCGTCGAGGATCGATTCGGCGGTTGACGGAAGTGATCGTCGAGGATCAGCCGGAAATCGGGAAGCACGACGCGAACTCCGCAGGCGGAAATGTTGCCAGGCAAAAAAGTCAGGCAACACGGCGGCGGGGAAAGCGCGTCGGAGACGAAGCAACAGATCACGAGTCGAGAGAGAGGGAAAGCAATGAGTGGACAGCAATATTCGCGCAAGTGGCTGGGGGCAGCGCTAGGGCTGGCCTTGGCATTTGGCGTCGGCGGATACGCAGCCGCGCGCGCCACGGATGGAGTCAGCCGAGTGGGCACGTCGCATGTGCACGCGTCGCTGAAGGTAGCCGATCCGAGTGAAGGGCCGAGCAAGACGGGATTCGCACCGGTCGTGAAGGAAGTGCTTCCGAACGTGGTGAACATTTCGTCTTCGAAAGTTGTGAAGACGGCGAGAAATCAAATGCAGTTGCCGGAGGGAATGGAGCAGGATCCATTTTTCCAGCAATTTTTTGGACAGGGACAAGGTCGCGGACGCGGTGATAACGGGCGCGGCGAAGAACAGCCGCGGTCACAGCGCGAACAGAGTCTTGGTTCGGGCGTTATCGTGAGCCCGGAAGGCTACATCCTGACGAACAACCATGTTGTGGACGGCGCGACGGATGTGAAGGTGACGCTGTCGGACAAGCGCGAATTCAAGGCGGAAGTTATTGGCACCGATCCGAAGACGGATATCGCGGTGTTGAAGCTGGCGGGCGAGAAATTTAATCCGATCACGCTGGGCGATTCGACCAAAGTGCAGGTTGGCGATTATGCGCTGGCGATCGGCGATCCGTTCGGCGTTGGCCAGACGGTAACGATGGGAATCGTGAGCGCGAAAGGCCGCGGCGGACTCGGTATCGAGGACTACGAGGACTTCATCCAGACCGATGCGCCGATCAATCCGGGCAACTCGGGCGGCGCGTTGGTGAATGATCGCGGCGAGCTTGTTGGAATCAATACGGCGATTTTGTCGCATGGTTCCGGCGGGAACGAAGGAATCGGCTTTGCGATTCCGATCAATCTGGCGCGGAACGTGATGGGCCAGATCATCGATCACGGCAAAGTGACGCGCGCGTATATCGGTGTCGTGATTCAACCGATTACGCCGGCGATGTCGAAGGCACTTAACCTGGACAAAATGCAGGGCGCGCTTGTCGGTGATGTGAGCGCGAAGGGTCCTGCGAAAGAGGCGGGCGTGCAGCGCGGAGACGTGATTCTGGCGATCAACGGGAACACCGTGAACGACAGCAACGAACTGCGCAACACGATCTCGATGATGCCGCCGGGGCAGAACGTGAAACTGACGGTCAACCGCAACGGCAGCACGAAAGACATCGACGTGAAGCTCGGCGAACTGCCGCTGTCGAAGGAAGAAGCGGCGAATGATACGCAGAGTAACGGCGGCTCGAAGGAATCGATGAAGGGGATCACCGTCGAGACGCTGGACTCGGATACGGCGCAGCAACTGCAACTGCCGGAAGCGACCAAGGGCGTAGTTGTGACGGGAGTTGATCCGTCGAGCGCCGCGGCTGATTCTGGTTTGCGGAAGGGCGACGTGATTCAGGAAGTGAATCATCAGCCGGTGAAGAATGCCGCGGAGTTTGAGGCGGCGATGTCGAAGACAGAGAAGAGCGGAACGTTGTTGCTGATCAATCGAGGAGGGTCGACGGCGTACGTCGCGCTCTAACGAGGGCAGCGTCAATAGCAAGGAGTTAGGCTGAGTCCCTGGCCTAATGTTGTCCGCTCAACCGGTCGCGTCGAAAGGCGCGGCCGGTTTTGTTTTTGTGGAGGAGGAGCGTTGGTGCGAGGTCTAAGCGATGCCGAGAATTTGGTTGAGCGAGCTGACGAGATACTTCCAGACGAGATAGTAGCCAATCAGGGCGATTGGGGCAGCGATGGGGAAGATGTGCGAGGCGAAGCCAGGGATCGTGAAGTTGAGGAGAAGCGTCATCAGCATTCCGAGCGGGCCGAGGATTAGCGGGAGCAAGGCGCCGTGTAGGCCGATGGGCAGATGCGTGCGCTCGTGCGATGCGATGAAGAGGATGTTCCAAAGGCCCCAAAGATTAGGGACGACGGCCATCGGGAAGACGATGACGCGCTCGATGGGTAGGGGAAAGTTGTAGACGTAGCGTTCGATCGTGAAACCGGTGGCGACAAGAAGTAACGCAATAGTGGGTATAACGATGCCTGCCATATATGCGCGTAGATATGTGTGTTGATTCATGAGTGTCTCCGTTTTCAAAAGTGATAGAGGAGCGCCGGGATGATTCCCGGGAAGAAGATGAGCGCGGCGGCGGCGAGGGCGGCCAGCGCGTAGTCGAACCATGGGACGCGTAGGCGCGATGTTGCGCGGTCGGTTCTGGTTGATGCGCGCTCGGCGTTGGGTCGCTGCGATTCGATGCGGGCGCGGAGTTGCGGCCAGAGATCGGTGCGTGGTTCGAGTTGGTCGAGTGGGAGAGGTGGCATGGCTTGGCGCAGGAGATGCTTTAGTTGATTGAGGTCGTTCAGATCTTGTTCTTCGCGATTCACGGTTGGGCTCCGATTTCCACGGCGAGGGTGCGGAGTTGTTTGCGCAACATACGGATGGCGCGAAAGATGCGGACTTTGACGAGCGCGACGGTGATGCCGGCTGCTGCGGCGATCTGTTCGTACGGGACGTCCTCGACGAGGGCGAGTGTGGCTACGAGGCGATATTTTGCGGGGAGATTGGCGAAGGCGGAGCGAATGCGTTCGCGCGTTTCGCGAGAGATGGCGGGATCGGGTGCGGCTGGCGCGAGCAGATTGTCGGGGAGTTCGACTTCGCGGCGGGGTTTGCGCAGGTGGTCGAGCGCGATGTTGGTTGCGACGCGGTGGCTCCAGGCGGAGAAGTTGCCGTCAGGTCGGAAGAGAGCGCGGGAGCGGTAAATGCGCCAGAAAGTTTCCACGGTTAGGTCCTCGGCGATGCCGGAGTCGCGGACGATGCGGGCGATGCAGGCGTAGACCTGGCGCTGATGGTCGCGGAAGAGCTGTTCGAAGGCTTCGAGGTCGCCCGCGACGAATCGTTGCTGCAGGTCTGTGGGCTGCAGGTCCATCGGCCACTCTCTGTTGGTAGTACTCGGGGGAGAGGGGTGAGGTTACAACGAGTTACGGGGAGGGCGGAATGGACGGAACGAAAATGGGGCTGGCGGGGAAGTCTTGTTAGCGCGGGTGTGGGCGACGGATGAGATTGGGGATGTTATGAGGGTTTTGGGGCGCGGGATGTCGGTGAAGGTAAGGCGACGATTTGGGATTGGTTTGTTTGTGGCGGGGATTGTGGTGGCGTGGTGTGGGGCGGCGGAACTGGTTTGGGCGGGACAGGAGCAGGGCGGCGGAGCGACTTCTACGCAGTCGGGGCAGTCTGGTCAATCGGGGCAGACTTCGCAAGGCGATCCGAAATTGAGGGGCGAGAGTGGGGACGCGGCCTCGGCTTCGCAGCAGAAGATTGCGGTGGAAGTGAATGTGGTGAATATTTTGGCGAGCGTGCGGGACAAGCACGGGAAGACGATCGCGGATTTGTCGAAGGACGATTTTGTTTTGACAGAGGATGGCGCGCCGCGGGCGATTACGTATTTTGCGCGGGAGAGCGATTTGCCGTTGCGGCTGGGATTGATGGTGGACACGAGTTTGAGCCAGCGGCGGGTGTTGGGCGAAGAGCGGGATGCGAGTTATGGATTTCTCGATCATTTGCTGCGCGTGGATAAGGATTTGGCGTTTGTGATTCATTTCGATCGCGAGGTGGAGTTGTTGCAGGAGTTCACGGCGTCGCGGCCGAAATTGCAGGCGGCGCTGGGGTTGTTGCATACGCCGGAAGGTGGAATGGGTGGGCGGCGCGGTGGCGGAGGTTACGGCGGTGGTGGGAATGGCGGCGGGAATGGTGGCGGATCGGGCGGGCCTGGTGGTTGGGGCGGCAGTTCTGCCGGCGGAGGTCAACGCGGGCGCGGTGGAGCGGGGACGCTGTTGTATGACGGCGTGTATTTGGCGGCGGACGAATTGATGAAGAAGCAGCAGGGGCGGAAGGCGCTGATTATTTTATCGGATGGCGTCGATCATGGGAGCCGGGAGACGCTGGCGACGGCGATTGAAGTTGCGCAGAAGGCGGACACGATCGTGTATTCGATTTTGTTCAAGGATGACGAAGGATATGGCGGTGGTGGTGGACGCGGCGGGTTTGGTGGGATGGGCGGCGGGCCGATGGGCGGAGGTCGGCGCGGCGGTGGCGGGCGGATGCCGGAACGTGTCGATGGGAAGAAAATTTTGGAGCAGATTTCGCGGGAGACGGGCGGGCGATTGTTTGAAGTGTCGAAGAAAGAGCCGATCGACAAAATCTATGCGCAGATTGAAGAGGAGCTAAGGAATCAGTACAGCATCGGATATCCGGTGGCGAAGGATGCGACGCCGGGATACCACAAACTTTCCGTCACGGTGAAAAAGAAAGACCTCATCGTGCAAGCCCGCGATGGGTACTACCTAACACAGTGAAAACGCAGAACAACGGCCGTCTTTGTTTGAAGTAGGTGTCCGCCAAGTGCGCCCCGACAGAGGAGATTCAAACTTCGTAGGCTCGCAACGAGCCGCGACTGTAGCTTCAGGTATAATCCCGCGGACTAATGGCACTCGCGTCGGGAACAAAACTCGGACCTTATGAAGTAGTGGCGCTGCTCGGATCGGGCGGCATGGGCGAAGTGTATCGCGCCAAGGACGCGCGGCTCGGGCGAGATGTGGCGATCAAGGTCTTGCCTGACGCGTTCGCGAAAGACGCAGACCGGCTGCGGCGATTCGAGCAAGAAGCCCGGACAATTGCCGCGCTGAACCACCCCAACATTTTAGGAATCCATGATATTGGCACGCACGAGGGTTGGCCATACCTCGTCAGTGAATTTCTGGTGGGCGAGACGCTGCGCGAGAAGATCGACCTGGGACCTCTAGCAGTAAAGCGCGCGATCGAATATGCAAAAGGTATAGCGCAAGGACTGGCTGCCGCGCACAACAAGGGAATCGTCCATCGCGATCTGAAACCCGAAAATGTTTTCGTCACCCGAGACGGTCACGTGAAGGTGCTGGACTTCGGGCTGGCGAAATTGATCCTCCCGGAAGAAGGCATAGAAAACGCGCAGACCATGACTAGCCCGGCCACGGTGCCGGGCATGGTGATGGGAACGATGGGCTATATGTCCCCGGAGCAGGTGAGAGGGGAAGCCACCGACGCGCGTAGCGACATCTTCAGCTTTGGCGCTGTCCTCTACGAAATGTTGAGTGGTAAGCGGGCGTTCAAGCGTGGAACCGGGGCCGAAACCATGACGGCGATCCTGCGCGATGAGCCAAGCGAACTGACCGACAGCGGATGGCAGGGGCCGGCGGCGCTAGAGAAAATTCTGAATCGATGCCTAGAGAAAAGTCCGGAGCGGCGATTTCAGTCGGCGAGCGATTTAGGATTTGCGATTGAGTCTTTGAGTGGAACGAGCACCGGCTCCGGTAGCCAGGTTCTTCGCGCGGTGGAGGCCAAACGAAAGTGGTGGCCCTGGGCGGCGGGAGCGGCGGCGCTCGTAATCGTCGGAGCGGGGGCCTGGTTCACCGCGAAGTCGACGCAGACGAAGGAACAGCCGAAGTTCAATCGATTGACGTATGACAAAGGATATTTGTCCAACGCGCGTTTCGCCAAGGATGGCGAGACGATTTTGTACAGCGCGCGATGGAACGATGATCCGGACCTGCACGTGTATTCGGTACGCGCGCAATTTCCGCAGTCGACAAAGATTGATTTGCCAGCGGCGAATCTGCTGGCGCTTTCCACAAATGGGGAAGCGGCGGTGACGCTCTCGACGGTGAACCACGCAAATTTCATCAGCGGGACGCTGGCGGTAGCGCCAATGATGGGAGGAACACCGCGAGTTCAGCTGAACGACGTTATCTCGGCGGACTTTGCCCCCGATGGGAAATCGCTGGCGGTCTCGCGGTTGATCAATCGAAGGGCGCAGCTGGAGTTTCCTTTGGGAAAGCAGTTGTTTAGCACGAGCGGTTATATCGACTACGTGAAGGTGTCGCCGGACGGGAAGAGTGTGGCGTGCGCGGAGCATTCCGTTTTCGATGACGATCGCGGATGGGTTGCGGTGGTGGACGAGAACGGAAAGCACACGCAGTTAACGCCGGAGTACGGGACTCTTCAGGGGTTGATCTGGTCGAAGACAGGCAAAGAGATTTGGTACACGGCTGCCGATACGGCCACTGACCGATCGCTTTACGGCGTGACGCTGAGCGGCAAGATTCGAAAGATTTCAACGGCGCCTGCGGGCATGCGAGTGCTGGACGTTGCTGCGGACGGGCGCATGCTCATTGCCAGCGAGGAGATGCGATCGGAAATCGGGGCGATCGATCCGGCGACGAAAAAAGAGAAAAAGGGCCTGGAATGGTTTGACGGAACCGGCCTGAGCGATGTTCGGCCTGACGGAACAGCATTCGTGGGCTTTGAATGGGGCGGACCGGCGGGACCGCTGTATATGACGATCTATAGGAAGCTCAACGAATCGGCACCGACTCATTTGGGCGATGGTGGAGGCGCGAAGCTCTCGCCGGATGGAACGATCGTCGCGTCGGAAGTGTTTGCGCAGCCTCCGTACATTGCGTTGTATCCCCTGGGGACCGGGGAAAGCCGCAAGGTGAATCTGGAAGGCTTGGCGGGTTTTTCTTCGTTGGCCTGGTTTCCCGATGGCAAGCGGCTGCTGGTGGTAGCGGCGAAGGAAGGCGAAGGGTTGCGGAACTATGCGATCGATATCGATGGAGGTAAACCGCAGCCGGTGGGGCCACCAGGTTTTCTTGGGTTCGCAGTGGCTAGCGACGGAAAGCGAATCGCCGGGATTGACGACGCGGGAGAAGCGGTCGTCTTCGATACGGAAAAACAGAGTGTGCGCAAGGTGCCTGGGCTTGAGCCCGACGAACAGCCTCGTATGGGGCCGGATGTAAACGGCGCGGTTTGGAGCATCGACGGCAAAGCGCTGATTTTGGTGAAGGCGACGCTATTTGGGGCGGAGATTTTTCGGGTCGACGTGGAAACCGGCAAGAAAACAGTGCTGAAGAAAATGGAACTGAGCGACAAGGCGGGGACTTATATGAAGCCGAAGACATTGTATGCGGAGAAGAGCGATACGTTTGTGTACCGGGTGAGCCGGGTGCTGACGAAGTTGTATGTGGCTGAGGGATTGGAGTAGAGCGAGAGGAAGAGATGGCGGACTGGTGGTCGGTACTTCTTGCCGAGAGGCGCAGTGCGCATCACCCTCGACAAGCTGGCGTTTTATCGAGCAGGCGCGGATGGACGGGTACTACTTGGGCGAATAAGGTCTCGATATAAGTCGTTCGCTTCTCTGAGGTGACTTGGAGGGCATCAACCCGTTCGAGCCTTTCTAGCAGTCAGAAATATGGTAAGATTGTCTTACCATGCAGACAACGATTTCGACAAAAGGGCAGGTTGTGTTGCCCAGCCGAATGCGCGACAGACTTGGGTTGCGGCCTGGCGACAAACTGGACGCGCACGTTGAGGGTGGCCGAATCGTGTTGACGCCGAAGCAGCGGCGGAAGCGAAAAGCCAGAATCGTCATCGATCCACGTACCAAGTTAGCGACTCTGACGCTCGGGACGGGCGCTGCGGTCATTACAAGTAAGCAAGTTCGAGACATTCTTGCGGATTTCCCGTGAGGCGGTATTTGTTAGACGTGAATGCGTTGGTTGCTTTAGGGCTACGCGAGCACGCATTGTTCGAAAGAGTCGTTGTGTGGGTGCAAAAGCTCGATGCGGATACGGACGAGTTCGCTACTTGCGCAGTGACCGAGCTGGGATTTATCCGAGTGTTGACTCAGGCCGCGACTCCCTACGCTTTGTCGATCGCTGAAGCGAAATCCGCATTGCAGCGACTTAAAGCAAGCGGCAACATTCCGTTCGTATTCATCGCGGATGATCAGGACGCGTCGAAGTTACCCATGTGGGTCAAGACATCACGTCAAACGACTGACGGACATCTAGCGCAACTGGCCAAAGTGAAGAATGGGATGCTCGCGACGCTAGACCGCGGAATCCCGGGTGCGTTCGTGATTCCTGAGTAGTCGACGCCAACTCGTGTGTTCACTCGTCAAATGGACTTATCGCTGATCGGCGACTTCGCGCAGCGCTACAAGAATCTTTCGCAACGAGCCCGCGTCCTCACAGAGCCGTGGGCCGAAGAAAACCTTTTTTGCTGTGTTTGCGAGAGTCCCCGACTCACTCGCCTCAAGCACAATACGCCAGGTTTCGATTTTAGTTGCCCGTCCTGCGAATCTCGTTACCAACTGAAGAGCCAGCGTAAGAAATTCGGATCGACAGTCGTTGGGTCTGCATACTCGATCATCGAAAAGGCAATGGCGGGAGACCAAAGTCCGAATCTTCTTTTGTTGCATTACGATCCCGAGTCGCTTCAAGTGCGAAACGTCATTTTCATTCCCAGTTTTACATTTGTGATGTCGGTGATTGAACGCAGGAAGCCACTATCACCAACCGCGAGACGTAAGGGTTGGACCGGCTACAAAATTCTGCTCCATAAGATTCCGTCAGACGTTCAGATACCTCTCGTTGAGAACGGTAAGCCCGTGCCGGCTGCGAAAGTGCGCGACGAATACGAACGTTTACGCCCGATTCGAGCGATGAAACCGGCGCAACGAGGATGGGCGCTTGACGTTCTGCAAGTGGTTCGCTCACTGCGATGCACCGAGTTTAATTTGTCGGATGTCTATGGTGCCGAGCCCGAACTGGAAGTGCTTCATCCCAACAATGGGCATGTTCGCGACAAGATTCGCCAGCAACTGCAGGTATTGCGCGACACGGGATTTCTGAAATTCCTCGGTCGTGGAAGGTATCGGGTATCTGACAGCCCTTGAGTGTCAGTGGCCTTTGTCGGCGCGGGATTTTAGTTGTTGGGTTAGGGCCTGGAGTTGGGAGCGGGGGATGCGGATTTCGCCGGAGGTGTCGAGGATTGCTATGAACAAAGATGACATCGAGCTTCTCTTTGAATATGACCGGTGGGCGAACAACAGTGTTCTGCGGGCGGCGTCCGCGCTAAGCGCCGAGCAGTTCACTCGTGATCTGGGCGGCAGCTTTCGTTCTGTGCGAGATACGCTGGTGCACATCATCAGCGGCGAATGGGGTTGGCTGACGATTTGGAAGGAGTCCTCTCTCACTTCTGCGTTCGTCACGGATTTGTGGACGCGAATCGGCACGACCTTCGATCCGAATGCGTATTGCGACATCGCTGCTGTGCAGATGAAGTGGGCTGAGGTCGAGAGAGAGCAAATTGAATTTGTAACTTCCACGACAAACGAAACCTTGGGGAGAATGCTTCCCGTTCGCGCGACACACCTCAGCCTTGCGCACTTGATGCAGCACATGACGAATCATTCCACTTATCATCGGGGGCAAGTTTCGCTGATGATGAGGCAACTTGGCGCGGAGCCGGTTGCTACTGATTTCGCGCGGTTTCTGCTGGTGGGGCGTGGCGCGGTGGCTGAAGCACGATAGCCACACCTTTTCTGACGTTACCTTCTGAGCGCGTATCGATTGGTCCAGTGAACTCTTTCAGAGGCGTGGTGTCTAATTTAGGAGACGCCAACACCCTTTGGAGTTGCCGATGTGGTCTCCCAGCCGAGTTGCGGAACAACGCGCAGCGAAAAGAAAATCGCCGGCATTTGTCTTCCTGAATCTTTGGCCGTTAGCGGCTGTGATGGTGGTGCTGGTGGGGATTTTCATGTTGCGGATCAGGCCGCATGACTATCGTCAGCCTCCAGCTGATATTCCCACGAGTGTTTCCGCGACGACACAGCCTGGAGCCAGGCGAGAGGATGCGATCGAGATTTTCGTCACGCGAGATGGAGCGGTATATTTCCGGAATAGTGCGATGCGGCGAGAAGATCTCGCCGCGGCGGTGCAGGGCGCGATTCGCGAAGGCGCTGAGAAGAAGGTGTACATTTCGGCGGATCAGCGCGCCAAGAATGGCGACGTCGAATCGGTGGTCGATGAGCTGCGGCAGGCGGGGATTACGGAGATTTCTTTCATCACCAACTAGCTCGGTTCGTTGGGAAGCCGTGTTTCGCTATCGTTTCGGTCAGGAAGCTGACTTACTGGATTCGTTGAGACGAAATTGGACCGACTTGCTTAACTTCCGGAGCGTCGTAGGCCGCTACGTCAATTAAGTGATTCAAGCAAATCAACTTAAAGTGCAAGAGTGGCTGGGTATGGCCGCCGGTGTCTCGCGCGAGATACTCCAGGAAATGTGATTTGGTGTACACGCGGAAAACGCTGCCAGTGAATACTTCATCGCCGTTGTGTCCGCATGACCCGACAAGTTCTTCCGTGACCAAATATGCGACGTAGTGTTTCCACGTGAGCTCAAAACTTCGGCACGCATCAGTGGATTCGATCGGAGACGCATCTCTCAATAACCCCGCCAGTTCGGGGAGCTCGAGATGAATACCAACAACGCCAGCAGGGTTGACGACAGCCTCTTGCACGAGCAAGCGAAGAGAATTGTCGCGCGGCTCGGTGAGTTCGCGTAAGTAGACGTATTTTGTGGAATTCAACGGGTTCATTTTGTTTAAAGGTGGCGCTGATGCGTTCCGAATCGGAGCATATCACTGCTTTACAGTCGCCAAATAGGTGAGGCAAGTCGTCACATAAAAAGCAAAACGCCCGGAAGCCAATTGGCTCCCGGGCGTTTTTGTTTCGATCTTGCGGACATGGGGCGCAGCGGTGCTGCGCCCGTACATCTAGATCGAGTTAGTAGATGTCGTACTGCTCCCAGTGGAGGGTGGCGTCGGATTGGATGATTACGTGTTTGTGGGTGGTTTGCTCGAGTTCGTCGATGAGCATGGATTCGCGGGTCTTTAGCGCTTTTGCGATTTCGGGGTGGACGCGCAGGGTTAGGTTTGGATTATCGTGGTCGGCGGCGGCCATTTTTCTGGCTTCGGCCTGGATCTCGTAGCAGAGCGTGGGGCTCGACTTGACCATACCGCTGCCGGTGCAATAGGGGCAGGGCTGGCAGAGAACGCGCTCGAGCGCTTGCTTGGTGCGTTTGCGCGTGATGCAAACGAGGCCGAACTCGTTGAATGAGAGCGCTTTCGATGGGGCCTTGTCTTGTTCCAGAGCTTGCTGCAACGCGGACAAAACTTTTTCGCGGTTGCGGCGCTCTTCCATGTCGATGAAATCGACGACGATGATGCCGCCGAGATCGCGCAGGCGAATCTGGCGAACGATTTCTTTCACGGCTTCGAGGTTGGTCTTGACGATGGTGTCTTCGAGGCGCGTGGAGCCTTTGCCGACGAATTTGCCGGTGTTGACGTCGATGGCGACGAGCGCTTCAGTGTGGTTGATGACGATGTAGCCGCCGGACTTCAACCAAACTTTGGCGCGCAACGCTTTGTCGAGCTCGTGCTGGATGCCGAACTCTTCGAAAATCGGCGTTTCCTTGGTGTAGAGCTTGACGCGGTTGACGAGCTTGGGCTGGAAGCGGCTGACAAACTCGACGACCTTGCCGTATTCCTCTTCGTTGTCGATCCAGATGGCGGTGAAGTCGTCGCTGACGTAATCGCGAAGCATGCGCTCGACGAGGTCGAGATCGCGATGCAAAAGCGCGGGAGCTTTGCGCTCTTCGCTCTTGGTCTTGATGTCGAGCCAGGTCTTGCCGAGGAAATCGATGTCGGCGCGAATTTCGTCGTCGGTGGCGTCACCTGCTGCCGTTCGAACGATGAAGCCGCCGGGATACGCGTTGCCGGCTTCGCTGACGAGACGGCGCAGGCGCGAGCGATTTTCGGCGCTCACGATTTTGCGAGATACGCCGGTGTGATGCACGGTCGGCATGTAAACCAGGAAGCGTCCGGGGAGCGCGACGTGACTCGTGATGCGCGCGCCCTTTTTGCCGAGCGGCTCTTTGGCGATCTGGATGACGACATCCTGACCGGCCTTGAGCATTTCGGAAATGAGTTGTGGGCGGCGAGGTGCGCCGGAGCGGCCACCTTGATAGCCGCGGTCTTGACGATGTCCACCGCCACCGCCGCCGGGTCCACGGCGCTGGAAGCGTCCACCGGGACGTCCACCGCGATCGCTGCGTCCACCACGGTCACCACCGCGATCACCACCACGATCACTGCCGCGGTCGCTACCACGATCACTGCCGCCGCGATTGTCGCGGCTGCCACGGTCGCGTCCGCCACTGCCGCTGCGGAACGGGCGCTGGAAACGCGAGCGCGGATTGCCGCTGCCGATGCGGGCGGAATCGCGCGGAGCAAATTCTTCGCGAGGAGCGCCGGCAGGGCGCGGTGAACGCGTCTCGCCGGGGAGCAGGATCGAATCGTCTTCCTTCGCGTGGCCGCCACCGGAGGTTTCGCCGGCAGCCGAAATCGATTCGGTCTGGAGCTCGCCTTCGTGATGGTAGATCGCGTCGCCGTGCTCGTGTTCGCCGTGATCTTCGTGATGGGCTTCGTGATGCACTTCGTCATGACCGTGAGCGCCGGACTCGGCCTTAACGGCTTCGTCGTGCGCGGCGTCAGCTTCGATGTCGGCGCGTTCTTGCGGGCTGAGCGAATGAATTTCTTCGACAGATCCGGTTTCTTCGACACCTTCGTCTGAAACTTCGATTTCGTCGACGGCGGGAATTTCTTCGGCTTCTTCTTCGTCTTCCTCGTCGTCTTCTTCGAATGCGGCGCCACCAACGATGGCGTCGGCGGGAGCGTGCGCCTGAACTTCGTCCTGCTTCGCTTCGATGATGCTGGAAGCGAGAGCGGCGACTTCGTCGTCACTCAGCGTGGATTCGGGCGCGACTTCTTCGCGCGCGTTCGTGTCTTCGAGTTCGTGAGCGGAGGCGCGATTTTCGAAAGCTTCATCGCGGCTTTCGTCGGAGGCTTCGGACTCTTCCGATTCGGCTACGTGCTCGGCCTCTGCACCAGAACCGGCGAGGAGCCAGCTTGGCAATCCGGAGGAGCGGCGCGGAGCGTTCGTCGGCGGCGGTGCGGAACCACGCGAAAGGGGTTCATTGATGATGGGTTGCGGTTCGTCGTGCAATTCGGGCTCGACGATCGGAGCTGCAGGCGCAGCGGCCGCGGGACGATTGCGATATTTTGCGAGCGACTCGCCGGGGAGAACGAAGTCATCTTCCTTGGCGCCGCCGTCGGCTGGACCGGAAGGACGCGGTTCGCCACTTTCTGGGCGGCGATTTTCGAAGCGCGGCTGACTGCCGCGATTGTCGTAGCCGCGATTCGGCGGGCCACTGCGATCACCACCGCCGCGATTGTCGCGATTACTGTAGCCGCCGCGCGAATCGTTACCGCGCTGATCGCCTTGCGGCGAAGCGTATTTCGATGGGGGAAGATTGCGTCCGCCCGGTGCGCCTGGGCCAGAGCGGCCACCGCCGCTGCTACTGCCGCTGCCACCGCGACGACGTCCACCGCGACGGCCGAAGCGTCCGCGTCCACCGCGGTCACCGCCTCGATCGCCACCACGGTCACCGCCACGATCACTGCCGCCGCGATCGCCTTCGGGGCGACCACTAAAGTTTTGGCTGCCGCGATTGTCGCGCGGTCCGCGATCGTTGCGTTGCGGATATTTTTGCGTCGGATTGTAATGCGGAGCGAAATTTTGCGGCGCCGATGCGTTGGATTCCGGCTGGCGCTCTTCGAACTCGTTGTGTGGCTCGGGCTCGGCTTCGGCGTTGCGATCGGCGACGCGCGCGTTGCCGGGTTCGACGTTGCCAAAGTTGTCGTGCTCGTCGTGATGCTCGGGCTCGTGATGCTCTTCGCCGTGCTCGTCATGATGAGGCTCGGCGTGAGCTTCGTGTTCGTCGTGATGCTCGTCGTGCTCGTGCGAATCGGGCGCGCGGCCGACGGTTTCGCCGGGCAAAACTTCGGTGGCGACAGCCGCCGCGGATTGCGCCGGCGCGGGGGCGTGAGAATCGCCATGCCCATGGCCGTGATCGTAATCTTCAAGATTTTCGAAAACGTCGCTGACGTAGAGAAACGCGTCGCCATCGAGGCCGATATCGACGAACGCGGACTGCATACCGGGGAGGACGCGAGTGACGCGGCCTTTGTAGATGCTACCAACCAGCGCGAACTCTTTTTCGCGCTCGATGTAAATTTCGACTAACTGACCTTCTTCCAAAATCGCAACCCGCCGTTCGTGGGAGGCTGCGGAAATAACCAACTCTTTCGACATGAAAAGTCCTCGTAATATGCGGCACCGGAGAGGCCGGAGCCGCCTTTCTGCGATTCGCCGGACGCGAGTTGTCCGCAGATATTTGCGGGCGCGCCGGAGTTATCGCTGGAAGTGACTGCGACTGGATTGCAGCCACCGGACGGCATCGAAGCGAGCTTGTGCTCGACGGCGACGCGGACGAATAGCCTGCCCTGCGGAACGCAGGGGTACGAGGGCGATTGCTTGTTGAAGGCGATGCCGTGACGTACGAAGCGGGAAAGGCGGGAGATGTGGAGCCCGGAGACACCGGGGTCATTCACAACTCTGAGGCACTTCCTCTTGCTTACAAGGCCTGTCCGTTGCCGGGAGGGGCAAACGGCGGACGATGCTGTCCTCACACTAATATTCCTGATTCTGAAACTATCTTCCGAACGGAGGCGGCGAGGAATCGCGAATCGCGATCTCAGGCGGCGTGTTCGGGACTGGCGAAACGCTCAGTTGACGAACCGGCGAATCCGGACGTTCATCACCAGACCAATCGCCAGGAAAACAAATAATGTGGCAGAGCCTCCGTAGCTCATCAGCGGCAACGGAATGCCAGTGACCGGCATAGCGCCAATCACCATAGCCACATTTACTAAAACATGGAAACCAAGCGCGGCGGCTACGCCCATGACCAGGAACATGCCTGCACGATCTTTCGCGCGCTGAGCATTCTGCACGAGTCGGAGCAACAACGCCATATACAAACCTAACGCAATGAGCACGCCCTTGAAGCCCTGCTCTTCCGCCCAAGCCGACATGATGAAGTCGGAATAACGAACGGGAATATAGCCGAGCTGATTTTGCGTGCCGTTACGAAATCCTTTACCCCAGAAACCGCCGGAACCAACGGCGATTTTCGATTGGAGCAATTGATAGCCGGAACCTTTCGCATCGTCTTCTGGATGCAGGAAGGAAGTGATTCTCTCTCGTTGATAGGGCTTGAGAATGTGCTTACTCACCGGAGGATAAAAAACACTCCCGACTAACAAGACGCCAGCCAAACCGAAAACGGCTGCGTGTTTCCACTGCAATCCCCCCAGAAAAGCGCCAACGATCAAAAGAGGCACGAGCACTAACGCGGTGCCCAAGTCGGGCTGTTTCAATATTAGCCCGAGTGGCAAACCAACCAAAAGCCCAGCTTTGATCAGGTCGCGAAGGGAAAGCTCATCGGTACGCACTTCCGCAAAGAAGCGCGCCACCCAGATGATTATAATCAATTTTACGAGTTCCGACACCTGTAAGAATTCACCGACGATAGGAAGCCAGCGTTTCGCGCCAAACCGGGTATGACCGAAGAGGAGAACCGCGACGAGTGCGCAGACGCCGATGAGGTAGAGGATCCAAGCCTGATCGAGGATTAGATGATAGTCGAGGCGGGAAAGAACGAACATTAATATGAAGCCGACCGCCAGCCAGCGGATCTGTTTGGTGTGCATGCCGGCAAGGCTGCTGCCTTGGGTGGCGGAATAGATCTCCAATACCCCTAAGGTACAGATAGCCAAGAGGATGGCGATGAGCCACCAGTCGTAATCGCGAGTTCCGGGTGCGTCTTTCATAAAGTCTCTGTTTGTTGCCGACCGATCCAAATCCTTTTAAATCTTCAAGTTGCGACTGTTCCAGACTGCAAAACCTACGACCGGAAGCTGGCTACCGATGTTGCTGGCGCGGCTCCGGAGTGCGCTGCCGGGCTGGTGTTGCCTGGGGCTCGGCATCGCGCTTGTCGGGCGCTCGCATCACTGGCGGAATCACGGTTGCCGGCGGAGGCACAGCTTTGCCTGGCTCGTTCGGCTTCGTTGCCTCGGCGTTCGTGATGCCTTCGGTGCGCTTGGTGCGCTTGTCGTAGAAGGCTTTCACGACGTCGCGAACGACTGGGCCGGCTGCTTCGCCGCCATGCTGGCCGCTTTCCTGAACCAGAGCTGCGACACAAATTTCGGGATTGCGCTTGGGCGCATAGCCGACGAACCATGCGTTATCGGCGAATTGCGATCCCTTGTGAATGAGCGCCATTTTGCTGTAGCCGATGACCTGAGCCGTGCCCGACTTGCCGCTGAACTCGATGCCGGCGAGCTTGAGTTGGCCGCCGGTGCCGTGGGGCTCGTTGATCACGCCATACATGGCTTCGGTGACCTTTTCGATGGTGGATTCGGAGATCGGGAATTTCTCTTCGCCGACATTAGGAGCGTCTTTCAGCATATGCGGCTGCTTGAAAACGCCGCCGGAGGCAATGCCGCCGATCAAGCGGGCGAGTTGGAGCGGGGTTGTCTGAACGGCGCCTTGGCCCGTGGCTACCGAAATGACCTCACCGGCGTACCATTTGCGGTGAAGGGCGCGCTCGACCCATTCCTGAGAAGGCATCAGGCCAGCTTCCTCGGCTGGTAGGTCGATGCCGGTTTTGTGGCCGACACCGAGACCGCTGGCGTAATAGGCGAGGCGGTCGATACCGAGCTTCATGCCGACGTTATAGAAGAAGACGTCGCACGACTCGAGGATCGCATCGTGGAGATTAACGGCTCCATGGGACGTAATGCCTTTTTTGGAGTAGTAGACCCAGCAGTGATATTGCCGGCCAAAGAAGGTGCCGTAGCCGGGGCAAAACGCCGTGTAGCTCTCCGCTGGCACGTGGTCTTCGAGCATGGCCGTCGCGGTGACGATTTTGAAGACGGAACCGGGAGCGAGTTGAGCCTGAATCGCGCGGTTTAGCAGCGGTTTCAGGGGGTCGTCGTTGAGGTCTTTCCACTCTTTGTTGGTGATTCGAACGGCGAAATCGTTGGGGTCGGGAGTGGGGCGGCTGACCATGGCGAGAATTTCGCCGGTACGCGGGTCGAGGGCAACGACAGCGCCGGGACGCACGCCGAGGGACTGCTCAGCCATCGCCTGGAGGTCGTAGTCGACGCTGAGCTGAATCTGTTTGCCGGGGATGGCTTCCTGGGTTGGGAGGCGATCGACTTCTTTGCCGACGCTATTGACGATGACACGGCGCATGCCGTCGGTGCCTTGCAGGATGTCGTTATATTGGCGCTCTAGACCGGTTTTGCCGACGAAGTCGCCGGGGCGGAACTTGCCGTCGCTGTCTTCGATCTGCTTTTCGCTGACTTCACCGACGTAGCCGCTGGCGTGAGCCATGAAGCCATTGGGCATGTAGCGGCGGCGATGGACCATCAGCATTTCGAGGAGCGGAATGTCGGAGCGATGCGATTCGATGAAGGCGACGTCGGCCGGAGTGGCTTCCGGCTTGATGACGATGGGCTGAAATTTGGGCAATTCGCGGGCGTTATTGAGCTGGTCGGTCAGGTCGTTAATTGGGACGCCGAGGCCTTCCGCGATCATCGGCAGGTCTTTTGCCACCAGGCTTGGGTCGTCACGCAGAAGAAGAACGCTGAAAGACGGGTAGTTGTCGACGAGAACGCGGCCGTCGCGGTCGAGCATGCGTCCCCGAGGCGCGATGACGGGAATGGAGCGGATGCGGTTGCGGTCGGCCCACTGGGAATACTTGTCGGAATCGATGATCTGGAGCTTCCAGAAACCGACGAGCAAAAGGCCGATCATGCCTACGATGACGTAGGAGACGACAGCCAGCCGAGCCTGCGGCAACCGATTATCGTTGCGGAACCAGTACGACACGAAA
>DASXPD010000068.1:0-9180 GCA_036493835.1 Candidatus Acidiferrum sp. | reverse complement strand
AGTGGAAGTGACCCGTACTGCTTGGTGACCGCGTTGCTGATGGTCACGTATTGAACTAGGTTCGATCGAACGAGCAAAGGAGCAAGGTAGCCCTGTTGAGCGAGTGTTGACAGCGCGGTCGGCGCGGAACTCATAGGTAATTCGGGCAGCAGGGATGCCGGAATAGCCAAACCCGTGGTATCGAGATCCATGAGTGCAGCCGTGGAGTTCGAGTTATTGAGCAATGACAGAATTTTGCTAGGCGGCGCCGAAGGAACGATGGTGCCTCCGATTACACCAACAAAGTTTCCGTATTCATCCAGGAGCGCGCCACCGATTGATTGAGGAGTGACTCCGGATGCAATCAGCAAACGGACGCCAGCGTGCTGGAAAGTACTCGTGCCGGTAATGGACCCGTCGACCACCTTCGACCCGAGGGGTCCCCATTCGAGGAATGAGCAGTGGCCCCCGACATCGACAGCGCTCGCAGGTCCGCGCTTCAGAATGGATTTTTCGAGAGCATCGACGGCGCATCGGGTCTTCGCGTCTCCACGAACTCGAACGTCCAAATAAAGACCGATCAGATTCTTGCGTGGAATCGATGGCAGGACTGGGCTGTCACGAAGGACGTCACGATCTGGCCGTCACCAATCCAAAATCCCGTCGATTTTTCGACGGGACTGCCATCTGGAGAAAGTTTTTCGATCACCACGGTGGCGTCCATTGCCTTTCGGTAAAACTCGGCCAAGGTGAGCGGCTGGGGAGGCGGGGCTACGTGAGCGACGGGAGAACCGGTGATGACAAAACTGAGCGATCCGGCAGGCTCACCATCGATTCGAGCCTCGAGATTCCATTCGCCAGAGGGTGTGCCGTCCGCGAGAAGCATGGTCCAGTAGCCGGAGTAATTCTTGGATTTAGCTTCGTAACGAAAGTCGGAGATCAAGACGATTTTGCCTTCAGGGCTCTTCCACAGACCCTCAAAGTGATGGGGTCCGAGAGGTCCCTCCCATTCGAAATAGACGATCACTCTTGCGTCTTTGCCGGCAGTGAAAAGGCTTCGCGGGTCGTCCATCACGAACTTACCGTTGTCTTCGTGACCTGCGGCACCTGCGATAGACCGCATGACGCGGTACGGTGTGCCGGCGGCAGCCGACGAACCCGCAGTCTGCGCGTGAACGGCTGGAAGAAAGCAATTGAGGAAAAGAATCAAACCAATAGATAGACTGCGCAGCATTATGCGAGAGTACAAGAATTGCCGTTTGGCATGCGCAAACGTTGAAGCACTAGTGGATTGAGAGTTACTCCTCAAATGGACTGCGCGCCAGCCGGGCAAGCTCCTAGTGAGCAGGCAACGTCTCAATCGCCGGGTTCTGCAGGTGAGGTGAGCTGATGATTTTCGAGACTGTGGGCCGTTTCGTGATGATCATGCTTTTGGCTTCGACTCTTTTTCTGACTACCGAGACCGCTATTCCGTCCAACGGCGACGGCGTGCTTGCCGGCGGCGCTACGCCACAGGCTCAGGCGAATTGCGCCTTATCAATGCTCAGCAGCGCTGAGGAAGTTGACTTCAGACCTTACCTTCGGGACGTTTATGCGGTGGTAAAGAAACGCTGGCTGGCGAACGCGCGGCCTTCCCTTGAGAAGGGCGAAAAGGGAATAGACGTCGTGGAGTTTCGCATTCAGAAGGACGGGAATGTTCCGAAGGATCTCCTGACAATTAAAGTAGGTTCGGGAAAGAGTGACTTGGACGCGGCCAGTTTGGAGGCGGTTCGAGAGGCGGCGCCGTTTAGCAAGCTGCCCGACAAATTTGCTCAGGCATATATCGAGTTGCGGTTTACGTTTTACTACAATCTTCAGCCTAATCGGTGACGGCGAATTGGTTGCTGTCTGGATCGGACTGCCGTTGAGCTGACGGTTGAGATCCTTCGCCCAGGATTACAGACTTAGCTTTGGTTTCCTTCGAATTTTCTTACGTGGGATTTTCGACGTCTTGGCCGTTGGTGTCGGTGACGGCTGCTGCATTGGTGTCTGCGTCGTCGGTGGCTGGGCCCTGATTTTCCTGGGCGCGGCGGGCGATCGCTTTGTTGCGACGGACTTCGGCCTTAGCTTTTGCCTTTTCGTGACGCTTGTGTTCTTTTTGGCGTTTCAGGAATGTGGTTGTCAATGTTTGCTCGAGTCTGCGAGTGCGCACGCAGAGAAAATAAAAACCGCTCTTCTCCTCTATTATGACAGAAGCGGAGCCGAAGTTGGCTGACGTTTTGCGATTGCTTCGGAGACTACGGGACTTGCTCAGAATTGTTTGCAAACGGGAAGAATTTGCGAGGGGCGACGGCTGAGATCCTTCACTGCCCGAGCCGACGCGTTAGCCCCCTTCGAGGCTCAGGGCCTTGGGGAAGCGAACGCGAAGAAAAGGCGTCGGCTCGCTTCGCTCAGGGTGACACGCTCTGTACATGGGTCGGTTGAGATGGAGCGCGGCCGGAAGTCAGGTTAACGCGAAGGCGTCGATTACGGCTTGGGCGAAGGGTTGGGGGGCTTCTTGGGGGAGGTTGTGGCCGACGCCGCCGGTGATGAGGCGGTAGTCGTATTTGCCCGAAAATTTGGCGCGATAGGTGGGGCTGTCGGCGTGGATGGCGCCGTTGGCGTCGCCTTCTAGGGTGATCGTGGGCACGGCGATGACGGGTGAGATGGCGAGGCGCTTCTCGAAGTCGTCGTATTTGTGTTCGGTTGACCACCTTCGGTTTCTCACATGTTGATTCGCGATCTTAGAGAACGGTGCAAGGAAACTGGTCGAGTTTTTTCTGAGCGGAGTCGGCGCTGAGAGGCAGCCTGTTCTTACTGGGCGGGGTTGCTGAAGGTCGCGCTTTCTGACATTTCGGATAAAAGCAGCATCCCTTTCCTTCCCTCAGTCATCTAGACCGCGGATGGTGTGGTGCTGGCCGCGAATCGCGGGACTACCAGGCCGCGACGACGACCATGCGGCGGGTACGTAAGTCTCAAAGACCAATCGAAGGAGAATATCCATGGCGACAATTACTACGAAAGATGGAACGCAGATTTTTTACAAGGATTGGGGCAAGGGGCAGCCGCTGTTTTTTCATCACGGATGGCCGCTGTCGGCGGACGACTGGGATACGCAGATGATGTTTTTTCTGCAACACGGTTACCGCGTGATTGCGCATGATCGTCGCGGGCACGGGCGCTCGACGCAGACGGACCATGGACACGATATGGATACGTATGCGGCTGACGTTGGGGAACTAACGAAGGCGCTTGATCTGAAGGATGCGGTTCACATTGGGCACTCGACGGGAGGCGGCGAGGTGACTCGCTACGTCGCAAAGTATGGGAAGGGGCGGGTAGCGAAAGCGGTGCTCATCAGCTCGATACCACCGAAATTGCTGAAGTCGAAAGAGAATCCGGACGGGCTTCCGTTGGAGGTGTTCGATCAGCTGCGGGGCGGGACCGCGTTTCACCGTTCGCAATTCTATCAAGATATCACGATGCCGTTTTATGGATTCAACCGTCCCGGCGCGAAAGTTTCGCAAGGGATTCGAGACAACTGGTGGCGGCAGGGAATGATGGGCAGCGCTCAGGCGCACTATGAGTGCGTTCGAGTGCTCTCAGAGACGGATTTCTTTGAGGATTTGAAGAGCATCGACGTGCCGGTGCTGGTGATGCACGGACTGGACGATCAGATTTGCCCGTTTGAAGCCAGTGGAGCGCACGCTGTGAAGCTGGTGAAGAACGGGACGTTGAAGACGTATCCGGGATTCCCGCACGGGATGCCGACGACGCACGCAGAGCAGATCAATGCGGATTTGCTTGAATTCATCGCGGGGAAGGCGAGCGCGGCGGCTGGATGAGGCGAGTGACGAGCGCCTAGCCAGCGAGACGCGCCGGCTGGCGCGTCTCGCCGGCTCCGTGTATTTGCTTCATTGTCGAAAAAAAGGGCGCGACAATCGCGCCCTTTTTTCTGTTCGGAGACTGATTTGGACTAAAACATGTTCCAGAGGAACTGGTTGTAAACCTCGTGGTGGAACTGGACTTCGGGAACTTTCACGAAGGTACCCAGTTGGCGGGCGCAGCGGTCGGCGGCGGCTTGTTTCAAATCGGCGTAGCGACCCTTGACGTCTTCGCCCATGAGTTCGGTGGTCCACTTCGCTTTGCGGAAATCGTCGAGCGCGGTGTAGATGTTGTCGGGCAAATAGCGCTCGGCCTGGCGGAGATTCTTGGTTTTCGATGTGTCACCCTGGATGCCGGTCTTGAAGATCGAGTACAGCACCATGTAGGGGTTGGCGTCGGGTGCGACGGAGCGAACTTCGACGCGCATGCTCTTTTCGTTGCCGATGGGGATGCGAACCATCGAGCCGCGATCGACGGCGCTCGCCTTGATCTGGTTCGGCGCTTCGAAATGCGGGTCGAGGCGGCGATAGGCGTTGACGCTGGAGTTGAGCATCAAGCAGATGTCGTTGCCGTGCGTGAGAATGCGATCGACGAAGGACCAGCCGGTCTTGCTGAGTTTTTCTTCGCCCTTGGGATCCCAAAAAAGATTTTTGCCCTTTTGGCTGATCGAAACGTTGGTGTGCATACCGTTGCCGTTGACGCCGACGACTGGCTTCGGCAGGAAGGACGCGGTGAGTCCCATTCGGGTGGCGACCTGTCGACAGATCAGCTTGTAGATCTGAATCTGGTCGGCTGCGGCGACGCACTCGCCGTAACCGTAGTTGATTTCGAACTGCGATGGCGCGACTTCAGGGTGATCTTTTTCGTTCTGGAAGCCCATCGCGCGCTGGACCTCGGCGCACGTATCGATGAAAGTGCGCAGCGGATCGCCGGGCAGGGAATGGTAGTAGCCGCCGGTGTTGACGTACTCGAACTTACCGGTGTCGTTATAGCGGGCTTCGGCGTCGGCGCCGTTGAACAGGAAGCCTTCGATTTCGTTCGCCGCGTTGAGCGTGTATTCCTCTTCTTCGAACATTTCGGTGGCGAAGGATTTGAGTGAGCCGCGCATGTCGGCCTTGTACGGTGAGCCGTCTTTGTCGATGACTTCGCCGAAGACGAGGACTTTGCCGGAGCCGAAGATGTCGGCCGGTCCCCAATAGAAAGCGGACCAGTCGATGCCGAGGCGGAGGTCGCTTTCGCGCTGCGCGGTGAAGCCACGGATCGAAGAACCGTCGAAGGTCAGGTTGTCGTAGCTCTTGACGAGGAATTTCTTGTCGTAGTCGAGCATATGCAGGCGGCCTTCGAGGTCGCTGAACAAAACGGTGACCGCCTTGATGCCGCGCTCGTCGCTGAGATATTTGATTCGCTCTTCCTGAATAGTGCCGGGCGCAACGCGATCGAGGCGCTGCTTCTTGGCCTTGAGATTCAGCTCTTCCAACTCTTCATACGAGAGGGACAGGAAATTACGCAGTTCAGTCGTCATGTTTCTCCTCAAAGGAAATTGATG
Organism: Candidatus Acidiferrum sp.; assembly: GCA_036493835.1. GTDB lineage: Bacteria > Acidobacteriota > Terriglobia > Acidiferrales > UBA7541 > Acidiferrum. Next base: position 3,752 of record DASXPD010000068.1, on the reverse strand, counting down.
CAAAAGTCGGTAGCGGAGTGGTGAGCGGAGAGAGACACGCCATAAACAGTGGAGGATAGCGCGTGGTATTCGCGGCGGTCAAACTGAAAGAGGGACAGTGTTGCGGCGAAAAATAGATGGAAAGAATCGGAAAAGTGAATCGAACGATTGAAAGCCAGAGTTAGTAGAAAGGGCACGGCGGCATGCCGTGCCCTTAAAGTTGGGCATCTGCGGCTAGTCGTAATACTCCTGGCCAAGGTGGGTGATCAAATCTTCGCCCATCATCCAGCGGAGGGTGTTCTTCAGCTTCATCGACTGAATGAAGAGGTCGTGCTCAGGATAGAGCTTCGGTGCCGTCATAGGCGATTTGAAGTAGAAGCTGAGCCACTCCTGGATGCCGCGCATTCCGGCACGCTGCGCGAGATCGAGAAAGAGCACGAGATCGAGAACGATCGGTGCCGCGAGGATCGAGTCGCGGCAGAGGAAGTCGACCTTGATCTGCATCGGATAGCCAAGCCAGCCGAAGATGTCGATGTTGTCCCAGCCTTCTTTGTTGTCGCCGCGCGGCGGGTAGTAGTTGATGCGGACTTTGTGGTGCATCTTGCCGTAAAGCGCCGGATAAAGCTCGGGCTGCATGATGTACTCGAGTGCCCCGAGCTTCGATTCTTCCTTCGTCTTGAACGAGCCGGGATCTTCGAGCACTTCGCCATCGCGATTGCCGAGAATGTTCGTCGAGAACCACCCATTGAGACCGAGCATGCGCGCTTTGAATCCAGGCGCGAGGATCGTCTTCATCAGCGTTTGGCCGGTTTTGAAGTCTTTGCCGCAGATGGCGACTTCGTGCTCCTGCGCGAGTTGCATCATGGCAGGGAAGTCGACTGTGAGATTGGGCGCGCCGTTGGCGAAGGGCACGCCGCTGGTGACCGCGGCCCACGCGTAGAGCATCGACGGCGCGATCGCCGGATGATTCGCCTTCATCGCTTCGACGAATTTCTCGGGCGTCGAGTGAACGTCATCCGCCTTCAGAAAAATCTCAGTCGAACCGCACCAGCACATGACAAGGCGCGAAACCTTGCTCGTCTTCTTGAAATTGGCAATATCCTCTTTAATTTGCAGCGCGAGTTCGTATTTGTTCTTCGCTTTTTTGACGTTCGGCCCATCGAGCTTTTTCACATACTCGGGATCAAACGCAGCCTTCATCGGCTTGATCTTCGAAAGGAACGGCTTCACCTTCGCGAGATCTTCCGGGCTCAGCACGCCGGCATTGGCAGCCGATTGAAAAGCGTTGTCTTTGAAAATGTCCCAGCCGCCGAAAACGATATCGTTCAGCCCGCTGAGTGGAACGAAATCTTTGATAGCCGGGGAGCGGCCATCCGTCCGCTTACCGAGGCGAATCGTGCCAAGCTGCGTGAGCGAGCCCACGGGTTGCGATTTGCCCTTGCGAACAAGCTCGACACCCGCCATGAATGTGGTGCTAACGGCCCCCATCCCCGGCGTCAAAACGCCCAATTTTCCTTTCGCAGGCTCGATCTTTCGCGGCTTATCCATTCGTCTCCCTCAGAGATACAGAAATGAAGAATAATCTTTGGCGTTTTATGACGCTGGGCGGCGAAGTACTGCGCGAACGCGGTGTTCTTCGCGCGCGATCCATTGACGCGCCGTCGCAAGTAAAACGAAACAGCAATGATGCGCGAAGCGAACTCGATTTGCAAACGAAGTGGAAGCGAAGCCGCGCAGTAATGCGCTCGACTAAGGATGCTGCGAGCGCACGCGATGTGATTTAAATCAACGCGTATAGATTGCCGTCTGTGCTGCCGAAGAAAACCGTGTCGCCCGCGACGACCGGCGACGAGAGGACCGAGCCGACCGACATCATTTTCTGGACGCCCGAGACCATATCGTCATAAAAGAAATCGCTGAAGGCGAGGTCGTAGTTGCCCGTACCGTCAGCTTTCGTGTACGTAGGACCATTTTTCTTTGAGCCATCAGTCGCGAAGGTCCACGCCAGCTTCTGCGTCGTAAGATCGATCGCGAACAGCTTGCCTTCGTGCGAACCGACGTAGATGCGCTCGCCGGCGAGCGCGGGCGACGAAAACAGCGGCCATGCGTGAAACCCCAAAGAAAAGAGTTGCGCACCCGACTTCGCATCGAGCCCATAGAAAAGGGCAGTGTCGGAGGTGCCGAAATAAACTTTGCCGTTGGCAACCGCAGGCGAGCCAATGACCCACGAGCCTTTATTATTGAAACGCCACCGTTCTTTGCCAGTGGCAGCATCCACCGCGTAAAAATTCGAATCGCGGCACCCGAAATAAACAACACCGTCCACAATCGCAGCCGAAGATTGAATTCCGACCTGATTGTGAATCTCGTGATCTTCGCCCGTCTTAAACCGCCAAATCTCTTTCCCCGTTTTTGCATCGAGCGCATAAAAATAGCTGTCCCAGCTGCCGACATAAAGTCTGCCGTCAGCGAGCGCGGGCGAAGCATGCACAACATCTCCCGTCTTAAATTTCCATTTCAACGCGCCAGACGCAGCGTCGAGCGCATAGATATTCGTGTCCCCGCTGCCAAAATAAACGACGCCCTCAACAACAACCGGGGACGAAAGATAAAAGTCAAACGGATCCGGCATCGTTTCACCATTCGGCGAAGCGCCGTGAATATGAGTCGCAGCAAATCGCCGTTCCCCGGGCAGCGCAAATTTCCATCGCAAAGCGCCGTTCGAAGCGTCCACCGCATATGCGTTGCCGTCATAACACGTGAAATAAACTACGCCACCTGAAACCGCCGGTGAAGACGTGATTCGCCCCTCGGTCTTGAATTTCCATTTCTCGGCACCGTTCCCGCGACTAACGGCATACAAGAAATGGTCGCTGCTTCCGATATAAACGGTGTCGGACGTCACGGCCGGCGACGAAAGCACCTGCCCATTCGTGTGAAACTGCCACTTGATCTTGTTGAATTGCGGTACGCCCGCATCCTGATAAACACCGGTATGTGCGGCGTTCCCGCGAAAAGTCGCGTCTTGCGCGAACGCGACTGACGACGCGCCAGCCAAAACAAGCAGAAAAACAAATCGCAGCAGCATTCTCATGGCACACCCTCCGATTGCCCCAATAGACGCAGAGCTCACAGAAAAGTGTTTCGCCGCCAACTGCCACCCGGCCAACACCCGGAATATCTGGAGAAAACGTTTGCAGATTCATCGTTCTTGGGTAAACTCGGTCCGCCATGAACAACTTATCGCGACGTGATTTGCTCAAGACGGCGGTTTCCGGTGCGACCATCGCCTCCATTCCAGCGGCAGCGTGGGCGCAAGACAACGCACAGGCAGACGGGAAGGGAATCGTGCCGATTCCACGCAAGGGAGCAATCAAACAGTCGGTATCGCGGTGGTGCTACAAAGACATTCCGCTCGACAAGTTATGCGCCTACTCGGCCGAGATCGGTTGCAAAGCGATCGACCTGCTTCCAGTCGAAGAGTGGGAAATCCCGCGCCAATACGGATTGATCTGCGCGATGGGCTACGCCGGCGGCGGCGACATCCCGCACGCGCTGAATCGCGTCGAAAATCACGCGAAGATCGAAGAAGCCTTCCGCAAGAATATTCCGCTCGCCGCAAAGGCTGGCGTGCCCAACGTCATCACGTTTTCGGGAAATCGCGACGGTATGTCCGACGCCGAGGGGGCCAAAAACACGATTCTCGGCCTCAACAAGCTCAAGAAAATCGGCGAAGACAACGGCGTCACCATCGTCATCGAGCTTCTGAACAG
>DASXPD010000067.1:0-175792 GCA_036493835.1 Candidatus Acidiferrum sp. | reverse complement strand
GGCTCACCAAGGCTATGATCGTTAGCTGGTCTGAGAGGATGGCCAGCCACACTGGAACTGAGACACGGTCCAGACTCCTACGGGAGGCAGCAGTGGGGAATCTTGCACAATGGGCGAAAGCCTGATGCAGCGACGCCGCGTGGGGGATGAAGCTTCTCGGAGTGTAAACCCCTTTCGACCCGGACGAAAACCTCGCAAGAGGATTGACGGTACGGGTATAAGAAGCCCCGGCTAACTACGTGCCAGCAGCCGCGGTAAGACGTAGGGGGCCAGCGTTGCTCGGAATTACTGGGTGTAAAGGGTTCGTAGGCGGTGTGGCAAGTCGGGAGTGAAATCTCTGGGCTCAACCCAGAGTCTGCTTCCGAAACTGCTGTGCTTGAGTGTGGGAGAGGCGCGTGGAATTGCAGGTGTAGCGGTGAAATGCGTAGATATCTGCAGGAACACCCGTGGCGAAAGCGGCGCGCTGGACCACTACTGACGCTGAGGAACGAAAGCTAGGGGAGCAAACAGGATTAGATACCCTGGTAGTCCTAGCCCTAAACGATCAGGACTTGGGGTGCCACCCGTTCGGGTGTCGTCCCGGAGCTAACGCGTTAAGTCCTGCACCTGGGGAGTACGGTCGCAAGACTGAAACTCAAAGGAATTGACGGGGGCCCGCACAAGCGGTGGAACATGTGGTTCAATTCGACGCTACGCGAGGAACCTTACCTGGGCTCGAAATGCTTATGATCAGCTGTAGAAATACGGCCTTCCCGCAAGGGACATGAGTATAGGCGCTGCATGGCTGTCGTCAGCTCGTGCCGTGAGGTGTTGGGTTAAGTCCCGCAACGAGCGCAACCCCTGCACGTAGTTGCCACTCCGCAAGGAGGGAACTCTACGTGGACTGCTCCGGATAACGGAGAGGAAGGTGGGGATGACGTCAAGTCCGCATGGCCTTTATGTCCAGGGCTACACACGTGTTACAATGCAGGGCACAAACCGTTGCCAACCCGCGAGGGGGAGCTAATCGGAAAAAACTCTGCTCAGTTCGGATTGCAGTCTGCAACTCGACTGCATGAAGCCGGAATCGCTAGTAATGGCGTATCAGATCGACGCCGTGAATACGTTCCCGGGCCTTGTACACACCGCCCGTCACATCACGAAAGTGAGTTGTACTAGAAGTCGTCACGCTGACCGCAAGGAGGCAGACGCCCAAGGTATGACTCATGATTGGGGTGAAGTCGTAACAAGGTAGCCGTAGGAGAACCTGCGGCTGGATCACCTCCTTTCTAAAGTAGTCGTGGCTCAACCCGCTATGGTGTGCGGGTCATGCCACGCAAATTGCCTCTCAAGATCTCACGGTCAAGAGAGGCACGTTCGATGGCACTCAGCGCTGCTCGACCTTCGGGTCGGTCAGCGATTTGGACGGATTCTGTCAGATCGCATCGGCTCAAAGAGCACAACACATCGCATCGGTATTCGAAAAGGCCGCCTCCTCAGGCGGCCTTTTTTCATTTTCTGACCCCAAACTTCTGGCTTTGGTGTTTCTGCGACCATCCCGCATGTCACTGTTAGAAGTGATTCCCAAACCTGCGGTTCAAGACATCGTCGACTGTTCCAGATCCGCGCCTATTCCCGAAATGGTTCCCACTGTGGAATCGCGGCCATAGATTTTTCCGTGCGCCGGGCTTCTACGGCCCTCCTCAGGCAATAGTGTTGAACGGGTGTTGGGTCTCCGATTGCTTTATTTCTATTAAAGATATTTTATCTATGAGTATCCGACTAAAGCCCGTTGAGCGTCGCATCCGTGTATACGGCAATCTCGTCGGATTCGCTGCGTTGCTGTTGGGCCCACTCTTCGCTGCCGCCGGATCTTCTTTCGCAAATCGCTCTCGGCTCGGCCGCTATATTCATTCTTTTTCTGTCGATCATGGATCGCTGCCAGAGTGATGTTGGAGAGGATGTCTACAAGGATGGCACCCTCAGCGCGTTCGCAGGTAAGCTATTTTCCAAGAGCTCTGGGAAATCGCGGGAAAAGGAAGAAGCCGATATTGCGAAGCTCATGTTTCAAGTACTTCGCCGTGACGCGGACGTGAAGCGAATCGTGCTTGAGCGTTCAGACTGGAATGCTGGACGCACCACAATTTCTATGTCGCGATCGAAGCCTCGATCCAATCGGGTGAGAAATCGAAACGGGCGCTCGACGAGAAATCCACCCGCTGCGAATCGTAATTCTAGGAGGCGGAACTGACGCGCTTACGCTGCGCCGATCTCCCTGCTAAACTTCGCGCTGCAATCACTCACCAGGAGCTTCGCATGTCGAACGTTACTGTTGTTCACGCGGGTCCGACTCGCACGGAGTCTGATTCGATGGGGCAGATTGATGTCCCTACAGACCGCTACTATGGCGCGCAAACGGCGCGCTCGCTCATTCATTTCGACATTGGCAAAGACACTATGCCGCCGGAGCTTATTCGGTCGTTCGGCATCCTCAAGAAGGCGGCGGCGCTTGTAAATCAGGATTTGGGCAAGCTTTCGGCGGAAAAGGCGGCGCTCATCTCGCGGGCGGCCGACGAAGTGATTTCCGGCAAGCTCAATGATCATTTTCCGCTGCGTATCTACCAGACCGGGAGCGGCACGCAGACCAACATGAACGTCAACGAGGTGGTCTCGAATCGCGCGATTGAGATTGCCGGCGGCGAGATGGGCAGCAAGAAGCCCGTGCACCCCAACGACGACGTCAATATGTCGCAATCGTCGAACGACACGTTTCCCGCCGCCATGCACATTGCCGCTGCGACGGAAACCGCGCGCATACTCCTGCCCGCGGTGCGCAAAATTCGCGACGCGATTCAGGTCAAAGCGGCAGAGTTTGCGGACATTGTGAAAATCGGCCGCACGCATTTGCAGGATGCGACGCCGCTTACCGTCGGTCAGGAATTCTCCGGTTGGGTCGCGCAGCTCGATCGCGACGGCGCGCGCATCGCGATGGCGCTCGATGGACTTTACGATCTCGCGATCGGCGGCACTGCGGTTGGCACCGGCCTGAACGCGCATCCTGAATTCGCGGAGCGCGCTGCGCAAAAAATCGCGGATCTGACCGGGCTACCGTTCCGTTCGCATCCGAATAAATTCGCGAGCCTCGCGTCGCACGATGAAGTTGTTTTCGCTAGCGGCGCACTGAAAACGCTCGCGGCCTCACTGATGAAAATCGCGAACGACATTCGCTGGCTCGCGTCCGGCCCGCGCTGCGGCTTGGGCGAGTTAGTTCTGCCCGAAAACGAGCCGGGCTCGTCGATCATGCCTGGCAAAGTGAATCCCACGCAGTGCGAAGCGGTGACGATGGTCGCCGTGCAGGTGATGGGCAACGACGCCGCGATCGGATTCGCCGGCTCGCAGGGAAATTTCGAGCTCAACGTTTTCAAGCCTGTAATGATCTTTAATTATTTGCAGTCGGTCGAGCTTCTCGCCGACGCCTGCAACAGCTTCGTCGATCACTGTATCGTCGGCATCGAAATCGATCGCGCCAAGATCGGCCACTACGTCCACAATTCGCTGATGCTGGTTACCGCGCTCGCGCCAAAAATCGGCTACGACAATGCCGCCAAAGTTGCCAAAGCCGCGCACCACAGCCACCGCACCCTGCGCGAAGCTGCTCTCGACCTCGGCCTAATCAGCCCCGAAGACTTCGACGCGTTGGTAAAACCCGAAGACATGACTCACCCATAGCGGTTCGCGACGCGGACCAGTCGGAGGTACAAGAATGGGCTGGTGGGCACGACGGAGCCAACGAAGTTCCGATCTTCAGCACGGTGTCGACGCGGACTTAGTGGCGGAGAATCGCAGACGAAGACGCCTTGCTTGGACATTGCTCGGTTCTGGCTTCTTGATGGCACTCCTCCTCGATAGGATTCGGCCAACTGGTTGGCTCCGAACGGTGTCGTCAGTCGTGCTTGGAGTTCTTTTGATCCTCGGTTTCGTTCTCCTTCGTTGGGCAGGTGCGGAATCAACATTCCTGAATAAGCCTGACCCGGAAAAACCGCCGAGCTTGTTCGGCAATGAATGAAGGTTTGCAGACGAGATGAAGCGCGTGCCGGCCGATCAGGTCGAGCAATCGCTGCGATAGTCAGCGGGGATCGTCCGACAACACAACTCGGGGGCAGCATTCTCATCGAAACCGAATCGATTTTATGGGTGGCGATGGAGGACGTGGACGGCGATGTCGGGCCAGAATTCGCGGAAAGCGTTGGTTAGCGCGTCGCGGCCGAGCGCGTAGGCATATTTTTGGCTGAGCGCGCCGATCGTGCGCGAACCGCTCGGATAGTACGACGCAGAAATTCCCTGCGCCATGGCGCGGCCCAGGATTTCGGGCGTGTTGAACGTGTTGTCGCCGTTATATTTTTTTGCGATAAGAATGCGCGACGTTGAGTACACCAGGCGCTTCCAGACTCCGCCCTTTCCCAACGCGTAGTAACGATTGTCTTCATGAAGAACTGTCGGGAGCGCAAAAATCACGAGGTAATTTCCGTCAGTTTTATCGAGGAATCCGCGCCAGTAGTAACCCCAATATGCCGCCGGGCCGCGGCCAATCTGAGGATGCGCGTTGGTCGCCTCGGCGATCAGCGAAGTTAGACCCACGAAAAAAAACGACGAGTAATCGAAGCTGTTTCGCGTGGCGATGATGAAAGCTTGCTTCGCCGTTGGCGGCGGGGGAGTGGTGCCCGCGCTGACAGCACGAAAATTCGGCATGATGCCCATGATCCGCTTCGGTTGCGGCGGGAGCGGCGCGTCGGGCTTCGCGTCGCCACTTTGAGTTTGAGTAGGCTGCGGCGCTTGCGGAGACTGTTGTGCTGGCGGGTGTTGTGGATCGGCAGCAGGGCTCTGCGCGGGCTGAGAATTATCCGGCGCCTGCGCTGTAGCATCGCCATCTGAAACGTTCTCAGCGACGAAGTCCGGCGCTGTCGGCGGCAAATCCTGAATCGCGACGGGCAGCGCATCCCACGCGCCAGAATTTGGCTCGGCGAATACGCAGCTAGCGGCCAGCAGTAAAACCACTAGCGAAAAAAAGGAACGCAAATCCAACCCCCAGGGCCCGTAACTCGGCAAAATTATTTGGCGAATATACTCGCCCCTTCCATTATAAGACGGGAGAGAAATTCTCAAGGCGCGAAGCAGCATCGGAGTATGTCTAGATGTGTATTACGCTGTTTAGGTTGCGTTGGATGGGGTCGGATATTCGGGATATTCGGGAGAAAAACGATGCGGCGGACGGTGATCGTGAGTTTCGTATTGTTGTGGTTCGCGGCAACTTGCATGTGTCCGCAAACAAATGCACAGACGGTGCAGACGCTGAAGCCGACGCCGAAGACGGTGGCGTGGGGATACTACGATGCGAAGGCGACGCCGGTGTTGCGAGTCAAGTCGGGCGACACCGTTGAGATTCAGACGCTGATTACTTCGAGCCCGAAGCGGCTTGAGGATGCGGGCGTGCCTGCCGCGCAGGTGGAGCAATCGCTGCGCGACATCACGGCGCAGGTCACCGAGAAAGGTCCCGGCGGACACATTCTTACCGGCCCCGTCTACATCGAAGACGCGCAGCCCGGCGATGTGTTGGAAATTCGCATCCAAAAAATCAAGCTGGCGATTCCATACGCCTACAACGGGTTTGGTCCCGGTCGCGGCTACATTCCTGACGATTTTCCGTACTCGAAAATGAAAATCATCCAGCTCGACGAACAGAAAGGCGTCGCGCATTTCGCGCCGGGCATCGACATCCCACTGCATCCATTTTTCGGCAGCATGGGCGTCGCTCCGCCTGAGGCCGCCGGCCACTTCAGCAGCAATCCGCCGTGGATCATGGGCGGCAACATGGACAATAAGGATCTCGTCGCCGGCACGACGCTGTATCTGCCGGTGCACGCCGCGGGCGCGTTGTTTGAAGTCGGCGATGGCCACGCCGCGCAGGGCGACGGCGAAGTCGACATCACCGCGATCGAGACGTCGCTCATCGGCACGTTTCAATTTATCGTGCGCAAAGACATGCACCTGAAGTGGCCGCGCGCCGAAACGCCGACGCACTACATCACGATGGGTTTTAACGATGACCTCAACGCATCGGCCACGCTCGCCGTGCGCGAGATGGTCGATTTCCTCGTCACCGAAAAACATTTATCGCGCGACGATGCCTATCAATTGTCCAGCGTCGCGGCCGACCTGCACATCACCGAGCTCGTCGACGGCAACAAAGGCGTCCACATGATGATCCCGAAGTCGATCTTCACCGGCGCGACCGCCGCGAAGTAAGGATGTCTCAAATTAAAATTCGGCCGGCGGTGTCGGGGGATCGCACAACGCTCGGACAAATGCGGCACGCGCTGTGGCCCGATTCCTCAATCGAACAACACGAAGAAGAACTCGTGCCGATTCTTGCGGGCAAATCACCGGGCGTCATGCCGCTCGTGTATTTCGTCGCTGAGGACGAAGGCGGTGCGGTCGTTGGATTCGTCGAGGTTGGCCTGCGCTCGACGGCGGACGGCTGCGATTGGGCACGAGCAGTCGGCTACGTCGAAGGATGGTACGTCGCGGAATCGCACCGGCGACGCGGGGTCGGCGCGCAACTCATCGCCGCCGCGGAAAATTGGGCGCGCGAACAAGGCTGCACCGAGATGGCGTCCGACACGCAGATTGAGAATACGCAATCGCTCAAAGCGCACCTCCGTCTGGGCTACGAAATCGCCGAGCGCTCCATCCTGTTTCGCAAGAACTTGTGACCGCGGCGGGCTCCCGTAAGAGCGTGTCCAATCCTTTACGTTGCTGGGACGAACACTGAGACATAGCGCCGCCGGGCTGCTGATAAAATTCTCTGTGGCCCTGCCTATGACAAATTTTACGTTTCTAGCCTGCTCCAAGCTGCTCCGCCATGCTGTCAAAACTTGCGTATTCGCCGCTCTACTACTGACGATTTCGCTCGCGCCAAACGCCAAAGCGCAGGAGACGCTCGCGACGCCCGTCCCGCCGGATTGGTGCAAAGCGCTGCCTCGACCCGAGTACAAATCGCTCGAGCGCGTCCTGCCGAACGAGCCGTGGTTCGAGGTCTACAAAGTTGCGCCAAACACGCTGGCAATCTACGAGCCGCACCAATCGGAAGAAACAATCGCGTACCTGATTTCGGGGCCGAAACAGTCGGTGCTCTTCGACACCGGCATGGGCATCGGCAACCTGAAAGCGCTGGTCACGAAACTCACGGCGAAACCGATCGTCGTGCTGAATTCGCACACGCACAACGACCACATCGGCGACAACTGGCAATTTCCGTATGTCTTCGGCATGGACACCGCGTTCACCAAAGCGAACATGAAGGTGGCGCGCGAAGACGCGCAAGCAGAAATCGGCCCGGGACAAATTTGCGGCGCGACGCCGAAGGGATTCGATCCGAAAACGTACGAGACCAAGGCGTGGCACGTTTCAATTCCGATCCATGACGGATTTAAAATCAATCTCGGCTTCGGGCAGCGCACTCTCGAAGTCATCGCGACGCCGGGGCACACGCCCGATGCGATCTGCCTGCTCGATCGCGAAAATGGATTGCTCTTCACTGGCGACACGTATTATCCGGGGCCGATCTGGTTGTACCGGCCGGAGACTGATCTCGATGCGTACGTCGCTTCGGTAAAAAAGCTCGCCGCCCTCGCGCCGAATTTAAAAATGGTGCTGGGCGCACACAATGTACCGGTTGCGGATCCTTCCGTATTACCCAAGCTCGTGGAAGCGATCGAAGCCGTGCGGGCCGGGAAAGGCGATGTAAAACCTGCCGGCGATGGGAAAGTGCTGCGTACTTACGATGGATTTTCGTTCCTGATGAAGGCGGATCGCTAGCACCGCCTCGAAATCACGCAAACACGCCAAGAACATTCGTTACCTACTTATTCGATTCTCGCCTCAGTAACTCGCATTGCAGAGCCGCGTCCAATTTTAAATAGATTTTTAAGTCCGAAATAGAGGACTCTGTTTCGCAATGATTGCTCACCACCATCCGGAAGTGCGGAACGCGGAGTTCGTGGCGTTTGCGAACGAGGAGCGTCGCTACACCGATTTCACCGATGCGGTCTGCCGCCTGCTTGGATATTCGCGCGACGAGTTGCTGAACAAGACGGTCGAGGATGTCAGCTTCAAGATGGCCAACGTGCGCGAAATTTTCGCGGAATTCGTCAGGAAAGGTGCGATGCACGGCGACTACGTCTTGCGGCACAAGGACGGCAGCGCAATTCCAATTCACTTTTCCGCGTATGCGTTCGCGGACGGATGCCACGCCGCAGTGTGGACGCCGATCAAAGATTGGCGCGAGCCGTATCTTTCGGCGCTGATCGAGACCGATCCGGCGAAGCTGGCGCGCAAGGTCGAGATTGCGATGTCGGCGATCGACCGGGCGCGAACCGACGAAAGCGGGGCGAGCGCTGGCTCCGACGAGCAGGCACTACGCGATGCGCAGTCCGCCCTGAAAGTGCTTTCGCGCAGCGCGGCGCGTTGAGGCGGTCAGCTCTCCGCATGAGGTCGTTTTCAGCAGAAAGCATTTTCGGCAGCCAAAATACGCGCTAGACTCGGGTGTCCGGGTGGGTAGGTGCTTTGCCATGCGCCTTCGTGTCCAAACGAACGCTGTTTTTGTCGTGGCCCTAATTGTCGCCGGGCTTCTTGCGACGGGTGTCGGCATTGGCTCACCTCTCCTCGCCGCCCCGGCGGTTCCAGCCCCGAATCACGAGAAAAATATCTTCAACTATGAGGGCGGGCTGTTTTTACAAACGAACGGCTCGGTGCCGAACGGTCCGTGCTTCCGGATTTCGGGGCACGTCGCGGCGCCCGGATTTTTCGACAATCTAAAGCGAATCGATACCGACATGGGCGCGACGTTCCGGCGCGGCTCGGAAAACGTGACGGACTTTCCCGCTCAGATTTCCCTTCAATTTGTTGTGTTCGACCACTACGACGCGACATGCCCTCCGCAGGTCGAGAACACCAGCGGAACGTCGCATCTGACACGTGCGATGATGGCGAGCATGCATTTGTATTTGTATTGGAAGCACGGCGTGGAATTGCGGCCGATCACAAACGTGGTGCCGAAATATTTTTCGGTCGATCCGATCATGCCGACGGCGTCCGCGCGGGCCGCGGCGCGCGGAGGACCGGTCGCGGAGAAATTGGCGTGGTCGTATGAGTTTGCGGTGCCGAGCGCGGGCGTGCCGCTGGGCGACAGCCTCGTGCTTATCATGAAAACGGCCGACAATCGCATTGCGGCGCGCGTGGCAGCGCGCATGTGACTTGCCGTCGCTTCCGATACAGTTAGATTCGAGCCGTCAAGCGGGGCTTGCCGCCAACGTTTGCAAGGCGTATAGATCGTGCAGGAGGTCATGACCATGACTTTCCGTCACATTGCTCTCCAGCAAGATTCGCGCGACCTGCCGCTACCCACAAAAGTTGTTCCATTCGGATATTACGGTGGAGGACTTTGGACCAGCCATCCGATTGGCTTGTTTATCGCGGTTGGCCTGCTCACGATGGGCATGATTGGGTTGCCCGAGGCGCGGTGGTTCCTCGCGCTGGCCGTTCCAGCGGGAATTATCTGCGGAACCTTTTTGTGGTTTCGCCACCGAAACGCACTCGCAGCCCGCTAAATCCGCCAATTTTGAAAAATGATTGCGCGAAAAGTCTAGGAATGAGCGCGACGGCGCGCGTTTGAGATCAGTGCGTCACGCGCCCGCAGCGCGCCGTTCACTTTATTGTTACCCAAAGGTACCCGGTCAAAGGACTAAGTAAGTATGACTGCCCGACTGTCCTAAATTTGTTCATTGGGACAGTAGTCCGGTATGTAACGGAACCCTATTGTCATCAAGCGGTCGCAAGCGTAAACCTCCTACGCCCCACGCTTGCACACCCAACATTTTGCAGCAGTTGACCCCTCGAGGAGGTCTCCGTGAGGAAAGCCCAGGCTCTCATCGTATTACTACTGGCGACGTGCGGGATGGCGCACGCGCAAACCGCGGCAGTCCGCGTCAAGTGCGGCGGACAGGCGTACACCGACTCGAAAGGGCAAGCGTGGTCGGCGGATAAAGATTTCAATAGCGGACTCGTGAGCACGGTCGCTGGCCCGGTGTCGGGAACGAACGATCCGACGCTGTTTCAGGATGGCCGCATGCCGAGCGACAGCGGACCGCTGGTGTACACGTTCCCGGTGGCGAACGGTTCGTATCACGTGAACCTGTATTTCGCGGAACTGTACAATTCGGATGCGTTTGTCGGCGGCCGCGTTTTCAACGTGAAGGTCGGCGGCACGACGGTGCTGCAGAATTTCGACATTTTCAAGACGGCCGGAGCGAATACCGCGCTGATCAAGGGCGTGGACTTCGCGGTGACCAACGGCGCGGCGACGATCGAACTGGATAATGTGCCGGGACACGATCGCGGCAAGATTGCGGCGATCGAGCTGATTTCGAACGCACCGTCGACCTCGACCGGAAACCAACCGACGCTGACGCTCGATTTCAAGTATCCCGACGGCACGCCGGTGACCGGCACGCTGAATTACGCGGTGGCGAGCGGCTCCGTGAAGCTGAGCGGCGCGGTCCCACTGAACAACGGCCAGGCGACGTGCATGCTCTTCAATTCGCCGTCGGCGCTGGGATTGACCGGGCAGTTCAACGTGACGCTGAGTCTGACGGATTCTGCGAATCACTCGCTGTGGCAGATCACGCTGGCAATGGACCCGACGAATGTCAGCCTGGGTTCGGTGGAAAGCTCGACGCTGAACGTGGTCGTCCAGAAGCAATAGATTTTCCTTGAGTGTTGTACGCGCCGCTCCCACTGAATGCTTGGGCTGGTGGGGGCGGCGTTTTTTTGTGTTTTGGCGAGTTTTTGAGCTGGTTTGGCGTCTACCTGAGCCCGCAAAGTTGAAATAACCCGATCCGCGGTGCGCTCATCCAATGTTGGTTCCTACGGATGCCGCCGATGATTCCATTTTCGATTCTCGACCTGTCACCGATCCCGCAAGGATCGACCGCCTCGGATGCGCTACGGAATTCGCTCGATTTGGCGCAGCATGCCGAGGCCTGGGGCTACAACCGCTATTGGCTGGCCGAACACCACAACATGCCGGGGATCGCCAGCGCGGCGACTTCGATCGTCATCGGGCACGTGGCGGCAGGGACGAAGACGATTCGCGTCGGTTCGGGCGGCATCATGCTGCCGAATCATTCGCCGCTGGTGATTGCGGAGCAGTTTGGGACGCTGGCGTCGTTGTTTCCGAGGCGAATTGAGCTTGGTCTGGGGCGGGCGCCGGGAACGGATCAGGCGACAGTACGGGCGCTGCGGCGCGATCCGGTGGCGGCCGCGGACCGATTTCCGGACGATGTGCTGGAGTTGCAGCACTATTTTGCGGAGCCTGAGCCGGGACAGAAAGTGCGCGCGGTGCCGGGCATGGGCTTGAAGGTGCCGATCTGGCTGTTGGGCTCAAGTTTGTTCAGCGCGCAGCTTGCAGCGCGGATGGGCTTGCCGTTTGCGTTTGCGTCGCATTTTGCACCGGCGGAGATGATGGACGCGGTGCATTTGTATCGAGCGACGTTCCGGCCGTCGAAAGAATTGGAGAAGCCGTACCTGATGCTGGGAATCAACGTGATTTGCGCGGCGACGGATGGAGAGGCGCGCAGGCAGTTCACGTCGGTGCAGCAGTCGTTTACGAATTTGCGCCGCGGGACGCCGGGACAGATTCCGCCGCCGATCGACGATATCGAGACGTATTGGTCGCCAGCAGAGAAGCAGATGGCGACTCACATGTTGACTGTGTCGGCGGTGGGTTCGCCAGATACGGTGCTGCGCGGGCTGCAGAATTTCGTGGATGTGATGCATCCGGATGAATTGATCATGACGGCGCACCTTTACGATCACCGCGCGCGATTGGAGTCGTTCGAAAGAGTGGCGGCTTTGCGCGAGCGCATCGTCGAAGCCGACTCGAAAGCCGTCATCGCGCGCAGCTGATCCGGATAGCATCGACAAGCCCATGTAGGGCGCGCTTCAGTCGCAGACGCTGGCAGAGCACGGGCGAGCCCTCTTCGCGCTCAAGTTTTCCCCCGGGGCGAAAGCCGAAGGGACGCTCGCCTCATTTACGGAAGATCGCAAATTCCGCGAGTCTTCCGGTTCTTATTTTGTTGCAAATCCGTAAAATCAAACGACTTACGCTTTTCACCGGTGTTCTCCGTGAACTCTTGCCGCCCGTAAAACCTTTATAATCACATCCTTGCGCAACGTCGCCGTGCAACTCCCCTAGAATCACATCCTTGAAAAAAAGTGGGGGGAGGGGCCCCAACGCCGATTTTGCGCTACAATCCCGGCGCTTTCGAGATGTGACGGAGCGCTTCAATGAAAAATTTGCGGTTGGTTTGGACATTCCTGGTTGTGGCAGCGTTTGTTTTCTCTCCGTGCGCGATGGCGCAGAATTCCGAAAAAGACAAAGACGCCAAGAACGAGAAGCCTGCGGAGAAGTGTGACGCTGCGGCGACGAAGGAAGAAGTGTCGACAACCGATCACACGATCAAGATCGGCGCGCAGACGATTCCCTACAAAGCGACGGCCAGCACGACGCTGCTGAAGAACGACAAGGGCGACGCGACGGGCTTGCTGTATTCGGTCGCGTATACGCGCAGCGATGTGAAAGACATGACGACGCGGCCGATTTCGTTTTTGTATAACGGCGGTCCAGGCTCCGCGACGATGTGGCTGCACATGGGTGCGTTTGGACCGAAGCGCGTGCAAACGATCGATGGGCAATTCACGCCGCCGGCGCCATACAAGTTGGTGGAGAACACGGAGAGTTTGCTCGACAAGACGGATCTGGTTTTTATCGACGCGATGGGAACCGGATACAGTCACGCGGTTTGCAAAGCACAGGATAAAGATTTTTACGGAATCGATGAAGACGTCGAGGCGTTTGCGCAATTCATCGTGACGTATTTGAGCCGGAACAGCCGGTGGAACTCGCCGAAGTTTTTGATTGGAGAAAGCTACGGAACATTTCGGTCGGCGGCGCTCGGGAATTATTTGCAGAATCACGACACGGTGCATTTGAACGGGATCGTGCTGATTTCGTCGGTGCTAGATCTTTCCACGCTAAGTTTTGCAGCGGGAGACGACCGTCCGTACATTTTTTATTTGCCGAGCTATGCGGCGGTGGCCTGGTATCACAAAGTTTTGAAGGATCGTCCGGCGGATTTGCCGGGATTTATTGACGAGGCGCGGAAGTATGCGCAGGGCGAATACGCGGCGGCGCTTTATAAGGGCGCGGATTTATCGGCGGATGAAAAAGCGGCGGTGGCGAAGAAACTCGCGCGCTTTACTGGGTTGAGCGAAGACTATTTGATCAAGGCGGATTTGCGCGTGACGCTGAGCCAGTTTCGCGTGGAGTTGCAGCGGAGCGCGCGGCTGACGACAGGACGCATCGACGCGCGATTCACAGGATACACATACGATTTGCTGGAAGAAAATGCGCAGGGCGATCCGGAAGGTCCGGCGGTCGGCGGCGCGTACACGGCGCTGATCAATTCCTACAATCAGGATGAATTGAAATTTGGGCGGGACAAGATTTATCACAATACGAGCGGCGGGGGAGTGGAGTGGAAATGGACGCGGCAGCAGAATGGTCCGCGTAGATTTTTTCCGGGA
Source organism: Candidatus Acidiferrum sp. (assembly GCA_036493835.1). Lineage (GTDB taxonomy): Bacteria > Acidobacteriota > Terriglobia > Acidiferrales > UBA7541 > Acidiferrum. The sequence continues at coordinate 162,112 of DASXPD010000067.1, read as the reverse complement.
GCGCCGAACGTGGAGGGTGATTTGGCGCAGGCGATGATTACGAATCCGCGATTGCTGGTGCAGGTGGAGAACGGGTATTTCGATTTCGCGACGCCGTTTTTTGCGACGGAATACACGATGACGCATCTCGGATTGCCGGACGCGCTGCAGAAGAACATCAAAGAGGATTACTACTCGGCGGGACACATGATGTATTTGCATGACGAGGATCGCGTGGCGCTGCATGGGCAGATCGCGGCGTTTATTGAGAAGGCGACGAAGCAGTAGCGCTGTTGTCGCTGCATTTGGTGATGACGCGTCCGTTGAGATCCTTCGCCGTCCTTCGGACGGCTCAGGATGACGGTGCCTACCAAATGGAAGGCACAAAACGAGCAGTCTGCATCCAGTTCGGATAAAGCAGCAGTTGCGTCCGCTTGATCAGGACTTCGGGCGGAAATAATTCGACATCACTTCTTTGGACCAGGCGGGCTGGTGGATAGGCTCGCGTGGGGCGAACTCTGCGATGTAAGGCTTGATGTCGAGGATGGGAGTGCCGTCGATGGCGTCGAGTTCGCGGACGAAAATGTGGAGGCCGTCGATGCGTTCGATTTTGCAGGTGGTGACGCCGATGCGATTGGGGCGGTCTTTGGCACGCTGGGCGAAGATGCCAACGAGAGGATAGTCGGCGCGGTCGCGCGGGTGACGTGACGAGGTGAAGACTTTTTCGGGTGCGACGCGATCGAAGACGAAGACGATTTCTACGTGGGAGAATTCGTCGAGGCCTCGGGTGCTTTCGGGAGTGAATTGAGCGGGGTCGAGTTCGATCTCGGAAACGAGGTTGGCCCAGCAATCGTCGGCGGGAGTTTTGATTTCAGATTTCACGACGCCGATTGGGCGGACGGTGAATTCGATCGCGGGCACGAGACTCCTCTACGGACGGCTGAGGTTTCGGAGACATGGGGCGCATCCGTTCGAGGTTCAGTACTTCGACGTGCTGCGCCCCTACACGTTTGGTGTTGCCGAGATTGAACCGTTGAATCGATTTTGACGAATCAGCCCATGGAGCTGATTTTTTGAGGTTCGATCTTGTAGAGGACGCGGACTTCGCCGGGTTGGCGATAGGGATAGACAGGATTTCCCAGATATTTTTCGGAGAGGCTGTTGATGTGATCGTCGGCGCCTTTTTCGGTGACCTCGACGACCTTGCCGCGAACTTCCATGTAGCGATACGGATTTTCGGGGTCGACGATTGCGAGCGCGACGCGGGGATCGCGGCGGATGTTCAGGTCTTTGACGCGGCCACGCGCTGAGTTCACGCGAATGTGTTTGCCGTCGAAATCGCACCAGACCGGTGTCACTTGCGGACTGCCGTCTTTCATGAGGGTGCCGAGATTAGCGAAGGCTTTCTTTTTGAAGAGATCGGAATATTTTTCGAGAGTCGGATCGTGCTGTTGTTGGTCGGCCATGCGGACCTCCGGAGCAGAGTCGAAATCAGGCTGTTCAGAAAGACTGTACCACTTCTGTTGAGGTCAGTGGAGCGGGGCGGGATTTTCGGGAGCGGGATGCAGAGGTTTAATCCGCGAATTCAAGATGGATGAGACGTCGACGCCAGTGGCTTGGCGGAAGATTTCGGAGAGTTCGTCGGTGCGGAAGGCACGACGATTCTGCGTGGTCCAGGCGATGAGATAGCGCAGGGCGTCACGCAGCGATTTTTGGCCGGATGTTTGCGTGCGAATGCGATCGTCCATTTCGGCGGCCATCAGCGCGCCGCGAGCGAAGAGATTCATGCCGACACGAAAATCGTCGGAGTAGAGGAAAGAGCCTTCGCGCGAGAGTTCGTCAAGCGACATGCGCTGCAAAAAATCGGGCGACGAGACGACGACGTCACGAAGTCGATCGAGTCTCGCGGCGCGATAGCGAGCAGCTTCGTCTTTTGGAAGACCGTCAGCGAGCGCGACGATTGCGGCGTATCGACCGAAGCCTTCGTTGAACCAGATGGTGTCGATGACGGGAGTCATCTCCCAATTGAAAGGGAGATAGCCCGCGCCGTAGCATCGTTTGGGAATCCAGGAATGCGCGATGTGATGCGCGTAGTTGAAGCGAGCGGATTCTTTTTCGGTGTCGAGACTGGCGGCCGTGATGGCGTGATCGACGTCCATGAAGAATGTGCCGCTGTCGAGATGCTCCATGCTGAAGTTGTATTCGTGCGGCGGCGAAAGAGGATTGAGATATTCGAGGACGACGGTGTAGTGGGAGAACGGCGCGGCGCCGAAGTAGGCGGTGACTTCGTCGAGCGCGTCGCGCGCGAGCTTCGCTGTGACGGTGATGTCGGAGTTCCGTTCGGTGTAGAGGGAAACGAAGAGCGGGATGGCGCTGGGAGAATTGTTGACGGTATTTTTCAGCACGACGAGTTTGGGGCCGAGCGTGATTTGAGAGTCGGCGAGCGCGTAGTAGTTGGCGGCTTGCGCGGTAAATGTGGTGATTGCGGCGGGCATTTGCGGCGCGAGCGTGGAGAATACGGGCCATTTCTTCGGTGCTTGAATTTCGAGTTGGATGGAAGCGTTTTCGCGGGTTTCGAGGAAGGCGAAGATCGAGTAGCCGAGCAGGCCGACGTAGCCGTCGCGGATTTTGGAAGTGTCGGCGGCGGAGAAGATGTCGCGCTCCATTTTTGCGACGTCGACGTCGTATTCGATGCGCGAGATGGAGGAGGGCGGTGAATCGTGCTTGCCAATCGTCCAGCGTGGGCCGAGTTCGTCGCGCTCGACCGCGACGACGTCGTTTGTGGATGCGTGAGGCGCGGATGCGGAGAACGCTCTGACGTTGGAGACAAAGGGATCGTAGGGGCGCTGTGCGTAGGCGCCGGGGACGGAGCGGGGAATGATCAGTGTGAGCGGGGCTTGCTGTGTTTGCGCGGACGCAGGAATTTCGATCGCGATGTGAACGAAGTTTGGAGTTTCGAGCGCGTAGGTTAAGCGGTAGATGAGTTTGGGCGGAGCTTCGGTGGTCGTCGTTGAGGCGTTCGCTTTCGAGTTTGGTGGCGTCGCGGCGAAGATGCCGAAGCAAATGGTCGCGGCGAATCCGAGTGAGAGAGCTGAGCAGACGCGTGATGCGATTCGGATTCGATGCAGCGAGCGCATTTTTATTTGAGGCGCATTTCGGGTGGGGCGTCAGCGAAATTTAATTTCGCGCCGGTGAGTTGCTGGACTTCGGTGGCAGTCCACTGCGGTGCGACTTCGCGCAGGACGAGGCCGGTCGGCGTGACGTCAACGACGGCGAGGTCGGTGACGATCGTTGTGACGCAGCGCAATCCGGTGAGCGGATAGGTGCACTCGCGCACGATTTTGGGCGCGCCGTCGCGCGTGGTGTGTTCCATGCAGACGACGACTGTTTTTGTGCCGCTGGCAATGTCCATCGCGCCGCCGATGCCGCCGGAGCCTTTGGCGCCGGGAATTTTCCAATTGGCGAGATCGCCTTTTTCGGAAACCTGAAAGCCGCCGAGCACGGCGACGTCAAGATGGCCGCCGCGCGTCATGAGATGCGCATCGGCTTGATTGAAAAAGGATGCACCGGGAACGAGCGTGACCGGAACTTTCATCGCGTCGACGAGATCGAAATCTTCTTCACCGGCGCGAGCGCGGCGGCCCATGCCGAGGATTCCATTTTCGCTGTGAAAGAAAACGGTGATGCCAGCGGGGAGATAGTCAGAGATTAGATTTGGAATTCCCCAGCCGAGATTGACGTAAGCGCCGTCGGGTAATTCGAGCGCAGCGCGCTGGGCGATTTGTTCGCGAGTGAGGCGCGGCTTATCCGGCATAGCGGATTCCTTTCGCCTGCACGATGCGGTGAACGAAGATCGCGGGCGTCATCACGCTTTCGGGATCGATCGAACCGACGGGAACAATTTCTTCGACTTCGACGATCGTGGTCTTGGCGGCCATCGCCATGATCGGATTGAAATTTTGCGCGGCGAGATGGTAGGTGAGATTGCCGAGCTCGTCGGCCTTTTCGGCTTTGATGAAAGCGAAATCGGCGTGAATCGGCATTTCGAGGATGCAGCGGTTGCCGTCGATGACGCGTTCTTCTTTTCCTGCGGCGACTTCGGTGCCGACGCCGACCGCGGTGTAGAAACCGAGCAATCCCGCGGCGGCGGCGCGCATGCGTTCGCAGAGAATGCCTTGCGGCACGAGTTCGATCGTGACTTCTTTTGCGGCGAGGCGTTCCTGAAAATGATTCGAGTGAGGGCCGGGGAACGACGCGATGATGTGGCGAATCCGATTAAGCTTGAAGAGGATGCCGAGTTCGCCGTCGCGCGTGCCGCAGTTGTTGCTGATGGCGAAGATTTCTTTTGTGCCTTTGCGGGCGAGCGCCTGGATCAAGTTATTGGGGAATCCGGCGCCGCCGAATCCACCGAACATCATGCGGGCGCCGTCGGGAACGTCGGCGATGGCGGCGTCGATGTCGGAATAAAGTTTCTGTTTCATTCGGGCTCGGAGTTGTTGCGTTGGTGCGATCGCGAGGGAGTATTGTAAGCCGAGTGGTTCAGGTCTGCGAAGCGGTGCGAACGGATTGGTGCGGTTCGCGCGGCGGGGCGGCGGTGAGCCTTTGCGCGATGCCGGAGTCGTGAAGGAACGTGCCGGTTTGCGTGCCAGTGAGATCGTGTTGGAGAAGTGCGCGGAGGTCGGGATCGTCGTCGACATCCATTTCGACGCGTGGATTGCGGCGATGATGGGTTTGCGCGCGGGCGGCGTCGGCTTCGGCGCAATGCTTGATGTAGCTGTTGGGGCCAAAGTGAGAAGGGAAGAGCGTCGGCGGCGTGCGGAGGATTGCGTTTGTGCCGGTGCCGTCGCGCGATGGGACGATGACGGCGGCAGGCGCCGCGCATTCGATGTCGAGGAGTTCGTCGATGTCGCGTGCTTGAATTAGCGGTAGATCGAGGGGGATGCGCAGGACGGCGGCGAATCCGAGCGCTTCGATGCGGTGCGAAGCGTCGTCGACGGAGACGCTTTCGGAAATTTGGCGATCTTCGGTGAGAATTTGCCAGCCGTTTTCGCGGGCGGCCTGCATGGCGGGTTCGTAATTGGTGACGACGAAGATTTTGTCGGCGCGCTGGACACCGCGCATGGCGCGGACGGTGTCGGCGAGCATCGCGTGCGCTAAATCGAAGCGCTCTTCAGGAGTGAGGATGCCTGCAAGACGCTGCTTGGCGTTGCGAAGATCTTTGATCGGGAGCAGCAGAGCGCGCATGGGACGTCAGTACGCGCTTTCGCCGTGTGTGACGTGGTGCGTGGGCGATTGATGCGCGTTGTGCGCGTCGCCGGTGTTGAGCAAAGGGAAGGGCGACGCCGAGTTGCTCGCAGCAGCGGTCGCTACCGCCGCTTTTGTTTCCAGTGATTCGGCAGGCTCGGTTTCTTGCGTTGCGTCAAACGTGCGCCGGATTCTGTAGCTCGTGGTTCGCTCCGCCGGTGTGCGGCCAATCGAGCGAATCATGCGGCGAAACTCAGCAGGTTCGACGAATTCGCCAAAATTCGCGCCGGCGGCTTTCGAGATGCTCTCTTCCATCAGCGTGCCGCTGAAATCGTTCGCGCCCGCGTTGAGGCAATCGAGCGAGAGCTCGAATCCAAGTTTTACCCACGACACCTGAATATTTTTGATCGCGCCGTGCAACAGAACGCGCGACAACGCGTGTACGCGAAGATGATCGTCGCGTTCGGCACCGGGGCGCGCGCCGCCGTGTTGAAAAAGTCGCGTTTTCTCGTGAATGAAACCGAGTGGGACGAATTCGGTGAAGCCGCCGGTGTGCTTCTGAATCGATCTCAAAAGCAAAATGTGACGCACCCAATCGGCGGGCTCTTCAACGTGGCCGTACATCATTGTCGAGGTCGATGGGATGCCGAGTTCGTGCGCGGTGGTAATGATTTCGACCCACCGCGCGACGGGCAATTTATTCGGACTCAGCTGGCGACGGATGCGGTCATCGAGAATTTCGGCGGCGGTGCCGGGAATGCTGCCGAGCCCTTCATCTTTCATCATCTGTAGGTAGTCGCGCAGCGGCATCCCGGTTTTGTCGACGCCGTAGGAAATCTCCATCGGCGAAAACGCATGAACGTGCATCTCCGGAATCGCGCACTTGATTGCGCGCAAGATATCGCGATAGAAAAATCCGTCGAGGTCGCGCGGCAAGCCGCCCTGGATACAGACTTCGGTGGCGCCGCGATCCCACGCTTCGCGGGTTTTTTGCACGACGTGGTCGGGTCCATGTGAGTACGCGTCGGCCGCTCCCGGGCCGCGCGCGAAACCGCAGAAACTGCAGCCGACGAAGCAAACGTTGGTGAAATTGATGTTGCGGTTGACGACGTAGGTGATTGTGTCGCCGACGTTCTCACGGCGCAGGTGGTCGGCGGCGGCGATCAACGCTTGCAACGCTGGACCCGAAGCCGTCGCGAGCCGCATGGCTTGCTCGAACGTGAGTTCGCAGCCTTCGCGGGCCGCGGCGAGAATCTCTTCGATGTCGCGTGGACAGAGATCCGGCGACGAATACAATTCGATCGGAGAGGGGCGTGGCGTCATTGTCGCGTCGGCGTAGCTGCTGGAAACGTTTGCATGTCCAGCCTACGCCGTATCGTATCAGAGCGTCGAGAGGTTCGCTTTCCACTCGCGCTTACGAACTCGTCCGTGCCCACCTCGATGGCGGATTCAGTACAATCCTTTCGCTTACGAAGCAATGACAAACGGCGTTGTAACCATCGAGCAGGTTTAACATCTCTTCGATAGGAGGCTCAGCTACCATATTCTCAGTATGAAACGCGGCCACATTATTCTGATCGGGCTGGTGTTGCTTTTCGGCGTGGCGGTTGCCGGTGGTGCGTTGATTTTGCACGACGGGCTTAGCGCGCGTGCGACTCCTACGGCGATCGAAGCGTTTCTTGCGCAGCATGCGCATCGCTTGTCGATTCCATCGGATGCGCGCAACATGCACAATCCCATGCCGCCATCGGACGAGGATTTGCGGGAAGCGCGGCAACATTTTGCGGATCACTGCTCGTCGTGCCACGCGAATGACGGCAGCGGCGACACGATGTATGGCAAAGGCTTGTATCCGAAGCCGCCTGATCTTCGGAAATCGGAAACGCAAAATCTTTCGGACGGCGAACTGTTTTGGATCATCGAGAATGGCGTTCGTTTCACGGGCATGCCTGCGTTTGGCGGCGGGCACGGTTCGGAGGAAGACAGCTGGAAATTGGTGTTGTTCATTCGGCACCTGCCGCAGCTTGCCGATCAGGAGCGTGTGGAGATGGAGCACGCGAATCCGAAGGGACCCGACGATCGCGAGGAAGAGCAGGAAGAGCAGGACTTTTTGGGAGGCGAGCCAGTGCAACAAAAGCCTCCGGCCAAGCATCATTAATGAAAGGCGAAGCATTGATTTGATTTGGGATCGCGGGCGCGGCGGTCGGTGATTGTCGATGATACGGACTGGTTGCGGCGCCCTTAGAAAAAGGGAGAATTCACAGTGAAACTACGAATTATTTCGCTGATCGGAGTGCTTGCGCTGACGGCCACCATTATGTTTGCTCACGGCGACAAGAAGCACGTGATGGGGACGCTCGAGAAAATTAACGCTGACTCTGTCGTTGTGAAACAGGCCGATGGGAAATCGGTGGAAGTGAAGTTGGTGGCGAACACGATGTATGTGACGCGCGGTGGGAAAGCGGCGAAGGTTTCGGATCTCGCGGTCGGAGATCGCGTTGTGATTCACGCCACGCCCAGTGGCGATACGTTGTCGGCGGACGAAGTGAGGTTTTCGGTCCCGGCTGCGGCGGGGACTGCGAAGTAGTTAGCTCTCGCGAACCTGCACCGCGGGCATCGGAGATTCCGCCTGTTCGGTAACCTTTCCATTTTTTAGAAAAATTGTGCGGCCGCCGAGGGCGGCGGCTTCCTCGCGGTTGTGTGTCACGTAGAGGATCGGGATTTTGTGCTGATCGTTCCAGCTCAAAAGATCCTTCGTGATCGACGCTTTGAGTTCGGTGTCGAGGCCGGTCATGGGTTCGTCGAGTAGCAGGACACGCGGCTGTGTGACCAGCGACCGAGCTAGTGCGACGCGTTGTTGCTCGCCGCCGGAGAGCTCGCCGGGCTCGCGGGATGCGAGTGTCTCGATGCGAAAGGCTGACAGGATTTCGCTGGCGCGCTGGTTTTGCTGAGCGGGTGGCAGATTCGACAGGCCATAGGTCACGTTGCGCAGCACGCTCATGTGTGGGAAGAGGGAGAGCGATTGAAATACGTAGCCGATGTGGCGACGTTCGGGGCGAATGTCGACGGCGGCTTTGGCGTCCGTGCCTTCGCCTGCGTTTGACTCGAAAAACACTTCATCGCCCGCGGCGATTCTGCCTTTTTGAGGCTTCAGCAGTCCTGCGATGCAATCGAGCAGCGTGGACTTGCCTGCGCCTGACGGGCCAAAAATAACGGTGACGCCAGGTGGGAACTCCAGTGCGACGTCCAGAACAAACTTGCGGCTTCGCCGCGGCGAACGCTCGACATGAACTCGGACAGTGAGAGCGAGTAGCGTCATTTTGCCGGCCATGGCGACCAGATCCGACGACCGAGATGGCGATTCACGCCGTAGACAATCGAGAGCACAACGAACGAGAAGATGAGCAGGCCTAGTGCGATGTGATTTGCTTCGGTGTAGTCCATCGACTGCACGCGATCGTAGATTTCGATTGAAACGGTGCGAGTAGCGCCGGCGAGATTGCCGCCAACCATCAGCACAACGCCGAATTCACCGAGTGTGTGCGCGAAGCTCAGGACGGCTGCCGAGATCACGCCGGGGATCGACAAGGGCAGAATCACGCGAAGGAATGTGCGCAGACGTCCGGCACCTAGAACCGAGGAGGCGTCGAGAAGTTTGCGGTCGACGCCCTCAAACGATGCAACGAGCGGCTGCACCGCGAATGGCAGGCTGTAGAGCACGGATGCGATGACGAGGCCGGTGAATGTGAACGCTAAGCCGTGGCCGAAGGCGGCTTGCCAGAATCGGCCCAATGGTCCCTGTGATCCCATTGCGACCAGGAGATAGAAGCCGAGCACTGTCGGTGGTAGCACGAGAGGTAGAGCGACGACGGCTTCGACGAGGAATTTGCCGGGCCAATCCGAAAATGTCAGCCAATAGGCCAGCGGCAGACCGATCGCAAACAAAATTGCGGAGACGGTGACCGAGAGGCGAATCGAGAGGAGGAGAGCTTCCATAGACAGGGTCGAACGAAATCTAGTCGTTCGGTGACGCCACCTTCGGAATTGCAAATCCAAAATTGCCCAGAGTGCGCTGGCCGGCATCACTTGAAACGAAAGCGAGGAACGCGCGTGCTGTTTCTTTATCTCGCGCAGTTTTCAGAATGACGGCGGCTTGTTCGATCGGAGCGTATTGATCGACCGGAACTCCCCACCGCTGGCCGGACTTCATCGCGGGAGATACCGCCAGCGAAAGCGCGATGATTCCGGCTTGCGCGTTGCCCGACTCCGCGAATTGCGCAGCCTGCGAAATGTTCTCACCGTAAACGAGCTTCGATTGCACTTTATCGTAGAGACCTGCTCGCTTCAGCGCGTCGACTGCGGCGCGGCCGTATGGTGCGTGTTCCGGATTCGCAATAGCGATTTTCTGAACCGTAGGGTCGAGCAGCGCATCCCATTTTCGCCCAGCCAAATCGATTTTCGACCCCGCCGGCATCCAAACCACGATTCGCCCAACGGCATACTTCAGGAAGCCGTTGGGCTCGATCAAATTGCTCTGTTCCAATCGCGTCGGGTATTCGATGTCGGCGGAGAGGAATACGTCGAAGGGAGCGCCATTTTGCAGCTGCGCGAAAAAGTTTCCGCTCGATCCAAATGTGATTTCGACTTTGCGTCTCGTTTGATGCTCAAATTGTTGCGCGATGTCCTTCAGCGCAAATTGCAAGTCCGCCGCGGCCGCCACGCGAAGCGGGGTTTGTTGTTGATGGGCGCGCAGCCCGGCGCCGGATGCGACCAATAGAACGGCGATCGCGAGAAATACGAAATATCGTCGTGTGTGTTTGAGAATGTTCATTCCGGATATTGGTTCGTCGTCGGAATCCGAGGCGAACCCTCGTGTTCAGACCCGCAGAATCATCACTTCTGTTGATTTGATCAGCGCCGCTGCGCGTTCGCCGACCTTGAGGCGCAACTCCTTGGCGGCATCCGCGGTGATGATGGAAGTGATGTGTTGCTCGCCGACTGCGAGCCTTACTTGAGCGAACAAGCCGTCAAACTTGATTTCCAGTACACGACCGATCAACTGATTGCGCCCGCTGATCTTGCGAAAATTCCCCCGCCGGGTTTCGATCTCTCCGCGCTGCAAATTTGTCGGAATCAGCCGATCGATCTCGCTCTCGGGAACGCGATGATGCCCGCCCGGGGTCTTTACCGTCTTAAGTTTATTGCGATAGATCCACTGCTTCAGCGTGGGATAGCTGATTCCGAGAATATTCGCCGCTTCGCGTGGTGCTAAGAGTCGCTGGGTCACGAGGCGTGCCTCCGCCGAAGGCGGCAGAATAGCGCGCCGCAGTGCAGGGCTTCAATACGTATTTATACGTTTCTACACAGAAGGAAGTCGAAAAAACGGCTTAATTTCGCAGCGGCTTGCCGGTCTTGAGCGTGTGCGCGATGCGTTCCTGCGTTTTCCGTTCACCGCAAAGCGACACGAAAGCTTCGCGCTCGAGATCCAGCACATACTGCTCGCTTACAAGTTGCGGGGCGCTCAGCGCGCCGCCAGCGAGAATATTCGCCAGCTTTCGAGCGACGACCGCGTCATGTTCCGATGCGTAACCGCCGCGCAGGAGAAGATGAATTGCCATCTTCGCCGTCGCAAGAAATTGCTCGCCCAACACTTTGATCTGCGTCGTTTGCGCGCCTTCCTGCCAACTGGCGGCCGGCGGCTTGTAACCGGACCGAACCAGCGCCAGCGCAGCCTCTTTCGCATCGGCCACGAGTCGGTCGCGATTCATCGAAACGCCGTCTTCGCGGCGCAAAAATCCGAGATCGCGACACTCTTCACCGCTCGTCCCAACCCTAGCCATCGCGATCGTTTCAAAAATCGGACGCAGCGCGTGAAACAAATCGAGATCGTCACCGCCAGCCGCATGCTCGTTCGCGCGAATCAGCATTTCTTTCGACCCACCGCCGCCCGGAATCAGGCCGACACCAGCCTCAACCAATCCCATGTAAGCTTCGGCAGCGGCTTGGATGCGCGCGCCATGCAGGCTGATCTCGCAGCCACCGCCCAGCGCCATGCCTTGCGGCGCGATCACCACGGGCTTCGGCGCATATTTGATCGCCAGATTCACATTCTGAAATTGCTTCACCGCGAGATGCAGCTCATCCCACTCCTGCTCCTGCGCGCCGACAAGCACCAGCATCAAGTTTGCGCCAACGGAAAAGTTTACGGCCTGATTCGCGATCACCATCCCATCGAAGTCGCTGTCAAGCCGTTTGATCCCTTTGTGAATCATCGCGATCAAATCGGAGCCAATCGCGTTCATCTTCGAGTGAAACTCGCAGCAGACGATACCGTCGCCGAGATCGATGAGGCTCGCGCCTGAATTTCGCTCGACTTCGCGCCCGGCTTCTTTCAGAGATTTCAGTAGCAGAATCCCGGCCGGTTCTTCGACGGCTTCCTGCGCGCCCGTCACCTCCGAAAACACCGATTTCGCGCCGCGACTCGATTCGTAAAATGAGGTGCGCCCGGTCGCCAACAATTTCTCAATCACCGTAGGCAGCGATCGCCCTTCTTTTTTAACGCCGTCGGCGAACGCTTTCACACCGATTGCATCCATCAGCTCAAACGGCCCAAGCTCCCACGCAAACCCCCAACGCATTGCCCGATCGACGTCGGCGATGTGATCGGATATCTCGGGCACGCGCCGCGCCGCATACAAGCAGTTTTCCGACAACAGCCCCCACAAAAACTGCTGTGCCTTGTCGCCCTTTTGCCCTTCAAGAACCGGCCCGAGCAGCGCACGCAGTCGCTCCGTCGTGTCCTCAATGCCTTTCGCCGATTCCAGCGACGCGAATCGCGCTTTCTGCCGCGCGCGATACTCCATCGTGTTCACATCAAGGGTCAGAATTTCCTTCTCGCCTTCGCCCTTTACCTTTTTGTAGAAACCTTGCCCGGTCTTGTCGCCCAGCCATCCGCGCCGCGCCATCTCTTCCACCAACGCCGGCACCCGAAACATTTCGCGCGACTCATCGTTCGGCACGGTTTCATAGACATTTTTGACGACGTGCACCAGCACATCGAGCCCGACAATATCCGCCGTGCGAAACGTAGCCGACTTCGGCTGACCGATCACCGGCCCCGTGCACGCGTCGACTTCTTCAACCGTCATTCCGAGACTGCCCATCAGCTTCAGCGCATTGAGGATCGAAAATGTCCCAATTCGATTCGCGATGAAATTCGGCGTATCTTTCGCGACGACTACGCCTTTGCCGAGTCGCCGGTCGCAGAAATCCCGCAGCGTCTCAATTACGTCAGTCGAGGTCTTCGGCCCGGGGATCAACTCGACAAGCTTCAAATAGCGAGGCGGGTTAAAAAAATGTGTTCCAGCCCAATGCTGCTGAAATTCCTCAGGCAAGCCTTCCGCGATCAAGTGAACCGGCAACCCGGAAGTGTTCGTCGTGACGATCGCGCCCGGCTTCCGAAACTGCGCCACGCGCGCCAGCAAACTTTTCTTGATCTCAAGATTTTCGGCGACGACTTCAATGATCCAGTCCGCCTCAGCACACCGCGCCAGATCGTCGTCAAAATTTCCAGTAGCGACACGCTCCGCAATCCCCGCCGTAAAAAACGCCGCCGGTTTCGACTTCCGAGCGCCATCTAGCCCCGCGCGCACAATCTTATTGCGTGTCTCCGAGGGTGCGTCCGCAGCCAATCCCGGCGGCACGATGTCCACCAACACACACGGCAGCCCGGCATTCGCGAAGTGCGCAGCGATCCGCGCCCCCATCGTCCCCGCTCCCAACACGACCGCCTTCTCAATGCGACGTTTCATAGTGGGAGCCTCTTCCAAAAACTCTTCCAACCGAAACTCTTCCGCCACAATCCATGCCAAAAAGTGGCGTGGCGGACAGGTTACAAAACCAGCATTCCGCGGTCAAACAAGCGCACTCAATCCCGCAACCGCACTAGACTGTAGTCAGAATGGCCGACGAGACCGCCAGCGACGCCAAAGTATCCTTCGCCAAAGAGTGGCTTCGCAACGCCACCGACAAGGTCCAGGCGCTAGCCCAGCAAAAGCCGCGCCCCACCGGTGACCGTCCCCGCGTCGGACTCGCCCTTGCCGGAGGCTTTGCCCGCGGCATCGCCCACATCGGCGTCATTCGCGCGCTCCGCAACGCCGGCGTCCCCATCGACGTCGTCGCCGGCACCAGCGTCGGCGCGCTGATCGGCGCGATCTACTGCGCTGGCGTTCCGCTCAACGACATGCAGCGCATCGCCGCGCTCACGACCTTCGCCGACTTCGGCCGCTGGACGCCCTCCTGGCTCGGCCTGGCCAACAATCTCCGCCTCGAACGCTATCTTCAGCGCTTCACCCCGGTCAAAACATTCGAGGAACTCACGACGCCCTTCGCAGTCGCCGCCACTGACATCAACGCCGGCATCTCCGTTTACTACACGCGCGGCCCGATCGGCCCGCCCTTGCGCGGCTCCTGCGCCTACCCGGGGCTCTTCGTCCCCATCCAGTTCGAAGGCCGCACGCTCGTCGACGGCTTCCTCACCGCTCCCGTCCCGGTCGAAGGCACAATGCTACTCGGAGCTGACGTCACCATCGCCGTCTACCTCGAAGCCGGCAGCCTCACCGCCCCGCGCACCGCCGCCGACGTCATCAGCCGCTCGTTCTCGATCATCCAGCGCCACGCCGACCTCGCCTGGCGCACGCAAGCCGACGTCATCATCGAGCCCGACGTTAAACCCTTTGTTTGGGATGATTTCACGCGCACCGAGGAATTGATCGCCGCTGGCGAATCCGCCGCACAAGCGGCCCTGCCCGAAATCCTGAAAGCTTTCGCCGCCGACAAAAATCGCCCCGGCATCACCTGACGCGCAACGCAGCCCCTCAACCTCCGGGGCCGCTAAATCCGCGTAACCTCAACCCCCACCGCCTGCCCCTCACCCTTCCCGCGCTGCGTTAACCAAGCCCCCAGCCCCTCCGCGAACCGCTCCGGCGTCACCCGAAAACTCGCCTCGACGCGCCCCTCGCCCACCGGCAACGTGTCGTCAAACTCCACCGCATTCGTAAAGTTCCGCATGCAAAACTGATCCAGCCATTCCATCGGGCAAGCCCGCCGCTCTCCCCGAATCGTCACATCCACCCTGAATTTCTGCGAGTACATCCCGCCAATATAACATCCCGCCACATGCTGACTCCCAAAATGGGACAACCTCCCGCTTCCCAAAACGGCACCGGCACCCACTCGAACCATTCTCCATTACGTTATATTACTTAAGTTGACTTCCGGCCCACCCAGGCATACCATGCGCATCATTTAGCGGCGATGTCCCCCGAATTCATAGCTTCATCTCTATTTATCGATTTCTTGCGCGCCGTTTCGACTCGGCTCCTCGGGAGCTCCGATGCGCAACAACAATGCCACTCAGGACAAACGACTGATCCTTCAGCTCGAACGTCTGCGTGAAGACGCCGAGATGCGCAAGGCGCGCCGTTGGTGGCGCGACGCATTCTGGCCTCGCTCGGCCGCCGACTATCTCAAAGTCGAAATAGCCCATGGCACCCAGGAAAACAAGTGGCTGCGGCAAGTCGCCACCTACTGGGGCATGACCGCCTCCTTCGTCCTTGATGGCACCCTCAGCGAGAAAGCCTTCCTGCGCCCGGAATTCTCCGACGAAGTGTTTTCGCTCTTCGCGAAGGTCCATCCATTTCTACGGCAGCTACGCAGCCGTACGCGAAACCCGGATTTCATGGCCAACGTCGAAAAAGTCATTCTGAGTTCCAAAACGGGAAGGGACCGCCTCCGCGACGCCTCAAGACGCACCAACTCCTGCACAAAGGTCACGCTCGGCGTGCCGGTCGGCGACGCAATGCAAAGACAAGGAATGAATCGGGAAGGGAATCGAGACCGCGCTTAGTTCTGACCGCAGGACCGCCGAATCGCCAATCGTTCAGCCGCGCATCCGCCATTGTCCAGCCGCGGCGAAAAACTGTAGCCCCACCGCGAACTGATTGTCGTTCGCCGGCACGCAATACACGACCCGCGCTCGCGACCTGAAACTCCCCAGCAGCGACCGTACATTTAGCCGATCATTGGGTTTCCACGGTTTGGTCGTCAACACCCGAGCGCCCTTCGGGCTGACGTTCACGGTCACGCCCTCCTGCGCCGGCTTCCGCACGTCGAGGTTCGCCAAATCGACGAGCACCTCCATTGGGGTGCGGTCTTCCGCCCTCTTGAAATCCGGTTGTGGGGACACGGGTGCGCCGCTCATCGTTCGACCGACATTCATTCAATTTTCAGGCTTGGGCAAGTACGAGGAATGATACCCCCTCGCCCATGGTGTGCGTCAATGCCCGCTCCAACCTGTGTGCAGTGTCGGCAAACACTGTTCGACCGCGAGACACGCTATCCCATGAACGAACACCGCCGACCTCAAGCGCATCTCAATCGCAAAACTAACTCACGCTTTTTAAATGGATTACAAAAGCGGCTTCGCGGTCTGAAAATTGCCAATGTCGTTGTCAGGGTAGTCCGTCTTCATGGCCGCCGCTATGAATAGTGGCTCGGCTGAATCGCTAAGAGGAGACTCTTTATGAAAAAGATCGAATGGACACGCGACACGCTGTCGAGCTGGCCGGGCTCCGAGTACGTTCAACAGAAAGAAGGCGCGGGCTGGCGTCTGGCAGCCATCGAGTGGCAGCGTGAGTCCGAAACCCCCGCGCAAAGCCCCCTCGCCATGCCTCCTGTCGGAGAAGAAATTCCCTACGGCACCCGCATCGCGGGCGATTGCCTCCACCTCGAGGATAATCCGTCGGAACTCGAAGTTCTCAATCGCCTCGCCGAAATGGTCGTTCAGGATCTGTCGTACAACCGCATGGCCGACTCTCTCAACCAGGGCGGATTCCATACCCGTTCCGGCCAGCCGTGGACTCCCCTCGCCGTCTTCAAACTGACCCCGCGCCTGATCGAAGTCGCCCCTCGCATCCTCTCCGGCGCCGAATGGGAAACCCGCAAGCGCCAACTAACCCGCGTCGCCTGGAACTCCTGAACCGTCATCAACTTTGTACGGGCGCAGCATTGCTGCGCCCCATCTCGGCAGGATCGAAACGCGCCGACTCATTTCCTCGACCATGAACCCATCAGCATCCCCAATTTCCATTTTTCCCTTTTCCAATTTCCGCTCCGCTCACTCATGCAACACACTCCCCAGCGTGTCATGCACCGTCAGCCCGCCGTTGTAATGAATAAATCCCTGTTTCCGAAACTTATTCATAAAAAAATTCACCCGCGACCGCGTCGTCCCCACCATCTCCGCCAACGTGTCCTGCCCAATCTTTTCCAATACCGGCGCAGCATCGCCGTTCTTACTGCTCCGCGCCAGCAACAACAACATTCGCGCCAGCCGCTTCTCGCTGAAATTAAACATGTGATCGATCAGGTCCTGCTCGATGCGCCTGTTCCGCGTCAGCAGATAATTGATGAAGTGCGCCGACATCGACGGATTTTCCTCCACCAGGCGAATCATCGACTTTCGCTTGATCACATTCACCAGGCTCGGCATCAGTGCGATCGCCGATGTCGAAAACACCGAATCGCCTCCGATGCACGCTTCTCCGAAAAAATCACCGGATCCCAGAATCCCAAGGACTGCTCCTTTGCCTCGGTTCGAAACCAGCGTCAGCTTCACCATGCCTTTTTCGATGTAGTAGACGTCCGTGCATTCCTCGCCCTGCGAGACGATCGTCTGGCCTGGCTGGAATTCCTTCGCGGTTGTTCCCGTGAGTGCCGTCGCAAAAACCTTGCTGGACTGCGCGTTTCGCCGACGCAATGTTTTTCTCCTCTTGAACGCAACCGTCCCGTGGAGATATCGCTTCTCCGACACCTGGAGGTGCTCGCTGGTTTTTTCTCGATCGCGGGCCGCTGATTCTTGCGCTGCGTTGACCTTCTTCTACCTGTCGCTTCGCCGGTCCGTCTGTTCAATTTTGAACAGACACTCGCTGACAACCGTCAATGCTCTCCGTTTTTCCAAATATGGGTTTCGGATTCGATATCTTCCGTCGCCTCGATGACAGAAGCCCTCTGTGGGTGGCGCAGGCGGAAACTTTGGATGACGCCAGACACCGTCTGGAATCCTTCGCCGCATCAATCCCGGCATTTATTTCGTGTACGACGCTTTCGCTGGAAAGCCTGTCCACGTTGACGTTAACGATTGACGTTAGCGAATGACGGCGGATTCGATCCGTTTTGGCTGGGGCCAAAAGAAATAATTACGAGGCAGGGCCTAATTCGTGAAAAGCATAGCGCGCGCACACACGCCTGCGAATTCGGCTACAGCTGTAAAACGCAAGTCTGGAAGCTGTAACTGGCTGCGGAGACCAGGGTATTTTCACCGACGGATATCTCGTAAAGGCAGGGACGCGTTACTTCATCAGGCCAAGTTCACGCGCGTGTTCCGCACACAGAAATAAATTCAGGTAGGGATTTCTTCGTGTTTCCCAGTCGCTCCAGCGGCTTTCCCAGTCCGCGCGACGAACGTCGCACATGCAATCGCTCATTACTTTAATCGGTCGCGAAGCGCTCCCGCGTCTCACATCGAAAATGAACTCCGCGCGACAAGTGCGCTCCACCAGCTTTGTGCCTTCGGTCTTCGACCCTTCTTTCGTCGTGGTCGTGGTGCGCGATCTCGATTCATTTTTCATCGCGTATCCCAATGGAATATAAAAGCATTAATGCCGACGAGCACAGGGTCGCTCCACCCAGCCACTCCACGGTACGGGTAGTCAAAGTTCCGCGCGCGGTGCCGTGCCCAACAGCGCTTAACAAAACGAAGAGCCCTTCCGACAGCAGTAACAGCACCGCAATCATTCCCGCTTGCTTGAGCATTGCGATCATCCGCGCCGGATTCCCACCGAAATAAAGGCTGGTGCGCAACGGGTTGTCGGCTCCGGCGAATTTCCATTCTGACGATGTGCTGGGGTGGAATCGCATTCGCGCGTATCGCTCGTATTTGTTTTGCAGGCCGCGCTCGATCGGTAGCGCCAGCCTCGGGTTCGAATTACCCGCCGCATGGTGCTCCCGCAGAAACACGTAGGGCCAGCTCGGTTCGGTGCCGTGCCGATCATCAGGAAAAGAATCTGCGCTCCGCAGGACTGATTTGCACACTCCCACCACTCTTCGCGTCTCTTCTTCACGAACGCGACCTCCGCTCGTTTCAACGCGCCGCGCCGATGTCCCTGTCCGTTGCGTGCGCCCTCACGATGCCGGCCAGCCCTTCCGACCGAGGGGTGTAAATCGGCCAAAGTAGTTCATTGCCGATAATTTGGCTCTGTACGAACAGGCTTACTCGAAAAAAGATGCTCTCCGCTTACGATTGCGACCGGCCATCGCGCGGTTGGTTTTCATCCCAAACTTAGCTTTTGCTCGCAGGCAAACGCAGCCCGGCCTTTACGTGGCATCAAGACTCGTATTTGATCCAGATTTTGACCTATCTTGTTCCGGCGCAACGTCTTGAACCATCGGTATTTTGCCCAGAAAGCGGCCAATTTTGGCAAACTTTCGGACTGCGAATCTATATTCACTGCAACGTTATCTTGCTCGTTTGTTGACATTTTCGTCGCTGCGCTCGACTCCGTGAAAATCCATTCTGGAAACCTTTCTACACTTTGCGTACTCTCCTTCACCGCGGTCGTTTTTCTTACAGGGACTCTTCGTTTTGGTTGGAATTCCAACCATTCCTCGCTCTGTTTTCTTCCTTTCTCACTTTCACCATACCCTTTCTTTCACTCGTGAATTTTCCAGCGTCGCGAGTTCTCGTCCCCAGGTTCATTTATCTCTGAGGAGGATTTATGCGTTCGATTAAGCTCGCCATTTTGCTGTCGCTCGCATTCTTGCTCGTAGGCGCCGCTCTTCGCTCCCACGTCGCGAATGCCGACAGTTCAAAATCCAGCTCGACATCTAATTGGTTCACAGCGGATGGCGTCCATCCCACTCCCACTCCGTGGCTGGAAGCGGATGGTGTCCATCCCACTCCTACTCCATGGTTGGTAGCGGATGGCACACATCCGACCCCCAATCCGTGGTTGGCAGCGGATGGCACACATCCGACCCCCAATCCGTGGCTCGTAGCGGATGGCGTCCACCCTGTTCCGAATCCCTGGGTCACTCTCACCGCCTGAAAAAGTTGTCACGGCTGAAGGGAAGATGCTCCGCAAATTTCCCTTCAGCCGTGTTAGCATCGAGGTCCACGAGCCTACCCTGTTGGGCGAGGCACCCGGACCATAATGCTTAGTCTTTCAATTTGGTTAGTCGGTATCGTGTTCGAACTCGCGCTCCTCTTTCGGGGCGCTCAGCACGGACTCCTCCGCCGCTACCCGATTTTCTATTCATACATATCGTTCGTCCTGCTGAACGATACTCTGCTCTTTGCGATTCACCTTCCTCCGCGCCCTTATCTTTATTACTACTGGTTCAGTGAGTTCTTTAGCCTTGTCCTGGGGTGCCTTGTTTTCCTTGAGTTTTATCGGGTCGCTCTTCGCGAGTACCCGGGGACCGCGCGGATGGCTCGCGCTCTGCTCTCCGTATTATTCCTACTGGCGATGCTAAAGACCGTTGTCACCACCGTGAACGTCCACCAATGGTGGTTCAACGCCACGCCGGCCCAGGTCGAAGGCGTGTTGCGCGTGTGCCAACTGCTTGCGATCCTCTCGTTAACGGTGCTGGTGCTTTTCTATTCAGTTCCGTTGGGCAAGAATCTCCGCGGAATTCTGCTCGGTTACGGACTCTTTGTTGGTTGGAGCGTTGTCTGCCTTGCTCTCGTCGCGGCGGGCGTGGCCAAGGCCAATACTCTCTGGTCTTTTACGTTTCCGTTTTCCTACCTTATATCTTTGATCGTTTGGACCGTGTATCTCTGGTCCTATCAACCGAACCCGGTCCCAGGCCGGGCAATCCCTCTCGAACAGGATTACCTGCGCGTTGCGGCTGCTACGCAGCGGCGTCTCCATAACGCGCGTGGCTACCTGGCAAAGGCGGTCGGCTCGTGATTAGCATCACTTTCGCGATTTTGCTTTGTCTCTTGGTGATTTTGTCGCTGGTTCTGCTCGCGACGCGAGGCTCTTCGGTGCGGCACGAGCTTTCTTTCCGCTCCGATGTGCCGCTCTACAACGAAACCACCGGCGATCCGTCTCTCTGCCCGCCCGAATTCGCCGCGCGGATTTTTTCTCCTGCGGATTGGACGTTTGTGTCAGGCGAAAAGTCGCGCGACGTCGTGCGTCTCTTCCAACATGAACGGAGAGTTGTCGCTTTGGTTTGGGCGCACCAGACCAAGAGCGCGATTCACCGCATCATGCGCGAACACACGCGAATCACGCGGCAGAGTCAAGATCTGCATCTGGCCACCGAGGCCCGGCTGGTTTATCACTACGTTCAGCTCGTGGCGATTTGCGATCTGCTGATCCTGGCGATTCAATCGGCCGGACCATCGCACGTCGGCTCGCTGGCAACGTATGCGGCTTTGCTCTCGCAGCGCTTTGCGGACGCCCAGCACACTCTCGCTATCACCACCGCGGCTCGCGAATTGCCCGGCGCCAGCGCTGCGCATTAAACTGCGGACAACTCCGTTGCGACGCGCGGCGTCACAACTAGAACTTTGCCTGCTCGGCCGGGCGGCACATGACCACCACTAAACTCATCACGGTTCAAGCCGCGTACGACGATTTTCTCCACCGGTCGCTCTCCAAGCTTCCGTGCGATCTCGCGCGTCTTATTTATCTCGCGTCGACGCGCGACTACAACACTGGTTCTTATCACCACGATGGCTTGGCTTCGCGCTTCAGTCCCGAAGTTGCCGCCAAGGCGCTGGAAATTGCGCATCGTCAGGTTTTCGTTCAATTGTCGGCGTATTCGCTCGAAGAACTTGTCGAGCAGTTGCGGATCTACTTCGAGTCGTCACAGGACGGCGCTGCGGAAATATTAAGAACGTGGCAGAAGTTGGAACCGTACCGGATTGCAATTCCTGTGGAAGTGAATCTCGCGGTCGCGAGATTATTTCTATCGAACGTCAGACTCGCTTTGGCAATCTGGCGTTCCCGTCAGAACCGGTCTCCGCAGGATCACTGAGCCGCATCGCCACGGCGGTCACCTGGCCGATGATTTCGGCTTCGGTCCCGTAGTTCAGGCGGCGTACGCTGCGCCCCGACAGCGGGTGCGCAAGCAGCAACAAGTGGCCATCCTGCATTTCGCACCACGAGCAGGCGTAGCCGTCGCGCAACTCCACAAAATAAATCGGCCGGTCAAATTCGGTGCGCCAGCGGAACGGCTGAATCTTGCGCACATGCGGATCGATCTGCACAAACGAGCCCGGCCGCAACAGCGGCGACAGCGTGTTGTCTTGCAATCCGATATATCCGTAAAGGCTGTGCCGCAGATCGAGATGCTGGATCAGAGCGATGGGTACTTCGCCCCAGACTTCCACCATGCGCGACAATAAATTCGTGTTGTCGACGTCGAAAGAGCGATCGAAGCGTACTGGGAACGAAACCGTTTTCTCGGTGTCGTAAACTTCGAGCGTCGTCAGATGAGTTTTTGGAAGCGGCGCGGAAAGTTGATGCTTGGTCAGGTGTTGCAGGTCAACGCCGTAGAGCAACAAAATATCGCTGAACTTGATGCGATAGATCGAACTCAAACTATAAAGTTTAAAAATGCTCGGGACCGAATCCGAATTTTCGATCTGCGTCAGCCAGGCGTTGGAAATGTGGAATTCGGTGTTGTCTTCGGCCTGCGCGATGCGGTGGCTGAATTCGGCGACGTCGCGCGTGGTAATCCCCAAGCGGTTGCGGATTTCCTTCAGCTGCTCACTCGGTGGAAGCGCCAGTGCCATGCGGCATTCTACATCAAGGCCATTAGAAAGTTGTAATTTCATGCAGGACCAAAAGGCAGCTCCGATATCAGAGAGCGGACCCACTGGACCCGCACCAGCCTAGCGTCTTAGCGTTTAGCGCTCGGCGCCAAATCGTTCAAACAAATGTGCGCTCCGACCGGTCGCGGCTCGACAGGAACCTTTCCTGACGCCACGCGGAATACCTGTCGACGCGAGATTACTTCCGGATAACAATTTCGTACCGTTGTTCTGCTACACTCCTGTCGCCAAAAAAAAATTTTAGAGGAGCCCTCGTCCCTATGTCGCAAGCCGGAAAGAGAATTTTCGCCATCTCTGTGGTCACCATGCTGTCAGTTGCGACCGCGATCGTCGCCGCGCGCGCACAATCCCCGGCCGCTCCAGCGCAATCTTCGGCGCCGACTTCCGCTCCCATGGCCGAGCAGCAGTACAAGAACATCAAAGTGCTCAAGGGCATTCCGGCGGACCAGATTATTCCGGCGATGGAATTCATCACGGCTTCGCTCGGTGTGGAATGCGAGTTCTGCCATGTGCGCAAAGAGCACGGACTTGCTTTCGAGAAAGACGACAAGAAGCCCAAAGAGATCGCGCGAAAAATGATCGAGATGGCGATGGCCATCAACAAAGATAATTTCGAGGGCAAGAAAGAAGTTACGTGCTACTCGTGCCATCGCGGAGCCGCGCATCCAGTGGGCACGCCGCTCGTCGCGGTTGAGGGCGAGAAGCCACCGATGGAAGATCACGACAAGAAGCCGGATGCTTCCGCGCTGCCGTCGGCCGATTCCGTCTTCGAAAAATATCTATCCGCTTCCGGCGGAGCCGATGCGATCAACAAAATCACCAGCCGCGTACAGAAGGGCACGATCAGCGGATTCGGCGACCAGCACTTCGGAATCGACATTTTTGCCAAAGCTCCCGACAAGCGCGTTTCGACCATGCACATGCCGGGCGGCGAATCGACAACCGCATACGACGGAAAACTTGGCTGGCTGAGTTTCCCCGGGCGTCCGGTGCACATGATGAACGCCGCCGAAAGCGCCGGCGCGCGCATCGACGCGGATTTTCATCTTCCAGTGGATGCGAAATCGCTGCGCAACAATTGGAAGCCTGCTCCCGGCGAAGCCATTGACGGGCACGCGACCAATCTGCTCGTCGGTCAAACGGAAGGCGATACGCCGCTGCGTTTGTACTTCGACGCGCAGACGGGACTGCTAGTTCGGTTGATCCGGTATACCGAGACTCCGCTCGGCCGATTGCCGACACAAGTCGATTATGCCGACTACCGCGACGCCGATGGTGCAAAGGTTCCGTACCAGTGGAGCATCTCGCGGCCGGGGAACCGATTCACCATCCAAGTCGAGCAACTACAGCAAAACGTGCCGGTCGACGACTCGAAGTTTGCGGCGCCACCGCAACAAGCACCGCCAGCGCATCCATAAGCTCCTGGGCACTTCACGATCAATATCGAGAGCTGGCTTCCGTTGCGAAGCGGCGGCGGCGAGTGGTGAGGTTCGCGTCTACCGATCTCTCTCAGTTCCGTTTTGGAACTTAGCTCCCCATACCCCCGTGTGTTTTCGTAAGAGTGTGCAAGTGATTTAGATTGTTGGAGTTGGGTGTCGTGTGTTTTTGAGTGTGTGCAGTCTGCTGAAAACACGAGCTTTATAAGGCAGCAGCTGTTTGTTTTTTCTTCGCTCCTCACGTCGGCATGTCATTCGAACAGCGTTAACAATACATATTACCATAAAGATACTGTTCTGTCAAGAGTGATTTGAGTGTGGCGCGGGTCTAATCGTGGCGGAGGTGTGGCGTCCGTCGCTGAGATGTGGGTGGGGCTGAGTCTAAACCCCGCGATCTGGGAAACGATCGCGGCTACAGGGTGGCAGATTGCGTTTCGCGATGGGTGGGGTGGATGCGATTCGAACGGCGCTGGTGACGCGAGCTGCGGTTGTCAGTGGCGGACCCAGGAGACGATGGAGTAGGCGCTGCCGCCGATGGCGATGACGATCATTACGATCATGGTGATTTTCAGGGCGGGTGAGTTGGCTAGAGAGAGAATCCAGCGGCCGTAGAGGATGGCGAGGAGGCCTTCGACGGTGAAGCGGAAGAGGCGGCCGGCGGCGACGTAGGGCAAGACTTTTTTCAGCGGGACACGCAGGGCGCCTGCGGCTGCGACGAACAATGTAAAAGGGAACGGTGGCGGCATCAGGCTGCCCAGCGTTAGCGCCCATCCGGCGTTCTTCTTCATTTGCGATTCAACGTATTTCCACGCGCGTCCGCGTTTGTTCTTCAGTTTTTCTCCGCCTTTTTTGGAAAGCCAGAGAGTTATCAGAATTCCGGATACGGAGCCTATCGTTGCCGCAACGATATAGAGAGGCACCCGTTCGTGGTGGCGGGCGGAGAGGCCCAGCATGAGGAAGTCGTTGCCGAGCGGGAGGAATAGGAAAGAAGAGTCGAGGATGCCTACGCAGAAGAGGCCGAAGGCGCCGGCTTGGTAGGCCAGGCGGAAGAGATGGTGGAAGAAGGGTTCCAAGTGTTTAAGGGGGAAGAAGGTAGCCGAGATTGTGGGGAAATGGAATCGGGAAGGGATGGTACGGGGTGGCGAGTGTGGTCGCGGGCGGATTGATCCGTATCACGCGGTATTTGTTCGAGTTGTTCAAAGTCCCCGGCGATTGGCGCAGCGGGAAAGTCAAAACCCGCACCTTGGGGCAGTGTCTGCACGTCGCTGAGGGATGGGCGGCGTTTAATCAAAATCCCGCGATCGGGGAACGATCGCGGCTACAGGGTGGCGGACTGTTAGTCGTGGCGGAGGGCGAGCATGGGGTCGGTGGCGGCGGCGCGGCGGGCGGGGATTAGGCTGGCGGCGAGCGCCGCGATGATGAGGATTGCGGCGACCAGCGTGAGCACGAAAGGATCGCGGGAGGTTTCGTTCACCCATTTCGTGCCGAGTTTGCTGAAGACGATGCTCAGGGTCAGACCAGCAGCAAGGCCGGCGCCGACGCTGAACGTTGTGGATGAGAGAACCAGGCGGAAAAGGTCCGAAGCTTTTGCTCCGAGGGCCATGCGGATACCGAATTCGTTGGTGCGCGTCGCGACGCCGTACGAGACGACGCTGTAAAGGCCGACGACGGCCAGCGCGAGCGCGAGCACCGAGAAGACTCCGAAGAGAGTCGCGATGAGGCGCTGATCGGTATATTCGCGCTGAAGTTGAATCTGGGTGGCCAGATCGCGCGGCGCCACCAGCTGTTGGGCGCGATCGACCTTCGCAATTTGCTCTCGCACACTTTGCACCACGGAGAGGGGCGAGACACGAGTTCTCGCAAGAATGCGAGTGAACGACCACATGTGAGTGGAATATGGCACGTAGATCGCAGGACGAATCGGATCGCGAAGACCGTCGTTGAGCGAATCGGCGGCGATGCCGACGATCTGCATCCAGCCGGTCGCGCCGGGCGCGGAGGGATCGGGCGAAGGCCGATCGAAGTCGGGAGTACGAATCTCGTGACCGATGGCGTCGCCATTGGGCCAATACTGGCGGGCCATCGACTGGTTGATGACGGCGAGTCCCGCGCCGCGCATGGTCTCCGCGTGATCCCACATGCGGCCTTGCACCAGCGGAATACGTAGAATCGAAAAATATTCCGATCCAATAAAATTCATCCGGATCTCGGGACTTCCCAATTCCGCGTGGCCCTGGAAATTTACGCGCACATCGTCGCCACTCGATGGAGGTATCGCATTGCTGGCGATGGTGGCGGCTTCGACTTGCGGCAGAGAGGCGATGCTCGCGCGAAGTTGATCGAGATATTCAGAACGTGTTTGCCACGTCTCGTGCGATTCGCCGTGGACGGGAATGACGACCGAGAGGCAATGATTGGGATCGTATCCGAGGTCGACGTGAAGTAGGCGCAGAAATCCCTTGGCTGCGGCGCCGGCAGCCGCGAGCAACAAAACAGTTAAGGCCACCTGGGCCGCGATCAATGCGTTGTGAGTTCGGCGCGCGCGGAGATTTCCGAACGCGCGCCGCCCGCCGCTCGCGAGAAGCTGCGACAAATCGGGTCGAGAGATTTGCAACGCGGGCCAAAGGCCGAAAATGACCGCGGTCGCACATGCGAGCGCAATGCTGAAGATCAGCACCGGAAGATTCAGACGAATGACGGACTCCTGGGGAAAGGAATATGGCGGCATGAAACTGAGGATCAAGGCGAGGCCGCGCCAGGCAACGAAAAGCCCGATGGCTGCACCCGAGATACCGATGACGAGGGATTCGGTCAGCAATTGGCGAACGAGGCGAGAGCGGCCGGCGCCCACGGCGGCACGCACTGCGAGTTCGTGTTGGCGCTCGATGCCGCGCGCGAGTAAGAGGATCGACACGTTGCCGCAACCGATGAGAAGCAGCGACGCGACCGCGCCGAACAAGAGATAAAGAGTTGTGCCGAGCCGCTCTCTCCACGCGTCGATCATTCCCGACAAGTTGACGCGGAATTTCGTTGGGAAATAAGCGGGCCGCACTTGCGCCAAGTGTTCGACGAGTGGCTGCAACTCGGCGTCGGCTTGGGCGAACGTGACGTCCGGGCGAAGTCGCAGCGAGACAGAAAAACCGAGATTGGGGTCCTGCGTCACTTTGGCGGGGCGAAAAATGTCGCTGGCCGCCCACGTGAAGCGCGGCGGCATGACGCCGACGACTTGATAGGGAATGTGATCGAGACGAATCGTGCGGCCGACTACGTGAGGATCAGCAAGAAAATAGCGCTGCCAAAATTGATAGCTGAGAACGGCGACGGGCGCGGACTCTTGCCCCGGCGGAGCGTCGGAGGGAATGAGCCAGCGGCCGAGCATCGGCGCGACGCCGAAATGATTGGGATCGTCGGGCGAGATGTCGAGGCAGCGAACGTCTTCGGGGAGGTCGCCGTCGGTGGTGGTTGGATTCGCCTGCTCCAGAGCGACGACACTTTCGAAAGATTTGAGTTGGCGGGCTGCGCGATTTCGGGGCCGGAGTAGCCCATCGGGTGGAGATTTCCCTGCGGATCGAAAAGCTGAATGGTCGTGAGGCGATTGGCGTCGCGGTAGGGGTAGGGACTGATGAGGACAGCGTAGATGACGCTGAAGACGGCGGTGGTGGCGCCAATGCCGAGAGCGAGAGAGAGGACGGCGGTGAGAGTGAGTGCGGGGCGTTTGCGAAGTTCGCGGATGGCGTGGCGAAGGTCGGAGGGCATTTGTGCCTCGTGAATCGTGAATGATGGTTGGAAGTGTTGAACCGGTTTGGGGTTGTTTGCAAGGGGAAGGAAGAGAGACGTGGTTTTCGGATGTGTGCGGTTGCTGTGGCTGGGACGAGATGGCGCAAGTGTGGAAAAAGTCAAAACCCGCACCCTGGAAGGCGCAGGGTGCGGAACCCAGGGGCATGGGCTGCACGTCGTTTGGGGATGGGACGTGCCGAATCTAAATCCCGCGATCTGGGGGACGATCGCGGCTACAGGGCTGCGAAATTAAAAATAATACTTGACAGAAACTATTGCGGTAGTATTCTCGCCTACAGATGTAGTAGTGATGATTTACGTGAACCTAATTCAGCCAGGGTCGTTCTCGTTATTCATGAAGCTTGTTGGATTTTGGGGTGATGGGGATTGGTAGTTGAGAGTGCGGGAAGAAAAATTATGACGAAGCCGAAACTTACGAAGTTGGAACTGAAGGTGATGGAGCTGTTGTGGCGAGTGCCGCAGGCTTCGATCCGGGAGATACAGGAATCGTTTCCGGTGAAGGGGCGGCCGGCTTATACGACGGTGCAGACCGTGGTGTACCGGCTGGAGCTGAAGAAGGCGGTGCGGCGCGCGCGGAAGGTTGGAAATTTTCACATGTTTGAGGCGACGGTGTCTCGCGGCGATGCCCAACGGAAGTTGATCGACGATTTGCTGGCTCTGTTCGGCGGGAGTTCGCAGCCGGTGATGGCGCACCTGATTGAATCTGGAAAATTGACGCTTGATGACGTGAAGGAAGCGGAGAAGTTGCTGCGTGAGCTCGATCGGAAGGAGAAGACGAAATGAATGCGAATTTTCTCTCGCGTATTTGGAACTATGCCGCGTCGGCTCTTGGCAATCACTTGTGGCAGTCGACGCTGTTTGTCGCGGTCGTGGCGATGCTGGTGTTGGCGTTTCGCAGCAATCGAGCCGGCACTCGATATGGATTGTGGTTTGCTGCTTCGCTGAAGTTTCTGATTCCGTTTTCTGTCTTGATCAATCTCGGGAGTTACTTGAGTTCGTTCCGAAATCCTTACGGATCGAGTTCGCTTGCCTCCATGACGATCGTGCAGCTGAATCAACCGTTCAATTCGCAGTCGGCTGCGTTGGTCGCACATTCCTCGGTAGCGGGCGCCAGTTCGCTGCCGGCGCTGTCGTGGTTTGCGCCATGGTTACTCGTCGTGTGGCTTGCGGGCACGATTGCGGTGCTGGCGGTGTGGCTCGTTCGCTGGTATCGCGTCGCCGCGATTGCGAAGCGCGCGACGCCGCTGCGTGAAGGTGCCGAAGCTGCGATTGTTGCGCGGCTTCAGGCGGGCGACTCGCAGCTCCGTAAAGTTGAAATCGTCTCGACGAGCGAAGCGATCGAGCCGGGGATATTCGGGATCGCGCGGCCGGTTTTGCTGTGGCCGGAAGCGATGCGCGGTCAGGCGTCGGAGGCACACATCGAAGCGATCGTGGCGCATGAACTTTGCCACGTTCGGCGGCGCGACAATTTGAGCGCACTGGTTCACATGTTGGTCGAGGCCTTGTTC
Source organism: Candidatus Acidiferrum sp. (assembly GCA_036493835.1). GTDB lineage: Bacteria > Acidobacteriota > Terriglobia > Acidiferrales > UBA7541 > Acidiferrum. The sequence continues at coordinate 133,244 of DASXPD010000067.1, read as the reverse complement.
TGGTTTCATCCGTTTGTTTGGTGGATTGGCGGACGGCTTGTGGAGGACCGCGAGCGCGCGTGCGACGAAGCGGTGGTGGATTCGGGGCGCGAGCGGCGCGTCTACGCCGAGAGCATTCTGAAGGTGTGCGAAGTTTGCGTGGAGTCGCCGCTGCCTTGCGTGCCGGGAGTGAGCGGCGCGGATTTGAGGCAGCGGATCGCGCAGATCATGTCGCACCGGTCGGTGCGGCCGATTGGAGCCGGACGAAAACTGTTGCTGGTCGCGGCGTGCTGCCTGGCGATCACGGCGCCGATCGTGTCGGGAGCATTGAGAGGGCCAAAGCTAAATCCGGCGCGAGCGCATCTTGATGTGTCGGTGGGCTCGGTGTCGTTTGCCGAAGTGACGATCAAACCCGACCCACAGGCGACGGCGAAGTTGAAGAGCAATAGCGAGCCGTTCGTTTCTCGCGTCTCCTGGAACGACGGGGAGTTGAATGCGAAGGGAGCGAATCTGCAGTCGCTGATCATGCTCACTTACGAACCGATCGAGCTTCCGCAGATTACGGGCGGGCCCGACTGGACAAAGACCGAGATTTACGACATTCAAGCGAAAGCCAGCCCGGCGGTGTTGGCCGCTTGGCCGAAGATGAGCAAGGAGGAACGACATCAAGTCGATCGCGGCATGCTTGAAAACATGCTGAAGGATCACTTCGGGCTGAAGTTTCACCGCGAATCGAGAGTCGAGCCGATCTATGCACTTGTGGTTGACGACGCGACGAAGCTTAAAGTTTTCGATGGGGACTGCCCGCCGATCGTGCCGGGAGCGCTTCCGCCAAATGTCGATCCTAGAAAAGGAGCGCCGCTGTGCGGCGCGGCGTTTGCGATGCCTGGGGAATTGCGCGCGAGCAAGGTTGCAATTCCGACGCTGCTCCGGTTTTTCTCGCTGAATTCGGGGCGGTTCGTGGAGAACAAAACAAATCTGACCAAGCGGTATGACGTGAATCTGAAATTTGCGCCGGACCCGAATCTGAACCCGTCGCAGCCGCCCAGCGTGCCGTCGTTGGCGCCGGATCCCAACGCACCATCGCTGTTTGATGCGCTCGTGCAGCAGGCCGGGCTGCGGCTTGTCCCGGAGACGGGGCCGGTGCCGATGTTCGTCGTGGACGAGGCGACGATGCCGGCGGAGAAATAGTGGTGGCGGATGCGATTGCGAGGAGGATCGCGCTGAAGCCGCTTGAACAGTTGCAGTTACGTGCACAAAAACGCCGGCTTGTCCTTCGCAGATTAGGACCAGTCGGCGTTCCCCTTTTTCCGTTGGTTTCGTGACACTGGGCACGTGGCGATGTGCTAAAGTGCGTTGCAATTTGTTACCGACCTAGAGCCACATTCGTGGCGGGAGGTGCACACATGTCAGCACAACCACAGATGGCGCACGATGCAGCGGCATTGATGCGTCGCTGGTTTCAAGAAGTTTGGAATGAAGGCAGGGAAGAGACGATCGACGAGTTGTTTCCGCGGAACTCGGTGATGTGGGGCGTAGGCCGGCCGGATGCGTCGTCGCGAGGGCCGGAGGAATTTCGCGCGTTTCATCAGGCGATGCGGAAGACGTTTTCGGAAATGCATATCGAGCTCGAGGACGTGGCGCAGGAGAACGACACGGCGTACGCGCGATTTAAAGTGAGCGCGAAGCATAGCGGAGAAGGTTTTGGGATGGCGCCGACGGGGAAGACGATCACGCTGGTGGGGATGTGTTGCCTGAAAGCGGCGAACGGCGTGATTGTGGAAGGCTGGAATGTTTGGGATCAGGTGGGGCTGGCGCGAGAGTTGGGGTTGCTGGGGCCGCAGGCGTTGACGGTTTTTCCGTAGGGTGGAAAGTGGAATATAGAAAATAGAAAAGGGAAATTCAAGTCGCAGTGACCGTGCGGACAAGGGGCGCAGCAATGCTGCCCCCCTATATTTTTGTCGCGAGGTTTATTCGTAGCGGAGTGCGGTCATGGGATCCGTCGAGGCGGCGCGGCGGGCGGGGGCTAGGCTGGCTGTGACTGCGGCGGCTATCAGCAAGAGTGTGACGATGGTTAGGATGATGGGGTCGCGGGAGGTTTCGTTGACCCAGCGTGTTGCGAGTTTGCTGAATGCGAGGCTGAGGATCAGGCCGACGAGCAGGCCGGAGCCGACGCTGCCGGCGGTCGAGGACAGAACCAGGCGGAATACATCTGTGGTTTTCGCGCCGAGGGCGAGGCGGATGCCAAATTCGTTGGTGCGGGTGGCTACGCTGTAGCTGACGACGCTGTAGAGACCTACGGCGGCGAGAACCAAAGCTAGAACTGCGAAGACGGTGAACAGCGTGGCGATGAAGCGCTGCTGGCTGTAGGTGTTTTCTTCTTTGATCCAGCTTTCGAGATCGCGGACTTGCATGACTTGTTGTTCGCGATCGATCTGGATGAGCTGCGCGCGGATGTCGTGAAGGATGGAGAGCGGCGGAACTTTGGTGCGCACGAGAATTTGAGTGAACATGCGCATCTGGAGCGAGAAAGGAACGAAGATCGCGGGCTTGATCGGATCGCGAAGGCCGTCGTTGAGCGCATCGCCGGCGACGCCGATAATCTGGAGCCAACCGTCGGGATTCGCGGCGGCAGGGGAATAGGGAGGCTGGTCTTTCAGAGTCGGGATACGGATTTGTTGGCCGATGGCGTTGCCATTGGGCCAGAACTGATGCGCCATGGTTTGGTTAATGATGGCGAGATGGGCGCCGCGCATGATTTCCGGATGATCCCAGAGGCGCCCCTCGAGCATGGGAATGTGAAGGACGGAGAAGTAGCCGGGGTCGATGAAATTGATGCGGGCTTCGGGCGATTCGGCGGTGCCTTTGCCGAAGATTTCGATGCGCTGATCTTGGCCGTTGGATGGAGGCGTGGCGTTCGTGCTGATGCCGACGTCCACGACTTCGGACATGGCCGCAATGCGCGAGCGGATGGCTTCAAAATATTGCGAGCGGGCTTGCCAGTCTTTGTATGTGTTTTCGTGAATGGGGATGGGAACCGACATTACATTGTGCGGCTCATAGCCGAGATGCGCGCTGAGGATGTGGAGGAAGCCTTTGCCTGCGGCGCTGGCGACGGTGAGAAGAAGAATGGTGAGCGCGACTTGAGCGGCGATGAGCGTGTTGTGCGCGCGCTTGGCGCTGGCGCTGCCGGCGATGCGGCGGCCGCTACCCTGCATCAGGCGAGCGACGTCGGGCCGCGAAAGCTGCAGGGCAGGTGAGAGGCCGAAAATTACGGAAGTGACGATCGCGAGTCCGACGCAGAAAAGCAGAACGGGAATGTTGACCTTGATGACCGATTCGGCGGGGAAGCGATGGGGCATCCAGGCAACGATGAGCGGGAGACTCTTCCACGCGATGAGCACGCCGAGCAATGCTCCGGTGAGTGCGATGCCGAGCGATTCGGTGAGGAGCTGGCGAATCATGCGAGAACGATTGGCGCCGATGGCGGCGCGGACGGCGAGTTCGTGCTGGCGCTCTGCGCCGCGTGCGAGAAGCAGGATGGAGACGTTGCCGCAGCCGATGAGAAGAAGAGAAGCGACGGCGCCGAGAAGAATGTAGAGCGTAGTGCCGAGCGGACGGGCGTAGAGTTCGATGATGCCGCGGAGGCTGACGCGGAAATTTTCGGGATAATTTTGTGGCGAGTCTTTGGCGAAGCTCTCGACGAGCGGCTGAAGCTCGGAGGTTGCTTGCGCGACCGTGACTCCTGGTTTGAGCTTGAGCGAGACGCCTTCGTAAATGTGCGGATCTTCGGTGAGCTTGAGCGGGAGATAGAGTTGCGCTTCGGCCCACTTGAAGCGCGGAGGCATGATGCCGACGACTTGATAGGGCTTGTGGACGAGTTGGATGGTGCGGCCGATGACGTTGGGATCACCGAGGTAATAGCGCTGCCAGAATTCGTAGGAGAGGACGACGACGGGCTGCGGGTCCTGGCCGTAGGGGGCGTCGGAAGGCACGAGCCAGCGGCCATAGAGCGCGGCGACTCCCCAGTGGTTGGGGGCGTTGGGGGTGAGGTAGCTTGTCACGACGTCTTCGGGGATGTCGCCGTCGGTGGTGGTGAGGTTCCAGCCGTCCATGCCCGTGACGCTTTCGACGGATTTGGCTTGGCGGAGCTGCTGGATCTGCGGGCCGTTGAAGCCGGTGTAGCGGATGTTGCCGGAGTTATCGAGGAGGCGGAATTCGACCATGCGGTCAGAGCCGGGGTAGGGGAAGGGATCGATGAGCACGGCGTAAATGACAGAGAAGACGGCGCTTGTGGCGCCAATGCCGAGTGCAAGAGAGAGGACGGCGGTGAGGACGAAGCCGGGGCGTTTGCGGAGTTCGCGGGCGGAGTATTGGAGGTCGGAGATTAGAGATTGCATGGCGGCACCTCACGGGTGGACTGACGACCTGAACTGCCTGCTGAGTTGCTTGGCTCTGTGGCTATGGACGAGATTCGGGTTACATGGTTAGGGACGAATGCGGGGTGGGAAAAGTTTGATCGACGTGGCGAAATCGCTTCGCGTCCGATTGAAGCGGCGAAATGCTTTCACGTGTGAAGGGAGCGGCTCGTGCTCGTTGCGCGTGGTCGACGCGGCGACTGGCGGATGTGGCATTCGACGGATTGGGCACATCAAATGAGGGCTGAGGGGCGTCGTGTATAATTGAGGTTCAGGGGAATTGCGGGAAATTGATGGGGAACACTGTTTCTAAACCTACTGCGGCTTCCAAGACGAAGGTTGAGGCTTCGGCGTCGGTGAAATGGCGGCGGCGGGCGAGGTTTGTGCGGTCGCGGACGCGCGAGATATTGAAGATCGGCAAGGCCCTGGTGTCGACGAAGCATCCCTTCCTGGTGCACATCATTCCGATGCGGCGCTGCAATCTGGATTGCGGCTATTGCAACGAGTATGACGACGTGTCGAAGCCGGTGCCGATCGAGGAGATGAAGCGGCGGCTGGATTTGCTGGCGGATATGGGCACGTCGATGATCACGATCAGCGGCGGCGAGCCGTTGATGCATCCGGAGCTGGAAGAACTCATCCGGCATATGCGCAAGCGTGGGATTTATACCGGGATGATCACGAACGGATTCTTGCTGAGCAAAGAACGGATTGCAAAGCTGAACGATGCGGGGCTGGAGTTTTTGCAGATCAGCATCGACAACGTGACGCCGGATGAAGTGTCGAAGAAGAGTCTGAAGACACTGGATATTCGGCTGGAGTGGCTGGCGCAGCTGGCGGTTTTTCAGGTGAACATCAATTCGGTATTGGGCAGTGGTGTGAAGAATCCCGAGGATGCGCTGACGATTGCGAAGCGCGCAGTGGAGTTGGGATTCACGAGCACGGTAGGAATTATTCACGACGGCGAAGGTCAGCTGAAGGGACTGAACTCGCGGCAGATCGAAATTTTTGAAGAGATCATGTCGATGGGGAAATCGTCGTTTTCGCGATTCAACGATTTTCAACACAACGTGGCGCGCGGGAAAGAGCACAACTGGCGATGCCGATCGGGCTCGCGGTATTTGTATGTGTGCGAGGACGGGCTGGTGCACTGGTGCTCGCAGCAGCGCGGGTATCCGGGGATTCCGCTGGATCAATACACGACGGAGATGCGGCACCGGGAATTTTACGTGGAGAAGTTTTGCGCGCCGAAGTGCACGGTGTCTTGCGTGCAGCAGGTGGGGATTTTGGATAACTGGCGCGGGAAGCAGAACTTGAAACCGAAGCCGATGTCACCGGCGCCGGTGGCGCCTGCGGGGCAGCTGGTGCAGATTGGTGCGCCGGGACAGCAGAGGTGAGCGGGGCAGCGCCCCTCCCCTGGGGTTTTGCGCAAGGATGTGATTTTGTGGGAGTTGCGGGCACGCGACGCGCAAGGATGTGAATTTAAAGGGGTTGCGGGCGGCGAGAGCGTGCGGCCGACAGCGGAAGAATCGGTAACCCTCTTAATATTTCGGACTTAGCGCAATGGCCCTCAGGCGAAGCCCCGGTAAAGCTGCGACCTGCGATGCTAAATCCGACGACGTTGTCATCCCCGGTTGGCGATTCCTGTACCGCGGTGCTACCTGCCTTGACGTAGTTCCCTCCATGCACATTGGGTCCAGCCGTTAATTGACGTTGGCTCCGTTGTTTCCAACAATTGACGCATGGCGGAAGCGGCGATTCAGATTGAGAATCTGACGAAGGACTATCCGTTCGGATTTCTCCATTTAAAGAAGAAGAGATCGCTGGAAGGCTTGACCATGCAGGTCGAGGACGGCGAGGTGTTTGGATTTTTGGGTCCGAACGGCGCGGGGAAATCGACGACGATCAAGTTGTTGATGGGGCTGATTTTTCCGACGACGGGGACCGCGCGAATTCTGGGCAAGCCGATCAGCAATATTTCGATGCATCAAGATATTGGGTATCTGCCGGAGCAACCGTACTTCTACGATTATTTGACGGCGGCGGAGCTGCTGGATTATTTCGCGCAGATTCATGGTTTGAAGGCGACGGACCGGCGCGAACGCGTGGACCGGATGCTGAAGAAAGTTGGGCTGGAGACGGCGCGGAAGATTCAGCTGCGAAAATATTCGAAGGGGATGTTGCAGCGCGTCGGGCTGGCGCAGGCGATTTTGCACGATCCCAAAGTTGTGGTTCTGGATGAGCCGATGTCGGGTCTCGATCCGCTGGGGCGGCGCGAGGTGCGCGACATTATTCTGGAGCTGAAGCAAGAGGGGCGGACGATTTTGTTTTCGACGCACATCCTGTCAGATGCGGAGATGCTTTGCGACCGCGTGGGGGTGATCGCAGGAGGAACGCTGCGCGGAGTGGGCGCGCCTGACGAAATTGTTGGGATTGCGGCGCATGGAATGGAGATCTTGTTCGAATTGCCTGCCGATAAAGCTAGCGCGGCAGCGTCAGCTGCTTTTTTGGGCAAGGCGACGCGCACTGGCAACCGCTACCGCATGCACGTGGAAGAGGCGGAGCTGTACGCGACGCTCGATCAATTGCGCGATTCAGGAGCGCGGATATTGTCGGTGACGCAGATGAAGGCGTCGCTGGAGGAATTTTTCATGGGGTTGATTTCCGCGGATCGCGCGCAGGCGAACGCGGTGGATGTGAGCGGGAAATGACGCGCGTCGGCGTAGTCGCGTTGAACACATTTCGCGAAGCGGTACGCGACCGCGTGCTATACAATCTCGTGTTTTTTGCGCTGTTGCTGATGGCGGCTGCGGTGGTGGTGGGGCAGGTTTCGATCGGGATCGAGCAGATCGTCATTATTAATCTGGGATTGAGCGCGATCTCGGTGATCGGGTTGTTGATGGCGGTATTTATCGGCGTAGGGCTTGTGTCGAAGGAGATGGACAAGCGCACGTTGTATGCGTTGCTGGCGAAGCCGGTGCGGCGCTGGGAATTTTTGTTGGGGAAATTCGGCGGTTTGCTGCTGACGCTGACGATCAATACGGCGGCGATGTCGGCGGGGCTGTATGTGGCGCTGTTTTATGTAAAGCACTCGATCGAACGCGCGGATGGCGTGGCGCTGGTGGCGATCTATTTTATTTTGCTGAAGCTGGCGCTGGTGGTTGCGCTGGCGCTTTTGTTTTCGTGCTACACGACGCCGCTGCTGGCGATTTTATTTACCGGCGGCCTGTATGTGGCGGGGCTGTTCGTGAAAGAGATGCGCGGGCTGCACAGCGACACGATGGCGCCTGCGGTACAAACGTTTTTGCGATGGCTTTCGTATTTACTGCCGAACTTTGAAAATTTCGACGTGATGGCATCGGCGGCGCACGGGCACCACATTCCGGGCGCGTTGATCGCACAAAACACGGCGTACGCGGTGCTTTATTGCACGATCGTTCTAGCAGCGGCGGTGACGATCTTCTCGCGCCGAGACATGAAATGAAATCCCGGAACATTGGGTCGCTGTTGCTGTGTTGCCTGCTTTTGCCAGGTTTCGCAGGCGTGTGGAAACTGCAGGAGAAGATCGACGGGCAGTTTGACGCAATGCATCAAGAGGCGGATGACCTCGTGCTGCGTTCCGGCAAGTTGCTGAAGGTGATGAGTCTAGAATACGCGCCGCTGCTGGCGGACCTGTACTGGACGCGGGTGGTGCAGTATTACGGCGAGAAGGCCGTGCGGCACGACGCAAATTTTGAGCTATTGTGGCCGTTGCTCGACGTCACAACGACACTTGACCCGAAGCTGCTCGTGGCATATCGGTTCGGCTCGATGTTCTTGAGCGAGAGCGCGCCGAGCGGAGCGGGACGACCGGACCTGGCGATTCAATTGATCCAGCGTGGAATCCAAGCCAACCCGGACTACTGGCGGTTTTACCAAGACCTGGGATTCATCTACTACTTCGAATTGCACGACTACGACAAGGCTTCGGCTGCATTTCTTGAAGGGAGCAAGCATCCGCAGGCGCTACCGTGGATGAAGGTGCTTGCAGCCAAGGTGATCGAGCAGGGCGACAACCCGGAAACGTCAGCGTTTCTGTGGAATGAGATTTACACGTCGACGACCGACCCGCAGATGAAAGATAACGCTGCTGTTCACTTGCAGCTGCTGAAAAGCGACGCGGACTGCAAGGCGATCGATGCAGTTTCGAGCGACTTTGAAAAACGCGAATCGCGGCGACCGACATCGATGCAGGATTTGATCCGCGCAGGATTGATGAGAGGCGTGCCGGTGGATCCCATGGGTCACGCTTACGTGTTGGACGGTGATGGTAAAGCTCAACTGGATCCCGACAGTCCATTGGCGAAGAAAAAGGTCTTTTACGGCAAGACGCTTTCCAACCTGGCAAACCCGCACAAGTAGCCTAAAAATCGTATTTCAAATTATTGCGTGACGCAGAGCAGAGTCATTTGCGGATCGACGATGATTTTGCGCGGGTCGGTTTTTGAGATGAAGTGAAATGAAGTCTCGGGACCGGACGCGACGACGGTTCCGAGGTATGTGGCGTGGCTCGCGGTTGCGCCTGCGTAGAGCGGCACGGGAGCGAGGAACGAACGAGGAACGTTGTCCTGGAACAATTTTCCGCGAACGAGAAACCCCTTGTCGGTGTTGTGCACCGTGAAGTCGACGCGATACGAGGGAATCGCTGTTCCACGGACCCACTCATCGAAAAACCATTCCATGGAGTGTCCGCCTTCGAGATCCATGGACTTCGTCATCACTGTTTCGACTTCATGCTGAAGATCGTTGGTCGATAGCGCGCGATACGAATACTTGGTGATCAGCGTGTGCAGCAGTGTGTCGAAACGCTCGTCGGGATTTTTGGCGTTGGGTTGACGCAACTCCTCGCGGAGCATGTGCATGACCCACGCGCCCTTGCTGTAAATCACCTGCTCGAAGCCGAGCGGCGATTTGGACGAATTGAGACGAGTACCGAGTTCGAGTGCTCCGATGTCACCGAAGGTCTGATCGGTTTCCGGAATCTTCGCGACGAGATTGTCGCGATAGCGCGTGAGCCAGATGCGCAGCGAGTGATCCGTGTGTTTCTGTGTGTCGGCGAAAAGCAGCGCCAAGTAGTTGGCCATCGCTTCGTCGATCCACTGGTCGCGATAGGAATCCCAGCCGACGACATTGCCCCACCACTGGTGCGCGACTTCGTGAAAAGGAACGAGTTCGGAAAAGTGTTCCTGTCCTGAGATTGAGAGGCCGGCGCGGAGCTGCGCTTCGGCGGGGAGATAGGAATAAGTAGAGAGATAGAGCAGGCCAGGCCAGCCCTGGCCGAAGGTGCCTGGGATTTGAGACACGCTCAACTTCTGAAATGGAAAAGGGCCGCTGAGAGCTTCGTAGAATCGGATCGATTGTTCGATCTCGCGCGCGAGGCCTTTGAGCGCGTCGACCGGCCGGGGCGTCGGTGGGCTGACGGCCATGGCGTTTGCGCCGCCGCGTCCTTCGGCCGAAAGCGGAGTGAGAACGCGCGGAGCTTGGTAGGACCGTGCTTCGAGCTGGCCGTCAATCGAGCGTTCGAGCTGGCGATTCGCGTAAACGTCGACGGAAGGCGCGTCGGAAGCGGATGAGGTGGAGACGTAATCGCCGAGGTTGAATCCCGCGACGGAGACGGGCCTCTCGCTCTGCCAATGGCCAATTCTGAAATCGCCGTCTTCGGTTTCGTTGCGTTTGATGCCGGTGGCGACAAGCTTGAGTTTCTTCGGCCAGCGAATTGTCAGATCGTAGTTTGCGAAATCGGCGGCGTCGCCGAAGTGCGGATACCAGCTTTCGCGGGCATCGACGAAGAGCACGCCGTTGCCCGCGTTTTCAATAACGCGTCCGCGATAGCGGAAGTGGATGGTGAACTCGGAGCCTTTTTCGGGCGCGGCAGGGAGAATGACAAAAACGTAATCGGTGCCCCGGCTCAATCGATCCTGAAGATTCATTCCTTCGTTCTGAAAAAATGTGAGCGGCTCGCCGTGCAGGCCGGTGACGCTGTCGACATTGAGGGCGTGCGCCAACTGAAATCCAAGGGCGCGTTCGCCGCCGACTTCCGCGCGCATGCGAAGGTCAGCCTTTGCATCGAGGGAAGTATCGGCAAGGACGGAGGTGTTGATCTCGTAGTCGAGCGCGGAGAATCGACGGCGTGCGACCGGTTGATCGGGAATCGGATAGGCAGCCCAGACATCGTAAAAGCTCGCGGCTCCGAGTTTTTTCGGTTGACCGATGAGCACGGCCTCTGAGCGCTGCGGATCGACGACCATGTCGAACGGGCCGTGCGTGTTCCCTTCGATCGCAGCGTAGAAATACGGTTCGGTGTGAGCGGAGAGAGCACCAAAAAGAATTCGCAACGACTGAGGCGGATTGACCTGCGCCGCGATTGGATCCCAACGCAAAGCGAACTCCGAGTCCTGAACCGGTTGAACGCCGGCGCTGCTGAGTTCGCGGAGAAGTTCTGCGGATGTTTCGTCGGTGAAACGAAGATAAACGTCGGAAAAAGCTTCGTCGAGAACCGGCGCGCCGAGGAAGCGAGCCAACTGCTGTTTTTCGACGGGATCGCGTGGAGTGTCGACGAGATGACCACGACCCGAGAAAACCGCGCCCGTTACTTGTCCTTTGTAGGGCGCGAAAAACGCGAGTTTGCCGAGGTCGAAGGTGAAATGGCCGTCAGCGCGGCGGAGTTCGATGCGATCCGCGGGAGTGATTTCGTAGACCGCGGCGGGATTGACGCGGAGGGAATTTAAGGCGTCGTAGGTGTCTCGGGGGGAGTCTTCGGCGGCGGACGCCGCGCAGGGCATCACGAACAAGCAAAACGCGAGGAAGGCCACCCCTGGCCACATACGGAGAGTGTAGGCACTTTCGGCATGGGGAAACAAGGCGTCCTGAAGGACAGGGAGGCGAGGGCCTAAAATTGAGGGATGCATGGGCGTTTGGACGCACGGTGGCGGGGATTCGTCTCTGGGAATTGTCAGTTGGGGCGCACGTTTGTGCGCGGGGCGGCGGTTGCGATCGTGCTCGCGTCGGTGCTCGCGGGGGGCGGCCGGGCTGACACGATTGTGCTGAGGAATGGGAAGCGGATCGTGGCGCTGAGCGTGGTGGAGGATGGCGACAAGATTCGCTATGAAACGGCGGCGGGGCAGCTGAGCTTGCCGAAGTCGATTGTCGATCACATTGAACGAGGTCCGGCGGGAGTGATGCCGGATTCGGCGGCGGCTGATGCTGCGAATCTGGCGATCGCGCCGCCGGCGTTCGAATCAGACGCTGAAGTGGAAAAAGCGACCGTGCATGACGGGTCGATCGATCGAAATTACCTAGCTCACGTCGAGAGCGAGGCGCGATCGGGCGGACCGAAAGCGAATGCGCGCGCCGCGCGGGCGCTGCACGCGGCGTCGCAATTTGAATTAGCGCATGGAGATTTGGAGCATGCGCTGAACGACGAGCGTTCGGCGCTGAATTTCGTTCCCGATGATCCGATGATATTGATGAATGTAGCGTACTTGCATCTGAGGCGCAGCGAGTACAAGGCGTCGATGGAATATCTAGAGCGCGCGCGACGCGTGGCGCCGGATGATCCGGAGGTCGCAAAGCTCCAAGGCTGGGCGTATTACGGCATGGTGAAGCTCGATCAGGCAGTCGCGGAATGGAAGCGCGCGATGGCGATCGCTCCCGATCAGGAAATCCAAATGGCGCTGGCGAAGGCTGAGCGCGACAACCGCGAAGAGCAGAATTATCGCGAGAACGAGAGCATCCACTTCACGCTGCATTATGACGGGAGCGCGGAACCTGCGCTGGCGAAAGAAATGCTGCGTGCGCTGGAAATGCATTTTGGGGCGATTGAATCGGAGTTGAGCTATACGCCGCCTGACTCGATTGGCGTGGTGCTTTACACGCAGCAGGCGTTTGCGGATATTACGCGCGCGCCGAGTTGGGTGGGCGCGTTGAATGATGGGCGCATTCGCGTGCCGGTGCAGGGGCTGACGAGCTTGACGCCGGAGCTGTCGCGGATTTTGAAACATGAGCTGACGCACAGTTTTGTGCAGCAGAAAACGCACAGTCACGCGCCGGTTTGGCTGAACGAGGGGATCGCGCAGTGGACTGAGGGCTTGCGGAGCAATGGCAACGCGGCGGTGCTGGTGCAGGTGTACAACGAAAAGCAGGCGATGGCGCTGGGCGATATGGAAGGTTCGTGGATGCAGTTGCCCTCGGCGGTGGCGAGTTATGCGTATGCATGGGCATTGGCGAACGTTGAATATATCGTGCAGACGGACGGGATGGGCGATATCGATCGGATTCTGGATGTGATTGGGCAGGGAAGCACCACTGAAGCAGCGATTCAGGAAGTGCTGCATTTGAATTACGACGACTTGGAGAGAGAGACAATCGGGTATTTGCGGAAGACGTATATGTGAGTGAGGTTTGCGCGGCTTCGCGCTGTGCGCGGGCGTTGGCCGCGTTCTTGGATTTTTAGACTGATTGCAGCAATGCCGCCAGCAGGGCGGCGCGTTGCGGCATCGTTTTGATGATGACGTGTTCGTGGATGGAGTGCGCGCCGTCACCCACCGCGCCTAGCCCGTCGAGAGTCGGAATCCCCGCAGCGGCTGTGAAGTTTCCGTCGGAGCCTCCGCCGACGGCGCATTCATTGAGCGTGAGATTTATTTCAGAGGCGAGCGATTTCGCGCGGGCGAAAAGTGCGGCGCTCATTTTGCGTTCGAGCGGGGCGCGGCTGAATCCACCGGTGATTTCGAGGCGAGCGCCTTTGAGTTCAGGGCGCAGCGCGTACAGGCGGCGTTCGAGTTGACGCATGTCGGCGATGGTGGTTGCACGGAGATCGAGCTGAACGCTGGCGCGTTCGGGGATGACATTGGTGCGAGTGCCCCCTTCGATCGTGCCGGCGTTGATGGTGATGCCGCGGCGCAAATCGTTCCATGTTTCGAGGCGAGCGATTTGGCGAGAGATTTCGTGGATGGCGTTGATCCCGTCTTGCGGAGCGAGTCCTGCGTGGGAGGCGCGACCGTGGACGATGAGCTCGGCTTCGCCGACGCCTTTGCGTTCGGTTTTGAGCGCGCCGCGCAGGCCGAACGACGGCTCGAGCACGAACACCGCGTCACTGCGGCGGGCTTCGGTCTCGATCAGCCTGCGGGAGGATTCGCTGCCGATCTCTTCGTCGGACGTCCAGAGGAAGACAATGCGTTTGCGCGGTTGATCGGTTGCGGGTTGATGCTGCAGAGCTTGCGCGGCGAATAAGGCTTGAACGATGCCGGCTTTCATGTCGAAAGTGCCGGGGCCGTAGGCTTTGCCACCGGAGATGCGGAACGGCATTTTGCGAAGCACGCCGCTGGCGTAGACGGTGTCGTAGTGTCCGAGGACGAGGAGCTGGCCGGCGGGGCGCGGTTTCGCTGCGGCGGGCGTCCACGTGATGCGCAGATGATCACCGCGATGTTTTTGTGCGACGCGGTCGATTCCCGCGCCGCTTAGCTTGCGCCACTGTTTTGCGACGATGGCGCAGCAGCGGTCGACGGCGACTTTTTCGAGGCTGGGAGACTCGGTGACGGTGAACAAGCGCAGGGCCGACAACATTTCCGGTAGGTGCGGGGTGAGTTGTTGGAGCAGGCGTTTGGGGAGCGGAGTGTTGGACATTGGCCGCGACATCCTAGCAGCCGAGATGCGGTGCGGCAACCGTGCATAGGCGGGTGCTTTCTGCGATGAAAACATTTTGAGGGAATCCAGCGAATTCCAGGGAATTCCAGGAGAAGAGCTGCCTGCAACGAATTTCGGCCTGCAGGGTTAATTCCCGCGACATCCTCCGCGTGAGAGTGCTGCCAATGCGGCGCTTCGCATATAATAGTAAGTTTGCCGGGTACAAAGCGGCGTCACAGTGGAAGTGGTGGGACAACTGTGGCGCGACGGGAGCGCAGGGATGATTCTGGACGTCAACGAAATTCAGAAACTGTTGCCGCATCGCTATCCGTTTCTGATGATCGACGGGATTTTGGAGATGGAGCGGCTCAAGCGCATCGTCGGCGTGAAGAACGTGACGATCAACGAGCAGTTTTTTCAGGGGCATTTCCCTGGCAAGCCGATCATGCCGGGCGTGCTGATTATCGAGGCGATGGCGCAGACGGGCGGCTTGTTGTTGTTGCTGGAGATTCCGGATCGCGAGAGCAAGCTGCTGTATTTCGTTGCGGTGGATAACGCGCGATTTCGGCGGCCGGTGGTGCCTGGAGATCAGTTGAAGCTTGAGATCAAAGTGCTGCACTGGCGCGGCGGCGACTTCGCGAAGCTGGAAGGGCGGGCGACGGTCGATGGGCAGTTGTGCGCGGAAGCCACGCTGATGTGCAAGATGGTCGATCGCGAGCCGAAGTCGGTGGCGGAAGCGAAGGCAAAGACGGAATCGCCAAAGGTGGAAGAACCGAAGGCATGAGCGTCGCGCATATTCACGTGCAGGCGTCGGTCGCGCCGACTGCGAAGCTGGGATCGGGCGTGCAGATCGGGCCGTATGCCGTTGTCGGTGACAACGTCGAACTGGGCGACGGATGCATTTTGCATTCGCATGCGGTGGTGTCGGGGCCGTCGAAAATTGGGCGCGACAATGTCTTTCATCCGTTCAGCGCGATTGGCGGCGACCCGCAGGATCTGGGTTTTCGCGGCGAGCACGTTGAGCTGATCGTCGGCGACGGCAACACGTTCCGGGAATATGTGACGGTCAATCGCGGGACGGTCAAGGGTGGCGGCAAGACGGTCATCGGGAGTCGCAACTTGTTCCTGGCGTCGTCGCATGTCGGGCACGACTCCGTTGTTGGCGACGGCAACTTGTTTGTGAATTCGGCGACTCTCGCCGGGCATGTGACTGTCGAGGATTTCACGACGATTGGCTTTGCGTCGCCGGTCCATCAGTTTTGCCGCGTCGGGCGCTATGCCTACATTGGCGCATCCACGGTGATCACGCAGGATGTGCCGCCGTTTTCGCTGGTGGTCACGGAGCGCGAAACGGTGTGCTTTGGCATCAACAAGATTGGTCTCCAGCGAAAAGGCTTTTCCGACGAGCGCCAGCGCGCCTTGCAGCGTGCTTACAAGTTGCTGTTGCGCTCGAAACTGAATACGAATCAGGCGTTGAGCGAGATGCGCGTGTCGCTGAGCGATTCTCCCGACGTCGCGGAACTGATTCGGTTCATCGAGACTTCCGAGCGCGGAATCGTGAAGTGACGCAAGAAAGTGCCGCGCGGCCGTTCAAATCATGAGCAATGCAGCCACAACGGGATGGGGACTGATCGCGGGCAATGGCCGCTTTCCGTTTCTCGTTCTCGAGGGCGCGCGCAGTCAGGGCATCGACATGGCGGTCATCGCGCTGAAAGAAGAAGCGTCGCAGGAACTGGCGAATTCGGCGACCCGGCTGCACTGGGTGAGTTTGGGCGAGCTGAGCAAAGCCATCGACCTGATGCATCGCGAAGGCGTCACGCAAGCGGTGATGGCCGGTCAGGTGAAGCACAGTAAAATCTTCAGTGCCATCCGGCCCGACTGGAAGCTGGCGAAACTGCTGTTTTCGTTGCCGCGGAAAAATACCGATTCGCTGATCGGCGCGGTCGCGAAAGTGTTCGAAGACGAAGGGATTCATTTGGTGGATTCCACGCATTTTCTGAAGCCGCTGTTGCCAGAGGCTGGAGTGCTTACGCGTCGCGCGCCCGACGAACGCGAAGCGGCGGATATCGCCTACGGCTTGGGCGTCGCGCGTCAGATTTCGGCGATGGACATTGGCCAAACCGTCGTGATTTCCGATCGCGCATGCGTCGCGGTCGAAGCCATGGAAGGCACCGACGAAACCATCGCACGGGCGGCACGCATCGTCGGTGGGATGCCGCTGGTAGTCGTGAAAGTCAGTAAACCCAATCAGGACATGCGTTTTGATGTACCTGTTGTCGGTCTGCCCACCATCGAACAGATGAAGAGTGCCGGCGCAACGGCGATGGCAATTGATGCCGGGCGCACCCTGTTGTTCGACCGAGAGACATTACTGGCGCAGGCCGACGCGGCGGGAATCGCGATTCAGGCGGTTCCCTATGTGCCTTGAGGTCCGTAGCGATGCGAAGGAGCGTTCCGCTGGGCTGTCGGGTGCGGAACTGGGGACTGCTTCCGGGGGAATGAAGAAGCAATGAGCGCGGTGGCCTCAAACAACAACAGGATTCGTGTGGCTGTCGTCGGCGCCGGCGAATTCGGCCGCAATCATGCGCGCGTCTACCGAGAACTCCCCGGTGCGGAACTGGTCGGAATCTACGACAAGAATCCCGAGCGTGCGAAGCAGATTGCCGCGGAGTTTCAGACCAAGACGTTTCCCTCGCTGGACGATGTGCGCGGTCAAGTGGATGCCGCGAGTGTCGCTGTTCCGACGGTCGATCACGCTTCGGTGGGTTGCCAATTACTGGAACTTGGGCTTGACGTCCTCGTCGAAAAGCCGATGGCGAGCGATCTTGCCGAAGCCGACGCTCTGATCGCGGGCGCCAAAAAATTCTCGAGAGTCCTGCAAGTCGGCCATGTCGAACGCTTCAATCCCGCGGTGATCTCGGTCCAGCCGATCCTCAACCGCCCGCTGTTTTTCGAAGTCCATCGCCTGGGCGTTTTCACGCCGCGTAGCCTCGACGTCGACGTAATCTTCGACCTGATGATTCACGATCTCGATATTTTGCTGACCTACGTCAACGAGTCCGTCACCGAGGTGAAAGCTGTGGGCATTCCGGTACTGACCGACAAGGTCGACATCGCGCACGCACGGCTGGAATTTGCCGGTGGCGCGGTTGCGAACATCACTGCCAGCCGCGTCTCGACCGAACGCGTCCGCAAGATGCGATTCTTCCAGCAGCACGAATACATTTCGTTGGACTACGCGCGGCGCGATGCCTTGCGCGTAGCGGTCAAGAAGCCGGGTCCACAGCCTGAATTCGCATTTGAAAAGCTCAGTGCTCCCGCGGTCGAACCGCTGCATGCCGAGCTAGAGGCATTCCTCGACAGCGTTCGAACCCGCCAGGAACCTCGCACCGGAGGCCGCGCAGGCCGCGCCGCCCTCGATCTGGCGCAACGAGTCATGACAAGCATCCAGGAACACGGAGAGCGCGTCCAACTGCTAGCCTTTGCCGCCGCTCAGAAAATAGACGAATGATCCCTAGACTCCTGGTTCCTATGGGTGCGCAACTACCCGCCGTGGACGCCACATCGACACGGCGTCGCCCCACCGCTCTGGACGAACGCACACTCGTGCCTTCGACTCTGCCGATCGTCCATCTCGATGGTAAGAGCACGATTCCGACGTCGCTGCCGCTGGAGTCGATCGCTGCCCGCGTGGTCGTTCCGCGCGATGTGAAGCCGTCGGAGTTTGTACGCGAGGAAAAGTCGGATCTCCCACTTCAGCCAACCGACATGGACGAGCGCGTCATCGTCCCGCAGGGCGCTGCGCCTCCGGAAATCATCCAGCCGATTCAGAATATTCCGACTGATCTCGTCGAAACCGACATCTTCATGACCGGCGAGGTCAATCTCCTCAACAAAGAAACGCCCGAGAAAGATCGCGCTGAGTTGGTCAAGTCGGTGATGTCGTTCGCTGCGCACGCACTCTTCATTCTTTTTCTGCTCTTTGAACCGAAGATTTTCCCACCGCACGTGCCAACGCAAGAGGAAAACGAGCTGGCACGCCGTCAGATGACGATTTTGTTGCCGCCGGGAGCGCTCGATGAATTGAAGGCGGCTCCTCGTCCTCGCCAGCCGCCCGTGCATGTCGATCCTAAGGTGCTACGCCGTGTCGCGCCGCCGGTGCCGAAGCCGGAAGCGATACCCGCGCCGACGCCACAACCGAAGCAGCCCGAACGTGTTGCGAAGGAACTACCAAGCGCGCCGACGCCTCAGCCGCAGCAGGCGCCGCCCAAGCCGGCCCAAGATGATTCCGCGGCGAAAGCGGAGACGCCAAAGCAGCCGTTGAAACTTGAAACTCCGCAACAGCAGCCCACCGATCACGCGTTGCTGCTTCCAAAAAATTCCCTCGGCGGATCGCTTCGCGATTCGATCCGCGAATCGTCGCGGATGAGCGCGCCAACAGCAATTGGTGGCGGCGGACAGGTGCCGAGCAACAGTGGTCTGCCGGGAGGCGGAGGCCAGGCGCAAGCCTACGGCAACATGGAAATGCTCACGCCGACCGAAGGCGTGGATTTCAACGAATACCTGCATCGCGTCTACATCATCGTGAAGCGAAATTGGTTCTCGGTGATGCCGGAGTCGGTGAGACTCGGCGACAAAGGTGTTGTCTCCCTGCAATTTCGCATCATGAAAAACGGCATTGTGCCTGACGGTGAACCGGTGCGCCTCTCCACGTCGGGCAAAGAACCGCTTGATCGTGCCGCGGTTTCGTCCATTCGCGCATCCAGTCCGTTCGAACCGCTGCCGCCCGCGTTCAACGGCCCCTACATTGAGCTGCGTTTCACGTACTATTACAATTTGCAGCCTCAATACCAGTAAAGTGAAGATTGCTCGCCAACAGATTCTCGGCAGCCTGATCCTGGCTTTGTTTGTGTTGATTTTCCTGTTCGTGCGTGCTCGCCACCTTTTGTTTCCGTGACGTTCAGATGACCAACGACAAATCGCTCGCACCGCTGGTCGTGATTCTCGGTCCGACGGTTTCCGGCAAATCCACGCTCGGAGTTTGGCTTGCGGAAAGAATTGGCGGCGAAGTTGTAGCCTGCGATTCGACGCAACTCTACAAAGGTTTCGACATCGGCACTGCGAAGCCGTCGCCGGCGGAGCGCCGCGGCGTTCCGCACCATCTGATCGATGTGTTGACCCCGACCGAGAACGGGACAGCGGGGGCTTATCGCGAGGCGGCGATCGCAGTTCTCGCTGACTTGCGGCGACGCGATCGCGTTCCGATTCTGACGGTCGGCACTGGGCTCTATCTGCGTGCGCTGCTCGATGGTCTGGCCGATGTTCCTCAACGATCGGAGCAACTGCGCGATCGATTG
This sequence comes from Candidatus Acidiferrum sp., assembly GCA_036493835.1. Taxonomy (GTDB): domain Bacteria; phylum Acidobacteriota; class Terriglobia; order Acidiferrales; family UBA7541; genus Acidiferrum. Next base: position 113,830 of record DASXPD010000067.1, on the reverse strand, counting down.
CGTGTGAGCCGCGATCGTCACCCGGCCGGATATTTACATCGATTGCTCCGTCGCCTCGATCCCGACTCCGCGAACAAGATCGCTGCTGGCGACGAACAAAAGCTAATTCGCGCCATCGAAGTTTGCCTGCTCACCAAGCGCCCGCTGACTGAGGTCTACCGCGACGGACGCGCCCCGCTGGAAGGTTGGCGCCCGATCAAACTCGGACTCCAGCCCCCACGAACCGAGCTGTACGAAAAAATTCAAGCAAGAACAGAATCGATGTTGGCCCACGGCTGGCTCGACGAAATCCGCAGCCTTATGAATAGCGGCTTCGGCGATGAATCGAAACCATTCGATTTCATCGGCTACCGCGAACTGCGCGCCGTGTCGCGCGGTGAAACGCAGCTAGTCGATGCGCAAGCCTCGATTCAGCAAGCGACCCGCCGCTATGCCAAGCGTCAGATCACTTGGTTTCGCAGAGAAGCCGGTGTGCGCTGGCTCGAAGGATTCGGCGACTCGTCAGTGGTCCAAACCGAAGCTCTCGAATTTGTCAGACAATCTCTGAACAACTAGCTGGACGCGAGGTCCGCGTAAATCCCAAGTCCCGCGGGCCCACACTCGCGACAGTCGATTGGTGAGCGTATAATCCCGCTGGAAGGAAGATTCGCGGAATTCCGTCATCCGTGATCGAAATCTGGAAATATCGAAGCCCGCCACGTTGACCGATGAAGACCTCTCAGTCCACCACCACTTACGAACGCGCAGTGTTGGTCGGCGTCACATTCAAACGCGCGAAGCGCGTCCCCGCACACATGCTCGCCGAGCTAGGTCAAGATTCGCTCGACGAACTCGTCGAACTCGCCCGCAGCGCAGGCGCTGAGGTCGCCACCACGATTCACCAGGTGAGAGATGCAGCCGATTCCGCGACTCTTGTCGGCCGCGGCAAACTAGACGAAATTCGCGCTGAAGTCACCGCGCATAAAGCTGCGCTCATCATTTTCGATGGCAACCTGACGCCGATGCAGCAGCGAAATATCGAAGAGATCACCGAATCCCGTGTGATTGATCGGACGCAGCTGATCCTCGACATTTTTGCGAAACACGCGCGCAGCCGCGAAGGGCAGCTCCAGGTCGAGCTCGCGCAGCTCAACTACATGCTGCCGCGCCTTACGGGCAAAGGCGCTTCGATGTCGCGCCTCGGCGGCAAAAGCGGAGGCGGAGGATCGGGCGGCGCCGGCGGTGGCGCTGGCCGCATCGGCGTCCGCGGTCCCGGCGAAAAGAAACTCGAGACCGATCGCCGCCGCATCCGCGATCGCATCGCCAAAATCCAGAAAGCTATCGACGAAGTCCGCAAGCAGCGCTCTCTGCGCCGCGATGCGCGCAACGCCGTTCCGCTTGGCACCGTGGCTCTCGTCGGCTACACCAACGCCGGCAAATCAACTCTGTTCAACGCGCTCAGCCATGCCGAGGTTCTCGTCTCGTCACGCATGTTCGCGACGCTCGATCCGACCATTCGCGCGATTCGCCTTCCTTCGAATCGCCGCGTCCTCGTCTCCGACACGGTCGGATTCATTCGCGATCTGCCCAAAGGATTGCTCACCGCGTTTCGCGCCACGCTCGAAGAAGTGCAAGAGGCCGCGGTCATTCTCCACGTCAGCGATGTTTCGAATCCGCATCACGACGAGCTCGACGAAGAAGTCGACAAAATTTTGGGCGAACTCGGCGTCAACGGCCGCCCCATCCTTCGCGTGCTAAATAAAATCGATCTGCTGTCGCCGCTACTGAAAGAAACGCTGGAATCGAGCGTCGCGCGCGCCGGCGATTCCGGTCCCGTTTTGGTTTCCGCCAAAACCGGAAAGGGAATCGAAGACTTGCTCCGCCGAGTCGACGCCCTTCTGCCAATCGACCCGGTGGTCACGCTGTCGCTTCGAATGCCGATGACGGAAGGCCGCACCCTCGCCCTCGTACACGCCATGGGCAAGGTTCTCCATTCCATCGTCGAAGATTCACATATGCGAATGGTTGCCGAAGTCCCCGAATCCATCGCGCGCCGTCTCCGCCTGAATCAATATTTGACCAGTGGAACTCCGGCGCCTCGTTCTGCGTAATACACATTGGAGGGTTTGACCATGGCTGCTTTCCTTCTCTGGATTATCCTGTTCATTTTGTGCTGGCCGTTGGCATTGCTGGCTTTAATCGCGTATCCCTTTGTTTGGCTGATTCTCCTGCCATTTCGAATCGTCGGAATCGCGGTCGGCGGCGTACTGGCACTGCTCACCTCTATTTTTTATTTGCCTGTCCGGTTGCTCCGAGGCCCTTCGGCCGTACGCGCTTTATAGGTTTTTGGCGAGCAGTTGTGGCCTGCCTCCGATAGTGACGTTCGAGTAAAATCACCCTCAACGTCGACGTTTCCCCGCCATTCGGGCGTTTTCCGTAGCGCTCTATCTGCCGTCGAATCAGCGCGCTGGCTGTGGAAAAGGTTGTGGAAACAGAAAACCCTTGAAATGAATCCGGTCCCAACCTGGCTATAGCGCTTCGAGCGCTTCTTCCGTCGAGCATTGTATAGCACTGAAATAAATGCACTTAAGGCTTGATGGTCCGCACTTTAGGCTCCGTAGCACTCCCGTAACATTTGAACCGTCATCGAAACATTTGCACAGGTCGCACGCCCGAATGTTACGAAAGAGTATTCCTGCCAAAATCTTTTTTTCTTGACTAGTTAACCTCCGAGGTACTCTCTGGTTCCGAGCGCCCGAGTCGCTCGCCGACCGCACGCCGCCCACAGGTAACGTTGACGCGTGCGGGACCTGAGTCTATAGTGAGGTTCCGGCTCTGGAATCGGTGGTCGACGGCGGCTCCAGGCATGCGACATTCGCCGCACAGACCCACGCCGCCCGCGTTGAGCTCTTTATGAACCTGCCGAATGGACTGACGCTGCTCCGCATCTTTTTCGTCCCAGTCCTTATTGTCATTCTCCTTACGCGCAGCCCCAACATCGAAGTCTTGGGTTATCCTGTCCGTTTCGAGGTCTGGGGCGTCCTCATCCTCCTGATGGCCGCCGCCACGGACTGGGCCGACGGCTATTTCGCACGGCGACGCCTCCAGGTCACACGCCTGGGCATTCTGCTCGATCCTATCGCCGATAAGCTTTTGATCTCCGCCGCTTTTATTGCGCTCGTCGACATGCACCTCGTCCCGGCCTGGATGGTCGTCATCATCATCGGGCGCGAATTCACGGTTCAGGGGCTGCGCACGATCGCATCCGCCGAAGGAATGACCATCGCCGCGTCCACCATCGGCAAAACAAAAATGGTTTTGCAGGTCTGTGCCGTAGCCGTGCTGATCGCCGCAGCGGGTCATCCCGCCCTCAAAGGTCTCGCCCTGTTGTTGCTGTGGTTGGTTGTCGCAAGTGCTCTCATCTCCGCAGCCCAGTACTTCCTGCGCTTTTGGGGACAGCTCGACGACCGCATCAAGCAACGCCGTAAGCTCCGCATGCTGGAAGGAACCGAGAAGACCGGGGATGCCGTCTCTCTCTGAGGCTGATCGTCATGCAATTTTGAGGTTCGCCCGACAGGTCGTAGTCGAGGCCGTGACCTTGGGGCGTCTGCCCGAGCACGTTCCTACAACGGGAATATTCAGCGAGCGGCGCGGTGTATTCGTCACGCTGCGCAACAATGCCCGCCTGCGCGGCTGCATCGGCGTCGTTGAAGCCGACACGCCTCTCGGCGACAGCGTCGCAAGGTGCGGCGCTGGAGCAGCATTACAGGATCCACGATTCGCGCCGATGCGCGTCACCGACCTCAGCCAGCTGCAAATCGAAATATCGCTGTTGTCCCATCCAGAGCCGATCGATATCAACGCGATCGAAATTGGCCGCCACGGCTTGATCATCGTGTCCGGCGACCGCCGTGGGCTTCTCCTCCCGCAAGTTGCGGTCGAACACAATTTGGATCGTGAGCAGTTTCTGAGTGTAACCTGCCGCAAGGCGCATCTTCTGCGCGACGCCTGGCGGGATGCTCGGACGCAGATACTCGCCTTTACCTGCGAGGTTTTCGCCGAGCCAGACAGATCGTTAGCCACGGTCGGCGCCGATTCACGTAACTCCACCACATAGAAAAAGCCCGCGCGACGTTCGATCGCGCGGGCCTGAAAAACCATCCGTAGTTTGAGTGGAATTAAAACCTACTCGAGTTCCGCAAAATCTCCTGTGTAGGCGTCTTCGCGTCCGTAAGTCACGAGCACGGTTGCGGCATCCTTCGTCACGTTCAGCACGATGCCCTCACCGAGAATCTCGCGTGGCAAATCCTTCGCGGCGTACTTCTTCGGCGCGCTGCCGAAGCCGAAGACCTTGTATTGCATGTCGTGCTCGCCGGCTGTCGCTGAAATATCGTCTTTCGACGCTTCATATCGGAAAAGACGGACGTAATCGCCTACCTTAACGCCCTTTGTCGCGCCGATGTTTATGTATGCGGTAACTCCCGCTCCGAGAACCTGGTGCCAGTCATACGCACTCACAATGGTTCCCACTGGCTTACCAGTCGAAGGAGCGAAAATATCGAATTTCACGGATTCTTTGTATGGAGGCGCCGGACGCTCGACGAACGGCCGCGCCACGTCTCCGCGCTGCACGTAATCGCACGAGAATATGACTTCCCCGATGGAAGTCTCCGGCTGGACACTGACAATACGAATCTGCCCGAGATCGCGATAGAGAACGCCCATGCGCTTCGTCAGTTTGTCCTGACCGTAGAACCACTCGTTGGTGGGGTCGTGGTCTGGTCGCACGATTGAGAAAACGTCGCCGACCTTGACACCCTGCTGTGCCCCGCGGTTAACGTACACATTGTCGCCGCGCGAGAAAATGATCTTGTAGCTCGACTGTTCGCCGGAAATGACTCGAATTTCGTCTGGAACCTTGGGATCGCTCACAAAGCCGGAGCAATACACCTTGGAGTAGTCCACCTGACCGTTTGGATTCGGTGTGCCTGCTGGGGTCTGGGCCGCGCAAACGCCCGCGCTGGCCAGGATCGTGACACAAAACGCAGCTAGTTTCGCGCGCATTACCATGCTCCTTCGACAACACACGCCCTTGAGGGCCGTGCGGGGACCTGCCCATCGAAATTAACAAGCACCCCCAACTGCGTCAACAAATTGGGCGAGACTGCTTTACACTCTAGATACTGGCCGTTCGCCCGTGGTTCGGGCTGTCGGATTGCTTGTAAGTCGCTTATTTTCAGTCGAATGAGAGGTTTTCGCAGTCATGGCGCGCCTCGGTCACGGCGTTGGGAGTATTTGCGGGGTTGTCGCCGCGTCGACAGCTGCCGAGATGTCCGCGGCGATTCGCGCGGCGCTGCGGGAGACGCCAACCGTCGAGTTGCGTCTCGATTGGCTTTCCTCTGACAACGAGCGCTCCAAGCTCCTCGCTTGGCTAAAATCCCATCGGCCTGCAAATGCAACATTCCTCGCCACTTGCCGCCGAAAAGGAGCCGGTGGCCTGTTCCCGGGTGACATTCAGGCTCAACTCTATTGGCTGATCCAGGCCCGCGAAGCCGGCAGCCAATGGTGCGACATCGAAATCGAAACTCTGCGCGAGCTACCAAACGGGTCCGCCAGGGGTTACGCCGTCCCCGGCCGGATCATGCTGTCGATTCACGATTTCGACCGCACTCCCAACATCGGGCGCTCGTTCCGAATGCCGCCGCGCGGAGAAGTCGACACCATCAAGATCGCCGCCCTGTCGCGCACCATCGCCGACAGTGCCCGCCTGTTGAAGTGGGCTCAAGGTTCGAAAGACTGCATTGCCGTTCCGATGGGCGAAGTCGGTCTTCCGGCGCGCATCCTGGCGCTCAAGCACGGCAGCACACTCGAGTATGCCCCGGTCGGCGCAGCCACGGCTCCCGGCCAAGTGAGTCTTCACGATCTGAAACATCTCTATCGCGCTCACAAACTGAATCGCAGCACGCGCGTGTTCGGAGTCATCGGCAATCCCATCGGCCATTCGCTCTCGCCGCTGCTCCACAATTCCGGGTTCGCCGCAAAGAAGATGAACGCGGTCTATCTGCCGTTCCTCGTTCACAACTTGTCCGATTTTCTTAAAGCCATCCCCGATTTCGGCATTCGGGGTTTTAGCGTCACGATTCCGCACAAGCAAAAAATCCTGAGGCATCTCAAACACTGCGACGATCTTGCTGCCGACATCGGCGCCGTCAATACCGTCGTCGTCCATTCCGACGGTTCGTTAGCTGGTTCGAACACCGACTATATCGGCGTGCTTCGCTCCCTCAAGAAGAAATTGCATCTCGCCAAAAGCCGCGTGCTCATTTTTGGTGCGGGAGGTTCCGCGCGCGCTGCCGCTTTCGCGCTCGCGCGTGCTGGTGCGTCTGTCGCGATCTGCGCGCGGCGTGAAACGAAAGCTCGCGAACTCGCCGGCGCAATCGGCGGCGAAGTTGTTCCGCGGATGGCTCTACGCTCCGAATCGTTCGACGCAATTCTCAACACGACTCCGGTCGGCATGCACCCTCATTCCAGAATTTCTCCCCTGACCGCCGACGAGCTAAACTGTCGAATCGTCATGGACCTCATTTATCGCCCGGAGCGTACCCAACTCCTTCAAATCGCATCCAAACAGGGCATCGCCACGATCAATGGTGTCGAGATGTTTCTCGCGCAGGGAATCGCGCAGTGGGAATTGTGGACGAAACAGCGTGCCCCGGAAGCGATCATGCGTCGCGCCATCGTAAAGGCGTTGCGAAGCGAAAGCGCGCAAGCCGAATCGACCAGAAAAACAAAATCGACCGCACACAGGCAGAAGAACCAGCGATGATTCAGCCCGACTTCAAAGAGTTCCAGCGCCTCGCCAAGCAAGGCAATCTCATCCCGATCTACGATGTTCTGTCGGCCGATTTGCTGACTCCGGTGAGCGCCTACCTTCGCATCGCTCAGGGAGCGCGTTATTCCTTCCTGCTCGAAAGCGTCGAAGGCGGCGAAAAAATCGCGCGCTACACCTTCGCAGGCGCAAATCCCGAAGAAGTCTTCCGTTACGCTTCAGGCGCCTGCGTCCTCGAAGGTCGTGAACGCGTCGTCTGGGAGGAAAAAAATCCCGTCGCGTTCCTCCGCGCCCGCATGGAGAAATTCAAACCAGTCCGCGTTCCAGGATTGCCGCCACTGGTCGCCGGCGCCATCGGCTATTTTTCCTATGACATGGTGCGCCTCGTCGAGCGCATTCCATCGCGTCTGTGCGACGACATCGGTCTCTTCGACGCAGTTCTGACCTTCTATCACGGCATCATCGCTTTCGATCACGTCCAGCATCGTCTGTGGATCGTTCGCAACGTTTACACCGTGGGCGAAGGCAGCCTGCGTAAAAAGTACGATGCCGCCGTCCGCGCGATTCGCGAAACCCGCAAACAACTCGAGCAGCCCGTCGAAGCCGAAAAGCCACGCGGCGAAGTCTCCCGATCCAAGCGCTCTCCGCTGAACGTAAAGTCCAATTTCCGTCGCGCCGAATACGTCGCCGCCGTAAAAAAGTGCAAGGAATACATCCGCGCCGGCGATATTTTTCAAGTCGTCGTCAGCCAGCGCTTCTCTGCAAAAACGAAGGCGCATCCATTCGACATCTATCGCGAACTTCGCGCCGTCAACCCGTCTCCGTATCTCTTCTACCTACAGCTCCACGACGTCTCCGTCGTAGGCAGCTCGCCCGAAATGTTGGTCAAGGTCCAGGGCCGCGACGTCTTCTATCGCCCCATCGCCGGCACCCTTCCGCGCGGTAAAGACGAAGCCGAAGATCAACGCAATGAAAAGGAATTACTCGCCAGCGAAAAAGAACGCGCCGAGCACATCATGCTCGTCGACCTCGGCCGCAACGATCTCGGCCGCGTCTGCGAATACGGCAGCGTCAAAGTCGAGCAACTCATGACTGTCGAGCGCTTCTCTCACGTGATGCACATCGTCTCGACCCTGCGTGGCCGCCTCCGCAATGACGTCGATTGCTTCGACGCACTAATGGCCTGCTTCCCCGCAGGCACCGTCTCCGGCGCGCCAAAGGTTCGCGCCATGGAAATCATCGAAGAGGTCGAGCGCACTCGCCGCGGCATCTACGCCGGCGGAGTCCTCTATCTCGACTTCGCGGGCAATCTCGACTCCTGCATCGCTCTCCGCACCATGGTTGTCAAAAACGGCGTCGCCCACATCCAGGCCGGCGGCGGCATCGTCGCCGACTCCACCCCCGAAGGCGAATACCAGGAATCCGTAAACAAATCCCGCGCCCTCCTAACCGCCCTAGAAAACGCCGCCCGCCGCAAATAACTGTGAGGCTCTCTTGCCTTTGTAGGGGCGGAGCTCGCTCCGCCCGGCCGTCGCGTCTTGCCAGAAACTCAAACTTCACACGCCATCTTTCCTCTGCTCGCCGCTGCTCAAAAAAATTTGTCACCCCGACCGAAGCGCGCCACTCTCAACACCACTAAAGAACTGTCATCCCAACCGCGCAGTGGAGGGACCTTGGCTTGCTTTCAGCCCCGCCCATCGAAAGCACAATCACCCAATCCATGCGAAAATAGTCCCCGGCAGCGCAAAAGCAATGATCCTCCTCCTCGACAACTACGACTCCTTCACCTATAACCTCGCCCAGTATCTCGGCGAACTCGGCTGCGACGTCGAAGTCCACCGCAACGACAAAATCACCGTCGACGACATCGTCCGCCGCAAGCCCGACCGCATCGTGATCTCGCCCGGCCCGTGCACTCCCAAAGAAGCCGGCATCTCCGTCGAACTCGTCCAGCGCCTCACCGGAAAATTTCCAATCTTAGGTGTCTGTCTCGGCCACCAAGCCATCGGCGCTGCATTCGGCGGGAAAATCATTCGCGCGCCCAAACTCTTCCACGGCAAAACCAGTTCCGTCCATCACGACGCAAAAGGCGTCTTCCGCAAACTCTCCGACCCCTTCACTGCCACGCGCTACCACTCGCTCATCATCGACCGCAAATCTCTTCCGCGCGAACTCACCATCACCGCCGAAACCGACGACGGCATCATCATGGGTGTCCGTCACCGCCGCGCCAAACTCGAAGGTGTCCAGTTCCACCCCGAATCCGTCCTAACCACCAGCGGCAAACAACTCCTCCAAAACTTCCTTTTTCTGTAGTCAGAGGCATTTCAGTGTCTGACGCAATTCATGCGTAATGTCTCGTACTCCTGCTACATCCCAGACCGAGTCTCTGAGAATAATCATCCAACCGTTGACGTGCTTAACATACTTCGAGACTCGCATAACGGTTTCATGAGAAATGACACAGCCGCGCATTACATCAAAATCCTTGTCGAAGAGAACGCCAACAAGATAGTCAAAGTGCGCCATGTCTAAACCACGGATAAAGCTCATCTGGCGCGATTTGTTTTCCGATGTAATCCTTCTTCCCTTTATTTCGTATCGCTTTCCACTTGAGTCCGTAGCGTCATATCCCGTTGTGGATCCAGCCACCAAATTCAAGTTCAAAGTCCTTGCGACAAGGGTCTCGGTGACATCAGCGACCGGATTGTTGGTGCTTCTTGTGACGTCACGTCTTCGCAACTCAGATAGCGTTTGACAAAACAGCTGCAACAATTCGCGCGTAGTTCTCTCTTCGAGCATTGCGCACCGACCTCCTCACCAAGCCAGTCCCGCCAAAACCGCCCCATACAACTCCATCCCATTCCAAAAATGCCCCAGCCTCAAATTCTCATCCGAACTATGCTGATGATTGTCGTAATTCACGATCGGCACCCCAATCCACGGCAGCCCGACATCCTCAAAAATGTACATCGGCACGCTCCCACCCAATCCCGGAGCAATCACCGCGCGCCCATCCGTCGCACCCTGTACCAACGCAATCATCGCCTTCGAAACCGGCAAATCCATCGCCGTCCGCGAAGCCCGATACCCGCCTTCATCCGCAACTTTCGCAATCAGCGCGTGCGCCCGCCGCTCATTCAGTGTCGGTTCGTGATCCACAACAAAATATCCTTGCGCCTGAATGAACCCGACGATCTGCTCATACTTCTTCCGCGGATCTTCTCCCTTCACCAACCGCGCATCGATCGACGCCTCCGCCTTATCCGGCACAACGTTCTGAGCATGCGTCCCCACATAAGCGCTATTCAACCCGCGAACATTCAGCGACGGCTGCTGCAGCAACTCCACCAATTTCTTCCCGCCGCCGTCCGGTTTCGCAATTCCCAATTCACGCTCGAGCTCCGCATCGTTGTCCGGCATCTTCCCGAGCCACTCTTTCTCCAGCGCGCTCAGCGGCACTACATCGTCGTAATATCCCGGAATGGTCACCCGCCCATTCGCATCCGTCATCGACGCCAGCAATCGCGACAACTCCATTGCCGGATTCGGCGCCCAATTCCCATAGTGTCCGCTGTGTAGCGCTCGCACCGGCCCATACACCGTCACATCGAGCCCGACATCGCCGCGATTCCCGAAAAATATCAGCGGCCGCCCTGACGGATGCACCGGCCCATCGCAAGTCAGCAGCAAATCCGCGCCCAGCAAATCTTTGTGCGCCTGCAGCGTCCTCTCCAGATTCGTCGATCCCGCTTCCTCCTCGCCTTCGAAAATCATCTTCACGTTCACAGCCAGCGGAATCTTCTGCGCCCGCAACGCATCGATCGCCGCCAGAATCGCCACGATCGGCGATTTATCATCCGACGCCGACCGCGCGTAAATCCGCCAATCATCCTTATATACAGACGCTCCCGCCGCGGCGCCCGCGCCAGCATCAGGGAAGGGAATCCGCTTCCCCCCAGCCTCAGTCGAGTTGTCTCGCAACACCGGTTCGAACGGCTTCCCATCTGTCCAAGCCGCCGCATCCACCGGCTGTCCATCGTAATGCGCGTAAAAAATCACCGTGCGCTTCGCCCCCGGCGTCATCAATTTCCCAAACACCACCGGACCGCGCCCCGCAATCGGCAGCAACTCCGTCTCAACGCCGCGCGCCTTCAACATCTCCACCAGCCGCGCCGCATTCTTCTGAATGTTCACTTCATCGCTAGCCACATTCGGAATCGCCAAAAAATCCGCCAGCTCGCGCACGATCGCGCCTTCGTGCGACACCCGATACGCGCGAACCTGCCGCACCACGTCCGCCGCGCCACCGCCCGCATTCAGCGCAACTTGCGCACGCAACTCCGTGTCACACGTCAACGCAAGCCCCACAAAAATAATCGCCGTAACAATCGCCACCCGAATTTTCACGAAACTCTCCCGCACTCTCAAAACGAACCGCGAGCTTGCCACAACCCCAGTCAGAAAAGTATATGGAGTGCGACGCCCCTGCGCCGCCTTTACGGTCGATCCCCATCGACCCCTAGCGTTACCGCCCCACGCCGCCATTCCCAAAACGGGAAAAGCCTTCACTCCGCTGTCAAGACTTTTACTTGCCATAAGTACCAATAAGTTATATAAAGCTCCGCATAAGTGCAGTACCCAGGACGCCTGCCGTCTCGACAAAAAGTCGGCAGGTCGTCCTGCGCGGAGGTTCCCCCATGCGGCCCCAGCCCCGCCTCATCACCACTTTCCTCGTGGTGTCTCTGCTTCTCCCCTCATCCCCAGCCCTCCCAAGTACCGACACCGCCACTGCCGCCGACGTCGAAAACCTCGGCATCGTCGTCGCCTCCCGCTCCGCCACTCTCGGCAACGGCATCGCCTCCGACGGCGCCACGCTCTTCAACGGCGACCGCCTCGTCACCGGCCCCAATGGAGCCCTCTCGCTCCGCAGCGGCGACGCCATGCTTTACATGTCCGGCGGCACGCAAGTCACCCTGCACCGCACGCCCTCTCGCAATCCCGTCATCACAAAATCCCTCATCCGCGCCGACGTCACGTCCGGCTCGATCTCCTTCTCCCTCGCGCCCGACCAATATTTCATCGTCTCCGCGCACGGCGCTCTCATCGGTCCCGCCGCGCCCATGTCGACGCTCGGCGAAATCACCATCCTCGATCGCCGCTCATTCGAAATACGCGCGCGCCGCGGCCCGCTCAAAATCGTCTATCGCGATGACTCTGAAATAATCCCGGAAGGAAAATCCTACCGCGTCGAACTCGACGACGGCCCCGATACCAATACCGCCACCAGCCCAACCTCAATCAAAACCTCGCGCACCCGCCCCGCAGGCCGCCACCGCTTCATCCTGCTCTTTTTCATCGGTGTTGGTGCCATAGCAGCCGTTGGCACCGCCGCCGGCTACGTTCAATCCGTCGAAAGCCCCGACTGCCCCCAACCCAATCAATGCAGCCGCCCCAACTGAGTCCACCAAGCATTTGTACGGGCGCAGCATTGCTGCGCCCCAGCTTGCCACGATGTGTGAATTGTCGGCTCCGAACCCTCGCGCAACTCGCGCCCGCTACTCTCCGCCCGCTCTCCGCGTAAACTCCACCAGCTTCCCCAACTTCTCCCGCGCCGCCCCCGACTCAATCGCCACCCGCGCCAACCTCGCCCCCTCCGCAAAATTCTCCGCCACACCCGCCGCCACCAACGCCGCCGCCGCATTCATCACCACAATATCCCGCCTCGGCCCAACCACCTCGCCCTCAAAAATCCCCCGAATCGTCGCCGCATTTTCCGCCGGCGTCCCTCCACGAATCGCCTCCAACGGCGCCTGCTCCACCTCAAAATCCTCCGGCACCACCGTATAGCGCGTCACAAATCCTCGCTCCACATCCGCGATCATCGTCTCGCCGCAAAGCGAAATCTCATCGAGTCCGCCCGCCCCATGCACCACCAGCGCCCGCTCTACGCCAAGCTCCGCCAGCGCCGCCGCCACCAGATCGATCGCATCCGCCGTGAAAACTCCCATCACCTGCGCTTGCGCCCCCGCCGGATTCGTCAGCGGCCCCAACAAATTAAAAACCGTCCGCACTCCAATCTGCTTCCGCGCCGGCCCCGCATGCCGCGTCGCCACATGCGCTGCCGGCGCAAACAAAAATCCAATCTTCAACTCGCGAATCGCCCGCCCCATCGTCATCAGCGGCAAATCGATGCGCACTCCCAGCACCTCCAACACATCCGCCGACCCGCTCCGCGATGATGCTGCCCGATTCCCATGCTTCGCCACGCGCGCGCCCGCCGCGGACGCCACAATCGCCGCCGCCGTCGACACATTAAACGCGTCAAATCCATCCCCACCCGTCCCGCATGTATCCACCATCTGCAGCGGCAGCGCTTCGCCCTCCGCAAAAACGCGCGCCGCAAATTTACGCATCACCGACGCAAATCCCGTCAGCTCGCCAACTTCCACCGTCCGCGCGTTCATCGCCACCAGCAGCCGCATGATCTGCGGCGTCTCATACGCGCCCGACAGCAGCTCCTCCATCACCGCCTCGGCCTGCGCCCGCGAGAAAACCCCGCCGCGCTCCACAAATTCAATCAACGCAATCGTCATTTCGCCTGCCCGGCCTCAACCAGAAAAATGTACGGGCGCAGCACGTCGAAGATCCTGAGCCTCGAAGGGCTGCGCCCCATGTCCGCACGATGTATTGTTTGCGACTCGTCGTCAGCTGTAACCGAATCACCACTCAATCCGTCTCCAAAAACCGCGCCAAACTCGCCGCAATCCGCAGTGAAAACGTTCTCCGCCTTGCTCCGCCCCCAACCCCTCAGTTAAACTTTCCCCGTCTACGCTCGCACGCAAATTCTAACACCGGCCGACCGCACCAAGGTCTCACCGAAACCGAACGGAAGTCGATCTCAATGAAGATTCACGAATATCAGGCGAAAGCGATTCTCGCTCGCTACGGCGTCACCACTCCTCGCGGCGAAGTCGCCTTCAGCAAGGACGAAGCCCGCGCCGCCGCCCAACGCCTCCGCACTCCCGTCGTCGTCGTTAAATCGCAGATCCACGCCGGTGGCCGCGGCAAAGCCGGCGGTGTAAAACTCGCGCACTCGCCCGATGAAGCCGCCGAAATCGCCAGCGCCATGCTCGGCATGAATCTCGTCACCGTGCAAACCGGCCCCAGCGGCCGCATCGTCAAGCGCGTGCTCATCGAAGAAGGCCTCGACATCAAGCGCGAACTCTACCTCAGCATTCTCGTCGACCGCGCCGCAGGCAAAGTTCTCTTCATGGCCAGCACCGCCGGCGGCATGGAGATCGAAGAAGTCGCCAAAGATAATCCCGGCGCCATCCTCCGCGAATTCATTCAACCCGCTTCCGGCCTGCAGCCTTATCAAGCACGCAAGCTCACCTTCGGTCTCGGACTCACTGGCGAAGCCGCGCAACAAGCCGCTCCGTTTTTCCAGGCGCTGCACAAAGCGTTCGTCGACACCGACGCGTCGATGCTCGAAATCAATCCGTGCGTCGTCACCGGTGACGGCCGCCTCGTCGCGCTCGACGCAAAAATGACTTTCGACGACAACGGCCTCTTCCGTCACAAAGAACTGCGCGAACTTCGCGACCTCGACGAGGAAGATCCACTCGAAGTCGAAGCCTCGAAGTACGGCCTCAACTACATCAAGCTCGACGGCAACGTCGCTTGCATGGTGAATGGTGCCGGCCTCGCTATGGCGACGATGGACATCATCAAATACGCCGGCGGCTCTCCCGCGAACTTTCTCGACGTCGGTGGCGGCGCATCCGCCGAGCAAGTCAAAAACGCATTCCGCATTCTCATCGGCGATCCCAGCGTCAAAGGTGTCTTCATCAACATCTTCGGCGGCATCCTCCGCTGCGACGTGCTCGCCACCGGCGTTGTAGCCGCCGCGAAAGATCTTCACGTCAAAGTTCCCGTGGTCGTTCGAATGGAAGGCACCAACGTCGAAATGGGTCAGAAAATTCTTCGCGATTCCGGTCTCAACTTCACCATCGCCGACGGAATGAAGGACGGCGCCACCAAGGTCGTCGCTCTCGCCGGAGGTGCGCGATGAGCGTTCTCGTAAATGAAAAAACGCGTCTGATCGTCCAGGGGTTCACAGGCCGCGAAGGCACGTTCCACGCGCAGCAGATGATCGACTACGGCACGAACGTAGTGGGCGGCGTCACTCCTGGCAAAGGCGGCTCGCAGCATCTTGAGCGCCCCGTTTTCGACACCGTTAGTGAAGCCGTGAAAACCGCGGGCGCAAACGCGAGCGTAATTTTCGTTCCGCCGCCTTACGCTGCCGACGCCATTCTCGAAGCCGCCGACGCCGGAATGCCACTTATCATCTGCATCACCGAAGGCATCCCGGTGATCGATATGGTCCGCGTCGCCGCCACGCTCGACTTCAAAAAGACGCGCCTCATCGGTCCCAATTGCCCCGGCGTCATCTCTCCCGGCAAATGCAAAATCGGCATCATGCCCGGCCGCATTCACAAGCAGGGCCATGTCGGCGTCGTCAGTCGCAGCGGCACGCTCACCTACGAAGCCGTTCACCAACTCACCGAACTCGGCATCGGCCAATCGACCTGCATCGGCATTGGTGGCGACCCAATCATCGGCACGTCTTTTACCGACGCGATCCAGATGTTCAACGAAGATCCCGACACGCACGCCATCATCATGATCGGCGAAATCGGCGGCAACGCCGAAGAGCAAGCCGCCGAGTACATCAAGGCCAACGTGAAAAAGCCCGTCGTCGGCTTCATCGCTGGACAAACCGCGCCTCCGGGCCGCCGCATGGGCCACGCCGGCGCGATCATCAGCGGCGGTCAAGGCACAGCCAAAGACAAATACGCCGCCATGCAAGCCGCCGGAATCAAAACCGTCGAAACCCCCGCCGACCTAGGCTCAACCCTAGCCGCCGCGCTAAAATAGAACGACTTCTTCGCGATCGGTCAGGTGACGTACTCCTGAAATTCGATCGAGGTCCGTCCTAACTAAACAATTGTCGTTCCGAGTGAAGCGAGAGATCTGCTGTTTTTTCGTCCAAGCAAGCAACAAACAACTGGAGGATTTTCTAAGTGGCAATCGAACGAACATTCGCAATCATCAAGCCCGACGCAGTAAAAGCAAACCAACAGGGCGAGATTCTCGCGCGCATCCACAAAGCGGGCTTTAGCATCGTCGCCATCAAGGCGATGCGACTCACGAAAGAAGAAGCCGGCGGCTTCTACGCCGTCCACAAAGCCCGCCCCTTCTTCGGCGAGCTCACCGACTTCATGTCCTCCGGCAAAATCATCTCGATGGTCCTCGAAGCCGAAGGCGCCATCCTGAAATGGCGCGACACCATGGGCGCTACCGACCCAAAGAAAGCCACTCCCGGCACTATTCGTTGCGACCTCGGCACCAGCATCGGCAACAACTGTACCCACGGCTCCGACGCACCTGACACCGCCGCCTTCGAGATCGGCTACTTCTTCCCCGGCCTCGACCTGATCTAGCGCAGGTGTTGTAGGGGCGGGGTTCACCCCGCCCTCACTGCGTCTTGGCGGATATTCGACCCTTCGCGCTAGACTTCCATCATGGATCCCACCCGCGACCTCGGCCGCACCCTTTTAATCCTGGGCGCCATCCTCATCGCCGCCGGCGCCCTCCTCTACTTCGCCGGCCGTCTCCCCCTCCGCCTCGGCCGTCTCCCCGGCGACATCGTCCATCGCGGCCCAAACTCCACCTTCTACTTCCCAATCACAACATCCATCGCCCTCAGCGTCGGCCTAACGCTAATCCTCTGGCTGATCTCCCACTTCCGCCGCTAACTCGCTCCCGTCTTTTCCGTAAACTCTATAAACTCTCTGGCAAAACTCCGCCCGATATATACGACCAATCCATTCCGCTTTTCCCCCGCGAAAATCCGCTTTCTCTCTTTACATCATTCTCCATTTCGTTCATCTTTCTGCCCATGAAAGGTAACCCCGCAGTTCTCGAGCAACTCAACAAAGCCCTTCGCGAAGAACTCACCGCGATCAACCAATATTTCCTTCACGCCGAAATGTGCGAAAACTGGGGCTACGAACGCCTCTCCAAATACATCAAGATGCAATCGATCGGCGAAATGAAACATGCGGAAAGCATCATGGAGCGCATTCTCTTCCTCGACGGCGTTCCCAATATGAAACCGCTCGAACTCACCGTTGGCAAGACCGTGAAAGACATGATTCAGAGCGACCTCGAACTCGAGATCAACGCCACCAAGATGTACAACGACGCCATCCGCATCGCCGTCGAAAATAAAGACAACGGCTCCCGCGACCTCTTCCAGGTTTTGCTCGATGACGAAGAAGACCACGTCGACTGGCTCGAAGCCCAAATGCACCAAATCAAAGAACTAGGCTACGAGCGTTACCTCTCCATGCAAATGGGCGAACAAAAAGAAGAAAAGTAGTCCGCGCTCAGCCTGCGTGAATGTGCGAATGGTTTGTAGGGGCGGGGTTTGCTCCGCCCTCACTGCGTCTTGGCATGACCAACCCGAGGGCAACGATGAAATCAATCGCACTCGCAATCCTGACTCTCACGCTCTCTCTTCCCGCCTTCGCGCAAACGCTCGCGCCATCACCCGCCCCCTCGACTCCCACCGCCAACCCCTCCGACGTAAAATCCATCGACTCCATCCTCACCGAACTCTACGCCGTAATCTCCGGCGCTCCAGGCGACCGCGACTGGAACCGCTTCCGCTCCCTCTTCGCCGCAAATGCCCGCCTCACCGCGGTCACCAAAGAAGCCTCCGACCATCCCGCGCGCCCCATGAGTCCCGACGACTACATCAATCTTGCCGGCAGCTACTTCAAAACCCACGCCTTCTACGAAAAACCAATCGTCAATAAGGTCGACCGCTTCGGCAACATCGCCCAGGTCTTCAGCAGCTACGAATCCCGCAACGCCCCCACCGAAAAACCCTTCGCCCGCGGCATCAACTCCATCCAACTCTTCTACGACCAAAACCGCTGGTACATCCTCAGTATCCTCTGGGACGAAGAAACCCCCACCAACCCCCTGCCCGGCAACCTAGCCACCCCCACCACCGCACCCATCACCCAATAATTCAATTCGGTTTGTACAACAAGTCTTTCGAACGGAGCCCGTCCTCCCTGGAACAGCCGCCATTAACTTTCCCGCGTCCAACACGCCCTGACTACCGAGCTCCTGGCGAATTCCTCGTGCTACTATTTTTTCGGCAGTCCCCTCCCCCAAAAAGCCACGCGCCCTCTCGCGACCGGCTCGTTCAACAAGGCAGGTAACAGCGGCATTTTTTCGCCGCGACTAACCATGAATCCTGGCACGACTGCGCTTCACGCGCGCCTTAGCACTTTCTCGTTTCTTGCCGGTGTGACCTCCATTTTCGTTTCCACCGGCGTGCTTTTCGGTTGGGCTCTACAAATTCCTTGGTCCTCAGCATCTCCCCTCGCTTCGTCACCATGAAGCCGTTCACCGCCCTCTGTTTTTTTCTCTGCGGCATCTCCCTATCCTTGGTCGCCTCGCCCGTCAAGCTCACTCGCCCTCGCCGCCGTCTCGCGCAGGTGTCTGCATCCGTCGTCATTTCTTTCGGCATCGCTACTGTCCTCGAGTTCTTCATCGGCTGGAACTTCCACTTTGAAAACATCCTCTTTCGTCACTCCCTGTTCGTTACTGGCATTCAAGACCCAGGTCGTCTATCCATGCCATCGGCCATCGCCTTTGTCCTCATCGGCGCATCTCTCCTTCTTCTCGATTGGCAGTTTCAAAACGGTTCTTGCCCCGCGCAATACTTTTCATTATGCGTTCTGTATTTGTCAGCTCTCCATCTTCTCGGCTATCTCTTCGACGTTGACGATCTTTATCGAGCCTTCCACCAGAATTCCATGGCCATCCACACCGCCGGCTTGTTCTTTCTTCTCGGCGCCGGAATTCTCGCCGCTCGACCTGACCGTGGTCTCGCCGCGGTGTTTACCGAGTCCGGGGTTGCCGGGAGTGTCGCGAGCAGCGTCCTTCCCATTGCAGCGATTTTGACAGCCGCTATCGCTTGGATCCGCCTGTATTTTCAGCGCCGCGGCTACTACGGCACCGGATTCGGTCTCGCTATTTTCACCTCTACGAATATCGCCATGTTTTCCATTTTGATCGGATGGTTTGCCAAAACCCTGGCCAACACCTTTCGGAGTCTCGATTCCGTTCGTCGCGATCTCGCTCTCACGAACGACCAGGCCAATCTCACCAACTTCCGTCTCGCCGCCATCATCGAGTCCTCCGACGACGCCATCATCAGTAAGTCCCTCGATGGCCTCATCACCAGTTGGAACGCCGGCGCCCAACGCATCTTCGGATATTCCGCCTCCGAAGCTATTGGTCAGTCCATGCGCATACTCATTCCGCCGGATCGCCACGCCGAAGAAAGCGACATCCTTCGCCGCATTGCCGCCGGTCAGTCCGTTAAGCACTTTGAGTCCATGCGCCTACGCAAGGACGGCAGTTCCATTCTCGTCTCCATCACCATCTCTCCTTTGCGTGACGCCTCCGGCGCTATCATCGGCGCCTCCAAGATTGCCCGCGACCTTACCGAAGCTCGCAAAATCGAGCATTCTATCCTCGAACAAGAAGCCCGCCTCACCGCCGTCATCGGCTCCGCTATGGACGCCGTCATCACCGTCAACTCCGAAATGCGCATCAACATGTTCAATCCCGCCGCCGAAACCATGTTCGGCTGCAAGGCCTCGATCGCTTTGGGCTCGTCGCTCGACACCTTTATTCCCCAGCGTTTCCGCGCCGACCACGCTCAGCATGTCCGCAATTTCGGAGAAACAAACACGACCCGCCGAAAAATGGGCCGCATGGGCTCCATTTACGGTGTCCGCTCCAATGGCGAAGAATTCCCCATCGAAGCTTCGATCTCCCAGACCGAAGTCCGCGGCGAGAAGCTTTTCACCGTCATTCTTCGTGACGTCACCGACCGCAAACGTGCCGACGAAGAGTTTCGCCAGCAAGCCGCCCTTCTTGATCTCGCCCCGGTTCTCGTGAGCGACATGGATAGTCGCATCGTTCTCTGGACACGCGGCGCTCAACAGCTCTACGGCTATTCCAAAGAAGAGGCTATTGGCCAGAGTTCGCATGAGCTGCTGCAAACCGAGTTCCCCGCCTCTCGCGAACAAATTGGCAAGGCCTTTCATCGCGACGGTTCTTGGGAGGGGCAGCTCCGGCACCGTACCCGCGACGGCCGCATCGTATTCGTCGCCAGCCAATGGGTCCTTCATTACGACGCGATGGGTAAGGCCGTCCGCATCCTGGAGATCAACACCGACTTGACCGAACTCAAGCGCGTGCAATCCTCTCAGGTTCGCTCTCAAAAATTGGAGTCCTTGGGCACCCTTGCCGGCGGCGTCGCGCACGATTTCAACAACATCCTTTCGGCCATTAACGGCAATGCTAAACTCGCGCTCGATGATCTGCCTTTGGCTCATCCCCTTCGTTTGAACATCTCTGAAATCGCCAAAGCCGGAGCCCGCGCCGCCGATCTGGTCCGTCGCATCCTGGCATTCAGCCGCCCCGATGAATTCGTGCGCATCCCGCAGTCTGTACTTCCTGTCGTCGACGAAGCCCTGAAGCTCGTTCGCGCCACCCTGCCGGCGGCGATCCGGATCGAGACCCTTTTCGCTTCCGACCTCCCGCCCGTCTCGGTTGACGCCAGCCAGGTTCATCAAATCGTCGTCAATCTCGCCACTAATTCGGCTCACGCCATCGGCGACAAACCCGGAGCGATTACAGTCCGTCTCTACAGGCGATTGGTTACCGCCGATGATTTAACCGCGATCCCCGGCCTGTCGGAGGGCCCTTACGTTTGCCTGGGCATCAGCGACGATGGTTGCGGTATGGATCGGGCCACCCTCGATCGTATTTTTGATCCGTTCTTCACCACCAAACCTGTAGGGCAGGGCACCGGCCTCGGACTTTCCATCGTTCACGGCATCGTCACCAGCTACGGTGGCACTGTCACTGCTTATAGCCAGCCGGGGCAGGGTACCTCGTTTGTTCTCTATTTCCCGGCCTCCGAAACTTCCGTAGCTCCTCAGGTCGCGGCTCCTGTTGCTAAAGCGATCTCCCGCCCTCCTCACACTGAAAACATCCTCTACATCGATGATGAAGAAGGCCTCGTCATGCTCGGTACAATTCTCCTCGAACGCCTCGGCTATAAAGTGTCTGGTCACACCGACGCTTCCGCCGCCGTCGCTGAGTTTCGCTCCGACCCCTCCCGCTTCGCCGCTGTCGTGACCGATCTCTCCATGCCCCGCATGTCCGGATTCGAAGTCACGCGCCAACTTCGCGCTATTCGAGCCGATGTTCCTATCATCCTGGCTTCGGGTTTTGTCCGTGCCGAAGATGAGGAACAGGCTTCTGCTCTCGGCATCCACAGAATCCTCCTCAAGCCCTCGACCATCGATACTTTGGCGCAAGCTCTTGACGAGCTTTTGACCCCGACGCACGCCGCGAACAAACCCTGACGTGAGGGTCGTCCTTCGTCCCGGACTGTGCGTTCCGGAGGCAGCGTGAATTCGGCCAAGGGACGCTGCGTAGACGCAGTTTCAACGAACTTGACGGGTTGCTCATTCGAACAGCGTGCCTGCAACTCCCGCGCTCTCAGCTAGATACATCCCATTTTCATGTTATCTCTTGACCAACCAGTTCCAGACATGGCAACGTGCAACCAGTGACAGCGAACGACACGACAAAAATTCGTCAACGATCAAACACCGGCCGCCGAGTCGAACAGACGCTTTCCCAAAACAGAACTCCGGTAAGCGCGACGCACCAGCCAATCTACAAGTCAAAATGGCGTAACTCCCCTGGAATCACATTCTTGCACATTGCACGCCCGCAACTCCCATGGAATCACATTCTTGCAAAAAAACGATGGGGGGGAGGGTGCCAACTTCTTAAAACCTTCCACGATCGTTCGGCGAAGACCCTCAATCGCACCTTAATATTGTCCCGCCCGCCGAGTTTCACGCACTACGAGCCACGGACCACGGATCACAGAGCCCGCGTCGCGGAGCACGCGCTGTGAGCCAACTCCAGTTCAACCTCATGCCCGAGCGGCGAGTTTACTCGGTCACCGAACTCACCGGACGCATCCGCGATCTCTTCACGCGCAACTTCACCGACATCCTCGTCGAAGGCGAAATTTCCAACTGCCACGAAGCCCAGTCCGGTCACATCTACTTCGTACTGAAAGACAAGACTTCGCAAATCCGCGCCGTTTGTTTCAAGACGCAAGTCCGCGCCATGAAATTCCGCCCTGAAAACGGATTGCACGTCACCGTGCGCGGCTCCATCAGCGTTTACGAAGCGCGCGGCGACTATCAGATATATGTGGAAAGCATCGAGCCGGTCGGACTCGGGGCGCTGCAACTCGCCTTCGATCAGCTGAAAAAACGTCTCGAAGCCGAAGGTCTTTTCTCACCGGATCGCAAAAAACCGCTTCCGATGTTGCCGCGCTGCATCGGCCTGATCACGTCGCCGACCGGCGCCGCCGTTCGCGACGTCGTCCGCATCCTGCGCCGCCGCTTTCACAACGTGCACCTCACGCTATTTCCGGTCCGCGTACAAGGAGACGGCGCCGCTCTCGAAATCGTTCGCGCACTCCAATTTTTCAATCGCCAGCAATCGGTCGATGTGCTGATCGTTGCTCGTGGTGGCGGCTCGCTCGAAGATCTCTGGGCCTTCAACGAAGAAACCGTCGCGCGAGCCATCGCGCAGTCCGTGATTCCGGTAATCTCCGGCGTCGGCCACGAAACCGATTTCACCATCGCCGACTTTGTCGCCGATGTTCGTGCTTCTACTCCATCCGCCGCTGCCGAACTCGTCGTCAACACCCGCCGCGAATTCGACAAGCACGTCGCCGACCTGCGCCAGACTCTTGTCGACCAAATGCGCTACCGCGTTTTGGTGCTGAGTCGTCGCATCCACGAACTCGGCGCAAGTCGCGGTTTCCGCCGCCCGCTCGATCTGCTCCGCCAACAACGCCAGCGCGCCGACGAAATGACCTCGCGCCTCGCTCACGCCCTCCGCGCAAATCTCACGCTCAGCACCAAACGCTTCAACATCGCCCACAAACGCATCGTCGCCTTCGATTTTCGGATGAGGATCGCTGCGGTCCGTCTGCGCCTCGAAAGACTTCGCCTCGAACTCGCTGCCCGCTCCGACCGCGCCCTACGTCACAAACGCGAGCGCCTCGACCGCCTTCGCCTCCAACTCCAAGAGCGCAGCCCGCTGCGTGTCCTCGAACGCGGCTACGCCATAGCCACCGACGCCAACGGCCAAATCCTCCGCTCGTCCACTCAAGCGTCCGTCGGTGACGTGGTAAACCTCCGCCTACACCAAGGCCGCCTCACTACCTCCGTCACTGCCAAGGAGGAAACGAAATCATGACGCCCGGCAGCACCGGCATCATCGCCTGCGTTTTTAAAATTGTTTCGGATCGAAAGTTGCGAACGATTATTCTTCGTCGCCGGTGGAGGTGACTTTTAGCACGGCGAGGAATGCTTCCTGCGGGATGTCGACTTGGCCGACGCGCTTCATGCGCTTTTTGCCTTCTTTTTGTTTCTCGAGGAGTTTGCGTTTACGGGAAATGTCTCCGCCGTAACATTTCGCCAAAACGTTCTTCCGAATCGCTGCAACGGTTTCGCGGGCGATTACGCGGCTTCCGATGGCAGCTTGAATCGGGACCTCGAACATTTGGCGAGGAATCAGTTTTCGCAAACGCGACACGAGTTCGCGGCCACGTTCGTAAGCTTGTTCGCTATGGCAGATCATCGACAGCGCATCGACAGGTTCGCCGCCAACCAGCACATCGAGTTTGATCAAATCGGCTTCCGAGTATCCCGCGAGATGGTAATCGAGCGAAGCGTAACCGCGCGAAACGCTTTTGAGACGATCGTAAAAATCGAGAACGATTTCGTTCAGCGGCAATTCGTACGTAAGCATGACGCGCGTCGGCGACAAATACTCGAATCCTTTTTGCGTGCCGCGCTTGTCCTGGCAGAGCTGCAAAATCCCGCCGACTGATTCGTCGTTGGTGATGATCATTGCCTTGATGATCGGCTCGGCAATTTTCTCGATGTCGCTTGGATTCGGAAACTTTGCTGGACTGTCGACTTCGATGACTTCGCCGGTCACGCGCGTGATCTGGTAGCGCACGCTTGGCGCTGTCGTGATCAGGTTTAATCCGAACTCGCGCTCCAGGCGCTCTTGCGCGATTTCCATGTGCAGCAAGCCGAGGAAGCCGCAACGGAAACCGAATCCGAGCGCCACGGAATTTTCGGGCTCGTAGAAAAACGCCGCGTCGTTCAGCTTGAGTTTGCCGAGCGCATCGCGCAGCGTTTCGTAATCATTGGCAAGCACCGGAAACAGTCCGGCGAACACCATCGGCTTGATGGCTTCAAATCCGGGAAGCGCAGGCGCGGCGCGAGCTGCATCGGTGAGCGTGTCGCCCATGCGTGCGTCCGCAACGTCCTTAATATTTGCGACGACGAACCCGACGTCCCCGGCTTCGAGTTCGTCGAGCGCGACTGGTTTCGGCGTCAGCGTTCCGAGCTGCTCGACCTCGTAAACTTCGTTGCTGTAGACGAGGCGAATCTTCATGTGGTTCGTGATACGACCTTCCATCACGCGCACCAGAACAACTGCGCCGCGATAGATGTCGAACCACGAATCGAAAATCAGCGCTTGCAGCGGATTTTCGGCGCTGCCTTTTGGAGGAGGAACGCGCTGCACGATCGCTTCGAGCACGTCCTCCACACCGATGCCGCTCTTCGCGCTGATCATCAGCGCGTCGGCTGCGGGAATTGCGAGCACGTTCTCGATCTGCTCTTTCACAAAGTCGGGTTGCGCGGCGGGAAGGTCGATCTTGTTGATGACCGGAAGAATGGTGAGATTGTGGCCCGCGGCGAGAAAAGTGTTCGCGACGGTTTGCGCTTCAACGCCTTGGCTCGCGTCGACCACGAGCAGCGCGCCTTCGCATGCAGACAGCGCACGCGACACTTCGTACGAAAAGTCGACGTGTCCCGGCGTGTCGATCAAGTTCAGCCGATACGTGTTTCCATCTTTTGCTTTGTAGTGGAGGCGAATGCTTTTCGCTTTGATGGTGATGCCACGCTCGCGCTCCAGGTCCATGGAATCGAGAAATTGGTCGTGCACCATTTCGCGCTGAGAGAGCGCGCCGGTCATTTCGAGCAGACGATCGGCGAGCGTCGACTTACCGTGATCGATATGCGCAATGATGCAGAAATTCCGTATGAACTTTGGGTCCATGAATGTTTGCTACTCGGCAGGAGCGTCCACCACGCGAGGACTGCGCCGCACTCTGCGTAAAAACCGTGCCCAGTAATCATTCAGTTTGCCACAGAAGGAATGAAGTAAGGAAGCAACGAAGTAACGAGGTAACGACTGCGACGCGCGATTTGGGCGATGGAAACTGGAAAATGGAAACCGGGAAGACTGCGCATCATCGCAGAAGGCGAACGACCCCTGCTGTCATGGCGAATCGAGCTTGCTTTCCGACTCTGCTGCGTTTTGCGAGCTACCGACCCTTTGCGCCGGACCGATGACACCTGCCGCAGCGCCTTTCGTCCCCAGCGATTGCGTGCTACGTGGCGTTTACCGCATCGGTGGAATCGGGCGGTTTTGCTGCGGAGTTGGGGCGCGGTATATAGTGGAATCGGGCACGTGTGAGCACGCGGCGCGCCCATCTACGAACGGCACTCATAGAGACCCTTTGCCACAGTGAAGGCCTTGGGGACGGAAGCCTGAAGTAAGGGCTGGCTGACGAATGGCCGCAGACATCAGCAAACAATTGGAGCGCGCGAAGCGCTTCCTCGAGAAGAATCGTGTCGAGGATGCGATCGAGGCGTATCTGGCGGTGATTGAGGCGGCTCCGCAGCATCAGGAGGCGACTCAGGCGCTGGGGGATTTGTACGCGCGCATGGAGCAGCCCGACCGCGCGGCGGTGTATTACGGGATGCTGTTCGATTTGCTGATCGAGCCGCGCGACGAGATCAAGGCGCTGGCGATTTATAACCGGTTTTTGCGGCCGGTTGCGAATCAGCAGCCGCCGGAACGCATCGCGCGCTACGCCTTCCTGCAACAAAAACAGAATCGATACGACGAAGCGATCGAGCAGTATTCGCGCGCGGCGGAAATGTTTGCCGAGGCGGGACGCTCGGAAGATGCGCTGTTCTGCTGGGAGCGGACGGCGCAACTCGCGCCGGACAATATTCAGAGACAAGTGCGACTTGCAGAAGCCGCGGAGAAATTGAACAAGACGGCGCTCGCGGCGCGCGCGTATTTGCGAACCGGGCAGCTTGCTTCGGCGAGCGGGGCGACAGCCGAAGCGCTGAAATTTCTCGGACGCGCGTATAAATTGGCGCCGCATGAACGCGGTGTTGCGCTGCTGTATGCGGACGCGACGCTGAAATCGGGAGACGCTGCAACTGCTGCGGCGCTGCTCGAACCGTTCGCCGCGAACGAAAAAGACGCGACATTTCTGGATACGTATGCGGACGCGCTGATGTCTTCGGGGCAACTCGATCGAGCTCGCGTGGTGTTGGAAGGATTGCTGCGCGAGAAGAACGAAGGAATTACGCGGCTGTTTGAGTTGGTTGACGGCTATGTCGCGATGGGACAGGAAGGCAAAGCCGTTGAAATCCTGACCGCGTTGAAGCGGCGGATGTTTGCCGACAAAAAGCAGAACGAGTTCGCGGCGCAGATGGACGGCGTCGGCTCGAAGCATCCCGATTCGTTGACGATCCTGGAATTCTGGGCGCAGCTCTATAACGAGCTGAACCGCGAGTCGCAATATTTTGAAATTCTTGTCAAGACGTTCGACGCGTATCTTGCGGCTGGAAATATTCCGAAGGCGTGCGACACGATCGAGAAGTTAGTCGATATCGACGCGTACGACCATCGCAATCAGGAACGGATTCAACAACTGCAAGGGCGCGCGGACGAGAATTTTTTCCGGCGAATCGGCGGGCGTATTGCGAAGTCGGGCGGTCTTGGTTCAGCAGCGGCTGCGCCAGCGCGTCCGGCACCGGCCGATTCCGGTGGCGCTGCCGCGCCCGGAGACGAAGCGCGAAAGATGCAGGCGCTGGAAGATTTGATCGTGCAGACCGAGATTTTCTTGCAGTACTCGCTGCAAGCGAAGGCGATGGAACGGCTGCAAAAGATTGCGGCGATGTTTCCCGGAGAGGAAGAACGGTATCCGCGGCTGCGAAATTTGTATGAGTTGGCGAACTGGTGGCCGGAAGGAGCGCCGAAAGCAAAACCAGCGCCGCCGCCGGTAGCGCCGCCGCCTCCACCACCACCTCCCGTGGCGCAGCAGGAGTCGCGACAGGAATCGATTAACGCGTCGCCGAACAAAACGGGAACGTACACGGCGGATACGCTGCGGGATTTGTCGAAGATTTCGGAGATCAATCAGAAGATTTTTCGGCAGCAGACGCCGCGCGCGATGCTCAACACCGCGGTGAATGAAGTCGGCGGATATCTTCGCACTGCGCGGGCGCTTGCCGTGATCGGCGCGGCTGGGCGGCCGCCGGAACTTGCTGCGGAATATTGCGGACAAGGGCTGCGCACGGCACCGGGAGCGCAAGTGGTGCTGTTGCTGGCGCAGATGGAAAAGGCGGAGCCTGACGAATTGGGCGGGTTGACGGTGAACGCGGCGGATGCGCCGATTCTGGGCGAACTGGGACTCGAGACTGCGCTTGGCGTGATGATCACGGACAAAGAGACGCAGGTGGCGAGCGGTATGTTGATCGTCGGCCATTCCGGCGATCACAAATGGAAACCGAACGAGGCGTATTTTCTGCAGGCGATCGGCGACCAGATGTTGATGAGCGTGAGTCACACACGGCTGCGATCGCTGGTGCGGCGCATGGGCGTGTCGGACGAGCGTACGGGATTGTTGAGCCGGAGTTCGTATCAGAGTTGCTTGCTGACGGAGGCGGAGCGTTCGCGCACGCAGGGAACGCCGCTGGCGCTGGCGATTTTGCAGATCGATCGAGGCGCGGATATTTTGCGGCAGCATGGGGAATCGCCGGTCGAAAGATTTCTGGAGCAACTGGCGCGGTCAC
Organism: Candidatus Acidiferrum sp.; assembly: GCA_036493835.1. Classification (GTDB taxonomy): domain Bacteria; phylum Acidobacteriota; class Terriglobia; order Acidiferrales; family UBA7541; genus Acidiferrum. The sequence goes on along the minus strand of DASXPD010000067.1, from coordinate 85,864 downwards.
TGCAGCCGATCGTGCGGCAGAACGATGTGGCGGTGAAATATTCGTCGTGGTCGCTGGCGTTTATTTTGCCGGATACCACGCTGCAGGGAGCCGAGAATCTGGCGGAGAAGTTAAGGCGCGCGGCTTCGGGAGTGCGGCCGCCATGGGATTCGACGCAGGTGACGTTGAGCGCGGGAATTGTCGAGGCGGTGGCGAAGCCGGATTACGAGAATGAAGACATTGTTACGGATTTGATCAATCGGGCGGAGACTTCGGCGGAAGAGGCGCGGAAGGCGGGCGGGGATACGATTGTGGTGTTGGAGAGTCCGAAGATTTAATTTTGGAAATTGGAAAGTGGAAAAGGGAAATTGGGAAGAGTGAATCCCTGAAGTGCCGGGTGGGTTGACTTAGTTTGCGATTGGGATCGTGCCGAGATCCTTCGCTTCGCTCAGGATGACGGGCATTTTGGAATTCGAGTTGAGAGTATTTTTGATTTTGGGTTGAAAGATAAGGGGCTACGGACATGTTTCCTACGGATGTGGTGATTGTGGCTGGGGCGCGGACGCCGATGGCGCGGTATACCGGGTCGTTTTCGGATGTTTCGGCGATTGATCTTGGGGCGTTGGCTTCCAAAGAGGCGATCAAGCGATCGGGAGTGGATGCGGCGGATTTCGATCACGCGATTTTTGGGAACGTGATGCAGACGAGCGCGGATGGGCTATATGGCGCGCGGCATGTGGGATTGAAGGCGGGCCTGAAGATTGAAACGCCGGCTGTAACGGTGAATCGACTGTGCGGATCGGGAATCGAGGCGATTTCACAAGCGGCGCAACGATTGTTGCTGGGCGAAGCGGCGATGGTGCTGGCGGGCGGCATGGAGAATATGACGCAGGCGCCATTTGTGATTCGTGGCGCGCGCAATGGTCTGCGATTGGGCGGCGGCGCGCTGGAAGATTCGTTGATGGCGGGACTGACGGATTCGTTTTGCGGATTGCCGATGGCGATGACGGCGGAGAAATTGGCGGAGCAACAGGGAATTACGCGGAAAGATGCGGATGCGTACGCGCTGCGTTCGCAGCAGGCGGCGGATGCGGCGTACAAGGCCGGGCGGATTCGAGAAGAATTGGTGTCGGTGGAAGTGAAGCAGGGCAAGAAAGTGATTACGGTCAGCGAAGACGATCACCGGCGGCCGGAGACGACGATGGAAACTTTGGAGAAGCTGCCGCCGTCGTTTAAGAAGGACGGGATTGTTACTGCGGGGAATGCGAGCGGAATTGTGGATGGCGCGGCGGCGGTTGTGGTGACGCGCGAGAAGATTGCGAAGGATCGCGGGTTGAAGCCGATCGGAAGGATTGTGTCTTGGGCGACGGCGGGCGTGGATCCGAGCATCATGGGGATTGGGCCGGTGCCTTCGTCGCAGCGCGCGCTGAAGCTGGCGGGATTGACGCTGGAGCAGATGGATCGCGTGGAAGTGAATGAGGCGTTTGCTGCGCAGTATTTGGCGGTGGAGAAAGTTTTGGGGCTGAATCGCGACAAGACGAATGTGAATGGTGGCGCGATTGCGCTGGGGCATCCGCTGGCGTCGACGGGGACGCGGTTGGTGATTACGTTGTTGAATGAGTTGCGACGGAATCAGTTGCGATATGGATTGGCGACGGCTTGCATCGGTGGCGGGCAGGGGATTGCGATGGTCGTCGAGAGTTTGAATTAGAACCGAGTACGGAAATTCCGAGGATACGAATGGCGATCAAGAAAGTTGGAGTGGTTGGGTGTGGATTGATGGGGGCGGGGATCGCGCAGGTTTGTGCGGCGGCGGGATTTGAGACTGCGGTGCGCGAAGTGGCGCCGGAAGTAGTCGAGAAGGGGCTCAAGGGGATCGAGAAGAACTTGGCGCGGCTGGTAGAGAAGGGAACGATCACGGAGGCGCAAAAAGGCGAGATTCGCGGGCGATTGAAGGGGACGACGGCGATTGAAGACTTTAAGGATTGCGATCTGGTGATTGAGGCGATCATCGAGCAATTGCCGGCGAAGCGGGAATTGTTCGCGAAGCTCGATACGCTTTGCGGACCTGGGACGATTTTTGCGAGCAATACTTCGTCGCTGACGATCACGGAAATTTCTACGTCGACGAAACGGCCGGAGCGATTTGTGGGGCTGCACTTTTTCAATCCGGTGCCGGTGATGAAGCTGGTGGAAGTGGTGCGGACGATTTCGACCGATCCGGCGGTGTATGAGGTGATGGTGGAATTTGGCGCGAAGCTCGGCAAGGTGCCGGTGCGCGCGCACGACAGCACGGGATTTATCGTGAATCGATTGCTGGTGCCGTATTTGCTGGACGCGATTCGCGCGCTGGAAGAAGGCGTGGGATCGATCGAGGACATTGATAATTCGATGAAGCTGGGCTGCGGGCATCCGATGGGGCCGCTGACGCTGCTGGATTTTGTGGGGCTGGATACGACGTACTACATCTCGAATATCATGTTCGAGGAATTTCGCGAGAAGCGGTTTGCTTCGCCGCCGTTGTTGAAGCGGATGGTGCTGGCGGGATGGAATGGGCGGAAGGCGGGGCGGGGATTTTATGATTATTCGGATCCGGCGAAGCCGAAGGCGATGAAGTTTTAAGTTTTGGCGGGGACGCGGAGGCGGAATGGCGTTTGAGAATTTGATTGTTGAAAAGCGCGATGGCATTGCGTTCATCACGTTTAATCGGCCGAAGGTGTTGAATGCGCTGAACCGGAAGACGGTCGAAGAGTTGCGCGATGCGTTGACGGATGCGCGCGACGATGCTGCGGTGCGAGTTGTGATTTTGACGGGGACTGGCGAGAAGTCGTTTGTGGCGGGCGCGGATATCGGGGAGCTGGCGCAGCGGACTCCCGTTGATGGGAAAGATTTTTCGTTGTTTGGACAAGGCGTGTTTCATTTGCTGGAGACGCTGGGGAAGCCATCGATTTGCGCGATCAATGGATTTGCGCTGGGTGGCGGATGCGAGCTGGCGCTGTCGTGCTCGATCCGGATCGCTAGCAAAACGGCTCGGCTGGGGCAGCCTGAGGTGAAGCTTGGAATTATTCCGGGGTACGGCGGGTCGCAGCGGCTGGCGCGATTGTGCGGGAAGGGCGTCGCGCACGAACTTTGCCTGACAGGTGAGATGATTACGGCGGAAGAAGCGCAGCGCATCGGGCTCGTGAATCGGATTTACGAACCGGCGGAACTTTTGCCTGCCGCGGAAGCGATGGCGAAGAAAATCATTGCGAACGCGCCGCTGGCGGTGAAGTACACGATGGAAGCGATCGAGCGCGGCGTGGAGTTGCCTCAGGAAGAGGGATTGTTTCTGGAGGCGACGCTGTTTGGGTTGTCTTGCGCGACGGAAGATATGCGCGAGGGGACGAAGGCGTTTTTGGAGAAGCGGCCGGCGAGATTTCAGGGAAAGTAGAGAGGGTGAATTCAGAGGATGGCGGAGAAATTGAAGCCGAGGAAGATTAGCGGCGAGCTGAGCGGCGCGGGATTGCGATTTGGGATTGTTGTGAGTCGATTCAACAATTTTATTACGGATCGATTGCTGGCGGCGGCGCTGGATGCGCTGGAGCGCGCGGGTGCTGCGGATGGCGATGTGGAGGTTGTGCATGTGCCGGGGGCGTTTGAGTTGCCGCTGGCGGCGAAGAAGATGGCTGCGACTGGGCGATACGATGCGCTGATTGCGATTGGGTGCGTGTTGCGCGGGGCGACTTCGCACTATGACTACGTTTGCTCGGAGACGGCGCGAGGCTTGCAGCTGGCGCAGATGGATAGCGGGTTGCCGATCATGTTTTGTGTGTTGACGTGCGACACGCTGGAGCAGGCGATCGATCGCGCGGGGTTGAAGAGCGGGAACAAGGGATTTGAGGCGGGGTTGGCGGCGATCGAGATGGCGCAGTTGTCGCGGAAGTTGCGTGCGCGTGCGGCGGGTTCGGGGTTGGCGAAGACATCTTCATCTTTATCGTCGTCGGCGCGGCGTGCTGCGGTCGCCGGAAAGTCGCGGCGCAAATAACGTGTCCCTACGAACAAAATCACGCGAGTTTGCGATGCAGATGTTGTTTCAGTGGGATATGAGTCACCAGGAGCCGAGACGGCTGGAGCAGAATTTTTGGCGCGGGGCGAAGGCGGCGGACAGCACGCGCGAGTTTGCGAATCAATTGTTTGAAGGTGCGGCGAAAGATGCGACGGCGCTGGATGAATTGATCGTTAAGCATGCGGAGAATTGGAAGCTCGAGCGGATGGCAATTCTGGATCGCGCGATTTTACGGCTGGCGATGCATGAGTTGCGCGTTGGCGACACGCCGCAGAAAGTTGTGATCAATGAGGCGGTGGACCTGGCGAAGAAATTTTCGTCGGAGGGGTCGGGCGCGTTTGTGAATGGGATTTTGGATGCGTTTCGGAAGACGTTGCCGGCAAGTGCGGCGAGCGCGGCGGCCGAGTAGGGCGATTGCGTGTTGCAGCGCTGATGTTTCCGATTATTTCGTTGTTGTTGAGATTGTAAAAGCGGCGCTGAAGCGCCGCAGTCCAAATAGATCGCGCTTCGATGTGAGTGAGGCGTTCGATTCTGCGAATTAAACTTCGATTGTTCCCGCAAAAACCTGAACTGCTGCGCCGCTGACGCGCGGGACTAGTTTCTTTCCCGACTGCGTAACTTCGACCTCGATGTGACTGGGGCGGCCCATCTCTTCGCCCTGGTGGACATTGAGCGTGTGACCGGCGGAGAGTTTGCCGTGACGCACGAGATAGGCGCCGAGCGAGCCCGCGGCTGAGCCGGTGGCGGCGTCTTCGTATTGCTCCCAGGGGAGCATGCCGCGACTGAAAACTTTTCCGTTGCCGCCGTTGGTGGTGAAGCAGTAGGCCATTGCGCCATTCTTGCCGAGGACTTTGCCCAAAGCGATCGGGTTCATTTGGATTTTCGACAGTGCGGCGCGATTTTTGAGCGGCACCATGAGATTGAAGAGACCAGTGGAGACGAATTCGGGCTCGAGTTTGGTATCGAGGTCTTTTGGAGCGAGGCCGAGCGCGGCGGCGAGAGCCTTCTTGTTGATCTTGGCGGGTCGGAACTTCGCCTCCAGCTGCGTCATCGTGACGCGTTGTGGGCGGCCTTCTTTGAAACGAATTTCGACGGGGAGAACACCGGCGCCGGTTTGCTGCGAAACGTGAACGCCTCCTTCCTGAGCGGGAACGACGCCGAGTTCAGCGAGAAGAAACCACGTGCCGATCACGGGATGGCCGGCGAGCTTGAGTTCTTCCTGTGTCGTGAAAATGCGAAGGCGAGCGAGCGCGTTGTCTTCCGTCGGTTTTTGCACGAAGACGGTTTCGGAGAGATTCATTTCGCGCGCGATGGCGAGCATCGCGTCGTCGGAGAGGCCGTCGCCATCGGTGATGACCGCGAGCGGATTGCCCTCAAAGCGCGTGGTGGTGAAAACGTCGAGCGTGTAGAAGCGGCGTTCCATAGAGATTGAGTGTCACTGCTGAGCTGGATGGTTGCGCTTGCGCTAGAGCTCGAGCTTGGCGACTTCCTTTCGTAATCCTCGTCGAAATGCTGATCGTAATCCTGGTAACGATATTACGCGCGTCGCGGGGCGGGTTGCTACAGGTTGTGCACGATTTGGGTGACGGCGGCGAGAACCTTTTTGGTTGTATCGGATTTGTTGGTTTCGGAGTAGACGCGGAGCAGGGTTTCGGTGCCGGATGCGCGTACCATCACCCAGCCGATGTTGCCGAGATAGAGTTTGATGCCGTCCATGTTTTCGCGATTGGTGACGTCGTAAGTGAGGACCTGCTTGAGTTTTAAGCCGGAGAAATGGTCGATGGCTTTTTCTTTTTGGCCGGGCTTGAGGTCGAGATCGACGCGGCCGTAGTGATATTCGCCGAATTCTTTGTGGAGAGCGGCGAGGAGTTCGCCGAGCGTCTTGCCGTGCCACGCCATCAGTTCGGCGAGGAGGAGCGCGGAGACGGTGGCGTCGCGCTCGGGGAGGTACATGCTGGTGCCGATGCCGCCGCTTTCTTCGCCGCCGATCAAGATATTTTGCTCGAGCATGAGTTCGCAAATGTATTTGAAGCCGATGGGGACTTCGTGAAGTTTGCGTTCATATTTTGCGGCGAGCTTGTCGATCAGTTTTGTGACGGAGAAGGTTTTGGCGATTTCGCCTACGAGGTTGCGGGTGCCGACGAGATGCCAGACGAGCAGCGCGAAGATTTGATGGGGATTGATGAAGGAACCGTCGCGATCGATGGCGCCGATGCGGTCGCCGTCGCCGTCAGCGGCAAAGCCGACGTCGTATTTGCCGGCCAGGACGGCTTTGCGGAGCGGATCGATGTGCGGCTCGATGGGTTCGGGATGAGCACCGCCGAAGAGAGGGTCGCGCGTGCCGCGAATTTCGTCGCAGGCGATGCCGTTGCGCTTGAAAATTTCGGGGAGCAGGCCGGCGGCTGAGCCGTGCATAGCGTCGGAAATATAACGGAACTTTGCTTTGCGGAGGCGATCCCAATCGACGAGTTTTTCGATGGTTTCGACGTAGGGGGCGCGCGGGTCGAGCTTTTGGATGAGATTTTTTTGGGGTGGAAGAGGCGGGATGCCGGTTTCGATGACGCCGGCGAGTTCGGTTTCGATTTGAGCGACGATCGAGGGAAGCGCGCTGCTGCCGTAGCTGGCTTTGTACTTGATGCCGTTCCATCGCGAAGGATTGTGGCTCGCGGTGATCATCAAGCCGCCGGCGGCTTTGCGTTGACGGACCAGCAATGAAATGGCGGGAGTGGGGCAGGGTTTATCGGTGATCCAGACTGGAGTCCCGGTGGCGCTGATCGTTTCGGCGACCGCCTCGGCAAATTTGTCGGCAGCGAAACGATGGTCGTAGCCGATCAGCACGCCTTTGCGCGCGTCTTCTCCACGGACGATGTAGCGGGCGATTGCGTGCGCGACGATTTTTGCGTTGGCGTAGGTGAAATCTTCGGCAATGATGCCGCGCCAGCCGTCGGTACCAAATTTGATCGCAGTCATAAATTTTGAGTATACGCGACGAAGGTGGGCTCGCCACGCGTTGCCTCGAGTGAGTGTTACAAGAGTTTTTGCAACTTGGATTCTTCGAGCTTTTTGACGATTTTGCCGACGTCTTGCGCGCGTTCCCGTGGGCAAATGAGCAGCGCGTCGGCGGTTTCCACTACGACTAAATCTTTGATGCCGATGGCGGCGACGTATTTCTTGGGACTCCAGAAGAAATTGCCTTCGGCGTCGATGGCGGCGCCCGCTCCTGAGCCACCAAAGATATTGTCGCCGGCTCGTTTAGCGAGCAATTCGTAGACGGCACCCCAGGAACCGATGTCGCTCCAGCCGACTTCGGCGGGGATTACGAAGACGCGCGGGTTGCCTTGCTCGCGGGTAGCGGGTTCGAGGATTGCGTAGTCGACGGAAATATTTTCGAGCGTGGGATAGATGTCTCGCAGATTTTTGTCGTAGTTCTTCTTGCCGATGCTGGCCGCAAGGTTTTCCAGCGCGGCGTAGGTCTTGGGCAGGTAATTTTCCAAATTGTTGAGAAACGTCGAGGCGCGCCAGAAAAACATTCCGGCGTTCCATTGATAGAGAGCTGAGCCGGCGTATTCCTTTGCGAGCGCCAGCGCTGGCTTTTCCGTGAAGCGGCGCACGGCGTAGACGGGAAAACCTTTCGCGTCGAGCGCGTTGCCGGTGCGCTCGACGTAGCCGAATCCCGTTTCCGGGCGTGTTGGCGGGATGCCGAGCACGACCATCTTTTTTGGATCGGCGGCCATTTCGAGCGCGGCTTTGACGATGACGCGATAGCGCTCGGGATTTGCGATGTAATGATCGGCCGGGAGCACCGCCATCAGGGCGTCGCCGCGCGATGCATGGCGCACGTGAATCGCGGCGAGCGCGATCGCTGCCGCGGTGTTTCGTCCGATTGGCTCGGTCAATACGCGCTGGCGCGCCAAAGGCGGAACCTGCTTGGCCACGCCCGCAGCCTGCTCGCGATTCGTGACGGTCCATATTCGCTCTGGCGGAACGAGAGGCCGCAGACGAGCGACCGTCTGCTCGAGCATCGTGTCTTCGCCAACGATGTTGAGCAGTTGTTTCGGCGTGCGCGTGCGGCTGCGCGGCCAGAAGCGGGTGCCACGTCCTCCGGCGAGAATCACGGCGTGCGTTGTCAGTTTTTCCGCGGCCATAGGAAATCCGTCAGTTCAATCGAAGACAGTATTATCCACCGAAGCGGGCCGGGAGCCGTGGCGGAGTTCCTCACGCAAAACAGAGAGATTTGGCACGTAGGTACGCATCAGTTGTGACGGTTCGATCGGAACAAGATGGCAGTCTTCGAGATTCGCGGGCAGAAACCAACACTCGCCTTGTTCGATTGGAAATGCAAAATCCTTCGAACGCAAAACGCCGCGCCCCGAAAGCATTACGACGAGGTCGAAGTGCGACGGAGTCACCGGGATAGTGCAGAAAGCCGTCGCGGTCCACAACTCCGTCGCGAAAAATGGGCATGCCGCGAGCAGCGAACGCTCAACTTTTTCTTCTCCGACCGGCAGCGGTAGATGCTTTGTTCTGCCGGTAAAGGTCGACGCGAAATTTGTGACTTCGAGCGCTTTGTCGATATGCAACTCGCGTGGTTTTCCGTGCGCATCGACGCGGCCGTAGTCGTAAACGCGATAGGTCAGGTCGGAATATTCCTGCACTTCACAAACGACCATTCCCGGTCCGATCGCGTGCGGTGTTCCGGGAGGAACGAAAATGGTGTCGCCGGCGTGGACGGGAACCGGCTGGAACATCGATTCGAGAGTTTGATCTTTCAAACGCGACAAGAATTCCTGTTTGTTCGATCCGGGTTTCAGGCCGAACAGCAATTCCGCACCCGGTTCCGCCGAGACGACATGCCACATTTCGGTTTTGCCGCGTCCTCCGGCAGCTTTTTCGTGAACCGACGCGTAGGCGTCGTCGGGATGCACCTGCAACGAAAGCATGTCGGTTGGAAAAATGAATTTCACGAGGAGTGGAAATTTGTCGATCGCGCTGAATTGAGTTCCGTGCCATTCAGCTGGCATTTCGCGCCACGCTTCAGCAAGCGTTTTTCCGCGGAATTCCGGCGTCGCGACTCTGCTTTCGACGCTGGTCAGCCAAGCCTCGCCCAATGGCTCGGCGAGATTTGTCTTATCCGGAAAAAGAGGGGCCAGTGATCGGGCGCCCCAAATTCTGGGGCTAAAAATCGGCTCGAGCCGCTGCGGCGCCGGCTTCAAATCAGGCCGCGGCCTCGACGCGCGAGAAAAACCGGTCGAGCCGGCGCAGTCCTTCGTCGATGCGCTCGATCGAAGTGGCATACGAGAGCCGCAAATATCCCGGCGCTCCGAACGCGTCGCCCGGCACGAGCGCTACGCGCGCTTTGTCGAGCAGCAACTTCGCCAATTCGGTGGTGTCTTTCGCCAGAGCTTGTCCGCTGCTGCCGTTCGCGAGGTGTGCCGACACGTTCGGGAAAGCGTAGAACGCGCCGCCCGGCCATTCGCAGGTGACGCCGTTGATCGCGCGCAACCCTTCGACGATGCGCTTGCGGCGCTTTTCGTACTCAGCGAGCATCACGGGCACGGTGTCCATCGAGCCGCGCATTGCTTCGAGAGCCGCGTGTTGCGCGATCGAGGTCGGGTTCGACGTCGACTGGCTCTGCAATTTTACAGTTGCCTGAATCAACGCTTCCTGCGCGAGCGTGTAGCCGACGCGCCAGCCCGTCATCGCAAACGTCTTCGACATCGAACCGATGATGATGACGTTTTCCTTCGAGCCCGCCACGCTGGCGATCGAGTACGGCTTGTTCTGCTCGTACGTGAAGTGCGAATAGCACTCGTCGCCCATCAGCCAGACGTTGTGCTTTTTGCAGGCCGCGAGAATGCGCTCGTATTCATCCGGCGGAATCACGCCGCCCGTCGGATTGTTGGGCGAACTCAAAATCACCATCTTCGTTTTCGGCGTGATCGCTTTCTCGATCACCGAAGCCTTCACACTGAATCCATCTTCCGGTTTGCTGTCGACGAATACCGGCGTGGCGCCGGCATACTTCACGATGTCGGGATAGCTGACCCAATACGGCGCGGGAATGATGACTTCATCGCCCTGCTGCACGAGCACGCTGACGCAGTTGAAAATCGAATGCTTTCCGCCGACGTTGACGACGCATTCTTTCGGCTCGTAATTCGAAGCGAGTTCGCGCTTGTGCCACGCGACGATTGCTTCACGCAGCGGCAAAATGCCGCCTGTCGGCGTGTACTTCGTGTAATTGTGCTCGATGGCGCGAATTGCGGCCTGCTTGATGTGATCGGGAGTCGGAAAATCCGGTTCGCCCGGTCCGAAGTCCGCGAGATCGACGCCCTTCGCCTTGAGTTTGTCGGCTTCCGCGATCACGGCCGACGTCGGCGAGATTTGAATGCGATTGATGCGATCGGTGAGTTGCACTGTTTCTCCTGTTGGTGACTGCTGATTCCGTTAAGCGCGCTCTTTACGTGATTTTGCTAGGTAATCTTGGCGCGAAGTCTTTCTTCGACGACCGTCGGCACAAGCCCTTCCAGTGGCCCGCCAAGTTGCGCGATTTCGCGAACCAGCTTAGAACTCAGATAGCTGTAGGGTTGGCCCGGCAACATAAACACCGTCTCCAGCCGCGGCTCGAGCTTCCGATTCATTAGCGCCATCTGCAATTCGTATTCGTAATCCGAAACCGCGCGAATTCCGCGCAGAATTACCCCGGCGCCACGTTTGCGCGCGTAGTCGACAAGCAAACCGTCGAAGACATCGACCTCGACGCCAGTCCAGCGGCTGGTGACTTCGCGCAGCATTTCGACGCGCTCGGGCACCGTGAAGAGCGGCTGTTTCTCCGCGTTTCTCAAAACAGCGACAATGACCAGGTCAAACATCTTCTCGCCACGCTCGATCAGGTCGAGGTGGCCGTTGGTGACCGGGTCAAACGTGCCCGGATAAATGGCAATCGATGTTTTCATCGTCTTGGGCGCAGCTAAACTGCAGTGCGAACCGCTGGCGATATTCTAACCCAGCCGCGAGAGCCGACGCGCCGCAAATCTTTCTTCGAACGCGCGCCAAGCTGCCCCCAAATCGGCACGTCCGCCCGCGGCACTGAACTCCGGACACATGAACCCCTGACCCACAATTCAGTTTCGCGGCGCCAAGGCTTATGGGAGGATGCCAAGCGTTATTGAATCGTATTAGTGGCGGAAGTTTGCTTAGGAAATCGGGGCGGAGGATTCGCGAAAATGATGCACGGCTTGTCGATCCGAGGAATACTGCTGGTGGGGACGCTGCTCTTGACCGCATTCACACAATCGCCATCGGCGAACGCGCAATCGCAGCGGCAGCTGAGCCTGATGCCGTGGCCATCGAGCGTGCAGCAGGGCAGCGGTGAACTTCGCATTGACGCCTCATTTTCTGTCGCGCTGACCGGCCACACGGAGCCGCGGCTCGATCATTCCGTCGCGCGTTTCCTCAAACTTCTCAATCGCGAAACCGCGATCCCGAACCTCGCCAAAGCAGCGACCAACGGCAAAGCGACGCTGACGATTCACACCGATCACGCCAGCAAAGATGTCCAGGAACTCGGCGAAGACGAGAACTACACGCTCGAAATCACTGCCGACGGCGCGAAACTGAACGCCGCCACTCCACTCGGCACGATGCACGGCTTGCAAACGTTTCTGCAGTTGGTCGAGCCGGGCGCCAATGGATTCGATGTGCCCGTCGTTACGATCAACGACCAGGCCCGCTTCCCATGGCGAGGACTGATGTTCGACGTTGGCCGCCATTTTATTCCGCTCGACGTGCTGCGCCGAAATATCGACGGAATGGAAGCCGTGAAGATGAACGTCTTCCACTGGCACCTTTCCGAAAATCAAGGCTTCCGAATCGAGAGCAAGAAGTTCCCGAAGCTGTATGAACAGGGCTCCGACAATCTCTATTACACGCAGGACGAAGTCCGCGACTTGATCGCCTACGCGCGCGAACGCGGCATCCGCGTCGTGCCGGAATTCGACATGCCGGGCCACAGCACGGCGTGGTTTGTCGGGTATCCCGAGCTCGCCAGCGGCCCGGGCCCGTATCAGATCGAACGCAAATGGGGCGTGATGGATCCGGCGATGGATCCGACGAACGAGAAAACCTACAAGTTCCTCGATGATTTCATCGCCGAGATGGCCAAAGTTTTCCCCGATCACTACTTTCACATCGGCGGCGACGAAGTGAACGGCAAGCAGTGGGATGCGAACGCGAAGATTCAGGAATTCAAAAAAGAACACAACATCAAGGACAACAAAGAGCTGCAGGCGTATTTCAGCCAGCGCGTGCAGAAGCTTGTGACCAAGCACGGCAAAGCGGTTGTCGGATGGGATGAGGTGTTCATTCCCGGCGTGCCGAAGGACATCGTGATTCAGTCTTGGCGCGGACAGGCGTCGCTGGCGGAAGCGGCTTCGCAGGGATATCGCGGAATACTCTCGAATGGTTACTACATTGACCTCGGTTGGAGCGCGGCGCGGCACTACGCTGTCGATCCGATGGGTGGCGCGGCAGCGAATCTGACGCCGGAGCAACAGAAGCTGATCCTCGGCGGCGAAGCGACGATGTGGTCGGAGTACGTCAACGCGGAAAATATGGATTCGCGCATCTGGCCACGCAGCGCTGCGATCGCCGAGCGATTGTGGTCGCCGCAAAGCGTCACCGACGTGGCTTCGATGTATGCGCGGATGCATGCGGAGAGCGCGCGGCTCGAACTGCTCGAGCTGACGCATCGCACTTACTACCGCTCGATGTTGCAGCGTATTGCGGGCGCGGCGAGCCCGGATGAATTCGAGGCGTTGAAGACGATCGCCGACGTGGTCGAGCCTGTGAAGGACTACGGTCGCGAAACCTTGGCGCCCGCGGAGCCGACCAGCATGACGCCGCTCAATCGCGTCGTCGATGCTGTGCCGCTCGAAAGCGACAAGGCGCGGCAATTCGGGGAGTTAGTCGATAAGTTTGTGGCTTCGACCTGCCAGGGAGATTTGGAACTACGCCTACGCGCTCAATTGCTGATCTGGCGCGACAACGACGCCAAGCTCCAGTCGCTCGAGCAGCGATCGTTCCTGGTAAAAGACATCGCGCAAGCATCGCAAGATCTTTCGACGCTCGGCACGATTGGGTTGGAGGCGCTCGATTTCATCGCCGGGCATAAAGTCGCTCCGGCGGATTGGAAAGCAAGCCAAAGTGCTGTGATCACCAAGGTTCAGGTGCCGAAAGCGCAGCTACTGTTGTTGCCGGCAGGCGCAGTGCAGAAGCTGATCGATGCTGCGAGCGCGGGCGGAAGCTGCGCGAAGTAGTTCTCTTAGCTGCGACATCGGTGCGCAGCCGCGCGCTACTTTGGAGCGACAGCTCTCGCTTCCTGCGGCGCACGATTGTGGCAAACGCCCGAGCCTGAATCAGTAAACGTCTGCCCTTCAACGGGGATAAATTCCCACTTGTATGTATGCGGCATCAGCGTGACTTTGATCACGCCAAACGTATCCATGTTTCGCACTTCGCTGTTATCCATCGCAAATCCCAGCGGATCGTGGCTGCGTCCGCCAGTGCCGACGACAATCTCGCGAATTCCATGCTCGGGATCGACTTTTCCATCGGGATCCTGAGGCGCGAATCGCTCATAGGAATGTTCGTGGCCGACCAGCAACAGATCGGCGTGCGCGGCGTACAAATCCTGCACGATCTGCTTTAACTCCGGATGCACTGCATGTTTGCGAAACATTCCGCTGCTGAAGAGTGCGTGATGCCCGTAGGCGATGATGCAAGAGCTGGCATGCTCGCTCAAATCTTTCTTCAGCCAGGTCTCTTCAGGTGAGCCGGCTGCGCATCCACCGAGTCCAGGCGCATCGCAGTTCGAATTCAGCCCAATGATGTGCCACACACCGAGATCGAAGCTGTAGTAGCCCTTGCCGACTGGTCCGGCCCGATCGCCCCAATACCGAAAATAGTCCCGCGCCTCTGGCGTTCCGTATTCGTGGTTCCCCGGCGTCGGGTGAGTTCGGTCCTTAAATCGACCCCAAGTCTTGCCGTAGCAGTCATGAAACTCAGCCGCATCGCCGTGTTCGTACGCGAGATCGCCCGACGCGAAGACTTCCCCTGGTATTTTCTCGATGAGCTTGGCGGTAGCCTCCGCTCCGGCCAGCGCCGCGCCGCAGCCGGCGATATCTCCTGCTCCAACGAGTGTAAAGACTTTATCTTCAGTAGTTTGGGCAGCCTTAGAGGATGGCGCAGTGGCCGAGGCGGCCTTCCCATCTGGTCCCGTCTGTCCAACCACGCCACAGCAAGCCACGAGCCCAGCCACCCCAATCACCGATATCCTCAGAAAATTGCCCAACTGTATGTAACGCGACATCCAGCTCTCCTCATCCAATGCTCAGGTAAGCCTATCACGTCAGGCGAACCTCGGGATTTGACCATCGGCCTCGCACTTAGTACTATAACCCGCTCGAAATCAACGTTTTGCACCGTTTCGGTGCAGCCTTTTGGTTTGACTTGCGGCAGGGAACGGGATAGTATTTCAACTGGGACCGATTTTGTCGCATTTGATGGGGGACGTGGTATCCGCTGATGTTCAAGCTGTCTAAAAAAGCCGACTACGGCCTGATCGCCGTGAAACACCTCGCGATGCACCGCAAGGCGCACGCGTGCAGTGCCAACGAGATTTCGGAAGAGTACGGCATCTCGACGACGCTGATGGCGAAAGTGCTTCAGAAGCTGGCGCGCCAGGGACTAGTCGCTGCGAAGCACGGTTCAAGCGGCGGCTATCAATTGGCGAAAGAGCCGGGACAAATCAGCGCTCTCGATGTAATCTCCGCCATCGACGGGCCGGTCCTGATTACGTCGTGCATCACGAGTCACGGCATTTGCGATGCGACCGACAAGTGCTCGGTGCGCGAACCGCTGCGCAAGGTCAACGACAGCATCTTGCAGGTGCTCGGTACGGTAACGATTTCTCAGATGAGCGAAGAACAGCACGAACCTGCGCTCGTCGCGCTGTCGTCCTTCACCCGATAAAGGGAAAGTCGCCAGCAAGCAGAACTTAGGAAGTAGGAGACGGAACAATGGCTGTGAAGCTCCCGATTTACATGGATAATCACGCGACTACGCCGGTCGATCCGCGCGTCGTCGATGCGATGCTGCCGTATTTCACCGAGAAGTTCGGAAACGCCGCGAGCCGCAATCACTCGTTTGGCTGGGCCGGTGAAGAAGCGATCGAAACCGCGCGTCAGCAGATTGCCTCGCTGATTGGCGCCACGCCGAAGGAAATCATCTTCACCAGCGGTGCGACCGAGTCCGACAACCTGATGATCAAGGGCGTTGCCGAGATGTATCGCGAAAAGGGCAACCACATCATCACGCAAGCGATTGAGCACAAGGCTGTGCTCGACACCTGCAAGCGCCTCGAGAAGTACGGATATGAAGTCACCTATCTGCCGGTGCAGAAGGATGGCCGCGTCGATCCCGAAGACGTTCGCAAAGCCATCACGCCGAAGACGATTCTGATCACGATCATGTACGCCAACAATGAAATTGGCGCGATCAATCCGATTCAGGAAATTGGCAAGATTGCCAAGGAACACGGCATCATTTTCGCGGTCGATGGAGTTCAGGCCGTCGGCAAGATTCCCGTGGACGTGCAGAAAGACAACATCGACCTGCTCGCGATCTCGGCGCACAAGATTTATGGACCGAAAGGCGTCGGCGCGTTGTATGTTCGCCGTCGCAACCCGCGCGTCCAGCTTTCGGCCATCATCGATGGCGGCGGCCATGAGCGCGGCATGCGTTCCGGCACGCTCAACGTCACCGGCATCATCGGCCTCGGCAAGGCCTGCGAGATCGCGCAGCAGGAAATGGCCAGCGAGGGCGCGCGGATGCTTGCGCTTCGCGAGCGCCTGCGCAAAGGCCTCGAAGCCAAGCTCGACGAGGTTTTCATCAACGGTTCGATGGAGTATCGCCTCCCGAACAATCTCAACATGAGCTTCGCCTATGTCGAAGGCGAGTCGCTCCTCATGGGCATCAACGATATCGCGGTTTCGAGCGGTTCCGCTTGCACCTCTGCAACCCTCGAGCCCAGTTACGTACTCAAAGCATTAGGCGTGGGCGAAGACCTGGCTCACACCTCGATTCGCTTCGGACTCGGCCGCTTTAACACCGAGGAAGAGGTCGATTACGTGGTTGACAAGATGGTTCAGGTCGTCAGCAAGCTCCGTGACCTTTCGCCGCTGTATGAGATGGCCAAGGAAGGCATCGATATCTCCAAGGTGAAGTGGACGGCCGCCTGACAAAATATTTCATCGACTAAAGGAAGAAGGACACACAGAACATGGCTAATGAAGGGACAATTCGGATTCACCGTTCGATCGGTGGCGTTGGCGCGGCATTTCGGGTATCTTTCGTGCCCTACGACTCCGACGGTGAAGGCACAGCAGGCATTCGCTCGTTTCACGAAGTGCAGCAGGTCCGCACCTTCCTGAAGAGCCTCGGCGTGAACGCGGAATTGATTCGCGATGTGCAGCGGCAACTCGCTGCCGGGCGTTCGGCTTCGGTTCCCAACGTGGCGATCGCGGAAGATCTCGTGAAAAGTTCCGGTCTACAGGCGACTGCGAAAGTCGCTGCGGGACGCTAGCGCTTTTTGAACGGATACAAAGCTACGGTTGTCGAATCTAAAGATTTGGAAGTAAAGGAGCTGCAATCACATGGCTTACAGTGAAAAAGTAGTCGACCACTACAACAACCCGCGGAACGTCGGCAGCATGTCGAAGGAAGATCCCAACGTCGGAACCGGTCTTGTCGGCGCACCAGAGTGCGGCGACGTAATGAAGCTGCAGATGAAGATCAATCCCGTGACCAACGTCATCGAAGAAGCCAAGTTCAAAACGTTCGGTTGCGGCTCGGCGATCGCCAGTTCGTCTCTCGCCACCGAATGGGTCAAGGGCAAGACGGTCGAAGAAGCGCTCAACATCAAGAACACCGATATCGTTCGCGAACTCGCGCTGCCGCCGGTCAAGATTCATTGCTCGGTTCTCGCCGAAGACGCCATCAAGGCGGCCATTGGCGATTGGAAGAAGAAGCACGGCATCGAAGTTCCGGCCCACGAAAAGGCCGCCGCGCACTAGTCGCATCGGCGCTGTATCAACGCGCCGAAGTAACAGGATCAATCATGGCAACCGAAACAATTTCGCCTAGCGTCCCAATGATTCGCGTCACCGAGCGCGCCGCGCTGAAAATTCGCGCGTTGCTCGAAAAAGACGGCGTGCCTCTCGAACAGGGAGGCCTTCGCGTTGGTGTGCAAGGCGGCGGTTGTTCGGGCCTTTCGTACGCGATGCGTCTCGACACTCAATCGCGCGACCGCGACAAGATCTTCGAGGAATTCGGTGCGCGCATCTTCGTCGATCCGAAAAGCCTTTTGTATCTCAGTGGCACCATTCTTGAGTACGAAGAGACCCTGATGCGTCAGGGATTTGTGTTCCAGAATCCCAACGCCGCGCGAAGCTGCGGCTGCGGCAGTTCGTTCACGGCATAACCAGTACCGGCGTCCCTGCCGGTGCGTGTGAACAGAACCCATGCACTTTTGAAGTGGCCGGCAGCCCATCGCCAGCCACTTTTTTTATTGGCCTGGAGCCCAACAAATGCTCGATCTCATCGAATTTCTGGCCGTCCCTCTAGAGATTTTCGAAGACTCGATCGACGCGAGGTTTAATCGGCTGTTGTCGAGACTGCGAGAAAAGTGGAATCGAAAGACAAAGACAATCGGATGACCGCTCCTTCCACAGCTCCCGGACGGCAAGACTATTTCGCGATCTTCAGCCTACCGCGCAAGCTTTGGATCGAAATGCCGGGGCTCGAACAGAAATTTCTGCAGCTCAGCTGGAAGCTCCATCCCGACAATTTTGTAAACGCCTCGGCCGAAGAACAGGCCGAATCGCTGAAGCGCAGCTCGGCTCTCAACGACGCGTATCGCGTGCTTCGCGATCCCGTGGCGCGCGTAGAATACCTGCTTGAAATCGAGGGCGCGCGCAAAGAAGGCGAGCAGAAGCAGCAAGCTCCGCCCGAACTGCTCGAAGAAGTTTTCGAGTTGAACGAATCGCTCGACGAATTGCGCGAAGCGAAATCCAGCGGCGGCGATCTCGCGAGCTTGAAGTCGAAACTTGAACTCGCCGAAACCGGCTTCCAGCAAAAATTGCTCGACGTCGATCAGCAGCTTTTCGCCGCGGCAAAGCAGTGGGACGCGGCAATCGACGCGAACGCCGGCGATTCGGATCGCGACGGAATCAAGGTCCGGCTCAACGAGCTGCTCAATCGCCGCTCGTACATCCGCAACCTGGTCAACAACGTCGCAAAGGAACTAGCCTGAGACATGGGAAGAATCGTAGGAATTGATCTAGGAACGACAAACAGTCTCGTCGCGTACACCGATCCCGCGACGAACGCGCCGAAGTGCATCGTAGGACCGAACGGCAGCACGCTTTGCCCATCGGTTGTCAGCGTCGACGCCGATGGCAGCGTCATCGTCGGTGAACCCGCTCGTCGTCGTTTGCTTACGCAATCCGAGCGCAGTATTTATTCCGTCAAGCGACTGATGGGCCGTGGCGTTGCCGACATTCAAGATGAGCTGAAACTGTTTCCGTTCCGCATCGACCCATCGAGCAAAAACGTTATTCGGGTAAAGCTCGGCGACAAAACATTCACGCCGCCCGAGATTTCCGCGTTCATTCTTCGCGAACTGAAAAACTGGGCCGAAGCGCACTTCGGCGAGTCGGTCGACCGCGCGGTTGTTACTGTTCCCGCGTATTTTAATGATGCTCAGCGTCAGGCTACGAAAGACGCCGGCAAAATCGCCGGCCTCGAGGTCCTGCGCCTCGTCAACGAACCAACGGCCGCCGCTCTCGCATACGGCCTGCACGAAAAGCAGCGCGGTCACGTCGCCGTCTACGATCTCGGCGGCGGCACCTTCGACATTTCCGTCCTCAAGCTGATTTCCACCAGCGAAGGCGACATCTATCAGGTTCTCTCTACCAATGGCGACACACACCTCGGCGGCGACGACATCGACAACGCGCTGCAATCGCTCATCCGCGCGAAAATTCACGAACACCACCGCGTCGACGTTTCGGCGCAACCGGAACTCGCGCAGGAACTCCGCAAGGCGTTGATCACCGCCAAACATCAACTTTCGGAATCGCAGACCGCCAATCTTCGGTTCCCGCTTCCAGGCGGCGCCATCTTTGCCCACGATTTCACGCGCGCCGATTTCGACGCCATCATCAAGCCGATCGTCGATCGCACCATGGGCCCAGTGAAACAAGCTCTTACCGACGCGCACCTCAAGCCCAGCGAAATCGATGAAGTCGTTCTCGTCGGCGGCACGACGCGCACGCCGCTCATCCGCGCCACCGTCGAAAATTATTTCGGTCGTAAGCCCCACACCGAACTCAATCCCGACGAGGTCGTCGCGCTCGGCGCAGCGGTTCAAGCCAACATTCTCGACCGCGGCGTGCAAAACATGCTTTTGCTCGACGTCACGCCGCTCTCGCTCGGCATCGAAACCTACGGCGGCGCCGTCGCGAAAGTCATCCCGCGCAACTCCACCATCCCCGCCAGCGCGCAAGAGATGTACACCACCGGCGTCGACAATCAGACCGGCATCGACATTCACGTTCTCCAGGGCGAACGCGAACTCGCAAAAGATTGCCGCTCGCTCGCGCGCTTCATTCTGAAAGTTCCGCCGTCACCCGCAGGTCTGCCGCGCATCGAAGTTAAATTCCTGATCGACGCCAACGGCATCCTCCAGGTCGCCGCGAAAGACTTGCGCAACGGCGAGCAGCATTCGATCGAAGTCCAACCGAGCTACGGCCTCAACGATACCGAGATCGAACGCATGCTCGAAGAATCGATCGAATACGCCGAACAGGATTTTGCTCAGCGCCAGGTCATCGAAGCGCGCACCGAATCCGAATCGATTCTCACCGCGACGCAAAAAGCGCTGACGAGTCCGGCCGGCGCGTCGCTTCCGCAGGAAGAGCGCGCCACGATCGACAATTCCGTAGCCGCGCTGAAGGAATCCGTCGCAGGCGAAGATTACAAACTGATCCGCAAGCGCATCGACGAACTGAACCACGCGACGGAACGTCTTGCGGAACTCGTAATGAACGGTGCAGTATCAACAGCGCTGGAAGGCCGCAAACTGGCCGAAGTCTGACGCGCTTAGCGCAGCGCACGATTTTTCTGAAGGAGAGCACCATGGGCGGCAGCAACCCATATATCGAAGAAGTCAAATACACTCCCGCCACGAAGAAATACAAAGTCACATTTCTTCCCAGCGGCAAAACGATCGAAGTCGATCCCGCGCAGGTCCCGTACGGCCACAACGGATTGCCCGGCAGCATTCTCGACATTTCCGAAGGCATCAAAGCCGGACTCGACCACGCCTGTGGCGGCGTCTGCGCATGCTCCACGTGCCACGTCGTCGTCAAGCAGGGCCTCGAATCCTGCAACGAAGCCACCGACGCCGAACTCGACGAACTCGACGAAGCTCCCGGCATCACGCCGAAATCGCGTCTCGGTTGCCAGACCGTTCCCGACGGCACCACAGACATCGTTGTAGAAATTCCCGAGTGGAACAAAAACCACGTCAAAGAAAAAGATCACTAAGAGCTAGACGCGAGCCATATGTCGACTCAAGCGGATGTCCCTTTCTTCGCTCTGTGAACTCCGCGCTCTCTGTGGTGAAATCTTCTCCAGCCTTAGGAGCAAAAATGCCATCGTTCGACTGGGAAAATCTCGACGACATCGCCATCGGCCTCACCGACGCGCATCCCGATACCGATCCCTACACCGTGCGCTTCACCGATATGCACAAATGGGTCACCGAACTCCCCGGCTTCACCGGCGATCCGCAGAAATCCAACGAGTCCAAACTCGAAGCCATCCAACAGGCCTGGCACGAAGAGTGGGAAGACCGTAAGAGCTGACGTTGCCTTGTTCGATTCCACTTCGATGTGGTGCACGAGACTTATCGATGCGCCGTTCAACGCTTAGACGGAGCCGAACTTCCGCGTTCGTCGCGACGTTTTTTATCGCGTTCGTCTTCGTCGCGTGCGCCTGCCAATCCGCTCCCCCCGAAGGTCAAGCCACAAGCGGCGAAGGATCTGCTGCAGCCGCGCCGGCCAAGGACGCGCAACCGGAGCCGCACACCACCGGCAGTCGCGACACTACGAGCGATCGCTACGATCTCGCCCGCGACGAACAGCGCGGCGGCCACACGCTCGACAAGCACGTCGGCCGCACCGACGACGAGCTCCGCCAGCGCCTCGAACGTGAACGCGACATCTCTGCCGCTTCCACCTGGACCGATCGCGCCGCCGCCGAAGAAACCGTCGCCGCCGCGCTCCGTGCAAATCAATCCAAGATCGATCGCTGGACCGATCGCGGTTACCCGCGCGCCAATCTCGCGCTGCATTTCGACGCAGGCCACCCGATCGGCCGAACCATACGTCATGGCGAAAACACATCCGAACCTTGCACTTCAGCCGTAGTAGTTTTGAAGGCCGATCGCGACGGAGGTTTCTTCGTGCTCACAACCTATCCTGAGGATCGCGAATGAAGCGCGCAGGGAAAGCCAAAACCAAAGCACAGGCCGTCGATGTCCCGATCGCGCCGGAAGATTTTCCTACGCTCAGCGAATTTTTCTCCGCCTATCTCCATCAAGATTTTCGCAATGAATATGGTTCGGCAATCAAAGCTGCAAAGCACTACGTCAGCGACGCCGCGCCCGGTCAAGTCCAAGCTCTTCGCGCTGAATGGCAGCGCTTCCGCGAAAAACTCACCGGCCAATCGCTCGTCACCATTCAAGCGGCCGTCCGCAAACTCGGCGCCGCCTGGCTGCCCGATTCCGATGCCGCTTTCATAGCGCTCGACGCCACCCTGAAATAAACTCGCCGACGCGCCGACACCCATCTCCGGCCTTGGCGAGTTATTCGCGGGCATGGGCGGCGGTTCGCACGCGCAAACGATTCGGCGAATCGCCCGCTCTCTGCTAGAATTATTGAGTTATTCCCACCGTGTTTGGCGCTATGGTGCAACGGTTAGCACGCGGCCCTTTCAAGGCCGAAATACGGGTTCGATTCCCGTTAGCGCTACCAAATCTCCAATCCTTCTCGGTCTCTAGTTCATCCCACTAGCGCACGCGCTATGTCCAATACTCCACAGCCACCGCGCGACAAAGGCCTCGTCTCGACTTCACCATCGAGCGCCAATACTTCCGCCGCGCTGTGTGAAAAATCCGCGCGGCCTTATGTCCTCGCCGCGACCATCCTCGGCTCCAGCCTCGCGTTCATCGACGGCACCGTCGTCAACGTCGCCCTTCCCGCGCTCCAATCCGCTTTCCACGCCACCGCGGTCGATGTGCAGTGGGTCATCGAAGCCTACGCTCTCTTCCTCGCCGCTCTTCTTCTCGTCGGCGGATCGCTCGGCGATCATTTCGGTCGCCGCCGAATTTACAGCATCGGCGTCGCACTTTTCACCACCGCTTCCATTTGGTGCGGACTCGCCCCCAGCATCACGCAGCTGATCGCAGCGCGCGCAGTGCAGGGAATCGGCGGCGCGCTGCTCGTTCCCGGTAGCCTTGCGATCATCAGCACTTCCTTTCCGAAAGACGAACGCGGCAAAGCGATCGGCATCTGGTCCGCGTTCACCTCCATAACCGCGGCGATCGGCCCAGTCACCGGCGGCTGGCTCATCGAACATATTTCCTGGCGCGCCGTTTTCTTCATCAACGTTCCGATCGCAGTCGCCGTTCTCGTGCTCACGTTTCGATTTGTCCCCGAAAGCCGCGACGAAAAATCCACAAGCGGCCTCGACTGGCTCGGCGCCGCGCTCGCAACCACAAGTCTCGGCGCTCTTGTCTACGGGATGATCGAGTCCTCATCCCGCGGCTTCGCCAACACCGAAGTTCTCGCGGCTCTCGCGATCGGTGTCATCGCCTTGGTGCTTTTCTTCGTCGTTGAAAAGCGCGGCAAAAATCCCATGATGCCACTAGTGCTCTTTCGCTCCATGGAATTCTCCGGCGCCAATCTCGTCACGTTCCTTCTGTACGCTGCCCTCTCCGGCTTGTTCTACTTCCTGCCGCAAAACCTCATCCAGGTACAGATGTATTCCGCCACGGCCGCTGGCGCCGCGCTTCTCCCATTCATCCTCATCATGTTTTTCTTCTCGCGTTGGACCGGCAGCCTCGTCGCGCGCTACGGCGCCCGCCTGCCGCTCGTAGTCGGCCCAATCATCGCCGCCGCCGGCTTCGCCCTCTTCGCCATGCCCGGCACGCACGCAAATTATTGGACAACGTTTTTCCCCGCCATCGTCGTCCTCGGCCTGGGTTTCGCCATCAGCGTCGCGCCGGTCACCACCGCCGTGATGAACGCCGTCGACGAGCGCTGGGCCGGCATCGCCTCCGGCGTCAACAACGCCGTCTCTCGCGCCGCCGGACTCATCTCCATCGCCGTCTTTGGCATCGTCATGCTGCAAATGTTCGCGCACCGCTTCGAACAATCCATCCACAAAATCGACGCGCTCTCGCCCGCCGCCACCAGCGCACTCGCCGCCCAGCGCTACGACCTCGCCGGCGTCACCATCCCCGCCGGCCTCGATCCCGCCCTTCGCGCCGCCGTCCGCCAAGCCATCGACACGTCTTTCGTCGCCGGCTTCCGCGAACTCATGCTCCTCAGCGCCACCCTCGCCGTCCTCAGCGCCGTCGCCGCCGCACTAATGATCCGAGGTCGCGCCATCAAGCCGCAGGCGAAATCGTCGTAATCTCGGTCAAACTCCGATTCGCAACTCGCGTCCATTGCCTCAAATTGGCTTCCCCTCTACGCAGGAGTACAATTAAGTAGTCCAAGAAATCGTCAGCATCATCGCGCTCCTCAGCAAGCGCCAAGGACCCAAATGCCAAACCCCTTTCGCACCTCAAACCCCGCTCTAAACGAAAAAGCCTTCCAAAGCGCCGCGGGCGTCGGCATCGGCGAAGCGATGACCGTCCAGGGCACGGTCAACAAAACCGGCGTCCTCCTCCTCTGCGTGATCGCGACTTCCGCCTGGACATGGGGCCTCTCGCACTCCCCGCAGCCCGAAAGTGCGATGCCGTGGATGCTCGGCGGCGTTTTTGGCGGCCTCATCGCCGCTCTCGCTACGATCTTCAAGCCGAACTGGGCGCCGATCAGCGCGCCGATCTATGCGTTGTTCGAAGGACTCTTCCTCGGTGGCATTTCCGCCGTTCTCGACAAGCAGTATCCCGGCATCGCCTTTCACGCCATCGGCCTAACCTTCGGCGTGCTCGCCGTCATGCTCGTCGCCTACAAAACCGGCACCATCCGCGTCACGCAAAATTTCAAACTCGGCGTCATCGCGGCCACCGGCGGCATCGCGCTCTTCTACGTCGCACAAATGGTTCTCGGTCTCTTCCACGTACAAGTCCCCGCGATCAACGGCAGCGGCATCATCGGCATCGGCTTCAGCCTCTTCGTCGTCGTCATCGCCGCACTCAATCTCGTCCTCGATTTCGACATGATCGAAACCGGCGCGCGCATGAACGCTCCCCGCTACATGGAGTGGTACGGCGCTTTCGGCTTGATGGTCACCCTCATCTGGCTCTATCTCGAAATGCTCCGCCTCCTCTCCAAACTCCAGCGCCGCAACTGACGCACGCAGCGCGACACAATTGCGACATCTAGTCGCGACCGCGCTCGCATTCAGCAAGCCCAAAACAAAAAGCCCGCCGCTGCCAATCCAGCCGCGGGCTTTTTCTCACCTGGGTGCCGCAACCTGCGATTTTCAAGGTGCGGGTTTTCCGCTCCCAATCTCCCAACCCAGCCGGAAGTCCGTCCTTACAGCCGCCCGCTCATACGCGCCAAACTGTAACCCCCCTCCAACATCCCATTCACTCCCCCTGAACGAACATCTTCCCCCCATGCCCTCTGCATCCAACTCACTGTGCGAGAGTGTCAGTAACTCCTACTCCGTCGCCACCCGAACTCCTCTGGCAACTCCGCTGATTCTGCCGGATGATATCAACAGAATTTCGCAGTTCCCCGACCCCGGTTCTGCAGAGAGGAATTCGCTCACCGTCCATGCTCATCACCGATGAACAAGTGAATCATCGTCTGCGCGATACCGCGTCGCAGCCCACCGTGCTCATCTCTGCTTCGGGTCTCGCTGTCGGCTCACGCATCGTCCCGTCCGAAGAAGTCGACCGCGCCTTCGGCATGCCCCTCGGCAAGCTCCGTAATCGCGCCGGAATCGAATCGCTCGCCTACGCCGCCGACAACGAAACCGAAGTCACCCTCGGCGCTCAAGCTGCTAACGAAGCCCTTCGATCAGCTGGCTGCTCGCCTGACGAAATCGATTCCATCGTCGCCACCAGCGAAACGCATCATCTCTATCCGTCGCTCGCCGCCCAGCTTCACTCGCAAATCGGAGCCCGCGAAACCTGCGGCGCATTCGACGTCGGCGGCGCCTGCCTCGGTCTCATCAACGCTCTTTCGGTCGCACAAGCTCAAATCGCATCCGGTCAGGCGCGCACCGTCGCCGTCGTCACGGCCGACCTGCACAGCCGCACTCTCGTCCCCGGCCGCGTCGCCGGAGAATTCGGGGGCCTATTCGGCGATGGCGCCACCGCTTTCATCGTCCGCGCCGCAAACGCAAACACAAACGCGAGCTCCTACGTCGCGAGCGCCAACAACGTCATCGCCATCGACGCAAAACCCGCCAGCCTCGCCTACCGCATCCGCGATTTCCTCTTCGGTTGCGCCGACCAATACGCCGAAGCCGTCAAAGTCGAAGGCAAACCCGACGGCAGCCTCGCAGTAGTCTTCGAAGGCGAAGCGCTCTCCCGCGCCGCAATCTCGCGCATGGAAAAAGTCGTCGCCGGTCTCGAAAAACTCAGCGCCATTCCGCGCGCCGCTGTCGGCGCTTTTGCCACCCACCAGCCCAACCCGCGCCTTCTCACTCTTCTCGCCAAAGTCGCCGCCGTCCCCGTCGAAGCCTTCCCGCCGATCGCCGTCACGTCGGGCAACTTGGGCTCGTCAACCTGCGGCGCCGCCCTCCACGCCGCCCTGCAAATGTTCCGCACCTGCCCCCACTCCGCCCGCAAGCCCATCTTCCTCGCCAGCCTCGGCCCCGGCCTCCTCTTCGGCGGCGCCTGGCTCTCCCCCCTGTGAACGTGATTGGTACGAAGACTAAATCGCAGTTAGAACGAGGATTACCACTCAATCCGTCGGATTCCGCGGACGAAGTCGAAATGACGATCTCGGCTGAGAATCGGTAGTCGATGTTGCCGGCACAATGCGGCAATCCAGATGTCGTTTCCAGGGATGGGCGTTCCCGCTTCTCGCAATTCGTTCTGCACACCTGCATAAAACTTCGTCGTCGATTCAGAAATGTCGATAACCTGGCACTCTGCAAGCAAACCATTCAGCCATGTTTCGTATTCTTCTCGATATCGAGATTGGGCGATCCCATATCTATATTCCCCGAGCGCGATCACCGGAAGCGCCAGAAATTCGGCCTCGCCTAGCGCATTCGCTATGTTTGGATCTTCATCTGCGAACGCCGACAGCGCATTTGTGTCCAGAATCAAATCCGTTCCCCTACTTCCACATCTCGGTGTCGATCTTCTCGGAGGCCTCTTCGATTATTTTGTTGATGCGGCGGGTTTCTTTTCGAAGACTCTTTAATCCGCCGAAGTGCTTCATCCACGGCTTGGAGTCATGTGCGGCCGTGCTCTGGAGCCGGGCCGCCATCGCCTCGGTAACGAACTGGCGCAAGGGAATTCCTTGCTCCGCCGCCTTTGACTTAGCCCGCCGAAAGATGGAGTCGGGAATCTCGAGTGTAGTTTTCACGACTCCCATATTCCCATATTTATGGGATACTGCCAATCTCGAAGATTCTACCGAACAATGACTCCGAACCCGTTCCCAACCTCATTCCGCCGGTGCAACCAGTCACCAGGCGCTAGTCAGCGTTCACAAACCCCCAGCGAACCATTTCCGCCACGACGGCGTCTGGTAGTTGTAACAGGAGGCGAGCGCTCACCGCTCGGCCACAAACCCATGCAGGAGCTGGCTCTGACCCAGCCAACCAGTGCAGTCAAAGCGGCGTGGTCCGGCGACGCCGATTCCGATGGAAAAGCTGCCGCTACCGCCGCTCTCCGCCGCGAGTTCGAAGAACGCCTCGCCGAGTGCGGCCCGCTAGCCTTCCGCATCGCCCGCGGCGTCCTTCGCAATTCCGCCGACGCCGAAGACGTCGCGCAGGAAGCGTTGCTCCGCGCCTATCGCCGCTTCGAACGCCTGCGCGATCGCACCCGCTTCCGCGCGTGGCTCGTGCGCATCGCATTTCGTCTCGCGCTCGATCGCGCCCGCTCGTCGAATCGTCGCGAGCTGCGCGAAACGCAATGGGCCCGTCAGCGCCCGCAGGATTCGACCGAGGATCTCGCTGCGTCGAGCGAATTCGAAGAGCACCTGGCGCGCGCTCTCAACGAGTTGTCCCCAAAGTTGCGACTCGTTCTGCTGCTCGCCGCGATGGAAGGCCACACGCTCGACGAAGTCGCCGAAATGTTGCATTTAACGTTAGGCACCGTGAAGTCGCGCCTGTTCGACGCAAGAAAAAAATTAGCGGAGAAGCTGCAATGTCATGTGAAAAATACAAAGCCGCGCTAATCGAAGCCGCTGCAATCGGCGAAGACGCAGCCAGCGACGCATCAGCCGCTGTCCGCGCCCACGCGGAGTCCTGCCCATCCTGCGCCGCCGACCTTGCTCAACAGCGATCGCTACTCGCCGCGATCGACACCAATCTCGCTCGCACTATGAACGCCCCCATCCCCGCCGCGATGCTCCAGCGCTTCGAGGCGCGCCTCGCGCTGAAAGAGCCATCGCGCTCGCTCAACCTGAGCTGGCTCTACGCAGGCGTCGCGCTAGCCACGGCCGCCGCCATGATCCTGTTCGCCCTATCGCACCAGCGCGCGCACAAATCCAACTCTCAGATCGCAACGCTCGCTCAAACCGCAAAATCGACCAGCGACCATCGCCCGGAAATAATGACCGCGATCCTTCAACCAGCTTCCCCTGAAGAAATACGCAGAGACCGAGAACAACACCGCCTTCCCACCGCTCACATCGCGAGTGCGTCCACAACGCTAATGCGTTCAGAGCCCGAAGTCCTCGTCCCACCCGACGAACAAATGGCTCTCGACCGCTTTGTCGCTGGTGGGAACGCTCGGCGTGAATTTGTCGTCGCGCTCGCTACGCCCGTCCATCAGGCCGTCGCACCATCGTTCAAGGACCTTGAGATTCCCGACATCACCACAGCTGAAATCGTCATTCAACCAATCGCAACAGAAACACGCAGGTAGAAGAGTCTGACAACTTTTGGAGGAACCACGAATGCTTAAGCACGCACGCGTTCTCATTCTTGTCGTCGCTACACTGACTTCTCTTGGAGTCTGGTCAGCCAGCGCCCAAGACAAGCCGAAACCAGATGACCGCGCTCTTTCAGCGACTCCGCTCAAGGTCCAAATCGTTTTCACGGAATTTGAAGGCGACAAGAAGGTCAAGAGTCTGCCCTACACCATGACTTTCACGGCTGGCTCTCACCGGGACGCAGAGACCGCCAAACTTCGCGTTGGAAGCCGGATACCTGTTTTATCCGGAAAAGACGGCGAGTTTCAATATGTCGACATTGGAACCAATCTCGACTGTCGCGCCGAGCATCTCGAGGACGGTCGATATGGGCTCAAGTTTTCGCTGGAGCGCTCGTGGGTCCAGGCAGAGATTCATCTTGGTCCGGATCAACCCGCAGGCAACACCGCTGCAGGCGCAGAGTTCAACCAGCCGGTTATTGGCGGATACCGAACGGATTCTTATCTGATCGCTCGCGATGGTCAGACCGTGGAAACAACAGTGGCAACAGACCCACTAAACGGTAAGCAACTCAAAATCGAACTCACCCTCACCGCTCCCAAGTAGCACGCGCCGACAGGCGTTTCCCGAACTCGGCCGTTGGGTGCCGCACCCTCTTGTTCTTAGGAGGGTGCGGGTTTTCTCTCTACAGAATTGCCGCCAGCGCATCCCCCAACTCCTCATGCAAAAACCCAAATCCCATCTGCTTCAGCCGCCCAGGTAAAACCCGCTCGCTCGCCAGCAACATCTCATCCGCCATCTCGTCCCCCATCGCCATCCGCAACGCAAACGCCGGCGCCGTGAAAATCGCAGGCCGATGCATCGCCCGCCCCAGCTCCTTCGTAAACTCCGCATTCCTCACCGGCTTCGGCGACACCACATTCACCACGCCACTCACGCCGTCATTCTCTAGCGCCCATCGAATCACTCCGATCACATCCTCCAGCGTCACCCACGACATCCACTGTCGCCCCGACCCCAATTTCCCGCCCACAAAAAATTTGAACGGCTTCATCATCTGCGGCAACGCTCCGCCCTGCTTCGCCAAAATAATTCCAAATCGCGTCATCACCACGCGCAACCCCAGCGTCTCCGCCTTTCGCGCCTCCGCCTCCCAATCCAGCGACACCTTCGGCAAAAATCCCGCTCCCGCCGCGCTCTCTTCCGTCAGCGTTTCGTCTCCCCGATCGCCATAAAATCCGATCGCAGACGCCGACACCAGCACCTTCGGCCTCGTCTTCAATTTTCCCAGCGCGTTCACCAGCGCCATCGTCGTCTTCACCCGACTCGACCGCAGCACCATCTTCCGTTGCTGCGTCCACCGCCCGTCCGCCACCGACGCCCCCGCCAGATTCACCACCGCGTCGGCCCCCGTAATCATCCCTTGCGAATCCGCCATCGACAATCCGTCCGACGCCTCCGGATCCCAAGGCACATCCACAACGCGCGCATTTTCCGACGGCGCCGCAGTGTCTTTCTTCCCCGCTCCTTTCTTCGGCGAGACACTCTCCCGCCGCACCAGCCGGCAAACCGAGTGCCCGTCCCGCACTAGCGACTTCACCAGCGCCGTCCCTACCAGTCCCGTAGCGCCTGTAATCAAAACTTTCATGCAGTCTCCTGAATCCGCACCGTGAAACGGTGCGGATTCACCCTGAGGGCTTCCTGCCCGAAGGGTCCGCTGCGCCCGCCACACCTATCTTCTTACTCCCGAATCTCGCCAACCCACCCTGCCAACTCCGATGCCTAGACACTCTAGTACGTCAACCGCCCCCAATCAGTTCCGCGCCAATTCCGCCCAAACCGCAACTAAGCCGTCCTCCACCGTGTTCCACCCCCAGGCCCCACCATGCCCGAACACCACGAATCCGCCCGCCCCACTCCTCTACCCGCAATTCCGCCCCAGCGCTACAATCCCAGCGTGCCCTCCACCGACACCACTCCCATCCGCCTCAACGTGCTCTTTTTTGGACGATTGAAGGACGCCATTGGTCACGCTCAAGAGTCCGTGGAAATTCCGCCCGATTCTCGCATCGAAGATCTCTTCGCCCACTGCGCAGCACGCTATCCCGAGTTGGCCGCACATCGCCAAGCGATCGCCGTCTCCCGCAATCGCGAATTCGTCGCCTGGTCCACCTCGCTTCACCCCGGCGACGAAGTAGCCTTCCTCCCACCCGTCAGCGGCGGCTAATCCTCCCCCAAACAAAAAATGCCTCCCGCCCCAACCAACGATCTCATCCAACTCGGCCGCGACCCGATCGACGCCTCCGCGCTCGTCCGCCACGTCCGCACCGATTCCGACGGCGCCATCGTCACTTTCGACGGATGCGTCCGCGACAATTCCCACGGCCGCCGCACCCTCTACCTCGACTACGAAGCCTACGAATCAATGGCACTCGCAAAGCTCAGTGAAATCGCCGCCGACACCCACGCGAAATTCGCCATCGACCGCATCGCCATCGCGCACCGCCTCGGCCGTCTCGAAATCGGCGAAACCAGCGTCTTGATCGCCATTAGCTCGCCGCACCGTGCCGCCGCTTTCGACGCCTGCCGCTTCGCCATCGACACCCTCAAGCGCACCGTCCCCATCTGGAAGAAAGAATATTTCGCCGACGGCTCCGTCTGGGCAGACGGCGAGCTGCCGCCACCTCCGCCCGATCCCGCTGCCACCGACGCGCCCACCTCAGCCACGCGGATCACGAAAGCCGCATCCTAATATTCCAATGCCGCCAACCCCACGCCGCGCGAAACCCTCCCGCCAAGGATCGTCGCGCGACCGCCTTTTCTCTTTGCTGTTCTTGCTCGTCTGCTGCGCTGGCGTATTCACGACGCGGGGTGTCAGAGCGCAAGACCAGCCCGGTCCCACTCCGCCACCGCCGCCGCAACAACAATCCGATCGCCCACCTTGGGCGCGCAAAGGCAAAACCAAATCGAATAGCAGCACGGATTCGCCGAAGACCACCGGCGCATCCGGAAGCTCAACCGCATCCACTGCCTCCACCAATCCACCGCCGATCGTCCAACCCATTCCCGCCGACGATCCTCCCGCCGACCAGCAGCAGCGCGGCCGCATTCGCGTCAACGTGCAGCTCGTCAGCATCCTCACCAGCGTGCTCGACGAACACAATCGTCCCGCCATCGATATCCCGCGCGAGTCGTTTCATATTTTCGAAGAGGGCGTCGAGCAAAAACTGGAAGTCTTCGAGTCCGAAACGAAGCAGCCGCTCGATCTCGTTCTCATGATCGATGCGAGCCTTAGCGCTCACAAAGAAATCGCTTTCGAGCAGGAAGCTTCCGCGCGTTTCATTCGCCAGGTTCTGCGTCCTGAGGATCGCCTCGCTGTCTACAGCGTCGGTGAAGACGTTGTGTCACTTGCTGGATTTACCGACAACATTGGACAGCTTGAGTCAGCCGTTCACAAAATGCCCACGGGCTCCGGCACATCGCTCTACGACGCCATCTGGCTCGGCGCGCGCCAGCTCGAAAAACGCGGAGAAGATCGCCGCCGCGTAATCATTCTCGTGACCGACGCCGGGGAAACCACCAGCTACAAGGATTTCGACACCGCGCGCAAAGCCGCCGTGCAATCCGCCGCGCTGCTTTACACCATCGTTGTGCGCCCCGTGAAAAACGAAAGCGGCCGCAACACCGCCGGCGAACACGCGCTCGACACCATCACCGACACGATGGGTGGCGCCATGTTCTACCCCGATCAGATCCAGGATTTGAACGACATCTTCGATCGCATCAATCGCGAACTCCGCACTCAATATCGCCTCGGCTACTACCCCGAACCGCGCGGCCCCGCCAACACCTACCGCTCCGTCCAAATCAAAGTCGACGGCAACTACCAAGTCCGCCACCGCAAAACCTACCTCACCGGCCCCCAGTAACAGGCTCGTCGTTGACCTTCTGCCGTATAATCCGTCAAAAGCAGTGCATCTTTACGGGGTGAAAAATGAAACGTACGATTGTCTTCGTTGCTCTGCTCTCGCTTTTCTGCGCATCCGCCCGCGCTCAAGACAAGGAGAAAAAGCCCGTGACTCTTCGCAGCATCCTGCTGGAACAGCTCCAAACAAATCATAAAAAGCAGGACTGGTTTGTGCCGGCAAGCCTCGCCGTTGACGGCCTCACTGCGGAGCAAGCCTCCTGGAGTGACGGCACCGGAAACCATTCCATCGGGCAGCTCGCCTATCACCTGGTTTTCTGGAATCAGGAATCGCTCGCCAGGTTAAAAGGTGAGAAGCCGGCAAACTCCGACGACAACGAGAAAACGTTCAACAGTTTCGATGCGAAGACCTGGACGCAGACGGTCGCGGATCTCGACAAAGTGATGAGCGATCTCGAGCATTTCGTCGAAACTGCCGACGAAGGGACGCTTGAGAAAAATGCGTCGCGCATTGCCCACGTTTGCGCGCACAACGCCTACCACACCGGACAGATCCTCTACATTCGCCGCGCAAAAGGCTGGTGGGATCCCGCCAAAGGCGTGAAGTAAGCGACTGTATTCAGATCGCTCGGCGGATCTCGATCAAGCCCTTTGTAGGGGAGGGGCTTGCTCCTCCCGGCGTCAGCCCACGCCGACCATGGGAGTGTCCAAGCGTGTGCCATCGTTTCGCCTGGGTGTACAATCGCGGGCGAACGTAAAATCAAAAACGGAAACAGGATTGATTTCACGCGGCACCATTCAAGCCCATGAACAAACGCACATTCCTGAAACTTTCGTCGGCGGTTGCAGCGACTCCGATTCTTTCTCCGCTTCTGAGCTGGGCCGCGGGTGAAAAGCTGAAAAATTGGGCCGGCAACTTCGAGTTCAGCACCGAGAACGTTACCCCGGCGAAATCGCTGGAGCAGGTGCAGCAATACGTCAAGTCGCACGACAAATTCAAAGCGCTCGGCACGCGCCACTGCTTCAATCAGATTGCGAACAGCAAACACGCGCTACTCGAAATGAAGCCGCTCGATCACGCGATTTCGATCGACGAAAACGAGCGCACCGTCACAGTCGAACCGGGCATGAGCTACGGTCAGCTCGCGCCATACCTCGATGCCAAGGGCTGGGCACTGCACAATCTTGCGTCGCTGCCGCACATTTCCGTCGCCGGTTCGTGCAGCACGGCGACCCACGGCTCCGGCGACAACAACGGCAATCTTTCCTCCGCGGTCGCCGCGCTCGAAATGGTGACGGCGTCTGGCGACATTCTGAAATTGTCGCGCAAATATGACGGCGAGAAATTTCTCGGCGCCGTCGTTGGTTTGGGTGCGCTTGGCGTGATCACGAAAATCACGCTCAACATTCAGCCGACGTATCAAGTGCGGCAGGTGCTCTACGAAAATCTGCCGATGTCCGCGCTGAAAGATCATTTCGAGCAGATCATGGGCGCCGCGTACAGCGTCAGCCTATTCACCGACTGGCAGGACCAGAAATTCTCCGAGGTGTGGCTGAAGAGTCGCGTCACCGAGAAGGAGAAATTCACAGCCGAGCCGCAGTTTTTTGGCGCGACGCTGGCAAAGAAAAACATGCATCCGATCGCAGCGCTCTCTGCCGAGAATTGCACCGAGCAGATGGGCGTGCCCGGTCCGTGGTACGACCGCTTGCCGCACTTCAAGATGGGTTTCACCCCGAGCGCCGGCAAAGAATTGCAGTCGGAATATTTCATCCCGCGCCACAATGCGGTCGACGCGATTATGGCCGTCGAAAAATTACACGAGCAAATCACGCCGCATCTGCTCATCACGGAAATTCGCAGCATCGCAAGCGACGATTTGTGGATGAGCCCGTGCCGCCACCAGGACTGCGTGACGATTCATTTCACGTGGAAGCCCGAGTGGCCCGCGGTGCGCGCGCTCCTGCCGCAGATCGAGAAGGAAATCATTCCGTTCAAGGCGCGACCGCATTGGGGCAAGCTCTTCACGATGACGCCGCAACAGTTGCGAGCGAACTACGGAAAAATGGGCGAGTTCATCGAACTCGCAAAATCACTCGACCCAAACGGAAAATTCCGCAACGAATTTCTGGATACGAACGTCTTCACATCCTGAGTTGAGGGCCGTCGCGGACGATGCCGCGGAGCCCGCAGAAATCTTTGCCTCCCGAAATCACCAGTGACAGAATCACTGCCAACGAGAAAGGTCACGTCATGCGAGCTGACATTATTCCCGGCGCGAGATTTCCAGACTACGAGCTTCCGGATCACACCTCCAAGCGGCGCAAACTTTCTGACCTCCAAGGGCAAGATCCGCTCATTCTTGTTTTGGGCCGCGGCGCATTTTGTCCGAAAGACCGGCGCCAGTCTGAAAATCTGCTGCAACTCCATCGCGAAATGGAAGTCGGTTATTGCCGGCTTGTCACGATCACCACGGACAATTTACTCGTGACGAATGAATTTCGCAGCGGCGTCGGCGCGCACTGGACGTTTCTGTCGGATGCCGGCCGCGTCGTGCAAAAAGATTTAGACATCGTGGAATATACCGACCCTTCGCATAATCCGATGATTCCGTACACGATCGTTCTGGAGCCCGGCCTGGTCGTTTTCAAGATTTACAACGGCTATTGGTTTTTCGGCCGCCCGACGAATGAAGAACTACGCCAGGATTTGCGCGCCGTGCTGAAAAAATGCCGGGTCGATTGGGACATCTCAACTCCCGAACTGAAAGCCGCGTGGGAGCACGGAGAAAAGAACCGCTTCTATCCCTACGGCAAAACCTACGCCCAGGTTTTCAGCGAGCAGGAATAGGCTTTCGGCGATTGCGGCCGAGTTCAACTCAACTCCTTTACTTTTGCGCGTTCGAGGTAGGCACAGAATGCGTTGGCTAGCTGCATCTGGCGCGGGCTTTTGCATTCGGGCTCAAAGAGCCTCGGATTGCCGACGACGATCACTGCGGTTTGCGCGCGGGATGTCGCGACGTTGAATCGATTGAGGCTGTAGAGAAATTCCATCCCGCGCGGCGCATCTTCCGGCGTCGAAGTCGTCAGCGAATAAATCACCACCGGCGCTTCCTGTCCTTGAAATTTATCGACGGTACCGACTCTTGCGCCTTTCGGTAGCGCCGTCAGTAAATCCGAAACTTGCGCGTTGTACGGAGCGACGACAAGCACATCGTCGAGTGTCATTGGCCGTTTCGTCGTTGTTGTCCGGAACCATTCGACGCCCTTTGCGGCCAGACTGGCCACGAGTTTCTTGATGACGGCGACTTCCTGCGGCGAAGAGTTGCGGCATCCAGTGTGATCGGTCGGCACGAACCACAGCCCGGCGCCGTTCATCCATGGATGTCCGGCGATGACCTGTTGATCGAGCGTGGGGCGGGGATGCAGGCGCGCTTCGTAGAACATCTCCGACGTGAAGTCACAGATGTTCGGATGCATGCGCCACGTTTGCGGCAGCAGCATGCCTTTTTCTTCCGGGATCGTTTTGTGGTCGCCGATCAAATGTTCGAGAGCGGATTTTTCGGCGCCAGGAGGGTGACTTCCTTTCAGCGGACGTTCGAGTTGCTGTGGATCGCCGATGAGAATGAGATTGTGCGCCGCCTGTCCGGCCGCGACAACATCGGCCAGGGCCATTTGCCCAGCTTCGTCGATGAAGAGCGCGTCGACCGACTCGAAATATTCCTCGCGGGGCCACATCCAAGACGTTGCTCCGACGACGTTTGCAGTTCCTTGCATCAGCGCGGCGAGGGGAGCGTTGTTGTCGCGAACCACGGCGATTTCCGGAATTATTTCGAGGTCGTCGCCTTCGCTTAGCTTTTGCATGCAGCGAACTTGCGGGACGCCTTCTTCCACGGCGGCTTTCAGAACTTCCTCGAGCAATTTGCGAATGACTTTGTGGCTCAGCGCGGTGACGCCAACTTTTTTCCCTTGTTTGACGAGCCGGCAGATCATGCGCGCGCCGGTGAACGTTTTGCCTGCTCCCGGAGGCCCTTGGATGGCGAATACGGAACGGTCGAGCGCGCTCACGATGCGGCAGGCGGTTTCCTTGGTTTCTTCTTTCGGGAGAGGAGTAAGCGTCTCACCGTGCAGCAAGCGTGGCGGTTTCTGAAGAAGCAAATCGCGCAACGCACGGAAAGGACCGGGTGCGTCGATGGCGGAGGCAAGCACCCAATCGCCAGTGCGCAGCAGGGAATCCGCGATTTTCTCGGGGTTGAGCGGCGAATCCCACACATAGGCGGCTTTCGGATGAACTTCCGCCGTTTTTTTCGTTTTCTTTACATCGACCGTGAGTGCCGCGAGATCTATATCGACGACGCAGCCAAATTTTGAAACCTCAGCTCCGTAGTAGAGATCTTTATCGACGCGAGCTTCGGTTTCTTGTCTCTCGAACGAATAGCGATCGGTCGGAATATTTCGCTCAACCTTTAATCGCTCTTTGAATTTGAGTCCGACTATTCCTGCGCGCTCGTCGAGCAAATCGTCGTCGTCCAATTCGGCGAGGCGATAGCCCTCCCAATACGTGGCTTTGTTTTCGCGGCGATGAAAATCGAGGAGTTGAGCAAGGAGCCACGTCGCGGACTGTTTGTCATCGCGCTTCGCCGCGTCGGCGGGAATGTCGGCGGTTAGTTTCTTGACTAGCTCCTGGACGCGCTTTTGGCGGGCATCGAGTTCTTCGGTGGGAGCGCCATCGCCGAGGGGTGGTCGGTCGATTTTGTCGCCGGCGGCGATGCGTTTTTCGCGTTCGAGTTCGAGCCAGTCGCGGAGGGCGGAGGTGGCGAAACAGTCGTCGCGGTTGTAGCTTTCCATCGCGGTGACGAATTTTTCGGGGACGGGTTCGTCCCAGCCGAGTTCGAGGCGGTGCTCGATATAGCGCATGGCGGCGCGCGATTCGTCGGGTGGGATGGTGCGTTTGAAGCCGCAGAAGTGCTCGAGCTTCTTGAGCGAATATTCTTCGACGCCGGCGCGCAGAGCTTGCTTGAAGACCGCGTGAAGGTCGATGAACAGGCCGGCGCGGAGCATGCTGTCGATTTCTTCTTCGCGCGTGGCATAGACGCCCATGAGGCGTTTGAATACGCCGGGTTCGTAGCCGCCGAAGTGATAGACGTGCATCTCGGGAAATTCTTTGCGGCGGGCCATGACTATGTCGACGAACCACTCGAAGCCGGCTTTTTCTTCGGTGGCGTCGCCGGCCCAGCGTTTTTGATATTGCAGGTGCGTGATGGAACCAGGAGCCGGCAGGGATGCGCTTCCGTTCGCTTCGCGCTCGTCGGTGTGAGCCGGCACTACCGGTTGGCCGCCAGTTTCTTTCGGCTTCGGAGTGGCGACTCCGAAGAGATATTGCAGGCCGGAGTTGCCGACGAAGTTGTCGCCTTCGAGGTCGACGAAGACGTCGCCGTCGGACGGTTTAGGCAATTTGCAGAAGCCGGTTTTTTCGACGATGGGAAGAATCGGCTCGTGGCGCGGAATTGCGAGACCTTTGCTCTCGACTTGAATACGCGCTTGTTCGCGGACGCGCTCGATACTTTCGCGCGAGCCGTGGAGGGGTTTTTTCTCGCGCGGAAGGGGATGTTGCATGGTGGCGAGCTTCGCGACCTTGTCGACTTCCCACTCTATGAGTTGATCGCGGTGGTGGCGGCGAATTCCGGCGACGAGCGAAAGGTGGTCGTCGTCGCGGCGGCGCTTTTCGCATTCGCGGAACCAGCGGCAGACGTCGCAGTGCAGGCACGGCTCGGGATACGTGGTGACGCCGTCGCCGTTGTTGGTGGATCTTTCGAGGCGCTCTTTGACGTGGCGGTAATAGGCGGAATATTCGGCGACGCGATATTGCTCGGGCGAGTTTTCCTTGCCGGGAGGAACGACCCACATGAATTCGGGTAGGAAGTTGGAGGCGGTCGAGATTTTTGCGGCGTCGAAGTCGAAGGCGGTTTGTGATTTGCCGGATTTCGATTTTGATTTTGAATCAGGCGCTGGCGCGAGCGCGGACGGCGCGGTGTTGAGCGGGCGCTGAATTTCGCCGAGGAGTTCGGAGTAGAAGGACAGCTGGAGGATCGTGGTGGCTTTCGTTTCTTTGGAGAGCTTGCAGTCGTACGCCTCGTAGGACCAATCGCCGAAGCGGCTGTGCTTGCCTTTAACTTTCTTGAGGACATCGGGGCGACCGAAAAAACGGCCGTGGAGAAGCGCGCCTTGCGCGATCGCTTCGGCTCCGGCTTCCATCGCTTTGAGGGTTTCGTCGAGGATGCGTTTCTCGTCCATGCCGCTGAGGTTGACGAGCTGGCCGACTTCTGTTTCGAGGAGCTTTAGGTATTTGGTTTCGTGGCGGAGGCCGAGTTCGCGGATGACGACCATATCGGGCGATTCCCATTTTGGGACGTCGCGCTCACCGCGAGCGGCGGAGATCTCGAGTTCGGTGAGGTGGCGGCACGCGAGGTGGTTGCTCACGTCGGTGGCGGCGAGGCGAAGTTGGCCGTTTAGAAGGCGCATGGGGGAAGGTTACCTGTTTGGGAGGGATTGGGCGAGGTGGCCCGAATTTTTTTGGAGATGGAGGTGGCATACCCCCGGGTGGTTTTGTGAAGAGTGGGGAAGTTGTTGGTGGTCAGGGAGTTACGAGATTTTTTAGTGGTGCTCTTTATGAAGAGTGAAGAAGGGGTTTGGAATGAGGGGGTTATAGGGACGAAGGTTTCGCTTTGAGTTCGCCGGATTTGCGGTCGGGAGGGGAGTTGGGCGGACACGGGGCATGGTAGCAGGGTAGTTACCATTTGTCAAACATTATTTTGATGTTCGAATGGTTAACGGGGGGCGTTGGAGCGAGATGTGTTGAGGAGGGGAAAAGCCCGCGATCTGGGAAACGATCGCGGTTACAGGGTGGCGAATTGTTGAGCCGGGTAGGCGGAGAGATTGATGGTGGGCTTTGACCTCGAAAGCGGCGCAGGGGCGCCGCACTCCATATTGAACGCGACGGGGATCGTTGGGAGAGGGCGGAAGGTTGGGTGGTGCGGAGGGGAGGGGAAAGACCCACCCTCTGGAAACCGAGGGTGGGGCACCCAGGGGCGACCGCGCTCGACCGGAAGATTGGGAGTGGGGCTTTTACCGTGAAGGGGGCGATGAATCGCCGCACTCCATATTGGATGGCGAAGGGCATTCGGGATCAGTAGACGGATGCAGCGTGGTCGTGATTACGCCGGGCGGAGTGAACCCCGCCCCTACAAACCGATGAAGAATTCCCGGAAGTGTGCGCGAGTTATTCGTCGCGGAGGGTTTGGGTTGGTTCGACGCGGGTGGCGCGGTAGGCGGGGAGGGTGTTGGCGGCGGCGCCGACCAGGATTAGGAGGAGAGCGACGGCGGTGAAGGTTAGGGGGTCGGTGGGTGGGACGCCGAAGAGAAGGGAGGCGACGAGGCGGCTTAGGGTTACGGCGGCGAAGAGGCCTACGGCTACGCCTATAAGGATGGGCTTCATGCCGTCGCTTACTACTAAGCGGAGGATATCGGATTGGGAGGCGCCGAGGGCCATGCGGATGCCGATTTCGCGGACGCGGCGGCGGACGGTGTAGCTGAGGACGCCGTAGATGCCGACTGCGGCGAGGATGAGCGCGAGTCCGGCGAAGGCGGCGAGCAGCAGCATGTTGAAACGCTGCGGGGACATGGATTGGGCGATGAGGTCGTCCATGCTGAGAAGATCGGTTACGGGGATGTCGGGGCCGACTTCGTGGATGGCGTCGGTGACTGCGGTGGCTACGGCGTGCGGATCGGATTTGGTTCGGACGGCAAGGCTCAGGCCATAGGAATTCCACGCTTCACCGGTCGATGGACCCAGTTGATTCACGGCCATGTAGATGGTGTCGACGGGGCGGGTCTCGTCGAGCGCGTCGGTTTTTACGTTGCCGACGATGCCGACGATTTCGCGTGGGGCGCCGGCGAAGAACGTCAGGGTTAGGTGTTTGCCGAGAGGATCTTCGTTGGGGAAGAAACGGTGTGCGAGCGCGTCGGAGATCAAGACTGCGCCGGGGCGGCCTGCAGCGTCGGAGTCTTCGAAGTCGCGGCCGCGAATGACGGGGACACGCATGGCGTGCAGGTAGCCGGTGCTGATGAGGCGCACGTCGACTTCGGGTTGATCGGCCATCGGCAATAGGGGGCGACCTTCGATGGAAAACGGTTGATGGGAGCCGCCGCCATCGAGCGGAAGGGAATCGATGGCACCGGCTTCTTCTACTCCGGGCAAGCTTTTAACGCGCTGTAAAACTTCGTGGAAGAAATTTACTTCGCCGCTCGGCGTGGCGAAGCGGCCGCGCGGAATGGCAACGGTCATGGTGAGCACGTTGCTGGAGTCGAAGCCGGGGCGAACGTCGCGGAGTTGCCACAGGGTGCGAATCATCAGGCCGGCACCGATGAGCAGGACGAGGGATAGCGCGACTTCGCAGACGACGAGGAGATTGCGGGTCTTGCCGCCGGCGTTTGTTCCGCCGCGCGTACCTTGTTTCAGGACTTCGTTGAGATCGACGCGGGAGAAACGCAGGGAGGGGAATAGTCCGGCGAGCACGCCTGCGGCGATGGAAAGCAGCAGCGTGAAGGCGAGGACTTGCGCGTCGAGGGTGACTTCCATGAAGGCTGGGAGGCGATCGGCGAGTAATTTTACGGAGAGGGCGATGACACCTCGTGCGAGAAGAAGGCCGAGGACGCCGCCGATCACGGAGAGTAGGAGCGTTTCGACGAGGATGTGACGGAGGAGAACCATGCGGCCGGCGCCGAGGGCGCTGCGGATGGCCATCTCTTTGCCACGGGCGAGCGTTTTGGCGAGGACGAGGTTCGCGACGTTTGCGCAGGCGATCAGGAGCACGAACGCGACGGCACCGAGAAGGACGAGCAAGGCGGTGCGCGCGTCGCCGATCATTTGTTCGTGGAGCGGAATTGCGGTGGCGCCCCAACCTTTGTCGTCTTCGGGGAATTGCTGTTCGAGGTGCGTGGAGATGGCGGCGAGTTCGGACTTGGCTTGGTCGATTGTGATTTGGGGCTTGAGGCGGGCGATGACGAGGTAGTTGTGATTGCCGCGGACGGCGCGGTCGGTGTCGGTCCAACCGAGGGGCACCCAGGCTTTGGCGAAATCGGGCATGCGGAATTTTTCGGGCATGACGCCGGTGACGGTGTAGCTCTGCGAATTGACGGTGATGTCGCGGCCGACGATGCCGGGGTCGGAGGCGAAGCGATCGCGCCAGAGTTTGTAGCTGAGGAGGATGGAGCGCGGGTTCGGGTGGTTGTCGTCGGCGGTGAAGGTGCGGCCGAGGAGCGGGCGGGCGCGGAGGACGGTGAAGAAATCGGGAGGGACAGTGGCGGCTTTGATGACTTCGGGACGGTCGGTGCCGCCGAAGGTGAGGCCGCGACCGCCGTAGATCGACATGGATTCGAACGAGGTGGATTGGGCTTTCCAGTCGAGATAGTTGGCGGGAGAGACGGAGAACTGGGTGATGCCGGGGAAGCTTTTGGCGGGAGGGATGTGCCAGAGCTGGACGAGGCGGTCGGGGTCGTCGAAGGGGAGGGGGCGGAGCATGGCGGCGTTGACGATGGAGAAGATGGCAGTGTTGGCTCCGATGCCGAGGGCGAGGATGAGGATGGCGCCGATGGCGAAGGCGGGGTTGTGGCGGAAGGTGCGGAGGGATTGGCGGAGGTCTTGGAGGAGATTGCGCATTTGGGTGGAGTGCTCCTTAGGTGTAGAGACGGTGGTGGAGGGCTTTGCGTTTTAGGGGAGGACTTTAAATGGGAGGAGTTTGGTGATGGTGCCTTTGGGGCCGGCGGTTAGAAATTGATGGGAGCCGAGGGCTAGGATTGCGTTGGCGTTCTCGTGGGTGAGCGGGGCCCAGTGGGCGGCGTTATCGGTGGATATGTCGGCGCCGGTGGTGCCGACGGCGATCCAGGTATTCGGGCCAGCGTAGGTTACGGCGGAGCGGAAGCTGGCTGGGGATTGGTCGGATAGATGCCAGGTGGCGCCCATGTCGGTGGAGTAGGCGGCTATGGATTTTGTGGCGGCGGGATTCTGGTAGTCGCCGCCGACGGCGACGAGGGTTCGGCCATGGCAGGCGATGGAGAAGATGCCTGAGGAGGCGTTGCCGCTGAGAATCGGGGTCGTGACGACGGTCCACGAGCGGGCGTTGTCGTGGGAATGGAAGACGCGGGCGGCGGGGCCGCCGGTGGCGAAGAAGATGTCGTTGTGGTTGGGGCCGCAGAGGATGAGGGAGGAGTTGCTGGCGGCAAAGAGGCCTTCGGTGGGGAGAGCGGAGGGCTCGGTGTCTTTCGGGAGTTCGGTCCAGTGTTCGCCGTCTTCGGTGTGGAGAATGGGGAATTTGCCGTCGATGGGGTCGCTGATGGCGAAGCAGGTTTTTTCGTCGCGGCAGGCGAGGCCGTCGAGGAAGAAGGCGGGGCGCGGGTCGGAGTATTGC
Organism: Candidatus Acidiferrum sp.; assembly: GCA_036493835.1. Lineage (GTDB taxonomy): Bacteria > Acidobacteriota > Terriglobia > Acidiferrales > UBA7541 > Acidiferrum. Next base: position 43,033 of record DASXPD010000067.1, on the reverse strand, counting down.
GTGCTCCAGGTTTGGCCCGCGTCAGAGGTTTTGTAGATGTGGGATTTGTTGTCAGTGCCGACGGAGAAGACGTAGGCGATGTTGGCGCCGAAAGATTGGACGCCGCGGAAGTCCGCGGTGTCGGCGTTGTCGATATGGAGGCGGGTCCAGGATTTGCCGGCGTCGGGGGAGCGGAGGATTACGCCGTTGTTGCCGGTGGCGTAGAGGATTTGCGTGTTGTTGGCGGAGGAGGCGGAGAGGCCACGGAGGCTGGTGTCGATGCCGGAGGTGAGGACTTGGGGAGTTTGCGCTTGTGGTGGGATAGCGAAGAGTGAGAACAGGAAGAGAGTGATGGTGGGTGCGCGCATGGGCGGATTCTAACAGGTGGATGGAATGCGATGGCGGATACGTTGAGATCCTTCGCCCTCCTTCGAACTGCTCAGGATGACAGCGCTCATTTGTTTTGCGATGAATCCGTCTTTTGGATGACAGGTTGTGGCGGAAGCGGGTGGTAAAGTGGGGTTATGGCGATGAACTATTTGGAAGTGGCGACTGAGATTGCGCTGGAGGCGGGGAAGATTTTGCGGGAGGAGTATGAGCGGCCCCCGCAGATCGTTTATAAGGGCGAAGCGGATCTGGTGACGCAGGCGGATAAGCGATCGGAAAAGTGCATTGTCGAGCGGCTGACGAAATATTTTCCGGAACACGCGATTGTGGCGGAAGAGGGAAGCGGGCACGAGGCGGCGTCGGAGTTTCGGTGGTATGTCGATCCGCTGGATGGGACGACGAATTTTGCGCACAGTTATCCGTGCTTTTGCGTGTCGATTGCGCTGGCGCAGCGGGATCGGGTGATTGCGGGCGTGGTGTACAACCCGATCTACAACGAGCTTTTTACGGCGGCACAGGGCGAAGGCGCGATGCTGAATGGGAAGCCGATCCATGTGTCGAAGGTGCCGACGTTGTCGACGAGTTTGCTGTGCACGGGATTTCCAGCGCATAAGAGAAAGGCGAGTCCGAACATTCATTACTACTGGGAATTTACGCTGCGGTCGCACGGGGTGAGGCGGGATGGTTCGGCGGCGCTGGATCTGGCGAGTGTGGCGGCGGGAAGATTTGAGGCGTTTTGGGAATTTGGGTTGAATCGGTGGGATGTGGCGGCGGGAGTCGTGTTGGTGGAAGAGGCGGGCGGGAAGATTACGGGATTGAGCGGGGAGCCGTATGTGTTGGGCGGGTCGATGATTTTGGCGACGAATGGGTTGATCCATGAGGAGACGCAGAAGGTGGCGTTTGAGATTTCGGGAAGGGATCCGGATTTGCCGCTGAGGCGGGAGGGATGATTTCTCGCGATTTGGCGGGGATTTGGGCGCGAAATTGGCGTCGTCGTCGTAGGCCGGATGTCCTTGAGAACAGTGGCGCATAGGCTATCGCGGTACTTTCCGTCTATGGTCGGGTAGGGCTTTCAGACGACAACATGATCGCTGGGCCGGTATGCTTTCGTTTGAGTTACGAGAGCGCGCTGGCGAAGGTGTCGCCGCGTTTGGCGGCGGAGGTCAGGCGATGCGTCGGACGGAACATTCGAATCTTGGATTGGCAACGCTTGGGCTGGCGAAATCTGGATTGGCGAAATTTGGATTCGCGGTCCTGGTTGCGGCGGGAACTGCGGGATTGATGGCGCCTTGCGGATTTGCGCAGGATGCGCAGCCGTCGGTGGCGGATGCGGCGCGAGCGGCTGCTGCGGCGAAGAAAGACAAAGAGAAGAACGCGGCGAAGACGGTGATTACCGACGACAGCTTGGGGTCGGGTGCGATGGCGACGTCGAAGGCTAGTGGCGCTGGGGCCGCGGGAACGGCGCAGGGATCGGCGTCTGGTGCGGCTGCGGCTTCGGGTGATGCCGGTGGTGGCGGGATGAGTTCGGCTTCGCTGGACTCGGCTTGGGAGCGATTGCAGGCGACGGAGGCTTCGCTGGATCGGTTGGAGCCGTTGGGAAAATCGGAGGTTGCGACGACGGTGCTGGGCGGGAATTCAGCGGATTTTCCGGGGCGCGCGGAGTGGGAAGAGAAAATGTACGCGGAGAAGACGGCGTACTGCGCGCGCTCGCGACAGCTCATTCAGGCAATGAAGGAAGCGCTGTTGCGCATGGCGGAGATGAATTCGGGGAATCAGAAGGTTACGTCATCAAATGATCCAAGAGTAGTTTCGCTGACGCGGAAGACGACGCAGTTGATGCAGTTGGCGCAGAAGACTGAGGCGGAGTTTCAGGGTGTGGTGAGCGAGGGACGGAGTTTGGAGCATGCTGGGAAATAACGGCGCGATTGGGATTTGATTGCCGACGGATGCGATTGAGGATCGACTTAATTCTGAGATCCTTCGCTTCGCTCAGGATGACGGGTTGTGGTGGTCGCGTGGTGCATGGTTGCATGGTGCCTGGCTGCGTTTGATTCGCGTTGCCAGCGACACGCTGTGCGAAATTCCTAAGTGGTTCCTTCCTGTGGTGATTTCGGATTCACAAGTGGCTTATGTAGGGCTTATGGATTTTTAACGCTGGGCTTGGTGTTTCCTAACGGCGGGTTCCCTAACGTATGAAGGCGACGAAGTGTGCCGCGCTTGATTTCCTGTCAGGAGCGCGGCCGACGCGTGTGTGCGCCTCGGTTGATTGGATGTGATGTGCGGCGTGCGCGTGGCGTTGGCGGTCCAGGTTCGACTGCGTCGTTACAGGGAGAGAGATATGGGCTCGTTCGCGAAGAACGTGAACTGGATAGGTGTGGTTGTTGTGGCGGGGATTTTGAGTTTGGGCGCGCCGGGATGCGTGCTGGCGGATGATACGGGGAAGACGGATTCGGCGGGGAAGGACGCGGCGAATGGCACGAAAGCGGATGCGAAGAGTGATGCACATAGTGCTGCGAATTCTTCGGAGAAGAAGATTGAGGCGCCGGGGGCTTTGACGGAGCGCGAGAGGATGTTGCTGGATCGCGTGGAGATGTTGGAGCGGAGGGTGGAGGAATTGGAGGCGAAGAGCGGGGCGAAGAATACGGAGGAGGCGGCGGCGACGGTTGTTTCAAAGAGTGGGTCCGGAGGCGTGGCGGCGAGTGACAGTGGCTCTGCGGAGTCTGGCGCTTCGATTGGTGCAGCGGAGAAAACAGAAGGCTCAAGTACGAGTAATTCTGCGGGCATGGGGCGCAGCAGTGCTGCGCCCGTACACGATGTTGCCGGAGCGGCAGTGAGCGCTGCGACTGCTACGCCGGCGGCAGAATCGGAATCGACTTCGGTTGCGGCGGTTGCTGAGGCTACACCAGTTGCGGCTGCAGCGGCTGAGCCTGCGGCAGCCGCGGTCGGGACGCAGGGTGCGGCTAAGCCGGCGGCGGCGGAGCCGTTTGCGTTTGCGGATTGGACGTGGCTCAACGGGACTGCGCGGACGAAGGATGTGCCGCTCGACACGAAATTTTTCACGCCGGAGATTCGGTCGGACGTGAGTTATGTGTACGACTTCAATCATCCGAAGGACGACACGATCGGCGGGTCGAGCGAAGTATTTCGGTCGAATGAAGTGCAGTTGACGCAGCTTGGCGTCGGCGGCGACTTTCACTACGACAACGTGCGCGCGCGGGTGATGACGCAGTTTGGGTTGTATTCGCAGACGACGCCGCGCAACGACGCGAGTACGTCGCGCGGGCAGTGGAATCTCGACAATGCGTATTGCTATTTGTCGGAGGCGTACGGCGGGTATCACTTCAACGTGATGCACGGGATCAACGTCGATGCGGGAATTTTCATGTCGTACATCGGATTGTTCAGCTACTACAACTTTGACAATTGGACGTACCAACCGTCGTTTGTTTCCTCGAACACGCCGTGGTTTTTTAATGGCGTGCGCGTGCAGATTTTTCCGACGGAGCATTTGAAGATCGAGCCGTGGTTTGTGAACGGCTGGCAGTCGTACGGTCGATTTAATGGGCGACCGGGGTTTGGATTCCAGATTCTATGGCGGCCGGTGGGATGGTTTTCGGTGCTCGGGAACGAATATTTGCTGGGCGAAGACGCGCTGAATACGCCGGGACGCGTGCGGTATCACAGCGACGACAGCATCGAGATCAAGTATTACGACAAGCCGGAAAATGCAATCAGCAAGATGGCGTTTTCGCTGACCGGCGACATCGGTTGCGAGCACGGCGGCGGCGTGAGCTGCGACACGAATTCGGCGAAAGGGCCGAAGCAGGATTTTCTTGGATTCATGTTGTACAACCGCGTGTGGTTCGATCACGACAAGTATGGGCTGACGCTGGGCGGGGGAAAGATCAACAATCCGGGGCGGTATCTTGTGCTGCTGCCGCCGATCAATGGAGCGACGGCGTCGTCGGGGACGCCGTACTTCACGGAGAATCCTGGCGATCCGTTCAAGGCGTGGGATGCGTCGGCGACGTTCGACTATATGCCGAAGCAGTACATTACGTTTCGTTGGGAGTTCGATCATCGCGCGGCGAATGTGCCGTATTTTTCGGGGCCGGGCGGGATTACGCCGACTTCGTGCTCTGCCTCGCCGCTGGTGGAAAACATCTGCGGGACGCCGGGGTCGCTCGTGCCGGGATTCACGCCGGATTTGAAGAAGATCGAGAATCGGATTGATTTGTCGATTCTGGTGAAGTTCTAACGGACTGAGGGGCGCGCTACTTCGCGCCCCACTCGGAATAAAGCTTCGTGATCGCCGGGCCGATCGTTAGACCCCACGCAAAAATCGGGAAGGCCTTGAACTTTTCCGGCACGACGTAGCGTTCGGCAGCTTCCTTCGCGGGCACGCCGGCTTTGTGCATCTTCTCAGCTTGCTCGGCGATGTCGTCAAACACCGCGCGAAGCGTGGCGATGCCTTCCTGTCCGCAAAGCTGGCCGTGGCCCGGGACGAAGATCGTGTCTTTGTCGAAAGCGGCGAATTTTTTCAGCGTGTCGCGCCAGCCGGACACGGTGGCGTATTGATCGAAGCACACCGGATACCAGCCGTTGAAAAGCAGATCGCCGGTGTAGACGACATTTTGCGACGGAACGCGAACGATCAGATCGGTGCCCGAATGTCCGGGGTGCGATTCGATGATGATCGAGAGCCCGCCAAGATCGACGGTCAGCGGAAGTTTTTCTGGCGCGATCGGATGATTAGGCAAAGCGAGCATGGCGGAGTTGACCGCTTTGTAGATACTTGTCATCGCGTTGAGATCGCCTTGCGCGTGGGTTTTTTCCACATCGGTCTTCGCTTCGCGGAGGCGAGTTTCCTGTGCCGCGAGAGCGGCTTGGGGAGCCATCGACTGCAACGGCGCGTACGAGTCGAAGATGCGACGCGCGACGGCGGAGTGTCCCCAGAGTTCGACGCCGTGAGCGCCGTAGAAAGCGTTACCGCAGGAGTGATCGTAGTGATAGTGCGTGTCGAGCGCGGCCTTCACGGGAATTTGGGTGACCGTACGAAGCGTTTCCATCTGAAACGCAGCGCCTGGGACCGAGGCAAATCCTTCGAGCAGAATCGCGGAATCTTTGCCGACCAGGAAACCGCCGTTGGAGACGGTGACGTAGCCTTTCGATGGGTCGGAAATTGTCGCGTACAGGCCGTCGCCGATTTTGCGGACGGATGCGAAGCCTTTGTCGACGATCGGAGCGGCGGAAATTCGCGAGTCGTCGGCGAGTTTGCTTGAGAGGCCGAGAAGGGGCACGCGTGCGGCTAGGTGATAGAAGGCGCCGAAGCAGGATGCTTGTGTGAGGAAATTGCGGCGAGACAGAGCGGGGGCTGGTTGCAACATTTGTTCCTCCGTAGAAATTTTCGTTGTGTGGTGATGCTACGTTCGCGTTGGGATGCTGCGCGACATCTTAACAGAGGCGCGGCGGCCCGTTCGTCATGTGCATTGAAAGTGTGAGCTCGGTGGTTCGTCTAGTATCGCAGGAGCAATTTAACCGCATATGTACTAGCCCCTTTCGTCCCCTGAGGGTGCATTGTCCTAAAACTGTCCATCGGTTCAGGTGATTCAACCGCAAATCGCTTTTACTCTCGCACGCACTAACCAGCCCGACGCGTGGCTTGCCCAAGACGCGACGTCGTGAAGCCCGAAAAGCCGTTCTCGAATTTTTAGTTTGCAGTAGGTCGGATGCCCGATGTGTGTCTACCGCCAGCCCAGAGCTTAGCTCTGGGGACCACCGCGCTCCTTCGGGGAGGAGACTGTTCAATGTCCCTGCATATAGGTAGTCGTGTGCAAAATTCGTGGAAGTTCGCCTGTCGCAACAAGATGAGTCTGTCGATCGGCGCTCTGCTCTTGTTGTCTGGCACCGGCGCCGTCGTCGCGCAAAATCCTGCGAAAGATCCAGGAGTTCGCGCGGGTTCGGTGGATTCAGGCAATCAGTTAGCGTCGGTGGTCGGTTCGCCTGCCGACGAATATTTTACGGATGGCAAAAGCCGCTTTCAGGAAGTGGAGTCGGTGCAGGGCGGAAACCACAACGGCCTGGGCCCGCGGTTTAACAGCAACAGCTGCTCCAGCTGCCATGCGCAACCCTCGATTGGCGGGTCTAGCCCGAGCACGACGGCGTTTCCATTCGTCGGACCAAATCCCGAAACGCTCGTGACCGGGGAAAACTCGCTCCAGAATCCGTTTCCGTCTTTCATCACGATTGACGGGCCGGCGCGCGAGGCGCGATTCAAATTTTTCCTCAATCGCGATGGTTCGCCGAATCCAAACAGGCCCGATGGCGGCGTGCACGACCTGTGGGTGATTTCGGGGCGGCCGGATGCGGGTAGCTGCTCGATTTCGCAGCCGGATTTCGCGCACAACCTCAGAGTCGGAAATGTGATCTTCCGCATTCCGACGCCGGTGTTTGGGGCTGGTCTGATCGAGAACATCCCGGACGAAACGATTCTCGCGAACATGAACTCGAATCCGCAGATCAAAAACTTCATGGGGATTTCGGGGCATCCGAATCGTAACGGCAACGACGGGACGATCAGCCGCTTCGGTTGGAAGGCTCAGAACAAGTCGCTCGAAGTTTTCTCGGGCGAGGCCTACAACGTCGAGATGGGCATCACGAACGAGTTGTTCACCAACGAGCGTTCGAGTCCGGATGAAGCGGCATTGCCCGCGAATTGCCGCGTGAATGCGACGCCGGAAGATGTTACCGACATGACCGCGGTGCAGACCACGGGCGTGCCGAGCGACACCGTCGGATTCGCGATGTTCATGCGGTTGTTGGCTCCGCCGACTGCTTCGACCACGGAGCCCGGAGGAGCAAACTCGATCGCCGATGGCGCGCGCGTGTTTACGCAGATTGGCTGCGCGCTCTGCCACACGCCGTCGATGAGGACCGGAACGTCGAAGTTCACGCCGAGCTTGAACAACGTGAACGCCAACCTGTACTCGGATCTGCTCGTGCATAACATGGGCAGCAATCTTGCCGACAGCGTGGCGCAAGGAGGCGCGGCGGGCGACGAGTTCCGCACTGCTCCGCTTTGGGGACTCGGGCAGCGGATTTTCTTCCTGCATGATGGCCGGTCGAACGATTTGATCGACACGATCAATCAACATGCGGGCCGAGGGTCCGAGGCGAACACGGTGGTCCAGCTGTTCCAGCACAAGCTGTCGCAGCAACAACAACAAGACTTGTTGAACTTCCTGCGCTCGTTGTAAGGCCAGAGAATTTCCAAGGAGCGTCGCACAAGCGGCGTCCGGTCCGAGCTACTTTCGGATCGGGCGCCGTTTTCTGTTTGAGCCGCTCGCCGGGAGTGAAGAATTCCCGTTTGTTCATTTTGCGGCTATCTAAATCGTCACCTATGCTCAAGAATCTGCACTGTTTACACGGGTTCGATAGGAGACTCGTATTCTGGAGAGTCACGCAATTCCCAGTTGCGTGAGTGTGCTTAGAAACGAGGGTTTGGCATGTTCAGGGTCTTCTCATTGATGATCTTGGGGTTGCTGCTGCACTTCGGCGGACAGAATCCGGACGACGATGCTCCTCCGAACCCGGAAATGCAGCGCGAAGAGATCGTCAATCTGGAGACGGAAGCCGCGCGCGCGATTCAGACGAACACAGGGACATTTTTTCGCCGTGTTTATGCCGACGATTTCGCGGGGACGCTGTCGCACGGGCAGAGCGTCAACAAGACCTCGTTCATCAGCGCGGTGCAGACTGGCGAAGTGAAGTATGACGCGTTCATCGCATCCGACGTGAATGTTCGGCTGTTTCGAGACGCAGCGATCGCGACGTCTTTGTGGTCGGCGCGCGGCGTTTACAAAGAGCAGCGATTCTCGAGCCAGATGCGCACGATGCACGTCTACATCAATACGCCGCATGGATGGCGCGTTGTTTCGGGACAGATCACGCTGCTGCCTCCCGGCGCGCAGCAGCCGCTGTAATTCTCAAATTTGGATTTACGCTCATACAAAACTAGCTTTGTTCGCGCTTCGGCCGCCCCTAGCCTCTCGCCGCGAGAAATGCTACGCTCCCGCCTCGTTGTCTTTTTTGCCAAAACCGCATGCGCGCCGTCGACCTGATCCGAAAAAAACGCGACTCCGGTGAACACACTCGCGAAGAGATCGATTTTCTGATCTCGAACTATACGCGGGGCGTGATTCCCGATTATCAGATGGCGTCATGGCTGATGGCGTCGTGGCTGCGCGGGTTGTCGCACGCCGAGACCGCGGCTCTGACCGAGGCGATGCTGCATTCGGGCGAAGTGCTCGATTTTTCGTCGCTGCCTGGGAAGAAAGTGGATAAGCATTCAACCGGAGGCGTTGGAGACAACACGTCGCTGATTATCGCGCCAATTGTGGCTGCAGGCGGGTTGACGGTGCCGATGATCAGCGGGCGCGGGCTGGGGCATACGGGCGGCACGCTCGACAAGCTGGAATCGATTCCGGGATTCGACGTCAACTTGTCGCTGGAGAGATTTCGCGCGGTGCTGCGGGAATGCGGGATGGGTTTGATTGGTCAGACCGCGGAGATCGCGCCGGCGGACAAAAAGATTTACGCGTTGCGCGATGCTACAGGAACGGTCGAAAACGTAGGACTGATTTGCGCTTCTATCATGAGCAAGAAGCTCGCTGAGGGAATCGACGTGTTGGTGCTCGATGTGAAGACCGGCTCGGGCGCGTTCATGAAGACGGAGAAGGCGTCGACGCAGTTGGCGGAGTTGATGGTCGATACTGGCGAGCGGATGGGCAAGAAAGTGATCGCGTTGGTCACCGATATGGATCAGCCGCTCGGGCGATTCGCTGGACATTCGGCGGAGATCATCGAGTGTACCGATGTATTGAAGGGCAAGGGGCCGGCGGATTTGCGCGAGCTGAGCTGCGAGCTTGCGGCGTGGATGTTTTATCTGGGCGAGCGCACAGAGTCGGTCGATCAAGGGCGAGACTTGGCGAACGAGTTGATTGAGAACGGGAAAGCGAAAGAGAAGTTTCGGCAGGGGATTGCGCTGCAGGGCGGCGACTCGCGCGTAGTTGACGAGCCGGAGCGTTTGCCGTCGGCGCGATCGCGAGTGGATGTAGTGGCGGCGAGCGCTGGGTTTGTTGAGAGCGTCGAATGTGAGCAGCTCGGATTAGCGCTGGCGATTTTGGGCGGCGGGCGCGAAACGAAAGAGAGCACGATCGACTACGGCGTTGCGCTCGAGTTCCATAGGCGCATCGGCGATCGGGTGGCGCAAGGCGCGCCGCTGGTCACCGTCCACTACAATGACGACGCTCGGCTGACGGAATCGAAGTCGATGATCGCGGCGAGCTATCGCGTCAAGCCGGATGAGCCTGATTTCAAGCCGATGTTGATTCGGTGCACGGTTGGTTGGCAGGCCTGATTGTTTGCGATAAGCGCGTTGCGTGATGGAAAGAGGTTGAACGCATGGGACGTTTGACAGGGGTGCTGGGCATCGCGGTGATCCTCGGCCTTGCCTATCTGTTTTCCACCGACCGCCGCGCCATCAAGTTCAAAACGGTTGCGTGGGGACTAGGGCTGCAGCTTGCGCTCGGGCTCTTCGTGCTCGATGTGAGGTGGGGGCAATCGCTCTTCGGAACCTTGGGTTATTACGCCAAACATTTGCTCGATTTTTCGTATGTCGGCTCGGAATTTATTTTTGGCGAACTGGGCAAAGCGAATTCATCGCTGGGATTGATTTTCGCGTTTCAGGTTTTGCCGACGATTATTTTCATCGCCGCGTTTTTCGCGGTTTTGTATCACATTGGCGTCATGCAGATCATCATTCGGGCGGCGGCGTGGGTGATGACGATGGTGATGGGCGCCAGCGGCGCTGAGTCGCTCAACGTTGCTGCGAGCATTTTCATGGGGCAGACCGAAGCGCCGCTTACGATTCGTCCGTTTTTGCCGAAGTTGACGAAATCGGAGTTGATGACTGTGATGACCAGCGGCATGGCGCACATTTCAGGCGGCATGATGGCGGCGTACATTCGCGTTGGAGGAGCTGACGCGAAGAGTCTACTAACCGCGGTGATCATGACTGCTCCAGGCACGCTGCTGATGGCGAAAATGCTAGTGCCTGAAACCGAGCAACCGCTAACCGCCGGGCGCGTCGAAATGCCGGCGACCGAGCGCGAATCCAACGTGCTCGGCGCGATTGCTCGCGGCACGGTCGATGGTTTGCATCTCGCACTCAACGTCGGCGCGATGCTGATCGTTTTTCTGGCGCTGCTGGCGTTCGTGAATGCGTGCATGGGCTGGATTCACCTGCACGTCGGATGGTTTCCCTACAATTTGCAACTCGTTCTCGGTTGGCTGTTTTCTCCGATCGCGTGGCTGATAGGCATTCCGTGGCATGATGCGACGGCGATCGGAAATCTCCTCGGCACGCGCATGGTGCTCAATGAATTTGTTGCGTTCGCGCAACTCGGCCAGATCCGCCCGATGCTCGACCCGCGCAGCTTCACGATTGCGACTTTCGCGCTCTGCGGTTTTGCGAATTTCAGCTCGATCGGGATTCAGATTGGCGGCATCGGGGCGCTTGCACCTGAACAGCGCAGTCAGCTGGCGAAATTCGGAATCCGGGCGATGCTGGCGGGAACGATGGCGAACTTGATTTCTGCGTCGATTGTCGGAATCTTCTCCTGATAGCACGGCAAATCCATATGCCCGCGAAGACAAAATCTGCATCGGCTGAGTTCGAACGAGCAACGCGCGCGGCCAAATTCATCCTGTCGAAGACCAAACTTCGACCGAAGATCGCCCTCGTTCTCGGTTCGGGACTCGGTGCATTCGCCGATGAATTCGGCAACGCCACCCGCATCCCATACAAAAAGATTCCGCATTTCCCGCAGTCGACCGCGATCGGCCACGCCGGTCAGCTCGTCATCGGCCGAGTCGGCGACATCCCCGTCGTCGGCATGCAAGGTCGCGTGCACCTCTACGAGGGCTATACCGCGAAACATGTCGCATTTCCGATCCGGGTTTTCCAGCGCGCAGGGATCAAAGCAGTCATCGTCACAAACGCTGCTGGCGGCATCAATCTCAGCTACACGCAGGGCGCGCTCGTCGCGTTGCGCGACCACATCAACTTTCAGGCCGCGAATCCGCTGATTGGCCCCAACGACGATCGTTTCGGCCCGCGCTTCCCAGATATGACCCACGCCTACGACAAAGACTTCCGTCGCTTCGTCGCCGAAGAAGGTAAACGCCTCAAACTCAATTTGCACGAAGGCGTTTATCTCGCCCTGCAGGGCCCGAACTACGAAACCCCCGCGGAAATTCATGCTTTTCGAACGCTCGGCGCCGATCTCGTCGGCATGTCCACCGTTCCCGAAGTGTTGGCCGCGCGCCACGGCCAAATCCGCGTTCTCGGCATCTCCTGCGTCACAAATATGGCCGCCGGCGTCACCGGCGCGCCGCTCACCGCCGAAGAAGTCTTCGAAACCGGTGCGCGAGTGAAAAACGATTTCATCGCGCTGCTGCAAGCCGTGATCCCGCGAATCGCGCAGACACTCTGACGCTCGCCCGGGCCGTTAACCTTTAGAGAAATTCTCGCGTTGTCGCTCACACTTTGCGAGACAATCACCGCATGTCCGACTTCGATCACCTCGTTTGTATCGCAAAGCAGTCGCGCGACAACGCCCACGCCGCCTATTCGAATTTCCGAGTCGGCGCTGCTCTCCGCGCAACTTCCGGCCGCATTTTCGGCGGATGCAACGTCGAAAACGCCACATACGGACTCACCGTCTGCGCCGAACGCGTCGCGATTTTCAAAGCGATCAGCGAAGGCGAGCGCGGATTCGACGCAATCGCGGTCGTCACGGACGCCGACACGCTCACGCCGCCATGCGGCGCATGCCGTCAGCTGATTTGGGAATTTTGCGGCGACGTTCCCGTAGTGCTCTCGAATTTAAAAGGGAAAACCGAAGTCCATCAGATGCGCGATTTGTTTCCGAAACCGTTCGACGCTTCGAATCTCTAATTTTTTCCGCGCTCTACTAGCGAACTTACGTCATCAATTTCCGCAACAAATTCTTCCCCTCAGTGTCCGTCAACACCCGATTCCTCATCAGCAGCGTAATCAGCTCGTTCAACACGACGCGTGGCTCCTCGTTCATCCCGGTGCGTTCCGCCGCACCCGCCGGTTCGTGTTGCAGCTCAGTGGCGCTCGCTGCGACCCCGGCAGCAGGCCCCGCATGATGCTCGAGCTCGGTCAACGGAGAAACCCCGCTCCCGCTCAGCTCGCCAACCCATCGATCTAAAAGCGGCCGCTGATCCGGTTCGACCTTCGTAAAAATCAGCCCCATCCCCATGCCGCCCGTCGAGTACAAAACCTTCGCGCTTGCGGTCAGCGTCAGATCGTCCCGGGTAATCCGCACTTTCAGCTCGGCACCCATCGCGAACGGGCTCATCACTTCAAAATAGCAACCACCGTTGCCGATGTCGCTGATGCGGCCGCTGACGCGCGTATTCGTCCTCAGGTCCGTGGCCTCCGCCATTGCCGCCACGGGATAACGAGGGTCGGCGCGGCGTTCCTTGCCGCCACCCTGGCCGCGCAACTTGGAGCCGCTCTTCAGCGGATTTTTCTTCAAATCCTGCAACATGAAATGTTCACACTCGTAAAGGGCGTGCGGAAGGAAAGGTCTGACGGCACGATCAAACCTTATCTTCGTGCGAAGCATCAGAAGTCTTCGCCGATCGAACTAATTCCAGCGTAACGTTCAAGTCCGACATCACGCAAGTACCCGCCTAGTAGCTTTGCTCGATGAAGTAATCCTTCAATTGGATGCGAATGGAGCAGGACTGGCTTTGTACCTGGGCTTATCGAGCAGCGATGCCGACCCTGCCTCGACTTGAACGCTGCCCACGATTTTCTCGAGACGGGTGACGATCTTTCGCTCATCAGGTCGGCGATAACTAGCTGATTCTTCGCCATTTACACCGGAATCTGCGTCGGTGTCGACGCCCGATGCCGATACGTTCTGAACCGTCCCCGCGCCCATGGCAGACCCGACACCGACCCGAACAAAAAACTCATAGCACGCGTCGTTGGCAAAGCCGGCGTAATCCCGCTCCGAGAACTCCGTGTTCCCGTCGCCCGTGTCGATGTCGATCCACGCAAACGTCACGCCTTGCGCCGTGACGGTACCGCTCGCACCCTTCGCGTCGCCCTGTCGGGCCAGCAAACCAGAGCGGCACGTGCCCGCCGTCTGGTAGCGGTTGATGGCAAACTGCAGCGATCCACCGGCAAATGACGTGTTCGGATACGCATCGTCGGGCACGACGATCGTCGCGATCAATGTTGCGCCGGGGTCATCTGCACTGAGTTCATCGGCAGTTCGAACACCGGCGCCGGTTTCCTTAGCCTGCTGCCAGGAGATGACATGGTCCGAATCTGCATCTTCGTCGGCAGAGTCGAGCAGCGCGAAATTGCGCGGGTACCGAAACGAAACGCCGTTTTCAGGGTCCGTGTATTTCGCGAAAATCGGATTGCGCGGCGCGGGTTTGGCGAAATGCTCTGGAGCCCGCGCTGAAGCTGCGACGGTCTGTCGTGGTGCAGCCGAGGCCAGTGCGCGTGCCTTTTCCTGGCGAACCGAGGCGGCCTCTCCCGAGCACCCGGTGATGACCAAAACGGCGGCCAGCGGAACGGAACCAAAAAGAGCGACTGTAGATTTGACGGACATTGTGGCCTCCCAAACCTGGGGCGGCCTGACGAACATGCATCGGCCGCGCCTCGGCAGTGGAATATGCAAGATCCATTCCGGTTGTATATTGCCGTAAATGGGACAGTTACATATCGAGCTCCGTCCGGCGACGTGGCTTGGCTCCCACACGACGTGGCTTGGCTCCCACACTGTGTGGTGGGTGGTGTCGAAGCCCGTTTTGACAGGCCAATGGCTCGGCTCTTCTTCTTTTCCATTTTGGGCCAAGCTCGCCAAGCGAAAATGGTCTAATGTCCGCCATATATGAGCGCTGACAATCCGAAAACGCCTTTCGACCCAACCAAGCCCGATCTCGACCAGTGCCGCGCCATGCTCCGTGTCGCCATCGACGAAGCCCGCACCGGCCTCGGCGAAGGCGGCGTCCCCGTAGGTGCCGCGCTGTTCGCTTTCGACGGCACCGGGCTCGGCCGCGGCCACAACCGCCGCGTGCAGGAAGGTGACCCGAGTGTCCACGGCGAGACCGACGCCTTCCGCAAGGCCGGACGCCAGCGCACCTACCGCGACAAAATCATGGTCACCACGCTGGCCCCCTGCTGGTATTGCAGCGGCCTCGTGCGCCAGTTCAATATCGGCAGTCTGATTGTCGGCGAATCAGTCAGCTTCCGGGGTGGCGTCGACTGGCTGCTCGAAAACGGAGTGCGAGTGATCGACCTGCGTTCCCAGGAATGCATCGATCTCCTGCAAAAATTCATCGCCGAAAAACCGCACATCTGGAACGAAGACATCGGGGAAGAGTAGCCGCGCGAGTCGCCTCACAACGCTGCAATATCCGCGCTCCGCAGCGTACACTTCATAAGGCACGAGTCGTATCGCACGACATTACCGCGCCAAATCAGCGTGTGCGCCCTCGCATCCGCGAATCCGCAAAGGGGCAGCGTGTCCGATCCCAAGGCTGAATATTCCCGGCGGCTCGAATCCTACCTGCAGATCGCCGCGGCAAAAAATCGCGTTCACATTCAGATCGGTAATTTAAAGCTCGCGGTCGTTGCCGCCGGGCTGGTCGCCTTGTATATGTCGCTCGGCCATCACGCGTTCAGCTCCGAGTGGCTTTGGATTCCGATCGCCGCCTACTTCATTCTCAGCTGGATTCATCAGCACGTGATTCGCGCGCGCACCCGAGCCGAAACCGCAGCCGCAATGTATCGCCGTGGGATTGCCCGCATCGAGGATCGCTGGGCCGGCACCGGGCAGACCGGAGACCGCTTCCGCGATCGCGAACACGTCTACGCCGCCGACCTCGATCTCTTCGGCCGCGGCTGTCTGTTCGAATTGCTCTCCACCGCGCGTTTGCCGATGGGCGAAAGCGAGCTCGCCGCGTGGCTGAAAACGCCGGCGCCGCGCGCCGCGATTCTCGAACGCCAAAAACTCGTAGCCGAACTCCGCGACAAGCTCGATTTGCAGCGCGACCTTGGCGTAATGGGCGAAGAAGTCCGCACGCGCCTCAATCCCGAGTCGCTGGTCGGCTGGGCCGAAGGAAAGCGCGAAATGCCCGGCGGCTTCTGGCATTTCGCTGCGATTTTACTCGCGCTGGCGTTCATCGCGACTTCCGTGTGGTCGATCGCGAACCTCAATGAGTGGCCCGTGTTGTGCGTGCTGGTGCTCGAAATTTTATTTCGGCGAGCGCTCTACCATCGCGCGCATCACGTAAACGAGGGGATTTCGTGCAACGCCGAGGGCCTACTGCTGTTTGCCGACGTATTGCAGCGCCTCGAAGCCGAGAAATTTTCTTCCGCGCGTTTGCAATCTTTCGTTGCGGAGCTCAAACGCGACGGCGTCGATGCGTCGCGTTCCATCCGCCGGCTCGCGCAAATCGAATATTGGATCGACGCGCATCACAGTTTGATCGGTCATCTGATCGAACTACCGCTGCTCTATTCCATTCAGGTTGCGTTCGTGGCCGAGTGGTGGCGCCGCCGCTACGGCTCGCGCATGCGTGCGATCGTGGCAATCGTCGGAGAGATCGAGGCGCTGATTTCCCTGGCGACGTATTCGTACGAGCATCCCGCCGATCCGTTTCCCCAGTTTGTCGAGATGCCCGTCGCGCGTCCGACTGATTCGACTCCGCCTGCGTTTGTCGACGGTGTCGAACTGGGCCACCCGCTGATCGCGGCAGCCAAAAACATTCGAAACTCGGTGCTGCTCGATGATTCGAGACGGGTTCTGCTCGTCAGCGGTTCGAACATGTCGGGGAAAAGCACGCTGCTCCGCGCCGTGGGCATCAATACGGTCCTGGCGATGGCGGGAGCGCCGGTGCGCGCGAAGTCGTTGCGGCTTTCGCCGCTGCAAGTTGGAACGCGAATTCACAGCTCCGATTCCTTGCAAGAAGGCCGATCGACTTTCTTCGCGGAAATTTTGCACATTCGCAGAGTGTTCGACCTGGCCGGAGATAAACGTATCGGCGGGCAAGTTGCCGTCAGCGGTTCTGCCACGGCGCTGGTGTCACAGCAAGAAAAGAGACCTCTGCTCTTTCTCTTCGACGAACTGCTCGAAGGCACAAACTCGAAAGACCGCCGCATCGGCGCCGAGCGATTGATCCAGGGATTGTTGGAACGCGGCGCGATCGGAATCGTGACGACCCACGACCTCGCCCTCACAGAAATCACCGCCGCGGTCGGCGACGTGATTCGCAACGTCCATTTCGAGGATCAGGTCGAAGGCGGCGAGATGCATTTCGACTATCGACTGCGCGATGGCGTCGTCGCAAAGAGCAATGCCATCGCGCTCATGCGCATCATCGGCCTCGACATGTAGGGCTCCATCCGTCGCCGCGAATCAAAAACTCTCGTGATGCGGCTTGCGAATTACGTAGGGCGGCGGCAGCGGTCTGAGCTGCCGGTCACGATGTGCAGGCCGTTTGAGATCGAGTTCCTCTCGCAGCCAGTGAAAGCACGCGTAAACCAAGAAAGCACAGCCCAGCAAAGCAAACATCGTAAAAACAATCATCGCCATATCAATATGGGGACGCCGGGCATTGTTACGTCGTCACGAGGAGTGAGAAGTGCCGGCGGCTTTGTAGGAGGCCACGTCCCCACGAAAGCGATGATGCGACGCGCGTGGTTGGGAAGTCCTGAGGCGGATGTTAGAAAAATATAAGCTCGCCGCAGCCAGAACGCTGCCGTGATTGCTGTTCATCACCCTGTAGCCGCGGTCTTTTCACAGACCGCGGGATTTAGACTTAAATCTGCCCAGGAACTTTGTGGCTAGAGAACACCGTGTATCAAGCCGAGGCTCGAATGAAATTCCCTAACGTTTCACAAAACTTCTCACGACGACGAAGCAGCGCCCACACAAGTCGCGCAATCTTGCTGTTCGCACTCGCAATTTTCCTTGCACAGCCAAACTCCTCACGTGCACAGACGAAAAAGCCGCCACGGAAAACAGCACCAGCGGCCATTACCAAGCCCGCGAAGTTTGATTGCGGCGGAGGCATCGAACTTCGCATCAGCGCCGCCACTCCCGCGCAAGGGACTCTGCTCATTGCCGAAATCAGGAGCGCGAAGGCGCTGAGTGACATCGCGGGAAAGTGGACCGACCGTGACATCTCTTTCTGGCAGGCAACCGGATCAAGCGCTCCAAAAGGTGTGAACATCTGGCGCGCGTTGGTTGGCGTTGATCTCGAACAAGCCGCAGGCGACTTCAAGTTTGATGTCACCGGAAAATCTGCCGACGGAGCTGCAGTCAGTTGCGAAGCCCCCGTCGCCGTCCGTACCGGAAAGTTTCCCACTGAGCGTTTAAAAGTCGCGCCGAATTTCGTCGAGCCGAATCCCGAGCAAGCCGCAAAGGCCGCCGAGGATCAGAAAAAGCTACGCGAAATCTATGGAACCGTCACTCCCGAGAAATTGTGGACCGGCGCATTCCGCATTCCTCTCGACGGTGTAAAAACCGGCGGAAACTTTGGCAAGCGCCGCGTCCTCAATGGAAAATCAAATTCGCCACACTCTGGAGTCGACTTACCTTCGCCCACCGGAACTCCCGTGCACGCTGCGCAAAGCGGTCGCGTCGTTCTGGCCGAAGAACTCTACTTCGCCGGAAATACCGTCGTAATCGATCACGGACTCGGCGTCTACACGCTCTACGGACATTTTTCAGAGATCGACGCAAAGCCCGGCGACGAAGTGAAAGTCGGCGACGTGATCGGTAAGGTCGGAGCAACCGGGCGCGTCACCGGTCCGCATCTTCATTGGGGACTCGAAGTCGATCGCGCACGCGTCAACGCGATGGAGATTGTCGGAAAGCAATAACGCCGCGAGTGCCCGCACACAACCTCAGACTTACTTCGAAGCCGGAGAATTCGCCTCTTGCTTCGTATCCACGGAAAAAAGCCGAAAGTCGCTGAACTCGTGCGAAGTAATCGTCCGCCGCGTTTCACTTTCGCGATAAGCCTCGGCGAATTGCGGCAACCATATCTCGATGTTGCGCGTTTTGAAGTGCACCGGCGCGTAGTCGATCGACAAAAACCACGACTCGATGTCGATGGCAAGAATCGGATGCATCAGTCCGATTTCGAGGTGAACCACTTCGCCCGAGTCCTGCGCGATCCACGCGCGCCCCTTGAGCGGCGCTGGATAAACGACGCCGTTTCTCGCGGTAAATGAGGCGGTACGATCCGGGCGATCCTTGCGTTGACGCAGATTGATCATCCACGTCAGGTGTCCCTCCCACACGCCGGCGCCTGCGCAGGTCATGTCGTAATTTCTTTGAAATTCAGGCAAAAACATCAGAGCCATTTCAGGTAAGCCGAGGTCATGCGTGTCGATCGGAAACGGGCGGCTGCCGGGAGCCGGGTTGCGTCCCTCCTGAATCGTGTAGCCCTGTGGGTGATGCACCAGCACCGCGCTGTAATCAAAATCATCGGAACCAGAATCATATTGACTGCCAACGCCGCCCAGAATGCGGAACTCGATGCGTTCCTGCGCAGTGAAGTTCTGAATGTTTGTGACGAGTTCGGTGGCGCGTGCTCCGGCTTGCGCCAGAACGGCGGGTAAATCGCACTCCGGAGCTTCCGTCCGATCGCGGGATTCGGCTTCGACGCTCGGCGGATTCCAAAAGAGCGACTTGCTTTTCACTTTTTTCGGCGACGGTGCGGGCGCGGATCGCGGCGGCTCGGATTCCACGGGCTCGACAGGAGGCGGAGCGATTCCGGTTGCTGCGCTTTCGGCAGCAGCCTCCGCGTCGGAATCGACGTCTTGAGATTGAGGCGCGACGCTCGGCGAAGTTGCGGCGGCTGGTTTATCGGATTGTGTAGCGGGTGTCGCAGTTTGCCCCGCAGAATTCGATGCGGGATTTGTTGTCGGATTCGCGGTCGGCGGCGCGGCAACGGCCACATCCCGAGCCACATCTCGAGTACGTTGCTCAGCATCCGCAGAGCCCGCGACCACTACCGGTGCGGATTGCTCAATCGGCGCCGTGACTTCATCGGAACTCGCCATCAGCTCCCTGAGCTTCTTCGTACTCGGCGCGAAGTATCCGCGACGATTTTGCACCTGCACATGGTCGCGATCGACCTTTACTTTCAGCGGATGGTATTGCCCGTCCGGCTTCGTGCTGTCCAACGAAAACTCAAGCAGGTAAACGTACTCGGGCGCAGCCGAAAGCCGGCGCAGTCCACCTTCCATGTCGTTGCTGTTGTGAATGTACGTTCCGCCGGTCGCATCGGCGAGGCCCGAGAGAACAGCATCAATTCCTGTCATGGACTCGACGTGCGAGCGGATGCGCTCGGTGCTTTCTTTTGCGAAGCCGTTGAGTGCTTCATCGGCTTTCGGTGCGGTGGTGTAAAGGCCGCGCGCGTCGAGCGTGCTGATGGTGACGTTGGCGCGCGCCGCGGCTTCGATCACCTGTGACTGAAACACGAGGGCCTGAGGAGTCTCCGTGTAAAAGCCCGGTGAAATGAGAATGAGCGTGCGCTCACCGGGAAGATTGGCCATTCGGCGCATGAGTTCGCGCATGTAGATGTAAGAAACGCGGACGTCTTGTTCGCCGAGGGCTACAGCGCGCTGCGCGGCTTCGTGAGTCAATTTCTCGCCCATCGGGCGCTGAATGGGATCGAGGTGCGCACATTCCATCGTTTCGTCGACGGCGACATTGAAGGCGTTCTCGTCGTGCTGATTCTCGATGCGATCGCCGTGCTGATAATCGACGTTGGGACACGCGTGAGCATCGAGCCGATAGGGGCTGCGCATCGCTTTAACATTTGCGATGGCGCGAACCAAGCGCTCGCGGTCATTGGTGACCTGGCTGTCTTCGTGGCCAAAAATGGAAAGGACGGACGCAGCGTCGCCGGGACGAAGCGTTTCGCTAAGAACTTTGGTGGCCGCGGTTTTGAGAGAGGCGAGGTCGTTTGGCGCGATGTGTAGATCGTCGAAGAGGAAGACGATGAATCGAGAAGATGGCCGAGTCGGTTGTGGCGCGGAACTCGGCGTGACTGCGGAAGGAGGCGATGTTGCGTCGGTACCGAATTCCTCGGTTCTCGCCGCGCGTTTTTCGACGGTGAAGCCGGTAATCTGAAGCGGTTTGTTTTTGTCGAAAAGTTGGAAGTCGGATTGAGTGAGATCGCCAACGGCTCGGTTCTGCGAATCGCGCACAACCACGGGGACGAGGACCGAATTGACGGAGACTTTGATCGCTGGCCCGAGTGACGTTGTGTTTGTAGGCGCATTCGATTGCCCGTTTGGTGCTGGGATCGGCGGCGCACTCGATGGCGGGTTTGATGGGGATTGCTGCGCTGCGGCGCGAGCAGATAAAAAGACAGCAGCGGCCAGAAGAAGAAAACCAATTCGTGCTGGAGTGCGAACCATCTTACGTGAGCGACTGATACCTGAACGGTCGTTACGCGAGAGATTGTAATCCCGCAGCGACGGGAAGCGCACGCAAATCAACGCGCGGACCTGTACGTCAGGCCAGGTAGCTTTGAGACGGCATTTCTACTATTTTGCAGGCGAAAGTTAATGAGTTCAGCGGACCGGGCGAATAACATTCGAGGTATCCCAGTCTGTTCGACCACTTCATTTCTTGCATAGCGGGGGCTTGCATGAAAAGCATGCTTCAACCATTGACGGCTTCGATGATGCGGAGGGTGGGACGCCGTGTGCCCACACCACAGCACATCTGGGTCTACTGGCGATGCGATGGTCGCGACGACATCGCGCGTGTTCGCAATATGAGTGTCGGAGGAGTGTTCATCGAAACGCGAAGTCCCAAGAAAATCGGTGCGATGACCAACCTGCATTTTTTGGTGCAGGAAGGCGCGATCCGCGCGGACGCGACCGTCAGGCACGCGAAAGAAGGGCAGGGAATGGGGCTGAAATTCACGGCTGTCCGCGAAGAAGATCGCAAGAATCTGATTTCGCTGATGGCCCGGCTCCGCGCCGTTTGACCAGGAATTGGCCGCCCTTTACGAGCGCTGCAAATGGCTGAAAACACCGGATTTTGGCGGTTTTTTGGATGGCGAAACCACCCCCGCTTTGGTTAGCGGTACGTAGGTACCTGTGGGAGTAGACCCCGGGAGTGGTACCGACATGCCATTGTTCGCTGCGGAGCGCTACGACAATATTAGGAGCAGATGGGAGCTACGCGCAGAGCGCTTTCCGGCTCGGCGGCGGCTCACAAGTTGACTGAGGGGAACGGGTTATGGCTATCCTTCATTTTCGCTGTAAAGAGCGTCGCCGCACAGTGCGGGTGATGCTGAGCATTCCGCTAAAAGTCCACGGGATTTCGACCGAGGGCGAAACGTTCGTGGTAGCGACGAAGTCGCACACGGTAAGCCTGCATGGCGCTTCGCTCGAGCTGGAATACCCGGTGCAACTGGGCGACATTTTGATGGTCGAAAATGAGCTGACGAACGAGCAAGCGGAAGCGCGCGTGGCAACGCTGAAGAAGACGCGCGAAGGCCATATGCACGTCGGTTTCGAGTTCACCAACAATGACATAAATTTCTGGCACATGGTTTTTCCGGCGCCTGGCGCGAAACCGATGCGACGTCACGTCGCAGTCCGTCAGCCCGTTGAAGTTAACGGATAACGTCCGCCGCGAGCCTTGATTTGGCGAGACTGGTTTGACTTAACTCGTTAGACAAGAAATATGCCGCTTCAAATTTGGAAGCGCTGCTGCTCTCTCTTCGTAGAATTCCCAACAAAAGTAAATTACTCTGGCCATTGTTTGGTCTGAATGCAGGCGCCGATTGTGTCTGCGTCGGAAATAGACCGTGGCGGGAGTTGCAGCGAAAGATTGTTGGCCGGACACCCTACCCCCATGTTTTTGCGTAAGAGTTTCATTCTATGGGGGTTGCACGGGGAACGCACTCAAGAATGTGATTGTAAATGGTTTGCGGGTGGGCGGAGGTTACGGGGGACCCCGGAAGAATGGTTAAGTCGTTTGATTTTGGGGACTTCAACTGGGAATGAGCAAAGCTCCGACACGAATTGGATTGATCTCGGATACGCACGGCTTGCTGCGCGAAGAGGTGTTGACCGCGCTGCGCGGGTCTGAACTCATCGTGCACGCCGGCGACGTCGGAGACCCCGACATTTTGCCGCGGCTGAGGAAGCTGGCGCCGGTTGTTGCGGTGCGGGGAAATGTCGATACCGAAGCTTGGGCGCGACCAGAATTGCCCGAGACGGCGGTGGCTCAGGCGGGCGATATCTCGATCTATGTGCTGCACGACGTTCACGCCTTGGACCTCGATCCTGTCGCTGCGGGATTTCAAATTGTTGTGAGCGGGCACTCGCACAAGTTCTTACAGAGCGAGAAGGGCGGCGTGATTTACATCAATCCGGGGAGCGCGGGACCTCGGCGGTTTACATTGCCCATAACTGTGGCGCGGTTGGATTTGGCTGTCAGGCCTTGGAAGGTGGAGTTTGTGGATTTGGAGAAGAAGATCAGTGGGTGGCGGGTTTGAAGTGTCAAACGTGGCGCCGAGGCGCCGCACTCCACATAAATCGCGGCGGGGAGCGGTGATGCGAGTTGGCTCGGTCGCGCTTGGGGACCGATGTATTTGCGTTGCGGCGGGGTGGTGCTAGACTCCCGGCATGGCTAAGAAAAAGATAGCTCCTAAGAAATCGAAGAAGCAAAAGCCAGCGGCGAAGAAGGCTGCGGTGAAGAAATCGGCGTCGAAGAGCGTCGCCGTGAAGGCGAAAACGGCAGTGGCGAAGAGGAAGCCCGCGCCGAAAGCCAAGGCGAAAGCCTCCGCGCCCGCCAAGGCGAAGGCGGTAGCGAAGGGCAAGTCTGCCGCGAAGAAGAAGATTGTCGCGAAGACGAAGACTGTGGCAAAGGCCCGCACAGCACCGCGGCGTGGCGCGAGCGATTCCGATACGGATATTCGCGGGAATCAGGAGGTTGAGACGGTGCGTCTCAAGCAGAAATCGCGCGTGGCTCGAGCGGGCACGGGTGCCGGCGACCTTCAGGGAATTTCTACCGTCGAGGATGTGGATTCTGAAAGCGCAGACGAGTTGCTCGAAGAGGGGCAGTCGTTCGAGGCAGGGATCGTGAGTGGCGTCGAGCGTGCTGGCAATGAAACTTCGGAAGTCGTCACGCACGAAGTGCTCGAAGACGATGTTCCGCTCGAATACGACGACGAAGACCGGCCCTGAGGAGCGAGACCTTGGCGGTGGAAGAAGTAAATCCCTCGCCTCACCCAGAACGATAAGATTTGTAGTCCCTGAGATAAAGCTGCACGATGCAGTTCGCTTGCGCGGCATCGCCGGCGCGTAAGGTAAACCCACCTTATTCTCTCCCAGGAATACCTTATGGAACCTGAGGCCGGAGTGCGGTGGACTGGTGTCGTCGTCTGTAGCTGGTGGGGGTTCCACGGAAACTCGACTGTTGTGGCGTATTTGCGCCGTCTTGTTCGCGTGGTTCTTGCAATTTGAGTTCGTGCCGCGAACCCGCGTCGTTGATGGTTGCGATGATCTGAAGCTGGTCCTGCCTCGGTATTTTGCGCAGCTCTAACTTCCCATTCATTTCGATGTCGCGTAGTAAAGGCGGATTCGGTGGTCGGAGCGCTCTCTGTCGATGCGCGCTCGTCGGTGCCAGTGAGGACGGCAGTTTATGCGAGAGGATGGCATGGACAAGCCATTCGGAGTTGTGGTGATCGCACTGGCGATGTTTATAACGCTCGGAGCACTCGCGGCAAGTTCCACGAAAATGGGCGAGCGGACGGCGTACGCCGAGAATGCTGCTGTCGGCGCAGGGGCAGCCGAGCGCTTGAATGTGAAACCGCCAAGCGAGCCCGCGGCTCAGGCAGACACAGCCACGAACCCCGAGGTCGAGCGCGGTCGGTACCTTGTCGAGGAAGTTGCGAAGTGCCCGGAGTGTCATACGCCGAGAGATGCGCAAGGCGAACTTCGAACTGACGCCTGGCTGAGCGGCGCGCCCGTCTGGATCAGACCCGTGGCGCCAATCGCAAACTGGGCCGACCACGCGCCGACGCTTGCGGGTTGGCCGAGCTTTACCGAAGAGCAGGGTGAGCGGATTCTTGAAAAGGGAACTGGGCCCGAAGGCGAAGAGTTGCGACCGCCAATGCACATCTATCACATGAAACATGAAGACGCGAAGGCGATCATCGCGTATTTGAAGTCGCTGCCGAGAAGTTCCCAAACACACTGAGTTAGACGAGACGCGATCAGCGGCGACGAGCGGTGCGTTTGGGCTTGGGTGTTTTTTTCTTTTGCGAACTCTTCGATTGCGGTCTGTTCGGTTTTGATTTGTTCAAGTTCGATTTATTTGGCTTCGCTCTGCTCGACTTCGGATTTTGAGTAAGGCTGGCTTGAATCTTTTTGGGCAGCTTGGCTACGACCAAATCGTATGCTTCGCGTAACAGTTCACGGAGTTCTCCCGCCGGAATCGCTTCGCGCGATTCCAAGGCGACCCACTTGGCGCGCGCCAGATAAGGAGCTGGAATCACTCCCTGCCGCTCCAATAATTCCACGAATTTTTCGTCGGAGGTCTTGAGGGAGAGCCACACGGGCGCAACTTCCAGCACGCTGTGCGCGAACATCTTGTTGCCGACCTTGAAGGTGAGGTCGTTGCCCCAGATTTCATGCTCGGTGACGGCTGGAAAACCTAAGCAGAGTTTGCGGAGTTCCTCGATTTGCATGATTGGACTCGGTCAGGTTCAGCTGAGCGGAGCCCAATCCATGCCATCGACGCCGGGGGTTAGATCGATCGAAGGCTCGAGTTTCCAGTCTTCGAGATTGAGGACTTCAATTTTTCCGGCCGCGAGGAACGAAATATAAGCGACGCCGCCATCGGGGCGGATCAAGACTTTGCCGAGCGTGGTGGGCGCATCGAATGTCTTCACCAGTTTGCGTGTGTGCAGGTCGACCACAAAAATGTGGCCCTTCATGCCGGCGCAGATCAGCCAATGATTGTCGGGCGTTGCTTCGGAGGCGTAGACGGTTTCTGGCATCGGAATCGACGTCGAAATCGCGTTGGACAAAGGATCGATCACGACGATGCGCGGGGTTTCCTGATCGTGGGTGAATACGTAAAGGCCGTCGGGCTCGATGGAAATGCGCTGCACGATTTTCGATACGGGAATCGTCGTAACCAGTTTGCGGCTCGGGATGTCGACAACGCTGACCGTGCCTGCATGTACGTTCGCCGTGTACACCGTCGGATTGTCCGGGCCGGGGCGGATGATGAACATGTGCGATTCGTCCTGGCCAGTAGGAAGCTCGGCGATGATTTTGCGCGTTTTGGGATCGATCACGTCAATCGATTGCGAAAGCTCGGCGCTCACATAGAGATTGCCGTCGGGACCAAACGCGGGATTGTGCGGGCGCAGCGGTTTGCCGAGATCGATCGAATAGGCGAGCTTGCGATTAGCGATGTCGATGACGTCGATGGTCGAGCCGTCGGTGCCGGGCTTGCCGACGCCGGAGTTGCCGTAGATGGGCACGTAGGCGAATTTGCCGTCGGGGCTGACGGCAACTTCGTGGCCGTTGACGCCGACAGAAATTTTGCCGACTTCCTTGCGCGTTTCGGGATCGATGATCAGGGCGGTGTGCTCGAATTGGTTCGCAACGACGAGCAAACCTTTCGATGAAGGTTTCGGACGCGAATGACCGCTCGAAGCTGTAAGAATCATAGCCACCACCACGGATGCAAATATGATGAACGGAAGAAATCGCTTGCGCATGAAGCACCTCGGCGCTTTCACGGTAAGGGCACGACATGGGCACCCGCGAAAGTGGAGGGATTATAGCGAGTGCGTGAGCGTTTGAACAATGATTGTGCTGGCGGCAAATGAACGTGCTACTTTTTCCGCAGGAGCGGCTTATGCATGACGAAAAGAAACGCGAACTGACAGAACGAGAGATTTCGAGGCGGAATTTTGTGGGGATGACCGTAGCGGCCGGAGTCGTTGCCGGGACGGCGGGCTCACTGGGCGCCGACCTGGGTTGGGCGGTCGACTCCAAGACTGGGATGCAATACCGAACCTTGGGCAAAACCGGCGAAAAAGTTTCGATGATGGGACTGGGCGGATTTCATATCGGCATGCAGAAAGATGAAGCCGAGAGCACGAAGATCATTCGCACGGCGATCGACAACGGCGTCACGTTTCTGGACAACTGCTGGGACTACAACGGCGGCGAGAGCGAAGTGCGAATGGGGAAGGCGTTGCGGGACGGTTACCGGCAGCGCGCGTTTCTGATGACAAAGATCGATGGGCGCACGCGCGAAGCGGCGACCAAGCAGCTTGAAGATTCGCTGCGGCGATTGCAGACCGATCACATCGATTTGCTGCAATTTCACGAGATTATTCGGCCGGGCGATCCGGAGAAAGTTTTTGCTGCCGGCGCGGGATTGGAAGCGATCGTTGAAGCGCGCAAAGCGGGGAAGGTGCGTTACATCGGATTTACGGGGCACAAGAGTCCGGACATTCACTTGAAGATGCTGGCGACCGCGGACCAGCACAACTTTCATTTCGACACGGTGCAGATGCCTCTCAATGTGATGGACGCGCACTTCAACAGCTTCGGTCACAAGGTGTTGCCGGTGTTGGTGAAGAAGCAGATCGGCGTGCTGGGGATGAAGCCGATGGGTGCCGGGCTTATTTTGCGCAGCGGGGTGGTGAAGTCGGAAGAGTGCCTGCACTTTGCGATGAACCTGCCGACGAGCGTTGTGATTACGGGATGCGATTCGATGGAGATATTGGAGTCGTCGTTGAGTGCGGCGCGGTCGTTCAAGCCGATGGGCGAGGCGCAGGTGACGGAATTGTTGGCGAAGACGGCGGACAGCGCGAAGGATGGGAAGTTTGAGGGGTATAAGACAACGGATAATTTTGATGGGACTGCGCACAATCCGCAGTGGCTTGGGTGAGGCGGGTTGACGGTTGAAAGGGAAAAGGACGGCACACCTCAGCGTCGCGATAAAAGCGGAGACAAGACGCGGCGGCCGGGCGGAGTGAACCCCGCCCCTACAGGAATCGAGTTGGCCGAGTTTTGAGTTCGTTAGTTAGCGAAGCGGCGGAAGAAGGAGTCTTTGTTCCACTGGGGGCGCGCTTCGGTGTCGGCGACGGTTGTCAGGAGTTGGCGCAGGATTTCTTCGTAGGTTGCGGCGGCGGCTTTGTCGACGGGTTGCGAGAGGTCGTCGGACGGGGCGTGATATCGCACTGTCAGCCAATTCTTGAAAACGGCTTCGTCGGGTGAGCCGGGATCGAAGCCGAGGTCGAGTTTTACACTCGGCACTCCGTGACGAATAAAACTGTATTGATCGCTGCGAATGAAAGCGTTGCGCAAGGGTTGCGGGTCGGCCTGGACGCGGACGCCGTAAGCTGCGGCGGCTTCTTTGGCGAGATCGCCGAGATTCGATTCGGCGAGGCCTTGCACTTTCAAAACTTTGATCGGAACGATCGGCAGGAACATGTCGATGTTGACGTCGGCGACGATCGATTTTTCGGGTACGGTCGGGTGCGTCGCAAAATACTTTGAGCCGAGCAGGCCTTTTTCCTCCGCGGTCACTACAACAAATAGCAGCGAACGCTTTGGGTGCGGCTGACCTTTAAATGACGCAGCGATTTCCATCGCAGCGGAAGCGCCAGCGGCGTTGTCCATCGCGCCGTTGTAGATTTTGTCGCCGTTGATGGGCTCGCCGACGCCGACGTGATCGAGGTGCGCGGAGAGAACGACGTATTCGTTTTTGAGTGTCGGATCGCTGCCGGGCAGTTTCGCGACGAGATTCGCGGATTCAACGTCTTTCGTTTTCACGGTCGCGTGGGCTTTCAGCGAAACTGCGAGAGGGAATCGCGGCAGCGGCTTGCGATCTTTTGCCAATGCGGCGATTTCGGCGAAGGTATGTCCTGAGCTCGCGAAGAGCTTTTCCGCATTCGCGGGATTGAAGACCAACGACAGTTTGAGGCCGGCGGTTTCGTCGAATTCCTTGCCGACGAGATCCATCGACGGGTGCGTGCGGCTCAACGAGATGCGCGACCACGGGATGTCCATCGACGCGGGATTTGGAATGGCGATTGTGCCGATGGCGCCTGCGGCTTTGAGCGATTTCCAGCGCTCGAGCGCGGTTTGATAGTGGGCGGAAAGCGCGGTTGGTGTGTCGGCGGGCGATCCGGCGATGTAGACGACGATTTTTCGTTTGAGGTCGAGACCGTCGAGGTCGTCGTGATTTTGTTCGGGGATTTTGAGGCCGTAGCCGATGAAGACGAGCTTGGCGGTGATTGCGTCGGGCGTGAGATTGGCGCGCGTTGAAAAATAGGCGTCGTCGCCGAGAACGAGGGGCTGCGCGTTGCCGCCCGAGATGAGCGCGGCCGAGGATTCGCTTTCGACAATTTCGCGCGAGACAAATTTTATGGGTTGGTAGAAGCCGTCGGTTCCGGCGGGCTCGAGCCCGGCTTTCTTGAATTGATCGACGACGTAGGTTTGCGCTTTGCGCAGGCCTTCGCTACCGGTTTCGCGGCCTTCGAGATTGTCGTCGGCGAGAAATTGCACGTGGGCCCACCAGGCATCGCCGGAGAAATGTTTTGCGGCGGTTTGGGATTGGGCGGTTTGGGCGAACGTTGTTGCGGCGAGAAGCAGGAGCGACGCGGAAATGGATAGGAATGCGAATCGTCGATGCATGATGGGCCCTCGATTGGCTTTTTGATCGGGCGCAGCATATCAGGTTGGGTTGAGTTGGGACAACGAGCGGGACGCTTGTATTGACCGGGTGCGCTGCGCAACGTAGGATTCGGCCAGCAACCAAGCACGAGTGGCAAGAGCTGTCCGCTGCGACTTAGTCGCACAGGGGGTGGACGTGTTTTGTTCCAAGTGTGGAAGCAATCTGGCGGATGGCGCCACGTTTTGCAGCGCGTGCGGCGCGCAGACGGGTGTGACGCCTGCGCTCGCCACGACCGGAGCGCCACTGCCGCCGGTCGCTGGAGTTCCAGTCGTTGCTGCGCCCGCGGGGTATCCGGTGGCGGCGCAGCCTTCGTATGTGCTGATTCCGCAGGTCGCATACGCGGGATTCTGGTTGCGCGTACTTGCGTATTTCATCGACACGATTGTTCTGGGAGTTTTCGCGGTTCCGATTCTCATCGGTGGCGCTATGCTGCTGGGTATCGGCGGCATGATCGAAGGTCTTCCGCATAATCAGGATCCATTCAGCAACGGGATGCCGCCTGCGTTCGCGCTCTTCCTGATGCTTTGCGTCGGCCTCG
This sequence comes from Candidatus Acidiferrum sp., assembly GCA_036493835.1. Taxonomy (GTDB): domain Bacteria; phylum Acidobacteriota; class Terriglobia; order Acidiferrales; family UBA7541; genus Acidiferrum. Next base: position 13,261 of record DASXPD010000067.1, on the reverse strand, counting down.
GCCTTCTCGGGACGTGGCTTTACTTCGCGATTTTGGAAAGCTCGGAATGGCAGGGAACAGCGGGCAAGAAGGTGCTGGGATTGATCGTGACCGACTTGGCGGGGCAACGCGTGACGTTTGCGCGCGCGTCGGGGCGTCACTTCGCCAAGATTGTGACGAGTTTTATTCCGCTGGGGATCGGTTATGCGATGGCCGGGTTCACGCAGAAGCGGCAGGCGCTGCATGACATGATTGCGAGTTGCTTGGTGTTGCGGCGGAATTAGGGCGAGTTGGGCTTGGCTTTGGTTCTAAGGACCCACCTTCATAAACCGAAGGTGGGGCGCGCGGCGCTAGCGGTGCCAGGCGCGGCGCCGCGATTGATACGTCCTCTCAGTTGCGTTCCCTTGTGCTCCTACGATTTTGTTCTGCGATTTCCTACAGCCAAAGCTGGATGGTGAGAGTCCTGGGCCGCGCGTAGTGTCATGCCACGCTCGTGGGGAGCGGGAGGCATTATGCAGAACTGGACCAATCCTTGGGTGAAGGCGTCGTATGTGGCGGCCGTGACGACGTTCTGCACGTTTCTCGGGTGCTGGGCGGTGCTGGCGCACCAGGAATCGGCGGCTCCGGCGGCGCAGGCTGAGGCGAACGATACGGTGTTCGCGAAGAAGGCGGCGCAGGGCGGAATGGCCGAGGTGAAGCTCGGGCAGATGGCGCAACAGAAGGGCACGGCGGATTCGGTGAAGAAATTCGGCGCGCGGATGGTCGAGGATCACGGGAAGGCCGGGGACGAATTGAAGCAGGTGGCTTCGGCGGAAAAGATCACGCTGCCTACGGACATGAGCGCGAAAGATAAGGCGACGTACGACATGCTCTCGAAATTGTCGGGGGCGGCGTTTGACCGGGCGTATGCGCGCGACATGGTGCGCGATCATGAAGAGGACATCGCTGACTTTAATAAAGAGATCGGCGGCGGGCACAATCCGGCGGTGAAGGATTTCGCCACGCAGACGTTGCCGACGCTGCAGGATCATTTGAAGGAAGCGAAAGAGATGCGGCAGAATGTTGCGCCGGGGAATCCGGCGGCGACGAAGAGTGGTTCGGCGGGAAGCCCGGGCAAGCGCTAGTGGGATTTCACACCAGACGATTCAGACTGCTGGAAAATTGGAAAGCGATTTCGGGCGAAGGGCAGCTGCGGGCCGCTGGCGCTGGCCGGCGAGCTATTTTTTTACATCGGCGCGTTGCTTCTGGAGCTTTACCGCTGTCGTGCGTAGCGTCTCTGGCACATTTTTGTTGGTAGTTAGACGTTTCAGGTCGATGGGATTCAGCATCGGGAGCATGTTGAGGCTGACGTCGAGCGGCGTCTTGGCGTTGTTGAGCAGATTTTTCACCACTACGTAGTTCTTCCTGAAATTTCGGTTGGTCGCGATGAGGCGAAGGATTTCGTCGGTAAGCGACGACATCGACGCGAACGCTTCGACTTCCTGGCCGGTGAGGCGCGGGGATTGCAGCACCGCGCGCTGCACAACTTTGTTCGTATCTTTAATGAGCGTGCGCCGCGCTTCCGATCCGCCCTTGATCGCGAACTGGACGCGTTGCGAGACGGTCATCTTTCCGAGCTTTTGGATGAGCGTTTGCCGCCTGGCGACGTCTGGCTCGGCATCCGCAGCGGCGTCGGCCAGTGCTGCTTCGCCCAGGGTTGCGTCGTTCAGGACTTCGCGGAGCACTCTTTGTTGCGATTCGGTCAGCGCGGGATTTTTGAGCAGCGCGGATGCGAGTGCGCTTGAATCGGAGATGCGGTCGAGGTCCTCGATGAGTTCCTTGAGCGACGAGGACGGCAGCGTTGGCGCGACGCCAACAAACGCTTGGGCGGGGCAATTTCGGTTGCCGATGAGCGCGTCGGCGATGCCGGGTTTGTCGGCGAGTTTGCGGGAAGCGTAGGCGAAAAGGGCTGGCGTGGCGGTCGAGCGTTTGATGGCGTCGACGAATGATTGGATGGGCTGAGTGAGCGCGGCTTCTTCGGCGTGCTTGGCGACGGCTTCGTCGACGTCGGTGGCGAGCACGGCCAAAACTTCGGCGCGGTCTATAGCGCTGAGTTGTGCGCCACCGGCGCACACGGCGAGCTTGTTTTCGCGGGTCGCGCGGCCGTTACGAAGGTCTTCGACGAGTTCAACGCTGAGCGTTTCCACTGGGTGCCTGCCTTAAGTCTTTCTGGCTGAGCACCATTGTACCGGACGCCCCTACGGAGGTGAGGGATGGCATCGCTTGGCCGTTCATCTCCAGCAACACCACGGCAGGGTGGGCGGCGGAGACGACGAATTGGTTTTTGGCGAAGAGGCGGCGGGTTTCGCCGGCGGGGAGGCGACTGTCGAGAACGACGCGGCCGTCGGCGACGACGCGAACGCGGGTCTGGCCGGAGGTTGATACGGCGAGGTCGAGGCGATCGGGCGTCGGCGAATTCGCGGTGGGCGCTGATAAACCAGCGCCGCTCGTGGCGTCACTCTGTGATTTCGCGTTTGCGCTGGACGGCTGCGGAGTCGGCGGCGCGGAGTTGGGCGCGGCCGCTGAGACGGTTCCGGTTGTTGGAGTTCGTCCGGTGGCAGTCGCCGCGGATGCGGTCAGCGCCGCGCGTTTCGCGGCTCGTCGTGCTGCGAAACTTCGCCAACCGTGGATCGAACCCCAAACTACGCCGGCGCCGAGTAGCAAAATGGCAAAAATCCCGGCGGCGACGACCCATTTTGGGGGAGACGGAATCGGATTTTCAGCAAGCGCGGGCGCTCCGGCACGTTGCTCGCCGTAAGCGAGATCGTATTCCGAGAGCAAACTTTCTTCGTCGAGTCCGAGGTAGCGCGCGATCGCACGCACGAATCCGCGATTAAAAACGCCACCGGGCAGCTTTTCCCAGTCTTCGCGCTCAAACGCTTCCAGAAAACGCGGCGGTATTCGCGTCGCGACCGTCACTTCGTTGAGGGTCACTTCGCGCAGCTCGCGCTCGCGCTTCAACAGTTCTCCGAAACTTCCTTTGTTCATGCAGCCGAATCCCGTGTGCAGCAGAGCAACTTCGATGCCACTGTGGGGCCACTACAGGGTGAGATAACGCCGGGGAGATCGCCGACACCCGATTCACCGAGGCCGGAGCGCGCCACGCCGGCTCAGTCGAAGACCGAAGCCGATTCCAGAAAGAAAATCGCTCTCGGGGTGAACTATAAAAGGGCGGGATGGGTGTGTCAAACAAACGAGGAAGTCGGATCGCGGAGAGGAACGCGAATCTTGCCGTGTTGCTCAGCTCAGTGAAGCTGGCTAAAAACGAATCCGTGAGTTTTGGCCTGCGTATGGCACGCGAAACACGAAGCGCCTGAGTCGTGAATGGCGTCTTGCGTCTGATCGTTGGCCCAGAATCGTTCAAATCGCCAGCCGCCGGTGTTCGCGTAGAGTTTCGAGTCTTTGATCATCACGTCGACGCGGCGGCGGTCGCCTTCAAAGATGACGCCGCTCTTCTGCTGTGCCTCGCGCAATTCGTAGACGATGATCGAGCCATCCGCGTAATCGCCGGCCGCATATCCTTCGACGGCCTTTCCATTCGCAAAGATGTGGTGCATGCCTTGTTCGCTCTCCGGAATCGGGCCACCCGGCATGATCACGCCGGTTCCCACGTGCACCCAGCGGCGGAAGTTGTCGGGATACTGCACGGAGTCAGCTCCGTACAAAGCCCCGTACAAGGCGCTGAGCGAAAGGCCGGCGACGGCCAACGCGAACAACATCCAAACGCTTTTTCGAAAGTGAGCCGGATGAGAATTGCCGGTGCGGTTTGTCATGACCGCATCCTGGCGCGAAGTCTGGATGCCTGTATTGTAAAAAATTCAACTACTTGCGACGGATGGCGACAGTATGTGGTTGGAATCGGGCACGGCAGCTCTGCTGTACTCGAGCGGCGTGACGCCGGCAAACGCACGAAAATCGTGAATGAGATGCGCCTGATCGAAGTAACCGCAATCCGCGGCAAGCCGCGCCCAGTTCACCGGCAACCCTTTTTCGATGGAACCGAGTAATACGTGGAATCGCCTCACGCGGCCAAACAATTTGGGCGTAAGGCCAACCTGTTCGCGGAACAGCTGAATGAACCTCGTGTGGCTCAACCCAGTATCCAACTGAATCTTGCGCACGCTGCGCAAACCGTCTTCACGGGATAGTTGCTCGACGGCATATCGGACAGCGGGATGAATGGCAGCGGCGGTTTTCAGCTTTCGGTTCAAATATCGTTCCAACACGAGGGATTGCGCGTCCGCGCCCGCAGCCGAATACAGGTCGCAGAGCAAGCGGTCCGATTCGTGTGGGTAGAGATCGCTCAACGCAATATCGGTGTTGTGCAACTCGTGCGCCCCGACCGGGAAGAACATGCGCCCCGCTCCCGGGCGAAAAAGAACACCGATGACCTCTGTCGATTCCGACGGATCCATGTGGAAAGAAATCGAGTACGGGCCGGCCAGTAAAGGCACTCGAACGCTCAAGACTTCGTCGCCGAAATAGTAAGACGCCGTTGGACTCTTCAGATGAATGACCAACGCCATGGAGCCATTCGGATAGACCCGCTCGCGAGAAGGCGCCATTCCAGTGTTGGCCGTCCTCCAAATGAGTTCAACGTACTGGGAGAGAGGGAAGGGCGGCTTGTAGGTGCGCTGCGACATAGCTGCTACCACTACAGACGCGCCTGCCTGAAATTCGTTGCCGCGCCACCCCGGACGATTCATCGGGCTTAACGCGGCGACCCGCCACCGTGCTAGTCTCGGGCACGCTCCCCGGCAGGTTTCGGTTCTTTCGAGAGTACGAAAAAAGATTGCAGCGATTTCACTCAACTCGCATCACAAAGACGGAGGCAATTATGAGCACCAAGCCCGCGACCGCCAAAGACCCAACCCCAGGCGCAGCCGCAGTGGATATGAAGTTCGAGATCGTCGTCATCCCTGTGTCCGATATCGATCGTGCGAAGCAGTTCTACCTGACCCTCGGGTGGCGTCTCGACGCCGACTTTGAAAGCGACGACAAAGATTTTCGCGTGATTCAGTTCACGCCGCCGGGTTCGTCCTGCTCGATCATTTTTGGCAAGAGGGTCACGTCGGCATCGCCCGGTTCCTCGAAGGGCTTGTACCTGATCGTGTCCGACATTGAGGCCGCTCGCAAAGAGCTGATGGAGCGCGGCGTCGAAGTCAGCGAGCCGTTCCACGCCAACGGCGGCGGATATGCCGGTTCCGATGAGCCCTACTTGTTTGGCGAAAACCGCATAGAAGGGCCGGATCCGAACCACGGCAGCTATCGCTCGTTCGCCTCATTCAACGATCCGGATGGCAACGGCTGGCTGTTTCAGGAGATCACTGCGCGATTGCCGGGCCGCATCGATTCGGCGGAGACGACCTTTGCATCGGCGAAAGATCTTGCAGACGCAATGCGACGTGCTTCGGCCGCGCATGGCGAACACGAGAAGCGCATCGGCGCTGCCGACGCCAACTGGCCCGACTGGTACGCCGAATATATGGTTCGCGAACAGTCCGGCGAAAAGCTGCCGGAATAAAAGAGACGACATCGCTGTTTATTAAGTGTTAGGGACGTCGTGGGTGCACACGGCGTCCCCGGGCACGAGGCCGCCGTTTGCCTGCCCGTCGAGTTGCAACTTATTTAGGAGCCGCTCTTGATTCGAGTTCTGCGTTTGTCATTGGGTATCGCATTCCTGCTCGCGTCATTTCAATCGCTGGCGCAAGCGCAAGAAAAGGAGCATGCCGTGGAGCACTCGACGTCGTACCGCACCGTGCAAGTCGACGGACTTTCGATTTTCTATCGCGAGGCTGGCCCGAAGGATGCGCCGACGATTCTGCTTTTGCATGGCTTGCCGTCGTCGTCGCGGATGTTTGAGTCGCTCTTTGCACGGCTTTCCGACCGCTATCACCTCATCGCGCCCGATTATCCCGGCTTCGGCCACAGCGATTGGCCCGATCCAAAGAAATTCGCGTACACGTTTGATCACATCGCCGAGGTGATGAACCATTTCGTCGACGCGGTCGGCCTCACCAAATACAACCTATATATGCAGGACTACGGCGCTCCGGTTGGATTTCGCATGATACTGGCGCATCCCGAGCGCGTCGAGGCGCTCATCGTTCAGGACGGAGTCGCGCACAACTCTGGTCTCGGCGAGAACTGGAAAACGCGCCGCGCGTTTTGGGCCGATCGGCCGAAGTATGAGAGCGCGCTGCGAGAAAATTTGCTCTCTCTGGCCGCCACGAAGGCGCGCCACGTCGGCAATGATCCCAACGTCGAGCGTCACGACCCCGATCTCTATACCGACGAATATTATTTTCTCAATCGTCCTGGGCAGGGCGATATTCAGGTCGACCTTTTTTACGACTACCGCACGAACGTCGAAAATTATCCCAAGTGGCAAGCGTGGATGCAGAAAAATCAGCCGCGTCTGCTGGTGATTTGGGGCAAATACGAGCTGTCGTTCGATCCTTCGGAGCCGGAGTCGTACCGTCACGACGTGCCGAACGCCGAGGTACATATTGTCGACGGCGGCCACTTCGCGCTCGATACCGCGGCCGATCCCATCGCCGAGTACATACGCAATTTCATCAAGTCGAAGTAAGCCGAGAAATCGGCGTTCGCTTCCCAACCCTTAGAAGAGACAAACTTAAGACATTCGCTTGGGTAACAATGCTAGGCTCCCGCGCGTAGTGATTGAGCGCTTGCTTGGCTCGCGGCTTCACCGCTCAAGCTCAATTCCGATTTGACTCGGAGCCATCGAATGTTTTCACCGTGGGTGCGTTATCCGATTGCCGCTGCCTTCGCGGCGTTCGTCATGTATCAGGTCCGCAAGCCGTCGAGCGTGTTCGGCCGCGTCATGACGTCGGCGATGAATGCGTCTCATTCCAAGATGACCGACTGGGGTTTGCGACAGGTCTCTGTCGAAAAGCAATTCACCATTCTCGACGTCGGGTGCGGCGGCGGGCGCACGATTCGCAAATATGCAGCGGCCGCTTCGGACGGCATGGTGTACGGGGTCGACTATGCGAAGGGAAGCGTTGCCGCATCGCGCGCCGAGAATCGCGAGGCGATCAAAGCGGGTCGCGTCGAAATCCAGCAAGCTTCGGTTTCGGAGCTTCCGTTTCCCGACGCAAAGTTCGATTTGGTCTCAGCCGTGGAAACGATCTACTACTGGCCGGATCCCGCTAAAGATTTAGCGGAAATCTTGCGCGTGCTGAAGCCCGGAGGCCGGGTGATCGTGACTTGCGAGTTCTACAAAGGCGGCCGGTGGAGCTCGTTTAAATCGCCGGTGATGAAATTGCTCGGGTCCAAAAACTTCGATATGGATGAGTACAAAAGCCTTCTCGTCTCGGCGGGGTTCATTGAGGTGCAAGTTGTCGTCGAACCTTCGCATGGTTGGATCTGCGCGATCGGCAAGCGGCCGTCGGGATTGTCTGGCCGGCCGCACGCGTAAGTTCCGGTCGGTAGATGGCGAGCCACTCCGCGGACGTCGACGGCACTCCGCGTTCACGAAGGGAACTACCTATCGGCGAGAGCGAAATATGGAGATATGGCCCCGCTCTGCTGAATCGAAAATCAGCCAGGACTCGGCGTCAACAATCGGCGTGCACGGACCGAACGTGCAGATTCGAATTTCGCGCGTCTTGGCCGTGAGTCGCAGACGGTCCAATACCGCGCGGAGAATCGCGCCATGGAATGGCGTGTATAGATAGAAGATCGTGCCGCGTGAGAGATCTGCTTCTCGCGCATCCTGGGCAAGAAATGTCGTGTTGGTTAGGTTCAGCTCTTTCGCGCTTTGCCGCGCGCTCTCCACATACGAAGGTTCGAGCTCGATGCCGACGGTGCTCGCCTGCGTGCAGCTCGCGATGAGAAGCGGCACGTGACCTAAGCCAGAGCCGAGATCGATCAGAACATCCTCGGCGGTGAGCTGGGTGCGACGGATGAGATCGAAGATGTGGCGTGCCGGCGTCGGTTGGTAGGCCACCATCTCTGGCGACAAATCGATTTTCGGCGCATCGGGTACTGCGAATCGAAAGACGCTGCCGACCAGTTCGTCGAGATAGTCGTAGCTGTCCCCGCTGTCAGAATGCCTCGTGGCATCGCGACGAGGTCTTTCGCGCTCGGGTTGAGATGCGCACCAGAGAAGCGCATCGCGACCCTCGCCGCGACGAATTGCGTCGCGGATGGTTTCGTAGAATTGCGAATTTGCGGCTTCGAGTTTGGTCCGCAGCACCAGCGCTCGCCGATAAAGCACGGCTTCGGCGACTTCGGAGTCTCCGGACGAAAGCCGCGAGGCAAAGTCGTACGCGTCAAGTCGATCCAATGCCTCGACGCGCTCGCGAAAGCGGTCGAGGTCGGCCAAAGAGCGATCGGCGTCGAGTTCGTCCAACAGCTGCTGAAGTCCAGACAACGCGTCCAATCTTGGAATCCTTTCGCTATCGCGCCATTCACAGCCCAGAATAGCAGCGCCGACGCAAATTGCTGCATGTCAGACCCTCGAGCGGCCAGCCACAGCGCCAAAGCCAATTCTCTCAGCTCGTTGCAACCTCGCTACGCCTGTCCCACGACTTTCTTGCTTCGCGTTTTTCAGAGCGCCATACTGGCGAGGATAGGCGTACTACGGCCGATTGTGTCCCCCGCGGCTGAAGACAATGCCATTTAGGCTCGAATGCCACTCAAGGGACAGGTTCAAACGAACGTGGAGGACGTGAAACAATTTCCCGCCGTCGAACGCCGCCGCAATCCGAGCGTGCCGTACGAGCAGCGCGAAGCGGGCGAAGTCGCGGTCTTTCAGGAACTCGGCAAGGCGCTCACGTCTTCGCTGCAGCTCGATCAAGTCCTGCGCACCATCATGGAAAAGATCGATGAGTTTCTGCGGCCCGACAACTGGTCGTTGCTGCTCCTCGACGAAAACACTCAGGAACTTTATTTCGAGTTGGCGGTCGGCAAAGCGTCCCAGGCGCTGAAAGATGTGCGCGTCAAGGTCGGGCAGGGCATTGCCGGCTGGGTCGCGCAGCATGGCGAAGCCGTCGTCGTTCCCGATACCTCGAAAGACACGCGTTTTTTCGGCAAGGTCGACGAAAAAACCAAGATGGATACGCAGTCGATCGTCGCCGTGCCGGTGAAGTTTCGCGACACCTGCCTTGGCGTCATCGAGCTGATCAATTGCTTTGGGCCGGACGGGTTCGATCCGCGCGATTTGAAATTGCTCGAAGCGTTGTCGGACTTTGCGGCCATCGCGCTCGAAAACGCGCGCCACGTCAAGCGCATCCACGAACTGACGATCACCGACGATTGCACGTCGCTCTACAACGCCCGTCACATGCAATTTATTCTCGATACCGAGATTTATCGTTCCCAGCGGTACAACTACGAATTTTCACTGGTCTTCATCGATATCGATCATTTCAAGCAGGTCAACGACACGCACGGCCACTTGGTCGGCTCACGCTTGCTCGCCGAGATTGGCAACGCTCTGAAATCACACTGCCGGCTGATCGATTTCGCGTTTCGCTATGGCGGCGATGAGTTTGTGATTTTGCTGCCGCAAACATCCAAGGAAAACGCGCTCAACGTCGCGCGCCGCTTGCACAAGCTGATTCGTGAATCGAAATGGCTCAGTCAGGCGGATTTGAATATCCACGTCACGCCGAGCCTCGGCGTCGCTTCGTATCCCGTGGATTCGCGCACGAAGGAAGGTTTGCTGCACCTCGCCGACGAAGCGATGTACCTGGTGAAGAACACCAACCGCGACAGCGTCGCCGCCGCCAACATCGGAATCCTGCCCGACACAGCTCCTACCGCCGCCGAATCCGCCAGCTGAAACTCGCTACTCGCATTCGCCACTGTTTCCAGGGCCGCGACAGAATAAGTAACGCAAGGCCCACACTCCCGCATCTCAATACGCGCATCAGCTACACGGTAGGCCTCGATTTGCTTACACTGAATCATGCGCAGAAGTGAAGCGGCGCGATATGCGCGCTGGTCGGCGGCGGTAGCCCTGATACTTGCGGGCATCACCACGGCCGTTTACCTCAAGCGCGGCTACACGCGCCACATCGAACGCAAGCAAGCGCCGCCGGCGGCTCCAAACGACGTCACTCGCCAATCCAACGGCATCAATTTCAAAAAGGTCGAGCAGAATCGCACGATCTTCCAGATACAAGCGTCGAAGTCCACCGAGTTCAAAGGCCAGGACGCGAGCCTGCTCGAAGAAGTCGTCGTCACCATCTTCGGCAAAGCTGGCGATCGCCACGACGTCATCCGCACGCACATTTGCCGATACGATCAGAAATCCGGCGACATCACCTGTGACGGTGACGTGCGCATCGACGTAATGAGCGCCGCTGACGTCGAGCTCGCCGAGCGCAATCCGTCACTCGCCGAAGCGCGCAGCACACGCGTCGAGACGCGCGGCGTCACTTTCAATCACGACAGCGGCTTCGCGCGCACCAGCGAGCGCGTCACGTTCGCGTTCCCCAGCGGCACCGGCGACGGCACCGGCCTCGAATACAACTCTGACGAAGGCACGCTGCGCCTCCTGCACGACGTGCGCATTCGCTTGACGCAGGCGCCCGCGGCCAGCGTCAAGAAAACCGGCGTGTCGGTCGCCGTCGATCCGAAAGTTGGCAAAGACGTCCGCGTCAAAGGTTCGACTCTCGATTTCTCGCGTGATTCGCGCGTGCTGCATCTTCTCGGTCCCGCCGAAGCTGAAACCTCCGCCGAGCGCCTCACCGCCGGCGAACTCACGCTAGCCCTCGACGGAGATTTTCACGTGCAAACTCTGATCGCCGCGACCATCGGCACCGATCGCCCGCGCGTCGTGTCCACCAAATCCGGCGAAGAGATGCATCTCGAATCCGACAATCTGACGGCGCAGTTCGTTCCCGATGGCTGGATCACGAAGCTCGACGCCACCGGCCACGTCACCGGCTTCCGCAAAAACGCCGCCGGAGAAGACGCCATGACCGGCGACACTGGCTCACTCACCTTTTGGCCGCGATTCAGCCAGCCGAAAGAACTCAACGTGAATGGCAACGTCGTGCTGCGAACGAAAGAAGAAAAATCGGGCGACACACGAACGATGCAGACCGCAGCATTTCGCATGGAGTTCGCAGGTGGCAAGGAGCACGAATCCAGCAAGCCACTCACCGCCGAAACGCTCGCCGCCGGCACGATGGAGTGGACCGACTCCGCCACGCAAGGCGGCACGATCGTTCCCGCCCGAACGCAACTGCAAGCCGACAAACTCGCGATGATTTTCGCCGACGCCACCGGCAAAGCCAAAGAAGTCCGCGCCGCCGGCGACGTTCGCACCGAGCGCTGGCTCACCGGCCACGCGGTGCAGACCGCAACCGCCAACTCCGGAACCGCGCTCATGCTGCCCAACGGCGGCTGGTCGCAGATGGATCTGCAGGGCGATGTAAAACTCAAGGAAGCCGATCGCACCGGCCAGGGCGACCACGCCGCGTTCGATCGCGCCGCACAAACTGCGACGCTCAGCGGCCACGCCATGGCACGTGACGCCACCACGCAAACCCAGGCGCGCCGCATCGTCTTCTCGCAAAGCACCGGTGACATCTTCGCGGACGGCGGCGTGCGCTCCACCGATTTCTCCGCCAAGAGCAGCGCCGTGCAACTCGCGCCAGCGCCCGCCAACATCACGGCCGATCAACTCCAGGCGAACTCAAAGTCGGGCCGCGCTCTTTACACCGGCAAAGCGCGTCTCTGGCAAGGTGACTCCGTGCTGGAGGCCGACTCTATCGAACTCCTGCGCGACTCGCACGTCCTCAACGCCGCCGGCAACGTGCGCGCCGTTTTCCCGCAAGCCGCAGGCGCGCCGACCATCGGCACATCAAAGCAACCGAGCCAGTCGGCGTCCTTTAATCCACCTTCGCGCCAGGTCAACACGTCGCAAGTCGTGACGAAAAAATCGCAGCTGTGGCACGCGACCAGCGACACGCTGACCTACAACGATGTCGAAGGCCGCGCTCGCCTCGAGAAAAACGTAGTCGTGCAATCCGCCGAACAAAAAATGCGCGGCCCAATCCTCGATTTGTATTTCACGAAAGGTCCCGCGTCCGCTAACGACGCCGCGAGCAACACGAACGCCTCAACCCAATCCCCCGCCGGCTCCCGCCAAATCTCCCGCGCCGTCGGCACCGGCGGCGTCACCGTCGAAGAAGGCGACCGCCGTGCCGTCGCCGACCGCGGCGAATACACCGCCGCCTCCGGCAAATTCGTCATGAGCGGCGGCAAACCCACTCTCTACGACGGCTCCGCCGGCACCACCACCGGCACTCAATTGACCTTCTTTTTAGCGGATGATACGATCATCGTCGATTCGGAAAATGGTTCTCGCACTTTGACAAAACACCGAGTCCAACAGTGAAGTCCAAATCTTGACCGCGATTTGATCCGCTACGACTGAAGTATGCTGAAGCTCCAGGCCGTCGAACTCAGTAAGTCCTACAAAGGACGTAAAGTTGTAGACGACGTCGAGTTGGAAATCGGTCAAGGCGAAGTCGTCGGCCTGCTCGGACCCAACGGCGCTGGAAAGACCACCACCTTCTACATCATCGTTGGTCTTGCCCGTCCCGATTCTGGCCGCGTCCTTCTCAACGGCGACGAAATCACCGACCTCCCGATGTACCTCCGGGCCCGCAGCGGAATCAGTTACCTCCCTCAGGAACCCTCGGTGTTTCGTCAATTGACCAGCGAAGAGAATCTTCTCGCTGTTTTGGAGACTCTTCCTCTCACACCGGAACAGCAGCGCGATCGGTTGGAGGAATTGTTGGTGCAAATGGGTTTGGAGACCGTGCGGCAAAGCAAAGCCTACACATTATCCGGCGGTGAGCGCCGCCGGCTTGAAATTGCGCGATCCCTGACTCTTCAGCCCTCTTTCATCCTGCTCGACGAGCCGTTTTCGGGCATCGACCCGCTCACGGTCAAAGATCTTCAGGAAATCATCCGAGACCTCAGCCGTTCGGGCATTGGCGTTTTAATCACAGATCATAACGTACGGGAAACACTCACCGTCACGGACCGCGCATACATCCTCAGAAATGGGAAAATATTCAGGAAGGGTCGGCCCGACGAACTGAGCAACGACCCGGAAGTCCGCCGCGTGTATCTCGGCGATCATTTCCGCCTGAATTAGGCAGCACTCGAAAGGCACGATCGAACGCACATGGCTTGGCAGGGACTAAAACTCAACCTGAAGGTGTCCCAGCGTCAGATTCTGACGCCCGGC
>DASXPD010000066.1:0-6945 GCA_036493835.1 Candidatus Acidiferrum sp. | reverse complement strand
CGAAACCGACAGCCCGCAAACCCCCGCCGAGTTGCTCATCATCCTGGCTGCGATCTCTGACGAAAAAATTCCGGTTCAAACCATTGCCCCGAAATTCACCGGCCGCTTCAACAAAGGAGTCGACTACCAAGGCGATCTCGAGAAATTCAGTGAGGAATTTTCGAACGACATCTCGACCATCGCCGTGGCGGTTGAAAAATACGATCTGCCGCGCAATCTCAAGCTCAGCGTGCATTCCGGCAGCGACAAATTTTCGATCTATCGCCCCATTCGCGAGGCCCTTGAGAAGGCTAACGCCGGCGTGCATCTCAAAACCGCCGGCACCACCTGGCTCGAAGAATTGATCGGGCTAGCCGAAGCGGGCGGCGACGGACTCGCACTTGCCAAAGAGATCTACGCGCAAGCGTACGACCAGCGTGAGGTCCTCTGCGCCCCCTACTCGGCCGTAATCGATATTGATCCCCAACGTCTACCCCCGGCCAGCACGGTAGAAAAATGGACGTCCAATCAATTCGTCGCAGCCCTGCGGCACGACCAGAGCAACCCCGCCTTTAACAGCCACCTGCGCCAACTCCTGCACGTAGGCTTCAAAGTCGCCGCTAAACTAGGCCGTCGCTACCTCGACCTCCTCGAAAAATTCGAGCCCGTCGTCGCCAAGAATGTCACCGAAAATCTGTTTGAACGCCACATCCGCCCAGTGTTCCTCAGCGCGGATTCCTCGCGCGAACCATTGTGATGTTCGCTCTGGATACAAACACTCTTATCTGTTTTTTCAAAGGGCTCGGGCGGGTAAAGGAACGTCTGGCAGCCGTGTCGCCCGCCAACGTTGCCATCCCTTCGGTCGTCTTGTATGAGCTCGAAGTCGAAATTGCGCAGTCGCCCGTGACGCATAACGCCGGGAAATTCCGCCGTGTGCGCGGACTGGATCTTGCAGACTAGTATTGAGACTACCTTGCACATTTCCCTCTTCATCACCTGCTACAACGACACTCTCTTCCCGCGAACCGGTAGAGCCGTCGTAGCTGTGCTTGAGCGCCTGGGACACACCGTCGAATTCCGCCAGGCCCAGACCTGCTGCGGCCAGATGCACTACAACACGGGCTACCAGGCTGAAGCAATGCCGTTAATGCGCCATTTTCTGGAAGTCTTCCGCGACGACGAGACGATCTGCATCCCGTCCTCCTCCTGCGTCGCGATGATCCGCGATCACTACCCGAAAATGGCCGCTGTCTCGGGAGATCCCGCCGTCTCCCGCGCCGTCCATAAATTGCTGCCGCGCATTTTCGAATTTTCCGAGCTGCTCGTCGATAAACTTGGCGTCACCGATGTCGGCGCGTTTTTTCCGCACTCGGTAACGCTCCATCCCTCCTGTCATTCCTTGCGTTCCCTGCATCTTGGAGATAAGCCCGAGCGCCTCCTCAAGCAAGTGCGCGGCCTCACGTTAGTCGATTTGCCCGAAGCCGACGAGTGCTGTGGCTTCGGCGGAACGTTTGCCATCAAAAACGTAGAAGTCTCCGCGGCCATGTTGTCCGATAAACTCCGATGCGTCCTCGGAACCCGAGCTGAAATCTGCACCGCCGCCGACAATTCCTGCCTTATGCACATCGCCGGCGCGCTCAGCCGTCAGCGCGCCGGAATCCGCTGCCTCCATCTTTCCGAAATTCTCGCCTCCACCGAAGCGGGAGAAGTGTCATGAGTATTCGAGTCGGCGAAGCCGCCAGCGCGCCGGATTTCCCGGTTGCCGCAAAGAAACTCGTCTCGAATGCGCAGGTACGCCAAAACGTCCGTCGCGCGACCGATGTCATTCGCAACAAGCGCGCTCGCGTTGTCGCTGAAGTAGACGATTGGGAGCAATTGCGCGAAGCCGGCCACGAAATCAAGGAGCACGTCCTCCGCCACCTGGATTTCTACTTGCAGCAGTTCGAAGCGGCTTGCACCCGCGCCGGGGGCGTCGTCCATTGGGCCAGCGATGCGGACGAAGCCAACCGCATCATCGTGGATCTTGTCCGCGCGCAGGAAGCCACCGAAGTCATCAAGGTCAAAACCATGACTTCCGACGAGATCCGCCTGAACCCTGCGCTCCAGGCCGCTGGCATCACGCCCTACGAAACCGATCTCGCCGATCTGATCGTGCAGCTCGGTGAAGACCAACCTTCGCATATCGTGGTGCCCGCACTCCATCGCAACCGGATGGAGATCCGTCGCATCTTCAGCGAGAAAATGAACCTTCCGGAACTCGGCTACCAGCCCGAGGATCTCACTGACGCCGCCCGCGCCTATCTCCGTGAAAAGTTTTTGCGCGTTCCGGTCGCCATCAGCGGCGCCAATTTCGCTATCGCCGAAACCGGAGCGGTCTGCGTCGTCGAATCGGAAGGCAATGCCAGGATGTGTCTCTCTCTGCCGCGCGTGTTGATCACGCTTGTCGGCATCGAAAAAATCATCCCGAAATTCCGTGACCTCGAAGTGTTTCTTCAATTGCTGCCCCGCTCCGCTACCGGCGAGCGCATGAATCCGTACAATTCCATTTGGACCGGCGTCTCCCCGGGCGGCGGCCCGCGCGAGTTTCACGTTGTGCTGCTCGATAATGGCCGGACCAACGTTCTCTCGGACGATGTCTCGCGCGAAACACTCGATTGCATCCGCTGCGGTGCGTGCTTGAACGCTTGCCCCGTCTACCGCCAGACCGGCGGTCATGCCTACGGTTCCGTCTACGCCGGACCCATCGGCGCCATTCTCACTCCGCAGCTACAAGGTATGCAGCATTCCCAAACGCTGCCCTATGCCTCCTCCCTCTGCGGCGCCTGTTACGATGTGTGTCCCGTCAAAATCAACATCCCGGAGATTCTGGTGCATCTGCGCGGCCGGGTCGTCGAAGAGAATCATGCTCCGCTGGTTGAAAAGCTCGCGATGAAAGCCGCCGCTTTCGCCCTCGAAACGCCCGAACGCCTTTCGCTCGCGCAAAAAACGGCCCGCATTGCTCAGTTGCCCTTCACGCACGACGGCGTGATTCGTCATCTCCCCGGAATGCTGGCGGGCTGGACCTCCATTCGCGATCTCGCACCCGTTCCCAAACAATCGTTCCGCGAATGGTGGGCCAAACGGCAGAAAGAACCGCGCCTTTAGTCATGAGCGTCAAACAAGACATTCTCGACCGCATTCGCAATGCCACCGGCGGATCTTCCATTACCAGCGAAACCGAATACGAATCCATCAACCGCCGCTATCGCCAAGTCGGCGTTCTCGACCCCGCCGCCCGCGTGGAATTATTCGCCGATCGCCTCGCCAATTATGGCTCCCCGGTCTACCGTTGCGCGGAAAGCGAAATCGCCCCGACGATTGCGGGAATCCTTGCTGAGCGCGCCAAAACCGGTTTGCTCGTGCCGCGCGATCTCCCGCGCGTGTGGCTCCCCGAAGGCTTTTACTTTTTCCGCGAAAGCCCCGACTATCGCGAGCTCGATTCAAGCGAAGGCGTGCTCACTGATTGCGCCCTCGCCATCGCTTCCACCGGTACCATCGTCCTGCGCCACGCGCCCGGCGAAGTATCGCGCGCGCTAAGCCTGATCCCCGACTATCACTTGTGCATCGTCTTCCCCGTGCAGATCGTCGAAACGGTACCCGAAGGAATCCGCCAGATGTCCTCCTTCGCCACTCTGCCCATCACCACCATCTCCGGCCCCTCCGCCACCTCCGATATTGAAATGACTCGTATCAAAGGCGTGCATGGCCCCCGCACCTTGGAAGTTATCCTGGTAACTTGAAAGGCGGCTTCGCCGATGTCATTCCAAGCCACTCAAAAGATCTTCGATTCGTTGGAACGTTTTCGCATTGAAATTCCATCCTGGGGCTTCGCCAACACCGGAACGCGTTTCGGCAAGTTCCTGCAATCCGCCGCCGCCTCCACCATAGAAGAAAAATTCAGCGACGCAGGCCAGGTACACGCGCTCACGGGCATCTGCCCCACCATCGCGCTCCATGTCTTATGGGATTTCGAGGATGGTTTGCGCAGCATAGCCAAGGTTTCGGCGCTCGCCGGTCGTTATGGCGTTCGCCCCGGATCCATCAATCCCAACTTGTTCCAGGACCAAATCTACAAATACGGTTCGTTCGCCAATCCCGATCCATCTGTTCGTGATCAGGCCCTAAAACATTCCGCCGACAGCATAGCCATTGCGCGCGATCTCCGCAGCCGCGACATTTCGTTCTGGTTCACCGACGGCTCGAATTACCCTGGCACCGCCAACATTCGCGAACGCAAGCGCCTTTTCGAAGAGTGCCTCCAAGCCACACATGCATCCCTCGCTCCCGAGCAGCGCATGCTCATTGAATACAAGCCCTTCGAACCGGCTTTTTATCACACCGACATCGCCGATTGGGGCATGGCGCTCCTGTTCGCTCGTGCCGCCGGCCCTCAAGCCAAGGTGCTCGTCGATACCGGCCATCATTATGCCTCTCAAAATATCGAACAAATAGTCGCCTGGCTGCTCTCGGAAAACATCCTCGGCGGGTTTCATTTCAACGATCGCCGCTATGCCGACGACGATCTCACACTCGGCTCGATCGACCCGTACCAGGTCTTCCGCATCTTTCATGAGATCCTGCTTTTCGAATGGGAAGAGAACCGGCGCGCCGACATCGCCTACATGATCGATCAAAGCCATAATCTCAAAGGCAAAATCGAAGCCATGATCCAAACCGTCGGCATGGCTCAAGACCTCTTCTCCAAAGCAGCCTTGGTTGACCACGAACAATTGAGAGCCGCTCAGAAAGCCTGCGACCTGGTGCGCGCCGAATCCCTTCTGCAGGACGCCTTCGCCACCGACGTGCGGCCCTCTGTCCGCGAGTGGCGCGCGTCCAAAGGACTTCCCGAAAATCCCCTCGAAGCGTTCCGCCAAAGTGGCTATCTGGAGCGCATCTCACTCGAACGCGCCGCCCGGAACCTGGCGAGCGCCGGTTCCTACGCTTAAAATCCATGCCTTCTACAACTGAATTACTGCACATCAAAGATCTCTGGGACGAGCGCGAAGAGCGCGCCTTGGCCGACGATCGGCTGGGCCAATTACGCTATCGCTCCAACCTGCTCGGCGCCGATCTCCGAATCACCAACTTCGGCGGCGGAAACACCAGCGCAAAAATCGAATTACCCGATCCGTTCACCGGCAAGCCGGTGCGCGTTCTAGCGGTTAAAGGCAGTGGTGGCGACCTCGGCTCTATCAACGAGCACGGTTTCGCGCTGCTCTATCTCGACCGCCTCGAACAGCTCAAGCACATCTATCGCGGTGAAGAGCACGAAGACCAAATGGTCCGCTATTATCCGCTCTCCGCTTACGGCGAAAATCGCGTGGCAGCCTCCATCGATACTCCGTTGCACGCCTTTCTCCCGTTTTCTCACGTCGATCATCTCCATCCGGATTGGTCCATCGCCCTCGCCGCCAGCGCCAACGGCAAACAAATGCTCGAAGAGTTCAATAAACAATTCGGCCGTAAAGTAGTCTGGCTGCCCTGGCAGCGGCCCGGTTTCGAAGTCGCCTTGCTCCTCGAAAAAGCCGTTCAGGAAAATCCCGGCTGCGATGGCGTCTTGCTCGGCAGTCATGGTCTCTTTACTTGGGGCGCGACCAATCGCGAATGCTATCTGAGCAGCATTCGCACCATCGATCAGATGGGCGAGTTCATACTCGAGCGCCAGAAGAAGTCGGGGCCGCCCTTCGGTGGCGTTGCGTACCGTGCGCTGGACGATCGCCGCTCCATAGCCGTCGCCATCTTACCGGCGCTGCGCGGCATCGTCTCTTCCAACCGCCGCGTGATCGCGCATTACGCCGATAGCGAAGACGCGCTCGCCTTCGCCGGCTCAAAATGGGCGCAAGAACTCGGCTATCTCGGTACGAGTTGCCCCGATCACTTCCTCCGCACCCGCATCTGCCCAATGTTCGTCGATTGGAAGCCCGGCGAAGAAGGCGTCGACGTTCTAAAAGCGCTGATCGAAGAACGCGCCATTCAATACCGCAACGAATACGGCCAATATTACGAAGCGCACGCGACGAAAGAGTCTCCGCGTCTGCGCGATTCCAACCCTTCGGTCGTCATCATTCCCGGTCTCGGCCTGTTCGGCTTCGGAAAGAATAAGAAGGAAGCCCGCATCACCACCGAATTTTTCGTCAATGCCATTCATGTCATGTCGGGTGCCAACGCGCTCGAATCGGGCGATGTCGCCCACCCCTATCCGCAGGCCCGCCGCCCCGAACAGTCGCAAGCCTTCTCGAGCTTCCATAACTACGTCGCCCTGCCGCGCTCTGAAGCATTCCGTATCGAATATTGGGCTCTCGAAGAAGCCAAGCTGCAACGCATGCCTCCCGAAGCCGAGTTCAGCCGCAAAATCGTCCTCGTCGTCGGAGGCGGCAGCGGAATCGGTCGCGAAGTCGCTCTATTGCTGGCCCGCAAAGGCGCGCACGTGGTCGTCGCCGATCAAAACGAAGTAGGCGCCAAAGAAGTCGCCGCTGAAGCCAACGCTGTCCATACTACGGTCGACCTCAGTTCATCGGAAAGCATCGCCGCTGCAGCGAAATTCACCGTTCTCGAATTCGGCGGTATCGACGCCATCGTCAACACCGCCGCGATCTTTCCTGTCGCCGGAGCCGATGGCCAGCTCACCGAAGCGGAATGGAACAAAACCTTCCTCGTGAATGTCACAGGCAACTATTTGCTTGCCCGCGAGGCAGGTTGGATCTTCCGCGATCAGAAGCTGCCGGTGTCTCTGGTCTTGACCAGTTCCGCGAACGCCGTCGTATCAAAACGCGGCAGCGAAGCCTATGACATCAGCAAGACTGCGCTCAATCACCTGATTCGCGAACTGGCCGTCGGCCTCGCGCCCCACGTGCGCGTCAACGGTATCGCGCCGGCCACCGTCGTCGCCGGTTCCACGATGTTCCCGCGCGATCGCGTCATCGCCTC